>NZ_JBIAHS010000003.1:164907-828457 GCF_042870755.1 Streptomyces sp. NPDC006365
TACCCGCCCGTGGTGGCGGGGGGCTTGTTTTGGGGCGGCGCGGGGCCGGGGGGGGGGGGGGGGGCCGGGGCCCCCCCCCCCCCCCCCCCCCGGCCCCCCCCCCCCGGGGGGGGGGGGGGGGGGGCCGCTCGCCATGAGGAGTGATACGTGACGCGGTCGGCTGTGATCAGGCCGTTTCTGGCTTCGGCTCAGGCGGGTCCTTGCCGAGGAGGAACCGCGTGCTCGATCCTGCTCCCCGGCCCGGCAGCGTTCTCCCTCAGGCTGCCTTCTCGGTGACCGTCAGGGCCCCCTTGCGGATCGTAGCCAGGCGCGGTGCCTTCTCCGCGATGGAGGAGTCGTGAGTGACCATGATGAAGGTCAGCCCGTGCTCCTTCCACATGGACTCCAGCACATCCATGATGTCGTCACGCATGGACTCGTCGAGGTTGCCGGTGGGTTCGTCCGCGAGCAGCACCTTCGGCCGCTTCACCAGGGCCCGCGCGATAGCCACACGCTGCTGCTGACCGCCGGACAACTCGGAGGGAAGGTGGCCGAGGCGTTCCCCGAGGCCCACCGACTTCAGTGCCTCGGCGGCCCGTTCGCGCCGCTCGTGGGCCTTGACACCGAGCGGCACGAGCGCCGTCTCGACGTTCTCTTGAGCGCTCAGCGTGGGAATGAGATTGAAGCTCTGGAAGACGAAGCCGATGGACTGTGACCGCACCTTCGTGAGCTTGGCCTCGGACAGCCTGGCCAGATCGGTGCCGTCGAGTTCCACGCTTCCCGAGGTGGGCCGGTCGAGTCCGCCGAGCATCTGGAGGAGCGTGGACTTGCCGCCGCCGGTGGGGCCCTGGATGACGAGCCGGTCACCGTCCGCGATCGTCAGGTCGACGTCGGCGAGCGCGTGGACCGTTTCCCTGCCTTTGCGGTAGCGCTTGGTGACACCTCTGAGCTGATACATGGTGCAACTCCAATGAGAAGTAAGGGGGGTGCGATGCGGAGCCGTCTGCGGAGGGCTCGTCGACGGCCGGGCCGACCGGGGGGAGGGGGCGGCCCGGCCGCCGGGTCTACTCGACGCGGCGCAGCGCGTCTGCGGGCCGCAGCCGGGAGGCGCGCCAGCCGCCGAAGGAGCCCGCGATCAGCCCACCCGCGACGGCGAGGCCTACGGCGATACCGATGGTCGACAGGCTGATGGGCGCGGTCAGCGCGACCTCGAGCGCCTGGGACGCGGACTGCCGCATAGGGCCGCCCATGCCGCCGGGACCTGCCGTGCCGCCGGTGGCACCGATCTGGGCCTGGAGCGTCGGGCTGACCGCGGTGACGGCGTACGCTCCCGCGAGGCCCAGGGCGATTCCGAGTGCGCCGCCGACGAGTCCGTTCACGACCGCCTCGCCCACGACTTGCCGGGTGACGCGGCCCGACTTCCAGCCCAGTGCCTTGAGGGTGCCGAACTCCCGAACTCGGCGGGAGACGGCCGACATGGTCAGCAGGCCGGCGACGAGGAACGCTGCCACGAGCACCGCGATCGACAGCCACTTGCCCACGTTCGAGGCGAGGTTGGAGGCCGTGGACAGGGAGCCGGACACCGTGTCGGCCAGATCGGCTGACGTGGTCACGGTCGTACCGGGGATGTTCTGCTGGATGGTGCTCTTGACGGCGTCGATCTGCTGCGAGTCGGTCGCCTGGACGTAGACCGTGGTGACCTTGTCCTTGGAGTCGGACAGGGTCTGGGCCTGCTCAAGAGGGATGTAGAGGTTGGCGGCCGCGTCACCGCTGTCCGGTGTGGCGATGCCGATGATGTCGAACTTGGTACCGGAGATCGTGACGGTGTCGCCGAGGGTGAGGTCCTTCTCCTTGGCGTACGACTCGTCGACGACCGCGGCCTTGGCATCGGTCTCGGATTCCTTGAACGTGCGGCCCTTGCTGATCTTGGAGGAGGTCAGCGGGCCGATGGCGAGGTTGGTGACGTCGGTGCCGTAGACGGTGTAGCTGTTGACCTCGAAGTCGGCGCCGCCGCCCTGGACTCTGCCCTCCGCCCCGCCGGGGCCTCCCTGGCCCGGCTGAATCTGGCCCTGGCTGAACTCGCCGTTGACCTTCACCACGTTGAGGCTCAGCCCGCCGACCGCCTCGCCGACCCCCTGCTGCTCGCCGACCTTGGTGACGGTGCTGGACGACAGAGTCTGGAATCCCTGGACCATGACGCGGTCAGTGCTCTGCTCCTCCCCCGAGTCGCCGTCCTTTGCGTCGAACTGGAAGCGCGACCGTCCGCCGGCATCGCCCTCCTCAGGCGGCTCGGCCGCCTTGGTGACGGTCATGTCGGTCCCCAGGCCGTACAGCGACTGAAGGACCTTGCCCTGAGCCTGCTCCATACCGGCCGAGACGGAGCTGACGACGATGACCAGTGCGATGCCGAGCGCGAGCCCGGAGGCAACGACGAGCGCTGCCTTTCTGCGACGGCGCAGTTCGCGCCTCAGATAGGTGAAGAACATGCTGCGACGCTATGGATGCATCGTGATGACAGGATAAGTCCTGCATTACAGGGTGATGAGAATGTATATGCTGGTTAAACAAGACGGACCGTCATCTCGGCACCGGCGTACGGGCGGTACTCGAACCCGTAGAAGCCCGCCGACCGCCCCGCACTTTTCGACGGTATCTATCAGGGGAGACGGCAGAACCACAGTCGTCAGCCGTCACTCCACACGGCAGCCAGGATCGGCAGAGCGGTCGCTGCGACGAGTGCCACGCTCAGGCAGCCTGTGACAAGTCGTCTCCTCAGGCGGCGATACACCGTCTCGTATTCGGCCCGAACCTCGCGGGCTCGCGAGGCGGTTCGCTGCCAGGAGAGCCGGCAGAGGCCCAGGTACATGTCGACGAACTCCCTCTCGATTTCCTCGCGTTGGTCGTTCGTCAACCAGTCGAGGTGGGCCGTGCACTGCGCCACGGCCGCCCGCCCCTCCTCACGGGCGGCCTCGATGAGCAGATGGCCCTCGACCTCGTTGATCAGCGCGCGCGTGTCCAACGGCCGGCCCCTCATCGCCGTCATCGCAAGCTCCGCTGCATCCCGGCCGGACCGATGTGGGCCACTTCCGATTGGGGGTGGTGCAGGTCGAACGCCGGCGATTCACTGCGGATCCGCGGCAGGGTGAGGAAGTTGTGCCGCGGCGGCGGGCAGGAAGTGGCCCACTCCAGCGAGCGGCCGTAGCCCCACGGGTCGTCGACTTCGACCTTCTTGCCGTATTTGGCGGTCTTCCACACGTTGTAGAAGAACGGCAGGATCGACAGGCCGAGCACGAAGGAGCTGATCGTCGAGATCGTGTTCAGCGCGGTGAAGCCGTCGGCCGCGAGATAGTCCGCGTACCGCCGTGGCATGCCCTCGGCACCCAGCCAGTGCTGGACGAGGAACGTGCCGTGGAAGCCGATGAACAGCGTCCAGAAGGTGATCTTCCCGAGGCGACTGCTCGTTCGACATGATCTGGCTGCCGGGGCGCGCCAGTTCGGCACGCATCAACAGCGCCATCACGCCGCCGATGACGAAGAACGCGAACGACGTGACCAGATACAGCGTGCCGATCGTCTTGTGGTCCGTGGTGGTGAGCCACTTGACCACCACGTTGCCGGGCCGTCGCCGACGGGCTGACAGCTCGGGGGCAGGTGCCGCAGCGGTTGCGGGCACGCTCATGTCGGCTTCCTTTCTCAAGTGTGCTTACACGAACGGGCAAACGCGATGTGCGCCGCCCAGGCAGTCGCAGGGGGCGGGGTCATCGCAGTCGGCCTGATCAGCGGCCACGTTGCGAGGCCCCCTGGACAAGGCCCTGCCAGAAGAAGGAGCGGGGCACCATGTCGGGTTCTGCGCCACAGGCGGGGCATGCTTCAGCTGTTGCAGGGCGGTCGAGCCCTTGGACGTCGGGACTCACCGTTCGATCTCCCCGGCAGCCTCGACGACCAGATTTCCCGCAGGGTCGTCCCACTGCTGCAGTGCGAAGTCGTGCGCCCGGTCGCCGTTTCCGTGCAGGGAGACGGTGACGAACTCGGGTTCGGCGTGCCGCGCCGTGACCAGGACGTGGTGCGTGCCTTCCGGCACGTCGTCGAGGGAGTAGCCGCCCGAGGTGTCGGTCGCTGTCCGCAGGACCGACTCGTCTTCTTCGCTGAGGACCCAGACGGCTGCGTGGGCCACTGGGGCGCCGGACAGAGACGACACCATGCCATGGAGGCGTCGCAGGGATGCCGGCTTGGGCTGAGCGACCGGGGCGGTCACGCCGCGCCGGCTGCGTACGGCGGCCAGCTTGACGAGGACCGCGCCGATGAAGAGCCACGCCACGAGCACGGCCGAGGGGTGGAGCGGCGAGCCGACGCCGGAGGCGAGCGAGCGCACAAGCGTGACGAACTGGCCCAGGGGCATGATCTCGTGCAGCCGGCCGAGCGCGGTGGGCAGCATGTCGTGCGTTACCGGTGCGCCCGCAGTGGGGACGCCGAGCACGAGGACGAACGTGAGGGCGATCGGCACGAGGAACTGGTGCACGAACACCGCGGCTCCCGTCAGGGTCCAGCCGACACCCTGCACGAACACGAACGTGCCGATCATGAGCAGCGCCGAGCTCCAGCTCAGGGGTACCACCTGCTGCCAGACGGCGATGGCGTAGGTGACCACGGCGGTGAAAGCGCCGATCATCGTCACCGCGGTGAGCTTGCGGCGGTACGTCCACGCACCCAGTTGCAGCAGGACGATCGCGGACACCATCGCCACGATCGCGATGGGAAGTGCGTAGAAGAAGACGCCTGTGCCGGTGGCATCGCCGACCGGGCTCGGGTCGATGTCCTTGAAGGTCGGGTTGATGACCTTCGGAAGGAACTGCTCGAGGAACCTCACTCGCGTCGCACCGGTGTCCGACGCGACGAGCACGACGGGGTCGGTCCCGGGAAGGACCGCCGCCGCGACGTCGTCGTCCCGCACCGCGTCAGCCGCGTGCGCCTCGGCCAGTGTCTCGACCCGGAAGCCGCCCGGTTCTGCATGGTCGAGCTGTGCTTGGAGCTGTTCGGCACGGTGCTGGTCACCCACGATCCCGATACGCATGTCATGCGGTGTCGGATGGGCCAGCGGCGCGACGAAGAGTGCCGACATGACGACGGCGAGGAAGAAGGGGAACCACAGGATGGAAGCGACCCGGCCGAGCGTCGGCTGCGGTATGGAAGCAGGCACGGACAGCAGTCCCAAAGGTAGGAGTTGAGAGGAACCTGCGCGTTGACGCCTCAACAGGGACGGCATGCCGGTCCCATGAGCGGCGGCGCACTCGAGGGCGAGGATCTGGTTGTCTGGCGGGAGTTCTCACGGTGGAGCAAGGGAATCCACGCGGCGGTCAACAAGGCCGTCACCGAGGCGGCTGACCTGAGCAGCGTTCCTTCGCGACGCGCGAGGACGCGGGTCCAGTGGCGGGCGCGAATCGTCCGACTCACCGAGGAGGCGCATCGGCACCTCACGGGAGCCTTCGAGGCTCACGGCCGCGCCTTCCGGACCATGCCGCTCGACCGGTCGCCCGAAGAGCAGCGTGCCGCTCTCCCGCCATCATGACGGCGAGCCCGGACCGGCCCTTGAGCCGAGCCCGGCGGAGAGGCGGTCACCAGGAACCCCTTGATCGCCCGCCGGTTTGCCGAAACCCTGGCTGCCCCCGCGAGCCCGCCGCGGCACTGGGCACCCCGGGCCGGCCGCCGCCGGGGGACGACGTCCCCCACGGGCCGCCGTATCTGCCGTCGACCCGTCGCGGCGAGGCAGTGACGGTCGGCGCCGCGGACACCGGTCCGGAAGTTGTGGTGGGTACCATGGACCGCACAGTAAACCATTTGTCTACCGGTTAACAATTGGACCCAGCAATGACTTCCCCATCGACCCCCGAGGACTTCCGCGCCATGTGGACAGCAGCACGCCCCGACCTCGACACCTCTCCCATGGATGTCGTGCGCCCGGTCAAGCGCATCGAGGCACTGCTGACCACCGCCGTGGAGCCGCTGTACGAGGGGGCCCCGCTGACCGCACCGGAGCTCGACGCGCTGGTACAACTCCGGCACGCCGAGGGTCCGGTGATCGCCCGTCGGCTGGCCGAGACCCTCGGCTGCTCCCGCGCGGCCGTCAGCAAGACGCTGGCCAAGCTGGAGAAGCGCGGATTCGTCGAGCGCAGGCCGAGCCCCGCGGACCGCCGCGCCGCCCTGGTCACCGTCACGCCGGCGGGGAGCGACGCGGTCGACGAGATGTTTCCCCGCCAGCTGGCAGTGGAGGCCGAGTTGCTGGGGAGCCTCGGCGCCGACCGCGACCGAGTGGTGGATGCCCTGAACCTGCTGGAAGAGGTCCTTCAGCAGCGGGTGGGGCGGCAACGCGCCTGACGCGTGAGCCCTCTTCGACGCTGGTGTCAGCCGGTGGTGCGCAGCCGCTCGATGCCGTCGAGGACCTTGGCGGCGGCAAGGGGTCCGGTGGCGCTGCTCCACACGTCCCCGTCGACCACGTCGACGTTGCCCGCCCGCACCGCCTTCAGTCGGGCGAAGGCCGGCTGCGCCTCGGCCACGGCCAGGGCCTTCTCCCCGTCGGCGTTGAGGGTGGTGAGGTAGATGCGGTCGGCGTCGATCTTGCCGAGGTTCTCCAGGCTGAGCGGGTCGGTGTGCGGCTTGCCGGTGAAGTCCGCGGCGGCAGAGGTCCGGTCACCGGTCAACTTCAGCAGGCGGCCGGGCATCAGTGCGGACGACAGGATCACCGGGCCGGTGGGCATCCAGCGGATGACGACCGCTGTTTCGGGGCCGTCGGCGGAGCGGCGGCCGGCGATTTCCTCGGCACGCTGCTCAATGCCGGTGAGGAGTCTCTCGGCGTCGGCCTCCTTGCCGAGCGCGGCGGCGACCGTGCGGGTCTCGCTCTCCCAGTCGCCGAAGCGGGCGGGTTCCGGGACGACCGTCGGCGCGATCGCCTTCAGCGCGTCGTACCGCTCCCGCGGCATACCGGACGCGGCGAGGATGAGGTCGGGGCGGGCCGCGGCGACGGCTTCCAGGTTTGTCTCGGCGACGGTGCCGACCAGGGCAATGTCCGGCACCTTCGCGGCCAGGTAGGCGGACACGGAGTCGCCGCCCCGGCTCGACAGCGTGCCGACCGGTTCGACGCCCAGGGCAAGGGCGCTGTCCAGCACGGTGTCTCCCAGCGCGACGACCCTTCTCGGAGCGGCCGGAACCTCGACGGTGCCGTATGCGGTGCGTACGGGGGCCGACGACGCACCCTCACTGTCCGCCGAGGTCGAGGACGGCGATCCGGCGACGCATGCGGTGAGCAGGGCGAGAGGGACGGCGGCAAGGGCGGTGACGAATCGGCGGCGCGGCAACGGAGGCAGTGGACGGCGCATGGTGACTCCCGGTGAGGCGAGCTGGCGGGACCTCTGCGGCAGAGGCACATAGATAAACCTCTGCAACAGAGGTATGGTTCGGCTTACCTAAACACATGCGCCTCGTCCGGCGCGAGAGCCGTCGGAGGTCAGCCACGTGCTCGTCGGGAACCACGAGCGGTCCACCAGCAGCACTGCCGCACCTGTGGGGCGAGCCCCCACCCGCCGTACGCGGACAGCCCGGCGCACTGCGGCGGGCGTCGCCCTACCGCTCGCCCTCCTCGTGCTCACCGCCCTCGCGTCCCTGCTGGTCGGCAGCGGCGAGGTGGACCCCGTCCGCTCCTGGCGGGAGGTGAGCGGCGGTGCCGGGGACTCGGAGGCGGCCTTCGCCGTGTGGCAGCTGCGCTGGCCCCGGACACTCGTGGCCGTGGCCGTCGGCGCGGCGCTGGGCACGGCCGGAGCGGTGCTCCAGGCGGCCGCGCGCAACCCCCTCGCCGAGCCGGGTCTGCTCGGTGTCAGCGCCGGCGCCTCCGCGGGCGTCGTCGTGGTCATCGCGGTGGGCGGCAGCGTGGCCACGCTAGGCCCATACGCCGCCGTGCTCGGTGCCCTGCTCGGCTGTCTCGCCGCGGTCGGCGCGGCGCGGCTGCGGGGCGTCGGCGACGATCCGCTGCGGCTCGTCCTGGCCGGTGCCGCGCTCAGCGGCCTGCTGGGATCGCTGACCTCCGTGCTGCTGTTGGTGGACAACCGCACCGCCGACGAGGTGCGGTTCTGGACGGTGGGAGGGGTTGCCGGGCGGGACCTCGGCGCGTTGGCCGATGTGGCCCCCGCGCTGCTGCTCGGCGGACTGCTCCTGCTGCTGGTGGCCCGCCCGCTCTCCGCAATGGCCCTCGGAGAGCGGGCGGCCGCCGGACTCGGCCACCGGCCGCGCCGCGCCCGCCTGACCGCCGTCGCGGCGGTGGCTCTGCTGGTGGGCGGCGCCACCGCGGTCGCCGGGCCGATCGGCTTCGTGGGCCTTGTGGTGCCCTTCGCGGCACGGGCGCTGGTCGGGCCGGACCTGCGCCGGGTACTCGTTCCGTCGCTGCTGCTGGGGCCGGTCGTCGTCCTGGCCGCCGATGTCGTCTCACGGCTGCTGGTACGTCCGTACGAGATGCCCCTCGGCGTGGTAACCGCCCTGATCGGCGCTCCCGTGCTCGTCGCCGTGGTGCGCTCCCGACGGGTGCCGGCGCTGTGACCGCGACCACCGCCCCGGCCCTGCCGTCACCCTCGGGGACCCTCCTGTTGCGCGTCGGCCGCATGTCCGTACTGGTGCGCCTCCGGGCGGCCCTCGGGTGTGCCGTTCTCGCCGGGGCGGTGCTCCTCGCCGTCACCGCCGCCCTCACCGTCGGCACCGTACCCATGAGCCCGCTGCGCTCCCTGCCCGCGCTCGCCGGTGCCGGCGACCGGGCCGACGTCCTCGTCGTGCAGCGGCTGAGGGCGCCGCGGCTGGTCGCCGGGCTGCTCGTCGGCGCCGCCCTCGGCATCTCCGGGTGCCTGATGCAGACCCTCGCGCGCAACCGGCTCGCCACCCCCGGCACGGTGGGCATCGACGACGGCGCCACGGCCTTCGCGGTCGCCTCCGTTGTCGGCGCGTCCACCTCCCTCGCGCCCTCGGCGATGGCCCTCGCCGGAGCGGCCACCGCCGCGGCCCTGGCTCTCGGCCTCGCGGGCGGGACCGGCACTTCCGGCTACCGCTTCGTCGTCGTGGGGCTCGGGGTGGGCGCGGTGCTGGGCGCGGTCACCAGCCTGCTGCTGGTCCGTGCGCCGATCGATGCCGCGAACGCGGCGTTCCCGTGGGCGGTCGGCACGCTCAACGCACGCTCCGCCACCCCCGTGGCACTGCTCGGTCACGGCCTGGCAGGGTGCCTGCCTCTGGCGCTGCTGGTCGGGCGGCGGCTGACCGTGCTGCGCCTGACCGACTCGGTGGCGACCGGTCTGGGCGTGCGGGTACGAGGGGTACGGCTCGCCGCACTCGCGGTCGCCGTCGTGTGCGCCGGGCTCGCGGTCGCCGTCGGCGGGCCGCTCGGCATGGTCGCCCTGCTGGCGCCCGAGGCCGCCCGCCGCGTCTGCGGCCCGCATGGTGTCCCCGTGCTCGGCAGTGCGCTGGCCGGAGCGGCGCTCGTCCTCCTCGCCGACACCGTCGGTCGCACGCTCGCCGCGCCCGTCGAAGTGCCCGTCGGGCTCGTCACCGCCGTCGTCGGCGGGCCCTACCTGCTCTGGCTCCTGCTCACCTCACGCTCCCGGAGACAGCCGTGACCGCTCCCGCCGCGCCTTCGTCCACGCAGGTCACCGACCCACCGACCGTGCTGCGCGCCGACGCCCTCACCCTCGCCCACGGAGAGGCGATCGCCGTGGACACCGTACGGCTCGCTCCCCCGCCCGGCCGCCTGACCGCCGTCGTCGGCCCGAACGGCTGCGGCAAGAGCACGCTCCTGGCCGGGCTGAGCCGACAGCACCGCCCTGCGGGCGGCACGGTCCTGCTCGACGGCCGGGACCTGGCCCGGCTGCCCACCCGGGAGGCCGCCCGCCGTATCGGCCTGCTCCCCCAGTCGGCCCAGGCTCCGGACGGGCTGACCGTCACCGACCTGGTCCGGTTCGGCCGGCAGCCGCACCAGGGCCTGCTGCGGCAGTGGTCACCGCAAGACCAGCAGGCGGTCGAACGGGCGCTCACCGCCACCGGCATGACCGCGCTGGCCGACCGCCCCCTGGAGACCTTGTCGGGCGGACAGCGGCAGCGTGCCTGGATCGCCTTGACGGTCGCCCAGGAGACGGCCGTCCTCCTGCTGGACGAGCCGACGTCCGCACTGGACCTCGGCCACCAACTCGAAGTCTTCGAACTGCTCCGTGAACTGGCCGCCGCGGGCCGGACGGTCGTGGTCGTCGTACACGACCTCATCCTGGCCTGCCGCTACGCGGACCACCTCGTCGCGATGAAGGACGCCAGGGTGGTCGCCGAGGGCGCCCCGCACGAAGTCGTCACGCCCGATCTGATCCGCCGCCTCTACGGCGTGGAGGCCGGGGTGCTGCGCGACCCGGACACCGACTGCCCGTTGGTCGTTCCCCGAGGGCTCGCCCGATGACCGGCATCGCTCTCGTCCGGGGCATCCTCCTCGTCGAGGACGTCCAACAGCCGGCGCAGCGCGGGCATCGCCTGTTCGAGCGACCGGCGGTCGTCTTCGTCCAGGCGCAGCAGCGCCTCCGACAGCACGTCGTCACCGGCCGCCACCCAGGCCGCCAAGCGGTTCACCGCCTGTTCGGTCAGGTACAAGCGCGCGGCCCGCCGGTCCGAACGGTCCCGGGCGCGCCTGAGCAGTCCGGCGCGCACCAGATCGCCCACGATGGTGGACACCGTGTTCGGCACCAGCTGCAGCCGCTCGGCCACGGCCCGCGTTCCGATGCCCGGATTCGCCTCGACCGTGCGCAGCACCTCGATCTGCGCATCGGGAAGCCGCTCCTCCGTCACCTGTCGGCGCACGGCCCGCCGGGCGACGCGCGACACCGCCCCGAGCAACGGCAGCTGCCGAACGAGCCCGAGCACCTCCGCCCGCTCCGGCCCCTGGCCGGTCACCGGCCCGCCGAACGGCCGGGCCGCGACGCGGCGGCGAGAACACCAGCACACTGACAGACAGGAAGAACGACATGACCACGCACGAGACGACTGTACGTTCCCACGCCGACGTGCTCACACCGCGGGCCGAGCGCTGGCGCAAGCAGCTCGCCTCCCACCTCGGCCGCAAGTGCGAGGTCGTGCAGGAGGCCGACATGACGACGCTGCTGATCGTCGGCGGCTCCTGTGCCATGACGTGCGACAAGACAGCGTTGCGTCTGACCGCCGCAGGGCCGGACGAGGACACCCTGGACCAGGTCCAGCAGGTCATCGCCGTCCACCTCGAACGGTTCGCCGCCGACGAGGGACTGCGCGTCGTCTGGCACCGCGGCTGACTTCCACCGAGTCCGTCACGGCGTGAGGAGCTCGACCCCGCGGCCCGCGGGGAACCCCACCCTGCAGGCGAACTCGGATGCCACCGGCCCGGGCGAAGACCCCGCCCGGATCAATCGCTCAGCCCGACACCGTCCGCGGAAGAGCGCCGGGTCGGCCCGTCGGAGGGTGGCATCCTCTCGTCCGCGGGGAGAGACAACAGCGCACGACCGGCCGGTACGGCATGGCGACGAGCCGGACTGGCTCTTCCTCGGGGGCCGACTCCGCCGAAGCCGAGAACCCGACCTCAAGACCGTGCGGAAGCTCCCGGCCGCGGCTCGCTCGCCTGGCGGACTCGGGCGCGGACTGGCGTGGTCACAACCTCGACCAAGATCGGGACCATGCGCGGGCCAACACGCGGAACACAGCAGGCCAACCCTCGTTTCCCCTGCTCACAGCCGCTCACAGCCTCATGCGGGCCGCACCAGCAGCGGACGAAGAATCTGCTGGTGTCGTATTCGCCGAAGAAGCTGGGCTTCTTCCAGACGCAGAAAAAGGGCGCCTGACCAGGCAGATGCCTGTCAGGCGCCCGTATCCGGCTGCGTCTGGGCCGCGAGGAGAAATTCGGCCTTACTCCCGATTCCTCCCACCGGTGTCCCACCTCTGACCAGCTGTTCCAGGGCATTTCCGGGCCAAGCCCGGGCTAAAAAGAACCACTAACAGAATGCGCTCGGAACTTGGTGTGCGTCATGTGTCCGGCGCCTCATGAGTGTTGGCGCAGCAGCTTGATGAATGGCGGCACTTGCGTGCGCATTCGACGCGCCGGTCCGGCAGCTTGGGTTCAACTCGCGGTCGAGCCTTTGGCCAGCGCGTCCATGAGGAGGTCGACGAGCCGACTGGCCTGCTCTTTGGTGCCGTGAGGATTGTTCATCCTGATTTCGCAGTTCACGGGGCTGGTGTGGACGATGGAGCGGCGGGTGCTGCTGGTCGAACGCGCCGAACGGCTGCGCAAGGAACTCGCCGAGGTCGATGCCGAGGTGGCCCGGCTGGAGGCCGCGGAGGTGGTGTTCGGCCAGTACACCGAAGCGACGGACGGTAGCCGACTGAGGGGCACGGCGGCGCAGACACCGCCATCGCCGGTTCCGGAGCCGGTGGGATGTTGTTCGTGCCGCACCGTGCGGACGACGTCAGCGAGGAGGAGCTGCCGGCCGACTACCAGGCGATCCTGCAGGTCGTAGTGGCTCAGTCCGGGCCGGTCAAGGCCCGGGATGTGTGCGTGGCGATGGGGATGGACGTGCAGCCCAAGCAGGTCGAGCCGATGCGGGGCAAGTTGAAGCGGCTGGCGGAGCGGGGCTGGCTGCACCGCACCCCGGCGGGCCGGTTCGGCTCTCGCTGACAACGCCTCGCGGGCGGTCACGGACGGGCCGATTCCGGCCGTAACGCGAGAGCCCCCAGCGGGAGTTGGGTCGACTTATGAAGATCTCCCAGCCCACCGAGGGCTCTCCTGAATGAAACGATCTCACTGGACAGCACCTGCGGCGGATAGCTCGGGCGCCCGTTGGACGACGGGTACATGTACGCGAACATCCCCGCCGGGAACCAAACCTCCCGGCGCTCGGCCAGAAACGCGAACACACTCCGCTTCGGGATCAACTCCCGGCACACTCTAAGGGATCCTGCGACTGAACTACCACGGCAGCGTGGGCTGGAGAACCTAGAACTTCTCAGGGTCGGGGAAGTGAGTAGGCATGCCACGATGACGTGTCGTAAGCATGCAGCAAGTGCCTGCCCAGGCAAGATGGCCCACGCGGGACCCCTGCGTGCCCTTCCCGAGCGACACATAGAGAGTGGGGGTTCATGCACGTGATCACCAACATGGGCGCGAAGCAGCTGCGACGTGGACGGATGCTGCTGCGCACACTCGCCACAGGCGCGGCGGCCACAGTAATCGCCGTGGCCGCTCCGGCGGGTACGGCCAATGCCGCCGAAGCGAACCCCTTCTACTACCTCAAGCAGGGGGCCGACTCGGGCAAGGTCGAGTACGACGGTGGCGTCACGATCTGCGACAACGAAGCGGATGGCCACCAGGCGTACATCAAATTCTGGAGGGAGGCAGGAGACGACACCTTCTGGTGGAACGACTCGAACGGTTCCGCATCCGGCTGTACCAAAGGTGACTGGGGTGATGTGACCTGGCGTGGGAACCTCGGCTACTTCAAGGTGTGTGAGCGGATCAACAACTTGCCCGACAAATGCACTGGCAAGGTCTACATCACCTGGGATGACTAAAGCGTGTTGCAGAAGGCTGTGATCGGGCAGGTCAGGCCCGGGCTTCTGCTGTTCTGATCACGCTGCCAGGGCGAGGTTGTGCATGTGGGCGACGGCCTGGACCGCATGGTGGAGGCCGTCGCCGCGCTGGCGGCAGTCACGAAGGATCTTGTAGTTCTTCATCCGGGCGAAGGCATGCTCGACGCGGGCACGAACCCGACGATGCTCCGCATTGTCTTCCTCCTCACCCGCGAGGAGTGGCCGGCCGGGCCGTTTTCGGTGCGGGACGACGAGTCCGGTGTTGATGTAGGCCCCGTCGCCGAGCACCGTGACACCGTCGCAGTGCTGGGCAGGACCGGAGCTCCGCCAGACCTGGGCGTCGGCCCGGTTGCCCAGGGCCGGCCGGGCGGCGGCCACCACCAGCCTGGTGTCAGCATCGATGCTGACCTGCACATTTACCGAGAAGCGGTGGTTGCGGCTGGAGGCACCGACCTGCCGGTCGCGGACCGGGATCAAGGTGCCGTCCACGATCCACAACCGATCCGCGGCATCGGCGGGCCGGGACGCCGGCTCGAGGGCGAGCAGGGGCCGCAGCCGCTGGATGACCCGGCACACCGTCGCCGGGGAGACGGCGAACAGCGGCGCGAGCTGCCGCATGGTCAGGTTGGTGCGGTAGTAGACCGCCACCAGCAGCACCCGATCCGCCAGCGGCAGACACCACGGCCGCCCCGCCAGGACCGTTGCCGCCCCGCTCCCGCACCACCCGTAACAAGCCTTCGAACTGACGCATCCGCAGACCCGTGAACGTCTCCACCCACAACGGATCAGCCCTCAACACCCCACGCATACAAGGGAAATGCCCAGATCGCAGCCTTCTCCAACACGCTTAGGTTCTGTCTCGTTGACCGGTCGTTGAGGAGTCCTTGCTGGCTAATCTGCTGGCGTGGCAGACACAGAGCTGGTTGTTGACCTGCGGGGACGTCTGATCGAGACGCTCAATGATTTCTGGGCCGGAGAGTACGAGGCAACCGCGTCCCACAAGCCGATTCCGGCGAACGGGCACCGTGCCAGACGACCACCTGCTACCGATCACGCTCCCGACCAGCCCGAGCATCCCACCGCCCGCCCACACCAGCCCCGTGACCTGCGAAATCAGGATGAACAATCCTCCGTGCTGCACGGCATAGGCGATGCCGCCCATGAGGAGTAGGACATCGTCGGAGGTGACGTCGGTTCGCAGGCTGCCGTCTCGGGCGCCGGCCTCCAGGGTGGTGGCGATGACGACGGCGACCGGCTGGCCGTGCGGGGATGGTCACGTCGTAGTTCACGCCCACGTAGCCCAGGTGCCCGCCGCCGCGGGTGGCGCCGACGGCCTGCATGAACGATTCCTGGGTGCCGACCGCTTCGGCGACGGCCCCGGCGCCGTGAAAGCTCTGGAACGAGCGCCGCTCGAGGTACCGGGAGCGGGCCTTCGAGGAGTACGCCGCACCGGAGGTGACGCGTCCTCTGATCGTCGACGAGTCTCTGAGGTTCGTAACGGAGAGAGGCGGTACGGCACCTGGCCGGTGGCCGCGCGGATGACGGTCCACGGACGGGGCGGGGCCGCCCAGTCGTTACGGTACGGGCGTCGCAAAGGGAGTGCCTCCCCTGAATGCCGAGCTCGCCGCGTACTTCGAGCGGGTGCAGGCGTGAAGGAAAGCTGCGGCGCGGCTTAAGAAAACATCGCTGGACCACCCAGGGCGCCGTACGGCAGATTGCCGGGTGATTCCACTCCTCTCCCCGGACACGGGCTCATTCGACATGCCCGGCCCCGGGGCCTCATCCACAGGAGCCGTGGCGATGAAGGCATTGGTCAAGGAGAAGGCGGAGCCCGGGCTGTGGCTCGTGGACGTCCCGGAGCCCGCGGTCGGTTCCGGCGACGTACTGATCAAGGTGCTGCGCACCGGTATCTGCGGCACCGACCTGCACATCCGGTCCTGGGACGGCTGGGCCCAGCAGGCGATCCGCACCCCGCTCGTGGTCGGGCACGAGTTCGTCGGCGAGGTCATGGAGACCGGATGGAACGTCACCGGCATCAAGGCCGGCGACCGGGTGAGCGGCGAGGGCCACCTGGTGTGCGGCACGTGCCGCAACTGCCTGGCCGGGCGCCGGCACCTGTGCCGGGCCACGGTCGGGCTCGGTGTCGGCCGAGACGGCGCCTTCGCCGAGTACGTCGTCCTGCCGGCGTCCAACGTGTGGGTGCACCGGGTCCCGGTGGACCTCGACGTGGCCGCGATCTTCGACCCGTTCGGCAACGCCGTGCACACCGCGCTGTCCTTCCCGCTGGTCGGCGAGGACGTCCTGATCACCGGTGCGGGGCCGATCGGCCTGATGGCCGCGAGCGTCGCCCGGCACGCGGGTGCCCGGAACGTCGTCGTCACCGACGTGAGCGAGGAGCGGCTGGAGTTGGCGCGCAAGATCGGCGTGAGCCTGGCGCTCAACGTCTCCGGCTCTTCGATTGCCGGTGGACAGCGGGAGCTGGGGCTTCGCGAGGGGTTCGACATCGGCCTGGAGATGTCCGGCCGCCCTGAGGCCCTGCGCGACATGGTCGCCAACATGACGCACGGCGGCCGTATCGCCATGCTCGGCCTGCCGTCCCAGGAGTTCCCGGTCGACTGGGCCCGCATCGTCACCTCGATGATCACTATCAAGGGCATCTACGGCCGCGAGATGTTCGAAACCTGGTACGCGATGTCCGTGCTCCTCGAGAGCGGCCTGGACCTCGCGCCCGTGATCACCGGCCGGTACGGCTACCGCGACTTCGAGGCGGCGTTCGCCGACGCGGCGAGCGGCCGCGGCGGCAAGGTCATCCTCGACTGGACGGCATAACTCCCTTCCTCCGCAAGCACTTTAGGAGCTTCCTGATGTTCGACTCCGTGCGCGACGACCTGCGCGCCACCCTGGACGAGATCCGCGCCGCCGGTCTGCACAAGCCCGAGCGGGTCATCGGCACCCCGCAGTCCGCGACCGTGAACGTCACCGCAGGAGGCCGCGCGGGCGAGGTCCTCAACTTCTGCGCCAACAACTACCTCGGTCTCGCCGACCACCCCGAGGTGATCGCCGCCGCCCACGAGGCCCTGGACCGCTGGGGTTACGGCATGGCCTCCGTCCGCTTCATCTGCGGCACCCAGGAGGTGCACAAGGAACTGGAGGAGCGACTGTCGGCGTTCCTGGGACAGGAGGACACGATCCTGTACTCCTCCTGCTTCGACGCCAACGGCGGCGTGTTCGAGACGCTGCTCGGCGAGGAGGACGCTGTCATCTCCGACGCTCTCAACCACGCGTCGATCATCGACGGCATCCGGCTCTCCAAGGCCCGACGGCTGCGGTACGCCAACCGCGACCTGGCCGAGCTGGAGGCCCGGCTGAAGGAGGCGTCCGACGCGCGCCGCCGTCTGATCGTCACCGACGGCGTCTTCTCCATGGACGGCTACGTGGCCCCGCTGCGCGAGATCTGCGACCTCGCCGACCGCTACGACGCGATGGTCATGGTCGACGACTCGCACGCCGTCGGCTTCGTCGGCCCCGGTGGCCGCGGCACCCCCGAGCTGCACGGCGTCATGGACCGTGTGGACATCATCACCGGTACCCTCGGCAAGGCGCTGGGCGGCGCCTCCGGCGGCTACGTCGCTGCCCGCGCCGAGATCGTCGCACTGCTGCGCCAGCGCTCCCGGCCATACCTCTTCTCCAACACGCTCGCCCCGGTGATCGCGGCGGCCTCCCTCAAGGTCCTCGACCTGCTGGAGTCGGCGGACGACCTGCGCGTCCGGCTCGCCGAGAACACGGCCCTCTTCCGCGGCCGCATGACCGAGGAGGGCTTCGACGTCCTTCCCGGCGACCACGCCATCGCACCGGTGATGATCGGCGACGCGGTGAAGGCCGGCCGCATGGCCGAACTGCTGCTGGAGCGCGGCGTGTACGTGATCGGCTTCTCGTACCCGGTCGTCCCGCAGGGTCAGGCCCGCATCCGGGTCCAGCTGTCGGCCGCGCACTCGACGCAGGACGTGAACCGCGTGGTGGACGCGTTCGTGGCGGCGCGGGCGGAGCTGGAGGCCTGAGCAGGAAGGAGAACCGGGGGCATTTGAGACAATCGATCCCATGATCGAAGCGCGGCGGCTGCACATCCTCCGTGCGGTGGCCGACCACCGCACGGTGACGGCGGCTGCCGCCGCGCTGTACCTGACGCCCTCGGCGGTCTCCCAGCAGTTGACGGCCCTGGAGCAGGAGACGGGCCACCGCTTGGTCGAGCGCAGCGCGAAGGGCGTACGACTGACCCCGGCCGGCGAGATCCTTCTCGGACACACCAACGCGGTCCTCGCCCAGCTGGAGCGTGCGGAGGCAGAGCTGGCCGCCTACAGTGCGGGCGCGGCCGGCACGGTCACCGTCGCCTCCTTCGCGACGGGCATCACCCTGGTCGTCGCGCCCGCGGTGGCCCGCCTCGCCGACTCTGCGCCCGGCATCCGCATCCGCGTCCAGGACGCCGAGGGCGACGCCAGCCTGCCGATGGTCCTGGACCGGCAGGTGGATGTCGCCGTCGCCGTCGAGTACCGGGGCGCCCCGCCCGCCGACGACCCCCGCCTGACTCACGTACCGCTGTACGCCGAGCCCTTCGACGCCGTCGTCCCGGTCACCCACCGTCTGGCCGACGCGAGCGAGGTGCCGCTGGCCGAGCTGGCCAAGGACAGCTGGATCGGCCCCTACCCGGGTAATCCCTGCCACGACGTGGTCGTTCTGGCCTGCGAGAACGTCGGCTTCCAGCCCCGCATGGAGCACTCCTCGGACGACTTCCGCGCGGTCGTGGCACTGGCGTCGGCCGGTGCGGGAGTGGCGCTCGTACCGAGGTCGGCGCTGCGAGGCATGGACCTCGCGGGGGTGGTCGTGCGTCCGGTGGACGGGGCGGTGCCGGCCCGGCGGGTCTTTGCGGCGGTGCGGCGGGGAGCGGAGGAGCATCCGTTGATACAGCCGGTGCTGGAGGCGTTGGGGGAGGCGGCGCGGACGTGAGCTTTGCGTAAGACTGAGCTTGACCGGCCTCTATTCCTGGCGGTGGGCACCGCAGGGGCTGCGGCGTTCATCGCCACCCTCGCTCGCCGCGCCCGGGCCGTCCTGGGGGCATCAAGGTGTCCACCGCGCACGGGTACGAAGGTGCGGTCACGCTGTTCGTGTCGTACCTGCCGGACCCGCGGTTTGAGCCACAGCGCGGACCACGACCGCCCGCCGACAGCGCCGGGCCAGAACGCCCCGACATCAGCCACAGAGTAAACCGATCGGTTTTCATTTCGTTGAAAACCGAGTTAACCTCACATCATGACCACACAGACGAAGCCGACTCCCCGGGAGAGGCTCCTGGAGGCGGCGGCCACGCTCGCCTACCGCGAGGGCGTCGGTGTCGGCGTCGAGGCGCTGTGCAAGGCGGCGGGAGTGTCCAAGCGCTCGATGTACCAACTGTTCGAGAGCAAGGATGACCTGCTGGCGGCGAGCCTGGAGCGGCGAGCCGCCTCTTACGCGGCCCGGCTCCTGCCGGAGGCGGACGATCCGCGTTCCCCGCGGGAGCGGATCCTGCACGTCTTCGAGCAGCTGGAGTCGCAGGCAGGCGCGCCCGAATTCCACGGCTGTGCGTACCTGGCTGTGCAGATCGAGCTCAAGGATCAGAGCCACCCCGCCAGCCGGGTGGCCCACCAGGTCAAGGGGAACCTGACGGCCTTTTTCCGGGGCGAGGCAGAACGGGGCGGGGCGAGCGACCCGGATCTGCTGGCCCGCCAGCTGATCCTCGTCTTCGACGGCGCCAGTGCCCGCGCGGGGATCAGAGCCGACAAACTCACCGGACTCATCGTGCCCACCGTGGCCACCCTGCTCGATGCGGCGGACATGCACTGACGCATCGCCTTTTCGAGCCGCCCGAGCAGACGGATGTGTGCGGCGATGGAGCGTCGACTGCAGACCCGTCTGACCACCAGAGGTTTCATCCCGGCCTGCCGGCATTCCACCGCCGCCAAGTCCGGCGCCGGACAGGAGTAGAGCGGCTCGCTTCAGGTGCCGCAGGCGGTCCGCGGGTGGCACCACGCCGCGGTCGCGGTGACGCCCCGTCGGCGAATCTCCCTGGGGCGCATGGCCGCCCCTCCATTCCGCCAGGACGAGCAGGACCGGCCGCAGATCGCGCGCGGCTTCCGTCAGCGTGCACTCGTAGCGGGGCGGCACCGGTGCTCCCCTGGTCCTGCTGCACACCGTGCGCACGCAGGCCGAGCACTTCGGCTTCCTCATCCCGATGATCTCGGACCAGTACACCGTGTACGCCCTGGACCTGCCGGGGATGGGCTACTCCGAGATCGTGCCCGGCGCCTCCTACGACGAGCCGGCGATGCGCGCGGGCGTCGAGCGGCTCCTGACCGAACGGCCTTGGAGCGGCCCGGGATCATGTCCAGCAGCCTCGCTGGACCCGTACCGGCGCGCACCGGCGTGAGGTCGATGATCACGGTGACGTACTTGTCCCCGCGGCGGGTATGGCGCCACACGTGCTCATCGACCCCGATGACCTTCACACCGTTCAACCGGCCGGGATCGTTGATCAGCACCCGTCGGCCCTCGGCCAGGACCGCGTCGTTGGCGGTGTTCCACACGACGCCGAGCCCTTGGGCGACGCGAGCGATGCTCAAGTGCTGACACACGATCACCTCCAGCGCCCAGGCCAGTCCACGACGCGACAGCCTGGCCCGAGGCTCGCGGCGCGGCTGATGTCCTGGCGCCACACATGCCACACCCGGTGCACCGGTACCGGCGGATCGTCACCAGCAGGGTGGTCGGTCGCCAGCCCAGCGGCTCGTGGGCCAGCTCCCGCGTGACGGAGTCCCGGGGTCTTCCTGCTGCACACCCGCAGCGTTGGCACCGGCCCTCGGTGCCGTCATCGGCCTCCAGGACCCGGCACGCCAGGACCGCGCGATCGGGCTGCAGACGCTGGCCGACCACGACCGGGCCGAGCTCATCCAGGCGGCAGAACGTGGTCAGGTCAGGGCAGCCGAGGGTTGCGTCAGGCACGTCGAGGTCTTCCAGATGAGCGGCGTAGGAACATCCATCCTCGGAAGACCTCGACACCTGCCCCGGGACCGACGCGCCAGCCACCATCCAACCAGCGACTACACCCTCAACTGTGAAGAGCCCGAAATCGAGGCGCTCGCCGACGCCAGACACAGCAACGCCGAGAGTGAGGACATCAACCGCGTCATCAGACTTGTCGCACGGGCCGCCTTCGGCTTCCGCAATGCCGACAGACCAACACCTACGCACGCGCTGTGTGACCACCCACCGAGCCCGCGGACCCCTGCACCGCTCCACTTTGAAGACCCGGACACCCGAGCGCTTGCCACTAGAAAACCGTTCGGTGTACTCTATCCGAAACCGATCGGTTTTCGAGGTATCTATTACCGGCATCAAAGACACAGTCGTCGCCTATGCGACCGCCCGCGACCCACGAGCCATCGGCGCAGCGTAATCCGGTGCCGTTGATCGCCAAGCTGGTGCAGAGATAAGCCTCGAACTTGCCGCACCCATCGCGTACTGATCGCGTGTACTCAACCCCTGGAGTCAAAAGCCATGTCTTCTCACATCACCTCCAACATCTTCATCATCGGCGGCACAGGGGCTCAAGGGATGCCCATCGTTCGCGCTCTTGTCGCCGACAAGAAGTACTCCGTCCGAGTCCTCACCCGCGATTCCACGTCCTCACGAGCCCAGGCCCTCCTCGCACTCGGCAACGTCTCCCTCCTCGAAGGCTCATTCGCCGACGAAGACGTCCTGCGGGAGGGGTTTCGCGGATGTGACGGGGCATTCATCAACATCGACGGGTTCAACACCGGCGAGAAAACGGAGATGTACTGGGCCATCCGCACTTATGAGATAGCGATTGAAGAAGGAATCAAGTTCTTCGTCTACGGAAACCTCGACTACGCCCTCAAGAAGTCCGGCTACGACTCCAGGTTCCGCACCGGCCACTACGACGGCAAAGGCCGTATAGCTGAATGGGTGCTCTTTCAGAACGAAAAGAACAGGGACAGGATGGGAGCAGCAGTCTTCACTTCGGGTCCCTACATCGAGATGGTGATCTCACCGGGCACACCCATGACACCTTCCATCGAGGACGGTGTCGTCACGTGGCGAGTACCTCTCGGCGAGGGCGCCGTTCCCCACGTGTCTCTTGAAGATTGCGGATTCTATGTTCGCTGGCTCTTCGACAATCCGGAGCGGGCGAACGGCATGGACCTCGAAGTCGCTATCGAGCACATGACCTATACCGATATGGCTGCGGCGTTCGAGAAGGCCACCGGGCATCCAGCGCAATACATCGACACCGATCTGGATGCCTATTGGGGCGGCCCGCTGAAGGGGGCCGCTGATCTCCCTGCCGGATACAACGCCGATCCCAACGACAAGAGCACCATGAGCTTCCGGGACAATTTCACGGGCTTCTGGAACACATGGAAGCACGGAATCATCACCAGGGATTACGCCCTGCTCGACGAAATTCACCCCACCAGGATCAGAAGTGCTGAGCAGTGGTTCAGGCGAGAAGATCAAATGGGGCGGGACCTCGGCAAGGGAAGTCTCTGGGAGAGGGTCCAACCCGAGAACTGGCGCAGCGACTCTCCGATCCTCAAGGGCAGTGCGGATTTGAGGAGGGGCAAGTTGTAAACGGGGCCCGCGATCGTTGCCGGGAGCGCCTGCCGGGGAGCGTACTGCTCCACGGCGGTTCGTCCCGGCGGCGACGGTCGTGTCAGAGGAGGCCGAGTCCGCGCAGGTCGCTCGCGTACTTGGTGATGAGGCTTGCGGACAGGTGCGGGTGGCCCCGTCCTCACCGATCCGGCCTCCCGGACGGCGTCCGTGAAGCGGTCGGCCGGGACGGCCGAGCCGAGTGCCGGTTCGCCCGGCTTCGCGAGCGCCTGCAGCAGCGGCACCAGGGAGTGCCGGCGTCGCTGCTCCGGCAGCGCCCGCAGGGCGGTTTCGAACCGGGTGAACCACTTGTCGCTGCCGCGAGCTGCGGCGCCAGGGAGGATCGGCCCCGGCGAGAAGACATCGACCATGTCGTCCCCGTGGATCTCCCGTGCTTCTTACCTGGCCGGAACCACCGGCAAGACGATGCGGGACGGCCGGGCGGGGTCGTGGAAGAGCTGCTGGCGGGCCACTCGGGCCGTGGTCGCGCTCTCCTCGGGTTCGCCCGTGTTGAGATTGCGGTCCCAGCGCGGGAAGTTGCTGGAGGTGACCTGAACCCGTATCCGATGCCCCGCCCGGAAGACGATGCTGGTCGACCACAGGTCCACCACGTGCTCGGCCGGCTCGCCCGGTGTCACCCGCACCCGCACGATGCCGTCGGTCACATTGCGGGAGAGGCCGTTCTCGTCGACGTCGCACAGGCGTGCCACCCAGTCCGTCGAAGGGCCGTCCGTTGCCGCGAAGAGCACCGCCTGGACCCGGCCGGTCACCTCGACGTCCTCGGCGAGCGGATTTGTGGTGAAGACCAGGACGTCCTCGCGCGCCTCCACGGCCGTCTGGTCGAGCGGTCCGGGACGGAACTCGTCGGTCATGAGGACCGCGCCGCCGGCGGTGGGCACAGGATCCATCGGGTCGTAGGTGAACTCCTCGGGCTGCTCGGCGGTGGACGGCGGTTCAAGGCTCAGGCTTCCGTCCGCGCGCAGGTGGAAGTCCGTGTCCACCGCCCGCGACAGGGGCCATTCCGTCTCCTCGCGCCACTGGTTGATCCCCATGACGAACAGCAGCACCTTGCCCGTGTCCGGCTCAAGCACCTGACCGTTGCCGTCGCCGAGCGTGCGCTGGAACCAGTCGAACTGCATGTCGGTCAGACGTCCCCGCATGCCCATGAAGTCGGAGTGCGCGCTGAACCCGAAGTTGACGTCCCCGACCACGTTCCGCAGGTTGGTGTGCGACCACGGGCCCATGACCAGCGTGGCGGACCGGCCCGCCCGGCGCATGGCCGTGAAGTTGTCGAGCGTGCCCTGGCTGAAGATGTCGTACCACCCGCCGGCCTGGAAGGTGGGCAGGTCGACCTCGTCGTGCCGGCCCGCGACCCGGCAGGACCGCGCCCACTCGGGCTCTCGCCGGGAACGCTCGTAGCCCAGCTCGGGAAGATCGTGCCGGGCGAACGCGGGAAACCGCCCGGCCGGGAGCTCCCCGTAACCGCCGCCCGCCAGACCGTCAAAGTCCTGGACGAGCCCGGTGATGCTGCTCACCAGCCCGTCCAGATCGGTGGCGTGCCGGCGCGTCAGCGTGTCGGCGCCCTGCAGGAGCGACCAGGGGACGGTGATGCCGAGCTCGATCGCACCGCCGCGCGTCCACAGGCCGTCGTCCGGGTCGGACCACGTGATCATTGGCGCGATAGCCTTCAGCTCCGGCGGCTTCGACAGCGCCGCCATCCACTGGGTGTTGCCGAAATAGCTGACGCCGATCATGCCGACGGAGCCGTTCGAGCCGGGCAGGGCAGCGGCCCACCGAACGGTGTCGTAACCGTCGCTCTCCTCGTACGTCCACGGCTCCCACTCCCCCTCGGAGGCGAACCGGCCACGGGTGTCCTGTATGACGACCATGAAGCCGCGTCGGGCCGCCGCCACCGGATCGAGCATGACGGCCATCATGGGCGTCTGCTTGCCGTACGGCAGCCGGCTGAGCAGTACCGGCCACGGCCCCGTACCACCAGGCCGGTAGACATCCGCGCGCAGCACCGTGCCGTCACGCATCTCCGCCGTAACGTCGAACTCGATCCGGATATCCGTCATGTGCCGCTCCTTCGTCTGCCACGACGCCTTCCCGCGCCATCCTGGAGTCGGTCTTCATCACGCACCACCCCCGAAATGGGGGTGACACACCGGTCTCGGGGCAGCTCACGCCGCCGCGTTCAACAGGCCGGCCAGGACGTCGGGTCTTTCCAGTGCGATGAAGTGGCCCGCTCCCGGCAGCTGCGTGAATTCGGCGGCGGGCAGCAGTTCCTTGTTGGCATGCCGGTCCGAGGATCGGGACCAGTCCTTCTCCCCGTAGACGAGGTGAACGGGGGCTTTGATCTCGGTATAACGCGAGCGGGCCGCGATGAGGCTGGGCAGGCTCTGGTACACGGACCGGGCAACGGTCGGGTAACCGGGGCGGCCACCCACCTGGAGGAGTTCGTCGACGTAGTCCTCCCGCAGAGCGCTCTTGTCGCCCAGGCCGCCCTCCAGGACCCTGCGGAGGACCGGCTTGGGCTCCACCCCGGCGATCACCGGGCCCACCCCCGGAGCGAGAACACCGGCGACCACCACGCGGGCGAGGAGGCTGGAGCGGGCGATGCCGTCACGGAAGTCGTATGTGTTCACGGCGACGACGCGGCGTACCCGCTCCGGCAGATCGGCCGCGGTGGTCAGGGCGAGCACCGCCCCCATGGACTCCCCGACCAGCGTCACGTCATGCAGGTCGAGTTCGGTCAGGAGCCGCTCGACGCCCGCGCGCATCGCCGGCTCGTCGTAGGAGGCGCCGGGCACGATCTCGGAGTAGCCCATCCCCGGCAGGTCCAGGGCGTACACGGTGTACTGGTCCGAGATCATCGGGATGAGGAAGCGGAAGTGCTCGGCCTGCGTGCGCACGGTGTGCAGCAGGACCAGGGGAGCACCGGTGCCCGCCTTGAGGTAGCGCAGGGTTCCCTCGCGGCCCTGGCGCCCGGCGCGCGGAGCGAGGGTGTGGCTGGTGGTCCCCGGAATGCGAATCGTCGGACGTGGGTCTTGGGTGGGCATCTCGCCGCCTCCTTGTACGTGAACTGCGGATGGGTGATTGGGTGCGGTGCGGCAGCGAGGGCGGCGACCGCCGATGGCGCGCGGGCCTGCGCTTCTCGCTGTGGTCCGTGTCCTACTTCGCCAGCTGGGGATACAGCCCTGCCAGGTCCCCGGCCAGGCCCGCCTTGACCTGCCGCGAGACGTCGTCGGCGAGCACCTCGTACACCCCTGTCTCGACGCCGTCGAGGGCGAGCGCGGCGACGTCACGAGGGTCGGCCAGCAGCGGACCGTAGAAGTTGGTCTCGAACTCCCGGCGCACATCATCGACCGGCGACTCGAGGAAGGACGCGCCGACCGCCGCGCCGGCTTTGTTGATCAGTACGTTGACATCCTGCGCCTGCGCCGCGGCCACTGCTGCGAGGTCGGGCCGTCGCAGGGCCCGGTGCTGAGCCACGATGCCGCCCAGGGACCATCCGAGCAGGTCGGCCTGGGCCAGGTCGAGGGCCTGGAGTAACTCAATGGCGCCGTCGGTGAATCCCTCGATGGAGGCGAGTGGTTGGCCGGTGGAGTAGCGGACGCCGACATGGTCGAACAGGATCACGTCGCGGTCGACGGCCAGGTGGTCCAGGAACTGCGTGTCCCACCAGTCGCTGGGGCCGCGGAAGCGGTTCAGCAGGACCAGCGGGACGCCGTCCTGCGGGCCGATGCGCCGGTAGGTGAACGTTGCGGAGGGCCCCTCCACGGAGAGGTCCTCGGCCTTGTCTGCCAGGTAGGTGCTCATGCCATGCGTCTATTTCCTGCTTGGCGTGCGCGGTCAGTGGGTGTGCGGGGCGGTGGGCGTCAGCCGGCCAGTTGATTGAGCTTGCGGATCTGCTTGTCGAAGATGCCGGCGGGAGCGAGGCGGCGCAGGGTGCTGGCGCGTCCGGCCGTGGGACCGGCGGTGTAGCGCAGCTTCGGCTTCGGGTCGGTCGCCGCCGCGACGATCACCTTGGCGACGACGGCGGGGTCGTCGCCGTCCCTGATCGCTGCCTCCATCAGGCGGTCGAAGGCGCGCCGCTGGTCCGCGTAGACCTCCAGGGGCGCGTCGGGCCGCGGGCTGTTGGACTCGAACCCGGTGTTGGTGTAGGCGGGTTCGACGATGAGCGCCCGGACACCGTGCTCGCGGACCTCGTGGTCCAGGGACTCGGAGTACCCCTCGACCGCATGCTTGGAGGCGGAATAGGCGGCCATGTAGGGCGAGGGGAGGAAGCCGACCACGGACGAGAGGTTGATGATGCGCCCGCGCCTCCGGGCGCGCATGTGCGGCAGTACTGCCTTCACCATGCGCATGACGCCGAAGACGTTGATGTCGAAGACGTTCTGGGCCTGCGCGAGGGAGTTCTCCTCGGCCGCGCCCATCAAGCCGATACCGGCGTTGTTGACCAGGACGTCAATCCGCCCGAACCGCTCGATCACCTGCTCCACCGCCCCGGCGACCGACGCGTCACTGGCCACGTCGAGGTCCAGGAACGTCACACCGTCAAGCGGGGTGACGCGCGAGGTGTCGCGGCTTGTACCGACCACCTCGAAACCTGCTTTGACCAGCGCCAGCGCTGCCGCCTTGCCGATGCCGGAGGACGCACCCGTCACGAGTGCCACCGGCCGATGTGTCGTCATCATGGACTCCCGAGCTCATAGAGAAAACTGATCGGTTTCCATCACTGTAAACCGATCGGTTTCCGAGCGCAAGCTCAAACACGAAAGGATCCCTGCCCGCGCCACCGGCCGCCTCCAGGCTGAGCTGACCAGCGCCTGCCAAATGACGACACGTCAGGATCAGCGCACAGGAAAGACGTGAGCGTCATCCGCGCGGCGATCACCGAGTTGTGGCACGAGGGCTACCACGGCACCGACTACGAGTCGACGCGGCCGCGGGTCACCGAGACGGCCGACCGCCGGTTCAGGCAGGACGGCATCGACTCGCCCCTCAATTCGCCCCTGCAGAACCACCGCCCACGACGCACCGACCGGACGCGTCTACCACCACGAGATCCCTGGCGGCCAGCTCTCCAACCTGCGTACCCGGGCGATCGCGCTCGGCCTCGGCGACCGCTTCGAGGACATCGAGGCCATGTACCCCGCCGCCGACCGGATGCTGGGCCGCCTGGTCAAGGTCACCCCGTCGTCGAAGGTGGTCTGCGACCTCGCACTGCACCTGGTCGGCGACGCCGGCGTGAAGCCCGAGGACTTCGAGGCCTCGCCGAACACGTACGACATCCCGGACTCCGTCATCGGCTTCCTGCGCGGCGTGCTGGGCAACCCGCCCGACGGCTGGCCGGAGCCCTTCCGCAGCAAGGCGCTCGAGGGCCGCGCCGACCCCAAGCCCACGCAGGAGCTGACCGCCGAGGACCGTACGGGACTGGAGAAGGGCCGGCGGGCGACGCTCAACCGGTGTGGGCTACACCCCGCTGCTGACACACTTCGAGGAGGACGCCGTCGGCAAGGACATCGCCGAGTTCGTCGTCGACCGCTGCCTCGCCGCGGGTTTCCAGGGCGTCGTCCTGACCTCCAACGCGGCCCCGCACCACCCCATGTGGCACACCGACCGGGACTGGATGCGGAAGGTCAACGCCCGCATCACCACCTGAACACGCCCCACTGCGGCCCGGAATACTCGGGGCCGCCCACCCGACTGAGCGCATCACTGGGCAAAACACCCAGTGATGCGCCGGCACCAGCGCGGACTCGGAGTTGGCGCTCTTCTCGGGCACTTCCTGGATCACGTCCCAGTGCTCGACGCTCTTTCCGCCGACGATGCGCCAGAAGTCGGCGACGGCCCTCTGATGTCCAGGCGCGGGTCGGGGAACTGCCCGCGCAGGCTTCTCCTCACGATGAGTGGCGCGTGCGACTTCTAGAGACCTTCAATGGCTGGCGTTACGGCGGCTGAAGGTCTCTGGCGCAGGACTCTCTCTTGTCCGGGTCGTGATCAGCACCCTTGGGGTAGCAACCCTCAGGAGGCGTGTGCACGTTTGGTGGCGATGGCGGCCAGGGTCCCCAGGGCGAGACAACTGCTCATCACGGCTGCCATGGGCGCCGGGCTCTGAGTACCGAATAGCCCGACCAGGGGGGAGGCGGCCGCGCCGAAGAGGAACTGGCTTCCGCCCAGGAGAGCGGAGGTAGCTCCCGGGGCAGCGCGTCCGCGGCTCTGAGCGACGGTGATCACGGCTGGGAAGAAGATGCCGAATGCGCTGATAGTGATCAACAGGCATAGCCAGGTCAGCGGCGTGGTACTGCCAGTGGTCGCCTGGATGAGGAGTAGTGCTGCCGCCCCCGTTGTCGCCAGCGCCCCGCTGATGATGAGGAGAGCCTCGGGGGTCCGACGTTTGGCCAGGTGGCCGTAGGCCAGGCTCCCTGCCATGTTGCCGATGGCGTTGACGCCGTAGACGAGGCTGGAAAGAGCCGGGGATAGACGGTAGATGTCCTGGAAGACGAAGGTGGTTCCGGCGATATAGGCGAAGACGGCGGCCCCACCGCAGGCGAGGGCCAGCACCGGTGCGAGGATGGCGCGCTGTGCGGCGACCTCTCCGATGGCGCGCAGGCCGGCGGTCATCCCGCCGGTGAGGCGGGCGTGGGGCGGGTGGGACTCGGGGATCCAGCGCCATACGCCCAGCGACAGGAGTAAGCCCATGAGGGCGAGGACGGCGAAGACGTAGCGCCAGGACACCGCGAGCAGCAGGGCGCCTCCGGCCAAGGGTGCCAGGACCGGGGCCGTGGCGGTGATCGCTCCCAGGCGGGAGAAGACCAAGGGAAGTTCACGGTCGTCGAAGAGGTCGGCCACGACGGCACGGGAGACGACGATCCCGGCCGCTCCCGCGATGCCCTGCCCGACTCGTGCGATGTTGAGCAACTCGACCGTGGGCGCCAGAGCACACACGGTGGAGAAGACAGCGAACAGCACGGATCCGCCGATGAGAACGGGCCGACGGCCGACCGCATCGCTGAGGGGGCCCAGAACAAGTTGCCCGACGATGATTCCGGCCAGGAACCCGGTCAGTGACATTTGCGCGCCGGAAGCATCGGTTGCCAAGGAGCGGGCCAGGTCGGGGAGGGCGGGGACGTACATGTCTGTGGCCAGCGGGCTTGCGCCGCTCAGTCCGGCCAGAACCATCAACAGCGGGAGCCGTTTCGGAAGTTCGGGGGACGGGCGCTGATGACCGGCTGATGCCTTACCGGTTGAGTGAGTAGTCATAGCGCCGGGGCCGCCCCCTCGACCTGCCCTGACTCCTGCGCCGGGCCCCTGCACCCATCGACGGCCACCTCGGCCTCCGCCACCTGCTCCAGCAGCCCGGCGGCGATCTGCAGCACACCACGCTCGGCCGGTGACAGCGTCTGGCACAGTGCCGCCGCCAGCCAAGCGTTGCCATCCCGCACGTGCTCCCGCAGCGCCTCCCGCCCCGCTTCCGTGACCTCGATGTTCTGGCGACGGGCATCCACCTCGCTCTTCGACCGGCGAATTCGTCCCTGTTCCTCCAGCTCGTTGAGTACACGGGTCAGTGACTGGGTCTGCAGCCCTTCGATGGCGGCCAGTTCCGACGGGGTCAGTGCGCCGCTGTGCCGAAGGTTGGCGAGCACGGATGCGGCCAGCCGCGTCAAGGAGCGGCTGTTCCCCGGCTGCTCGGCGCGCAGCCGGGAAGCCAGGCGGGACACACCCCACCGCAACGCCTCGGCCAAGACCAGATCCTTCGACGCCTCTTCTGGAACATCAATCACACTTACCAAGCTAACGCTTGCTATATAGTTTTTCAAAGCATGTATTTAACGTCAAACTAGTAAGTTTGAGCTTCTCATCTGGATGGTCTGTCGACACGTGCTGCACAGATGCATCATCGTGACATCGGTCACTGCTGGGCGGTACAGAGCATTGGAGGTCGAGCCCGGTCTTGGCTACGAGACCGTCGATGAGACAGGGGCGGTATTGCATGCGTTTGAGCCCGGTCTTCACCAGCTTGGTGAGCTGGTCGAGGCTCTGTTTGGTGAGGTTGGCTAGCGACCTCTTCAGGAGCGACCACACACCCTCCACCGGGTTGAGCTCGGGCGCGTACGGTGGCAGTTGATAGACGGCCAGCCATAAGTGGGCGGCGATCAGCTCGCGCGTGGTGCGGCTGACGTGCGTGTTCAAGTTGTCCCACACCAGCACGATCGGTCCGCCGAGTTGCTGGTGGGCGGCGTCCAGCAGGCGGGCATATTCCGTCTCGGTGCAGCCCTTGCGGCGGCCTTTGGCAGGGCCGCGGTCGAGGTGGGTGCGGTAGATCAGCCGCTGCCGGTGGCCGGGCTTGGTGCAGATCAGCGCCGCCATCGAGACACGTTTGGTGCCTGCGGCGGTGACTCGCACCACCGGCGTGTGGCCGCGTCGAGCCCAGGTGCGGCCTTTGGGCGGCCTCAGGCCCTGGCCAGCTTCGTCCTCAAAGCAGAGCCAGGCGCCCAAGTCCGCCGCCCTCTTTTCATGACGGGCCACTGCTCGTCCTTCCAGGCGGCGATCTTCGCCTCGTCCCGCTCGGTGGCCCTGCGAGAGGGGACCTGCATGCTCCAACCGATGCGGTGCAGCAGCAGGTCCAGCCCCGCCAGGGTGTACTCAACACCGAACCGGCCGCGCACGACCTCGGCGATCCTCGCCAGCGTCCAGCACTGTTCATTCCAGCCAAAGGCGGCCGGGCCGGCGTCCAGCACCGACTCCAGGTGGCGGAGTTGTCCCGCGTCGAGCTTGCAGCGGGCACCGCCGGGGCCCTGGAGGCCAGGGCCTGCCGCCCGCCCGAAGACAACGCCCGCCGCCAGCGGTTCGCCGACATCCGGGTCACCCTGAATCGCCGGGCCACCTCCCGGTCGCTGGCCCCCGCCTCGATCAGGTCAGCGGCTGCGAGCCGGACTCGCTCACGCCGAGCCCGCTCCTCGGCCGTCAGTCCACCACCATCGGGATACCTCACTCTCCTGGCATAGCGCGGCCCAGCCGTCACGACCCGGCGTAACCCGCACTGTAAAGATCTCTAGGCGTTCATGGCGTCGCGGACGAGTGCGGTGTCGACGAACTGCTCGAAGCGCACGATGAGACCGCCGCGTACGACGAAGTGGTGGGCGACGCGGACGTCGATCGGCTTGCCGGTCGCCTTGTTGGCGGCCGTGTAGCGGGCGAGGACGACGACGTTCTCGCCGTCGACGACGTAGGTGTCGTCGTGGGCGGTCCAGCCGTCCCAGTCCTTGCCGAGCTGTTCCATCACGTTGGAGGTGACCCCGTCGGGGGTGCGGTAGGTCCCGGCCAGCGGGAAGCCGGCCATTTCCGTCCACTCCACGTCCGGGGCGAGCGTGGCGCGCAGGGCCTCCAGATCACCTGCCGCGGAGGCCAGATACTGACGCCGTACGACATCGGCGGGCGCGGCGGAAGTGGCGAACTCGCTCATGGTCAGCCCCACTTCATCTCACCCTTGGCGACCTTCGCCCCGATCTGCGCGGCGATCAGCATTCCGTTGTCCGGGTAGCGCCCGACGAGCGCCTCGGTGAGCGCGGCGCCGTCGGCGGCCTTGCCCAACTCCTCCTCGAAGGCGACGAGGTAGTCACGGGTGGCCGTGATCGCGGAGGCGTCGGCGGCGGTGCCGGGGAGACGGTGGCCGGGGACGACGAACTCCGGGTCCAGGGCGGCCATTTCGTCCAGGAGCCCGATCCAGACGGCGCGGTCGTCGGGGGTGGGGGTGTCGGCGACCCAGACGTGCTCCTGCTGGAAGAGCAGGACGCCGCCGAGCAGGGCGCGGTGCTCGGCCTGCCAGAGGTAGTGGCGGTCGGGCAGGCCGGCCGGGCCGCCCTTCAACTCGAAGCGGTGGCCTTCGAGCGTGAGATCGCCGGTCAGGGGCTCGATGTCGACCAGACGGGTGGGCAGGTTCGGGCCGAGGGCGGCCCAGGCCTTGAGCTTGCCCTCGTAGGAGTGCTGGATGTGCTCGATGACGATCGGGGTGGCGACGAAGCGCGCGTCGGGGAAGGCGTCGGCGATCACCTCGGCGCCGAAGTAGAAGTCGGGGTCGCCGTGCGAGACGAAGACGGTGGTCAGCGTCTTGCCGGAGTCGAGGATCTCGGCGGCCAGTCGGTGCCCGTCGGCGCGGGTGAAGGCGGCGTCCACCAGCAGGGCTTCCTGCTCGCCGGTGACGAGGGTGGCGGTCTTGTTCCTGCTGCCGGCCGGGAAGTCGAGGTCGAGGACCTTGAAGGACAGGGTGCTCATCGTCATTGCTCCTTGCAGGGGGTGGGGACGGGGTTCAGACGAGACTCGCGAGGCGCCGGTCGATGTCGTCGGCGGTGGCGTGCCCGCGTGCGAGGGGGACAGCGCGTTCGCCGTCATCGGCGAGGAGGGTGGGGAAGCTGGTGACGCCCAGTTCGGCCGCGCGGTGGAAGTCGTCCGCCGCCGTATGGGGCGCCTCAGGGCCCTCGAAGGCGGCGACCACGGCCTCGGCGTTCAGCCCGGCCTCCTCCGCGACCTTCCGGTAGGTCGCGGGCTCGGACAGGCTCAAGCCGTCGACGTAGAAAGCCTGTTGCAAGGCGATGGCGAGCTCCGCCGCACGGCCGGGAGCAGCCTGACGCAGGGCCGCGACACCGCGGGCGGCGGCCTCGGAGTCCATCACGAACGAGCCGTCGACGATCAGCCGCTCGTACCCCTCGCCGAACGCGGCGCCGGTCAGCTCGGCGATTTGGGCGTTGGCGCCCTGGACATGACCGAACTCGCGGATCGGTACCCGACGCGGCCCGGTGAACAGACCACCGGAGACCACCTCGATCGGCAGGTCGGGGTGTCGGGAGACGACCTCGCGCAGGGTCGCGGAGAAACCGTGCGACCAGCCGCAGTACGCATCGAAGACATAGACGAGCTTCATCAAAGACCTCGGCAGGGTGGGTACTCGCGCCTTCCGCGAGCCATTCACCTGACCAAACAGTAACTGACTCATCAGATATTTCCTGCTGACTGTGGCCTGGGACACACCGGGGCGACTCACGTCATCACATCAGCGTCGCCGCCGAACCGCAGGTCAGGGCAGCCGGGGCAGCACGTCCCGGGCCGTGTGACTGAGGATGCGGAGATCCTCCGCGAATCGCGCGCGGTCCGCGGCGGGGACGGGCTGCACGAAGTACCGCTGGATGTTCTCCACATGGACCCGTGACGCGCGTACGGCCGTCTCCTCGCCCAACGGGGTCAGGCGCACCAGCCGCCCGCGCCGGTCGCCGGGATCCTCCGCGCGCTCGACCAGACCCGCCGCCTCCATCCGGTCCACCAGCCGGGTGGCGCCTCCCGTGGTCAGAACCTGTTCCTGGGCGATGGCCCGCATCGACAGCCCCGGCTCCCCCGCCCGGCCGAGGATCAGCAGGACCTCGAAGACCAGATGGCTGATACCGCACTCCTCCTCGAGCGCCCGGCCGAGGATGTACTCCAGCCGGTTGGCCGCCCCCTGCAGCCGGCCGAACGCCAGAATGAGCTCATGGTCGGCGGCCTCCTTCGCCGTCCTGATCTCCGCTTCCTCATCCACGGCCGCGCCGCCCCTCCAGTCGTCCTGGTACCACCGTACCGATCATGAGGGGTCGGGCAGGGCAGAAGTCGACTGGACCAGTCGAGCGACAGCAACCCCACGTGGGTGCTGGTCAGGGAGCTCGCCGCATCCGTCGGTCCGGCATCGGGGAACTTCGCGACGCCCCGGCCCCGGTCGGCAGGACATGCTCCCTCCCTGGCCGGTGCGGAGAGCGGGCGTGGATACACGCCCGCTCTCCGCACCGGCCGCAGCCACTCAGTTGATGCGGACGATCTTCCAGAACTGGTCGTCGATGTTCAGGTCGTTCCACTGCACGACTGCCGCGCCGTTGCCGGTGGAGGACTGGGCGACGGCGGCGTTGAAGCCGCTGCCCACGTTCTTGAGTTCGTAGTAGCCGTTGCCCGCGTCGGTGAGCGTCCACTTCTGTGAGTTCGCGGTGGACGGCGTGTTCTGGACGACGGCGGCTCCGGCGGTGGTGGAGCCGTTACGGATGTCCAGATTCAGGTTGCTGTTGGCGTTCCTGATGGTCCAGGCTCCACCGCCGGCGGACTGGAAGGTGAACAGCTGGCAGAAACAGGCCGAGTTCTGCCACTGCTGGGCTGCCGTGTTGGTGGCGGTCGAGCCCTGCGGGATGTCCAGGTACCTCCCGCTGTTCTTGTTGACGAGAACGTACTGCCCGGTACCCAGCGGCGGCAGAGCGGTCTGGGTGAGGTTCCAGCGCTGGCAGGCGCAGCTGGTGCCGCTCCACTGGACGGCGGCGGTGCCGGCCGCGGTGGAGGCATTCGGGATCTCCAGGAACTTGCCGGTCACACGGTTGGTGATGGTGTACCCGCCGGCCTGGTGCGGGGAGACCGCCCACTCGTGGTCCAGGGTGCCGTTGTCGTCCCACTGGAGGATCTTGGCGCCGTCGGCGGTGGACTGGTTCTCCACACCGAGTACCTTGCCGCTGGCGACGTTGAGGATCTTGAAGTAGCCGGAGCTCTGGTGCACGAAGCGCCACTGCTGGTCGGTGGCGTTGTCGGCGTTCTGCTGGGTGGCGTTCGTGCCGTTGGCGGTGGAGCCGCCCGCGATGCTCAGCATGAGGTTGCTGCCCGCGTTCGACACGGTGTACGTGGCGCCGTCCGAGATGCCGCCGCCCAGGTCGATGGTGCTGTAGGTGACGGGGTTGGAGAGGTTGCTGCCTCCGTTGCCGCCACTGAGCACGAGCAGGCTGTGGCCGTCGGGCAGGGGCACCATGCCGCGGCTGTAGCCGTTGGCGACGTTGGAGCTGATGCGCGTCCAGGTGTTCGCGGCGCCGTTCTGCGTGTTGAGGAACAGGTCGCTGGTGCTGTAGGCGCCGACGACAAGCGTGCCGTTCGGACCGCCGGTGGGCAGCCACGTGATGTACGGGGTGCTGGTGGGGACCACGCCGTCCGTCGACCGCAGGGGAATGCCCGTGACGGAGTTGAAGGCCTCTGGGTCGGCGGAGATCTTGTAGTAGACGGCGAAGTTGCCCGAGGGAGAGCCGCCGTACTCGTACGTCATGACGTAGTTGCCGTTGGGAAGCTGCGCGACGGTGGCCATACCCGGGCGCTGGCTGTAGGTGGGCATCGCCACGTCGTCCACGACCGGCCCCCAGGTCCGGAGGTCCGTGGTGACCTGGTGCACGACCTTCTGGCCGTTGTCGGGGTCGCGCTGGTCGGAGTAGTAGACGATCAGCTTGCCGTTGGCGTAGAGGAAGAACGGCTCCCACACGGGAGTGTTGCCATTGCCGTTCTGATCGAATGCCGGGCCGCCGGTGGCGATGTTGCTGACGAAGGTCCAGGTCTGTCCGCGGTCGGTGCTGGCATAGACATCGATCTTGATTGCCGAGCGGTCGGCGGGGACGGAAGCCCCGGCGGCGAGGATGGTTCCTGCGGGGAAGCCGCCCACCGCCGTGGGCAGCTCGAACAGCTCGGGCTGCCAGCGCATGCCCCAGCCGTTCTGGGTGTCGGCGACCTCGGAGATCTTCGACCAGGAGTTGCCGTTGTCCGTACTGCGGTAGATGGGGAGGACCGGCGTGCCGGAGGTGTACTGCTCGAAGGTCGCGAGGATGGTGCCGTTGGCGGAGCCGTTGTGCTGCATCCGCATCCCCCGCGGGTAGAGCGACCCGGGCGAGGGCGCACCCGACGGCGGGGTGTACATCGTCTGCGAGGGACGGGCCAGGGCGTCCGCCCGGCCGGCGGGCACGACCATGGCCATCGCCGTGACGAGCAGGATGAAAGCCAGGGACAAGAAGGAGACGGGACGGGAACGCGGAGCGGCGCCGGGTCTGGCGGCTGTCTGCGCAGGGGACATTGCGACTCCTGGGGGAAGGTGTGTTTCGGTGTTGCCGCCGACTCGGAACGGCTCAGAGTGACGCGGCGGAGTTCGTTGGCGCGTGGCCCGGGGACAGCCGGGCGACACTGCCGGGCACGGCTCGCGAGCGCGGAGGGCGCGGCGCGACAAGCGCGGAATGACGGAGGTGGAGCGCCCCGGCGTGCGGGTGCGCCGAAGCAGTGGCACGGGGGCGGGGTGGATCAGAGGGAGGACGGAGGCGCAGTAGAACCGCGGACGATCAGCTCGACGGGTGGGTCGTTCGCCGGCGGCAGTTCGGTGTCGGGCTTCTCCATGGCGTGGAGGAGAAGCCGGATTCCTTCGCTCGACGCCGCCTCGAAGGGCTGACGGACGGTGGTCAGAGGCGGGGAGACATAGGCGAAGACGGGGTTGCCGTCGAAACCGACGACACTGACGTCTTCCGGCACACGACGACCGCTTTCCCGCAGGCCGTGGATCAGTCCGATGGCCATCTCGTCGCCCGCGGCGAACACCGCGGTCACTGAGCGGTCCGAGGCCAGCCCGAGGCCCGCGGCATACCCGGAGGCCGCCGACCAGTCGCCGTTCAGCACGGGCGGTTCATGCGCGCCCCGGGCCGCCAGCGCCGCTCGCCATCCCTCGATGCGGTCCTTGGTGGCGTACCACCGGCGCGGGCCGGCGAGGTGATGGACGGTCGCGTGTCCCAGGTCCAGCAGGTGTTCGGTGGCCGCACGGGCCAGCTCATGGGCGCCCACGCCGACGGTCAGTGTCCGGGCGGCGGTGAAGGCGGGTGGCGCTCCGACGAAGAGGACCGGCACGTCGACACCGAGCGGGACTTCACCCTCGACGATGGGTACGGAGACCACGATGCCGTCCACGCCCTGCTCCAGGAGTGACTCCAGCGCGCCGGCGATGCTTCGCGGGTCGCCGTCCGGGGTGTTGACCACGCGCAGCGCGTAACCGGCGTCCCGTACGGCCTGTTCGATGCCCACCAGCAGGGAGGCAGTTCCATACCCGGCTGTTGCCAGAGCGACCACACCGATGGACCGGGTACGGCCGGAGGCCAGTGCCCTTGCCGCGTGGTTCAGCCGGTAGCCGAGCTCCTCGGCGGCCGCCAGGACACGTCGGCGGGACTCGTCGGAGACGTACGGCTCGTTATTGAGGACCCGGGAGACCGTCTTGCGTGAGACGCCGGCCAGCCTCGCCACGTCCTCACTGCGCGGCGCGGAGGAGCCGGCACCGCGCTCCGCCCCTGTTGTCATGAAGTCTCCCCATGGCCGTGTGTTCGCCATCGAACGAGGTCAATTGAATGACCGCGCGGTCTGACCGCGCGGTCAATGTGTACGCATCCGCCGAGCGCACGTCAAGAGTTCTCGCAATGCCACTTGCCTCCGACGCGAGAGGACGTCGGGGCCTGCGGCCGGGCGGAGGGGGGTGTCGCAGGCGCTCGAGGAAACGTGCCCGGCCTTCATTCCGGCAGCTCAAGCGGTGTTTTCTCCATGCGGGACGACTCGACGGCCAGCCAGGTCGGTCCTGCCCGTCGGCTCCGGCTGCCCGCACATCGCGCTCCCGACCGGACCTGATCCATCACACATTGCCGGACGCGGAGTCTTGACAGCCAGCACACAGAGCGTTCACGCTTCCTGGCGTCCACCGATCGCGTTTGTTCGATCGTGTTTGGTTCTGGTCACTCAGCGGCTATCTCTCCGCCAACCCTCTTCCGGCTGACGCGCCAAGTCTGGGTACCGCCAGCCCTGTCAGGAGTCGAAATGCACCATTCATCCCTTGGTCAGCCCATGCCTGACACCAGCCGCCGCACTGTGCTACGCGGACTCGGCGGAGCCGCGCTACTGGGTGCTGGCATCCCCCTGCTGAGTGCCTGCGCCGGCAGTTCCACCTCGTCGGACACCAAGACCGTCACCGTGGGCTCCAACGCGTCCGACGCCGTCCCGAAGAAGGGGTATGCCGACGTCTACGCGGCCTTCACGAAGCAGTCCGGGATCGCGGTCGACATCAACACCAAGGACCACAACACGTTCCAGGAGCAGATCAACACCTACCTGCAGGGCACGCCGGACGACGTGTTCCAGTGGTTCGCCGGCTACCGGATGCAGTTCTTCGCGGCCAAGGGGCTCGCCTCCCCGATCGACGACGTGTGGAAGACGATCGGGGACAACTTCCCCACTGCCATGCATGACCTGAGCCAGGGTCAGGACGGCAAGTACTACCTGGTACCCCTCACCACGTCCCCGTGGGCGGTCTTCTACCGCAAGAGTGTCTTCCAGAAGTACGGCTACGAGGTCCCCACCACGTGGGACGCATACATCGCCCTGTGCAAGCAGATGACGAAGGACGGCCTCGTCCCGATCGCGTACGGCGACAAGGACGCCTGGCCGGCGATGGGCTCCTTCGACCAGATCAACTTCCGCCTCAACGGCTACGACTTCCATGTCGAGCTGATGGCGGGCAAGGCTTCGTGGACCGACGCGAAGGTCCGCAAGGTCTTCGACACCTGGGCCGAGGCCCTCCCCTACCACCAGGAGGGCGCGGTCGGCCGTACCTGGCAGGACGCCGCTCAGACTCTGGTGGCGAAGAAGGCCGGCATGTATATGCTCGGCATGTTCGTGGCCCAGCAGTTCACCAACAAGGCGGACCTGGACGACCTCGACTTCTTCGCCTTCCCCGAGATCGACCCGGCGTACGGGCAGGACACCGTGGAGGCGCCGACCGACGGCATCATGCTCAGCAAGAAGCCCAAGAACCACGCCGGGTCCGTCAAGTTGCTCGAATTCCTGGGTACGGCCCAGGCCGAAGAGATCTACCTGAAGGCCGACCCGAGCCTTATCGCCGCCTCCACGAAGGCCGACACCTCCGGCTACAGCACCCTTCAGAAGAAGGGCTACGAGATGATCGCGCAGGCGAAGCACCTCACCCAGTTCATGGACCGTGACAGCCGGCCCGACTTCACCTCCACGGTGATGCAGCCCGCACTCCAGAAGTTCATCCGCGACCCCAAGGGCATCGACAGCCTGCTGTCCTCGATCGAGCGCCAGAAGAAGACGATCTTCGCGTCCGGCTGAGCCCGACCCCCCTTCCGAAGCGGATGAACACCCACACCATGAGCTCCGACACGACCACGAAGATCCCGGAGGCGGCCGCGGCGCCGCCTCCGGGCGCCGCGACGCCGAAGAGGCGGGTTCCGCAGGGCCACCAGCGCCTGCTGACCCGCCGCGACCGGATCACGCTCGGCCTGATGGCCGGCCTGCCGACGATCCTGCACGTGGCCCTGGTCTGGGTCACCGCCCTGGCCTCCATCGCCCTCGCCTTCACCACTTGGGACGGCATCGGCTTCGACTCGATCCAGTGGGTCGGGCTCCAGAACTTCCAGGAGCTCTTCGAGCAGAACCCGCAGTTCTGGCCCGCCCTCCAGCACAACGTCATCTGGTTCGTCGTCCTGATCGCGATCCCCACGCCGCTGGGCCTGCTCCTGGCCGTGCAGCTGGACAAGAAGATCCGGTTCAGCCGGGTCTACCAGACGGCGTTCTTCCTGCCGGTCGTGCTGTCGATGGCGGTCATCGGGTTCGTCTGGCAGCTGGTGTACAACCCCGACACCGGCCTGATCAACAGCATCATCGGGGCCAACGAGCCGGGCCACTACATCGACTGGATCGGTGACCCGGACCTCAACCTCTGGGCGATCCTCGTCGCCGCCTCCTGGCGGCACACCGGCTACATGATGATCCTGTACCTGGCCGGCCTGAAGGGCGTCGACCCGTCCCTGCGCGAGGCGTCCGCGCTGGACGGTGCCAACGAGTGGCAGACGTTCAGGAACGTCATCTTCCCGACCCTGCGGCCGACCAACACCGTCGTCCTGGTCGTCACCATCATCGAGGCCCTGCGCGCCTTCGACCTGGTCTTCGTCTTCAACAAGGGCGCCGAGGGCACCGAGTTGCTGTCGATCCTCGTGACCAACAACATCATCGGCGAGTCCAGCCGGATCGGCTACGGCTCGGCCATCGCCGTCGTCCTGCTGCTCATCTCGCTCGTCGTGATCATCCCCTACCTGGTGGCCACCTTCCGGAAGGAGCGGCGCGCATGAGCTCCCACCCGTCGCCCACCACCACCCTGAACGAGGCGCTTCGCGCCGCCCCACCGAATGTCATGACCAAGGTCCGTACGCCCGTCCGGCCTGCCCGGATCCTGCTGCACGTCCTCCTCGCGGGCGCCGCGCTGGCATGGCTCGCGCCGCTGCTCTGGGCGCTGTACTCGGCCATGCGGTCGTACGCGGAGACCAGCGAGAAGGGCTATGTGTCCTGGCCCGACAAGCTGAGCCTCGACAACTTCACGAACGCGTTCACGCAGTCGGACATGGGGCACTACTTCGTCAACACGATGATCATCGCCGTGCCGGCGGTGCTGGTGACGCTCTTCCTGTCGTCGATGGTCGCCTTCTACGTCAGCCGCTTCGACTTCCGCTTCAACCTCGCCCTGCTGCTGGTCTTCACCGCCGGAAACCTGCTCCCGCAGCAGGTCATCATCACCCCGCTGTACCGCCTGTACCTGCTCGTCGACCTGCCCGGCATCACCATGTCCGGCAAGCTCTACGACTCCGCCCTCGGCCTGGTCCTCATCCATGTCGCGTTCCAGTCCGGCTTCTGCGCGTTCGTGCTGAGCAACTACATGCGCTCGCTCCCGCACGAACTGACCGAGGCCGCGCTGGTCGACGGCGCCTCGGTGTGGCGGCAGTACTGGCAGATCACCCTCCCGCTGTGCCGCCCGGCAATGGCGGCCCTGGCCACCCTGCTCTCCATCTGGATCTACAACGACTTCTTCTGGGCCCTGGTCCTGATCTCCACCGGCGAGAACATGCCGATCACCTCGGCGCTGAACAACCTCACCGGGGCGTACTTCACCGACCCGAACCTGGTCGCGGCAGGCGCCCTGCTCACCGCGATCCCGACGCTGATCGTCTACTTCGTGCTGCAGCGGCAGTTCGTCAGCGGCCTCACGCTGGGCGCCAACAAGGGCTGACACACCACCACTTGCCCCTCCCCTACACCCCTCCCGGAGCATCGCCAGTGAGTACCGCACGCCGTCTTCGCATTCCTGGAATCGCCTACGGAGGTGACTACAACCCCGAGCAGTGGCCCGAGGAGGTCTGGGCCGAGGACATGAACCTGATGCGCGAGGCCGGGGTGACCATGGTCAGCGTCGGCATCTTCTCCTGGGCGCTGCTGGAGCCGGCCGAGGGCGTCTACGACTTCGCCCGCATGGACAAGATCCTCGACCTGCTCCACGCCAACGGTATCGCCGCCGACCTGGCCACCCCCACGGCGACCCCGCCGGCCTGGTTCTTCGTCGAGCACCCGGAAGCCCTGCCGGTCGACAAGGACGGCCACCGGCTGTCGTACGGCAGCCGCCAGACCTTCTGCCCGTCCAGCCCCGCCTACCGCCGAGCGGCGCTGCGGATCGCCGAAGCCCTCGCCGAGCGGTACGCCGCCCACCCGGCCGTCGCCATGTGGCACGTCCACAACGAATACGGCTGCCACAACGACGCCTGCTACTGCGACACCAGCGCCGCCGCCTTCCGCACCTGGCTGCGCGCCCGCTACGACAATGACCTGGACACCCTCAACCACGCCTGGGGCACCACGTTCTGGAGCCAGTGGTACTACTCGTGGGACCAGATCCTGCCGCCCCGCACCACCGCGGCTCCCCCGAACCCCACCCATCGGCTCGACTGGCGCCGTTTCTGCTCCGACGAACTGCTCTCCCTGTGCACGGCCGAACGCGAGGTACTGCGCCGGGCCGCTCCGGACACCCCCGCGACCACCAACTTCCTGGTCCTGCGCACCATCGACGCTCTCGACTACTGGCGCTGGGCACCCGGGCTGGACATCCTCTCCAACGACCACTACCTGCTGTCCGACGACCCGGAGGCCGAGGTCGACATCGCCCTCCACGGCGACCTGATGCGCTCGCTCGCGGGCGGCCCGTGGTTCCTCATGGAGCACTCGACCGGTGCCGTCAACTGGCAGCCCGTCAACCGTGCCAAGCTCCCCGGGGAAATGCGCCGCAACGCGCTCGCGCACGTGGCCCACGGCGCCGACGGCATCGCGTTCTTCCAGTGGCGGGCGGCGAGGGCGGGCGCCGAGCAGTGGCACTCGGCGATGCTCCCGCACGCCGGCACCGACAGCCAGATCTGGCGCGATGTCGTCCAACTCGGCGCTGACCTACGGGCGTTGGCCGAAGTGCGGGACTCCACCAGCACGGCACAGGTGGCGATCGTGTGGGACTGGGACGCCCGCTGGGCACTGGAACTGCCCTCCCAGCCCAGCGGCGAACTGCGCTACCAGGACCTGGTACGGGACTGGTACACCCCACTGTGGCGGGCCGGGGTCGCCGTCGACTTCGTACGCCCCGACGACCCCGAACTCGACCGCTACAAACTCGTCCTGGCTCCCTCGATGTACCTGGTCACGGAGGCGGCCGCGGCGAACCTCACCCGGTTCACCGAACGCGGGGGCACTCTTGCCGTCGGCTTCCACAGCGGCATGGTCGACGAGAACTGCCATGTGTACCTGGGCGGTTACCCCGGCGCCTTCCGCGATGTCCTCGGCGTGGTCACCGACGAGCTGTTCCCCCTGCTGCCGGGCGAGACGACCGGCCTGACCGGCGACGTGGCGCCGGGCGCCACGGCCGACCTGTGGTCGGAACGCATCCGGCTCACCGGCGCACAGGCCGTCGCCTCCCACGCCGACGGCCCACTGGCCGGCCACCCCGCAGTCACCCGCCACCGGCACGGCGACGGCACTGCCTGGTATCTGGCCACCCACCCCGACCAGGACACGCTCGCCGCCCTGCTCGACCGCATCCGTCAGGACGCCGGCGTCACACCGGAGCAGGACGCACCCGCCGGGATCGAGGTCGTCCGGCGCCGGGGCGCGGAGGCCGACTATCTGTTCCTCATCGACCACACCGGAAGGGGCGCCGAAGCACCCGCCGAAGGCGTCGAACTCCTCACCGGCAAGCCGGTCTCCGGCACCGTCAGCGTCCCACCGGGAGGCGTTGCCGTCATCCGCGAGCCGCACTGACCAGAGCGCAGGTCCTGGGCGCCGATGCGTGGGACCCGTGCTGATCCGGATCGAGCGCAGGACGGCCGCCTGCCTCCGACGCGTCGAAGGCTCTCCGCCTGCACAAGTGACCGGTCCGCGGTACCCACTCCTACCCGGACCGATCAACTCCCCTGTGCCGGATCCCCTGATCAGTGCGGCCGGGCGGTCAGACCGTACCGACCGGACGGCAGGCGGTACGACGACACTTCGTCCGCGTAGCCGAGGACTCACACCCCCTCCACCCGTGCCAACGGGTACCTCCCTCCACGGACGGAATCGGCCGCGGAAACGGCCGGAATGGGCTTCGGCGGCCTCGGCCCCGCTCGCACAGAGGCCACCGTCGGGACCGGGATCGAAGCCCTGGGAGCCGAAGTTGCGGGCGATGGCCAGACCCAGCTGACGGCCGGCGCCGACGATGGCGATGCCGGTCATGACAGGTCCTTCCAAGGAAACGTCAGAGGCCGAGCCCTGGTGCTGCCGCTCGTTGGCACGGGTCGGGTGCGCCGACGTCCGGTCTGTCCTCCACCGGAGCCTGACGTCGGCAGGGCCCGCTGTCGGACCTGCAGGCCCAGCAGGGCCCGGATCGCCTCGCCGGTGCCGACCTTTGCGCGGGCGTCCAGCAGCCGTCCGAGCAGAATCAGGGTGAGGATGCCGCCGACGGCCTCGAAGTAGACCTCGCGAACGTCTTCCGGCAGCAGGCCGGGGGCGAGAGTGACCAGCAGGCTGTAACCGTAGGCGGCACTCGTCCCCAGGGCGATCAGGCTGTTCATGTCCGCGGCGCGGTGACGCAGGGCCAGCCTCCCCGTCACATGGATCGGCCACCCGGTGTAGAACATCTCCGGCGTGATCAGCGCCAGCTGCAGCCAGTGGTTCAGCATCCAGCCGGGCACCCAGTCCGCGCCGAACAGCTCGTACGCCATCACGACGAACAGCACCGGGTCGGTCAGTACCGCGCCCACCACTACCCTGCGGGTCAGGTCCTTGATCTCCGTCTGCCGCTCGGCGGCGTCCGCTGCCTCCGCCTCGGCCGCCGTCCGCTCCTCTCCCCCGGGCGGACCTTCGGCCGCCGGACCCTCAGGCGTTGTGCCGGTGTCGTGGCCGTCGAGGGACGGGTCGGGGCTGTAGCCGCCCCGCACCGTGGCCTCCACCCGCTGCACCCCGCCCTCGACCCGGGCGGCACCGACCCGGCGGGGCCCAAGGAGAACCAGCCCAGCCCGGCGACCAACAGCATGGCGGCCAGGACTACCACGACATCGAGGGCACCCACGAGATGTTCGCCTCCCCTGGAAGATCACTCTCCAGCCTGCGCTCGGGTACCCAGGCCGGGTAGGAGCCGAACGGCCCACAGGTCCTGGACCGTCCGGCCCAAGAGCGCCACCTATACAGGGGAACAATGGAGGCGAGGGCAGCAGCCCGCCCCGGACGACGGGCTCCGCGCCCGTACCAGTCGCCGAAACAAGCCGAAGCAGGTGAATGGCGATGATGTTCTGGTACGACCACGATGTCAGCGGGTGGGGCTGGTTCGGGATGTCGCTCGGAATGGTCCTGTTCTGGGCGCTGATCATCACAGCTCTTGTCCTGGTCTTCCGTGCCGCCAACCAGCCCCACGAACACACCCAAACCCCCGCCGCACCGACACCTGAGCAGATCCTCGGTGAGCGGTTCGCCCGTGGGGAGATCGACGAAGAGGAGTACCAGCGACGCCTCAACGCCCTGCACGCCGGCCCTGTCACCAAATCCTGAACACGGCCGCACCCCTGTGGCCTTGTCCCCTCCGCTGAAGGAAGCCCGTGATGAACGACAAGCGCAACTACGGCATGTACGCACTCGCCGCCGCGATCGTCGTGGTCGGCGCCCTGATCGTCGGCGCGTCCCTGGAAAGCCTGGTCTGGCTCGCCCTCGTCGCTGCCTGCCCGCTGATGATGTTCTTCATGATGCGCGGCATGCACGGCCAGGGCATGCACGGCGGTCGCGATCAACACCGCGACGACCGGGACGAGGACCCGCTGCGCAAGCACGACCACTACACCGGGCCCGGGCGGCCCTGACCGCCCCGCCCCGGGGAGGGGGCGAGTGCCATGGCCGCCGTGATCGCATCGGTGGTCGGGGCGCTGATCCTGGCGGGCATCGTCCACGACATCGCCCGCCTGATCACCACCGTCGAGCCGCGCCGCCCGCCGCCGGCCCACCTGCGCGGACGGCGCGGCTCGACGGCTTTCTCCTCATCATGATCGGCTTCCTGCCGCAATGGCCATCACGACCTGATCATGTTCCCGGTACTGGTGTTCGTGTATGTACGGTTGGCCCGCAGATGAAGAACGTGAGGTCGCGGCCCGGTTCGGTGAGCAGTGGACCGCCTGCGCGGCCCGGACACCGGCGTTCTGGGCGAAGCTGCGTCATCGGTTGCTCCCGCACGGCCGGGCGCCCGGCCACGGCCGAGGACCAAAGCAGCCCGTCACGTGAAGGTGAGCGCGATGACGGCACTGACCTGGATCCTGATCGCTGTCGGCCTCGTGACCGTCGCAGTCTGCACGACCCGGGTGCACCGCAGGGGCGGCCCCGTACCAGGTGCGATCCTGGCCCTACCGGCCGCCGGTGTGCTCGCCCTGCCCTCGCTCCTGCTCGACGACGCGCCGGCCGCGGCCTGGGCCGGTGGGGCACCACCACGCACACCGTTGCCCTGACCTGGACCGTTGCCGAGACCTTGCGCGATGTGCCGCTCGGGCTCGGCATACGGCTCGGAGGACACCATGCGAGGGCCGCTATGGCACCCCTCTCTCCCCCTCGCGCACGACGGGGCGATGATGGAGGTAAGCCGCAGCAGGAGGTGATTGGCGATGCCACCGCACTGTGATTCTCTCGACGGTCCCGTCGTCACGGCCGCGCGCAAAGCCCTGGAGGAGAGGGATATCGGACAGGTCCTGCCTTACGTGTCTGAAGAAGGGGAAGCAGATGTCCGTGAGGCGTTCGGGCTCACCGTCAGAGCACGGATGCTCGGCCAGGAGGCGCAGGAAGTGGCCGACCGCTGGTTTTTCGAGACGGTCGTCCGCGTACACCGCTCCGGAGAAGGCGCTCCCTTCACGGGACTGAAGCCGGCCGGGCTCAACGTCGGACCGGTCATCCCGGCTGCTGAGCGTGCCCTCGACGCCGGCTCCGCGGACGAACTGACCGGGGTACTCTGCGGGATCATCCGTAAGCAGGTGGAAGAGCGTCACGACCGCGCCATGGCACTCAAGGAGCATGCCACTGAAGGAGTGGCTGCCACCCGCGCATATGTGGAGGCAAGTCTCGGCCTGCAGGTGTGGGCACACCACCTGTACAAACAGGCGATCGCCGTCCCGCATGCACCAACCCGGCGCTCATAAGGAAACGAAAAGTTCGGCCGCCCGCCGTGTGAGCCCCGGCGTAAGTGAGCGGCCGTGTGCACGTTCTTCTCCTTGATCACCAACCGGATGCCGCGCCCTGCCGGGGTAAGGCGCGTGAGCGGTTTCACCCGTATAACTCCCGGCCGATCCCAGTCCAGATGCACGGTCAGCCCCTGGCCGCCCGATAGTCCTTGATCTGTTCGAGTTCATGGGCAAGCCGTCGTAGTCCTTGAGATGGCGGAGGCGTGAGCCAGGCTCCCGGCTTCCGGACCAAGAGCGCGGGCAGAGATTCATGGTGTGCCCCATCCCGGTTCACGCTGAGCTGTGCCGAGGATGTGGGTGGCGGCGGGCGAGGGCAGGCGAGTGTCGGGGAAGGAGAACTTCTCCACGTCGGTGAGGCGGAACCCGGCTGCGTTGATCGCGGTCTGGGTGTCGCGGCCGACGTGGCAGCCGCCCATGAGCAGGGGCCAGACGGTCGCGTCCAGCAGTCGCTGTACGCGCCGCATCGCAGGCGAGTCAGCGCGTACGTGCTCGAAGAAGCGGAGTTGTCCGCCCGGCCGCAGCACCCGGTGGAGTTCGGCGAGAGCCGCATGCGGGTCGGCGACCGAGCACAGGGTCAGGCAGACGACGGCCGCGTCGAACGAGGTGTCCTCGGCGGGCAGTTGCTCGGCCCGGCCGTCCACCACCTCCACGGGAACGGCGATGGAGCGGGCGCTTCGCACGGCCCATTCACGCAGGTGGGGCTCGGGTTCCACGGCAAAGAGCCGGGTCACTGTGCTCGGATAGTGGGGGAAGTTCAGCCCGTTGCCCGCGCCGATCTCGATGACCTCGCCGGACAGGCCCACCAGCAGGCGCTTGCGGTGTTCAGTGACGCCTGCCTTCTCCAGAGCTGGACCGGCGACTTTGCTGTAGAAGCGCGCGAAGACCGGGCGCGACCGGACAGGTGGCATCGTCTGCTGGGGCATGGCTTGTCACCGACTTGTCTCTACGGGCTCACGGCATCGCGCGGCATGGCCTCGGTCCAGCGTGCGGGCTCGCCCACCTGAGTGTCATCCCACGGTGAGGGTTCCCTGCCTGTTCGGGTGGATCGTGGAGGCGAAGTTCTCGATCACAATACGCGCCGCGGCGGGGCTGCGCTGGTCTCGATGGGTGGGGCACTGGTGGTGGCCGGGCTGTTGCCATTGCCGTCATTCGAGCAGCTGACCAGAGCGAGCAAGGCCAAGGCTCCCCCACAGGGCAACGGCAGTGCGGCCCCTGTTCAGCGGGGTGGATGTCATGTGGGCGAGCCTTTCGGGCGGGGACCGCGAAGCCAGGCTTGGCCAGTGGTCTGCGGCTGCCATCACGTTCGCTCTTTCTGGCGGTGCTTGGGCGGCTCGTACCGCCGTCTGCTTCGTCGGGCTCACCCGCGGGCGGAGTGAGGGCTGCGCCGATCAGGACGCGGTGGCGCCGTAAGCGGGCAGGGGTGTGCGCCCAGTCAACCCGGGATGAGGCCCTCGTCGGAGAGCAGCTCCCGCACCCGTGTGAGGCTGGTGTCCGCATCCGGCAGCACGAGATCGGACGGTGTGATCGTCTCGTCCGGCAGCGGTGCGCCGAGGCTGCGCACCGCGTCCAGCAGGGCCGACAGGGCGGCGGCGAACGCCGTGTCGTCACCCGCGTCGGCGGCCGACTGCAAGGTGGCATCCAGCTCGTTGAGCCGGGGGAGGTGTTCGTCGGTGATTTCGTACTGGCCCTCGCCGAGAATCCGCATGATCATGATGTCGCCTCCTGATCCGGCGGGCTCTGCTCGGCGCTCTTTCCCTCCACGGCCGGCGGGGTCGCGGACGCCGGGAGCTGGGCCTTCATCCGGGCCAGTTCCTCGTCCACGTCCTGGTCCGCGGTGACGCGCTCGAGTTCGGCCTGGATGTCGTCGCGGCCGCCGGGGAGGGTGGCGTCCTCCAGGGCACCAGAGGCGAGCAGTTCGTCCAGTGCTCCGGCGCGGGCCTGCAGCTGTCCTGTCTTGTCCTCGGCACGCTGCATGGCAAGGCCGACATCGCCCAGCTCCTCGCCGATGCCGGTGACGGCCTCGGTGATGCTGGTCTGAGCCTCCGCCGCGGTGTAGCGGGCCTTGATGGCCTCCTTGCTGGTACGGAAGGTGTCCACCTTCGCCTGCAGGCGCTGTGCGGCGAAGGTGAGCTTCTCCTCCTCGGCCTGCAGCGAAGCGTGCTGGGTCTGCAGATCCGTGACCTGGGAGGCCACGGCGGTGCGCCGACTCAGGGCTTCGCGGGCGAGGTCCTCTCGTCCGGCGGCGAGCGCCTGCTGGGCCTGTCCTTCCAGCTTGCCGCTGGACTGCTGCAACTGGTTGATCTGTACCTCGACGCGTTTGCGGCTTGTGGCCACGTCCGCCACACCGCGTCGTACCTTCTGCAGCATTTCCTGCTGCTGGGTATAGGAGTAGTCCAGGACCTCGCGCGGGTCTTCAGCCCGGTCCAGGGCCTTGTTCGCCTTGGTCCGGAACAGGGTGGCCATGCGGTGGGCGATGCTGACCATAGCGGCCTGCCTCCTCTCGATCGGTGAGGAATCAGCCGGTCCGTGCCACATCTGCGGGACACCTCCAGGCTCCAGCGGCGGGGGCCGGGCCGCAACCTCGGTCCTGGCGTCCCAGCTCTGGTCAACAGGTGCTCGATCCCGATGTCCGACCGTGCCGACCCCAGCTGCGGTCTCGTGCGGCTTCCTCCACGATGAATGCATGGCGCTCGTCCGTTCCGCTCACTCCTTCGACGCTTTCCGGGCGCTGGCGGACCGGCGTGGGCGACCTGGAGAAAGGTTGGTGGAGTCGCTGGCCAAGGCCAGGGCCACGACGGGGGACGGCCCCGACGTCTGGGCACCGACTGTCGCCGCCCGCGTCGGGCTGCCTGCTGCCGCCGCATTGGGACCTGCCAGTTACTACGCCGACCTCGCGGCCCCGCACGGGGACCGCCATGTCCGGGTGTGCGCCGCGACGGCGTGCTTCGCCGCAGCGGGCGGAGAGCACCTCGCGGAGGTCGAGCGTGAGCTGAGTGTCGCTGCGCACACCGCCTCACCGCGCGGTGAGGTGTCGCTGCAGGCTGTCCGGTGTCTGGGCTACTGCTACGCGGGGCCCGCCGCCCTTGACGGCGACACACCCTGTACCGGGGCGTCCCTCCCCGCTCAGCTCGCCGGGCGGGAGCCACCGCGGGCGCCGGAGATCCCGGCGGCGGACGACACCGGTGACCCGGTCCTGCTCGGTGGTGTGCTCTACGGTGAACCGGCGTGGCAGGTGTGGTCGAGGACAGTGTCGTCGGGCACGGCGGACGAGGTGCACCGGGAGGTGGCGGCCTCCGGGCTTCGTGGGCGTGGCGGCGCCGGATTCCGCGTGGCGGCGAAGTGGGAGGCGGCCGGCCGCGCACCCGGGACCGTGGTCGTCGCCAACGGCGACGAAGGCGATCCGGGTTCGTACGCAGACAGGCTGCTGATGGAGGCCGACCCGGGGCGCGTGCTGGAGGGTCTGGCTCTGGCCTGTTTCGCGTGCGGGGCATGTGAGGGAGTGGTGCTGGTGCGCTCCGAATACCCGGCCGCGCTGGCACGGATGCGGAAAGCGGTGCGCCAGGCGTACGCAGATGGGCAACTCGGAGCGTCGGTGCACGGGACGGCCACCTCCCTGGACATCCACATCGTCGAGGGCGCAGGCTCCTACGTCGCCGGTGAGGAGACCGCACTCATCGCGGGGTTGGAGGGCGGTCGCGGATGCGCCCGGCCCCGCCCGCCGTACCCGACCGAGCGCGGCCTGTGGAACGCGCCGACCGTCGTCAACAACGTGGAGACACTGGCGGCCGTCCCCTGGATCGTCCGGCACGGCGGCCAGGCGTACGCCCGGCGCGGTGCGTCCGACGAGACGGGCACCAAGCTGGTCTGTCTATCGGAGCGGTTCGCACGGCCTGGTTGCTACGAGGTCGAGCTGGGCACGCCGGTGCGGCGGATCGTCACCGAGCTGGGAGGCGGCCTGAAGAACGGCGCCGAGCTGATGGCTCTTCAGGTCGGCGGGCCGCTGGGCGGCTTCCTCGCTGCCGACGCGCTGGACGTGCCGCTGTCGGAGGCAGAGCTGTCGGCCCGGGGCGCCGCACTCGGCCACGCCGGTCTCGTCGCCTTCGACGAGCGTGTGGCACCGGAGGAAGTGCTGCGTCACGTCTGGGAGTTCGCCGCGGCCGAGAGCTGCGGCGCGTGCTCACCCTGCCGTGTCGGCTCGCGCCGCGGCCTGGAATGGGCGTCCGCCGACACGCCGCCCGGCCGAGAGTGGGAGCGGCTGTCGCGGGTCCTGGCCGAGGCAAGCCTGTGTGCCTTCGGACGGCGGATACCGCCCGCCGTGCACAGCCTCGCCCGTGCATACGGGGACCGACTGGCGGGATGGGGCCTCCCATGAACGGAGTCACGATCGAGGTCGACGGCACCGGCGTCGAGGTGCCCGAGGAGTCGTCACTGCTCACGGCGGTGCGGGCGGCCGGGATCGAGCTGCCCGCGCTGTGCTCCGACGACCGGCTCAGTCCCGCCGGGTCATGCCGTACGTGTCTCGTACGGGCCGAGGGACGCATCGCGGCGGCCTGTGTCACTCCGGCCTCCCCCGGCATGCGCGTGGACACCAGAAGCGACGAGGTTGTGCGGCTGCGCCAGGACGCGGTGGAGGTCATCGTCTCCGCGCTTCCGCCCCGGGCCCTCGCCGACGGCAGTCCCAGCGAACTGGCCCATGTCTGCCGGTCGATGGGCATCGGCCCAGAGGCGGCGCAGGGTGCCGGAGGCCGGGGCAGGGACGAGTCCCACCCGTACGTCCACTTGGACCGGGACCTGTGCATCGCCTGCGGCCGGTGCGTGCGGATGTGCTCCGAGCTGCAAGGCACCTTCGCCCTCACCCTGGTCGGCAGAGGCGGCGACACCCTCGTGGCCCCCGGCACCGGCGGGCCCTGGGCCGAGTCGGACTGCGTGGCCTGCGGCGGCTGCGTGGACACCTGCCCCACGGGGGCGATCACCCAGCCGGGACCGGCGCGGGGACTCACCTCGGCGTTCCACCCCGAGGAGGCCCGGACACGCACCACATGCGGCTACTGCGGCGTGGGCTGCACCCTGGACGTGATCGCACACGATGGTGAGGTCACGGCGGTGCTGCCCGCCCGGGACGGCCCGGTCAATCGCGGCCACGCCTGTGTGAAGGGCCGCTTCTCCCACGGATTCCGCACCTCACCGGAACGGCTCACCCAGCCCCTGCTGCGACGCGACGGCGTGCTGGAACCGGTCGGCTGGGACGAGGCACTGGCTCATGTCGCCCGAGGGCTGCGGGCCGCCCTCGATGCCGGCGGCCCGGACTCCGTGGCGGCGATCTCCTCGGCCCGTGCCACGAACGAGGAGAACTACCTCGTACAGAAGTTCATGCGGGTCGTCATCGGAACCAACAACGTCGACAACTGCTCCCGCCTCTGCCACTCCCCCTCCGCAGCCGGCCTCACCGCTTCCTTCGGGCTCTCCGGCGGCACCGACGCCTTCGACGACGTGGAGCGGGCCGACTGCCTGCTGGTGGTCGGGGCCAATCCCGTCGAGGCCCACCCGGTGGTGGGAGCTCGGCTGCTGAGGCGGGTTCTCCACGGGGCCAAGCTGGTCGTCGCCGATCCGCGCGCGGTCGGCCTCGCCCTGCACGCTGACGTGCATCTGCGGCCGCGTCCCGGCACCAACGTGGCGCTCTTCCACGGGCTCGCCCACGTCCTGCTCGCCGAAGGGCTGACCGACGAGGAGTTCCTGCGCGAGCGTGCCACCGGGCTGCCGGAACTCACCGAGCTGCTGGTCGACTACCCGCCCGACCACGTCGCGGACATAACCGGTGTACCGGCCGCGGATCTCATCGCCGCCGCCCGCCTGTACGGCAGCGCCGAGCATCCGGCCATCGTCTACGGGCTGGGCGTCACCGAGCACCTCCACGGCACCGACGGGGTGCGTTCCCTGGCCAACCTGGCGATCCTGCGCGGCGCCGTGGGCACCGACCGGGGCTACGGGGTCAACCCGCTGCGTGGCCAGAACAACGTCCAGGGTGCCTCCGACATGGGCGCCCTGCCGGACGTCCTGCCCGGCTACGGAAAGGTCACCGACCCGGCCGTTCGCCCGCGGGCCGAGGACGTCTGGGGCGTACCAGTCCCAGGGCGGCCCGGTCTGCGGATCCCGGACATGTTCGCCGCCGCACGAGCCGGGGATCTGCGGGCGCTGTGGGTCATCGGCGAGGACGTCTGCGCAACCGACCCCGACGCCAACCAGGTGGCCAAGGCCCTGGACGCCTGCCCGCTCGTCGTCTGCAACGAACTGTTCCTGTCCGAGACGGCCCAACACGCCGACGTCGTACTGCCAGTGGCCTCCTGGCTGGAGAAGGACGGGACCTTCGTCAACTTCGACCGCCGGTTCCAGCGCGTCCGCCCCGCCGTGCCCCCACCGGGACAGGCCCGCACCGACTTCGACACCCTTCGGGCCGTCGCCGAGGCCATGGGCGTCGGCCTGGCCTGCGCGACTCCCGCCGACGCCCTCGCCGAGTGTGGCCGGCTCGCGCCCGTCTTCGCCGGGCTCTCCCACGACCGACTGGACCGCGAGGGCTCCGTGCCATGGCCCTGCACCGCCCCCGACCGGCCGGGAGAAGCCAAGCTGTACACCGGGCGCTTCGCCACACCGGACGGGCGGGCCCACCTGTCCGCCGCCCCCTATCTCCCCCCGGGTGAACGGCCCGACGACGACTATCCGCTGGTCCTGGTCACCGGGCGGCGCTGGGCTCACTACAACTCCGGAAGCATGACGCGGCGGGGCAGCAACCTCACGCTCGACCCGGTTGACTTCCTTGACCTCCACCTCGACGACGCCGGCCGGTACGACGTGCGCGATGGCGAGCAGGTAACGGTGGAGAGCCGGCACGGCCGAGCCCGGCTCATCGCCCGTGTCGGTGACCAGACAGCCCCCGGCCAGGTCTTCTGCTCCTTCCACTTCCCCGCGAGCGGAGTGAACCGCCTCACCTCGGACGTCGCGGATACCGTCACCTCCTGCCCCGAGTACAAGGTCACGGCGGTCCGCGTGGCCGTGTCGTCATAGCGGCAGACTGAGGTTGCTCGTGCCCTGCGTGGCCGGCCGCCTCCGTCCTCCGCCGGTCCCCACCGCAGGGTCGCGTGCCCTAGCAGCCGGAGCCTCGTCCCACGAGACCCGTTCATGGCCGCCCTTGCCTCTCGACCACTGGTAGCGGCGGCGCTCCGTATCGGTCTGGGGCCGACGCCGGCGCCGAGTCGCCCACCCGCGCCCTGGTAACCCCCTACGGGCAGCCACGCGGCTCGTGCCCCGCTGTCCGCCACGACCCTCACCTCACTGCTTTGGGAGAGCCTGAGGGACACTCACACCGCAAAATTGCCCTTATGCGCCAATTTCCGCGGGTCCGAGAGCCGGTGAGCCAGACCTCACAACCGACGCGCATGCTGGCTCTGGCCACGGCCGGGTTCATGGCCGGCTTCTGGGCGTGGGCTCTGCTGGGGCCGCTCGGCCCGACGCTCCGCGACGATTTGGGCCTCAGTTCGTTCCAGCAGTCCCTGGTGGTGGCCGTGCCGGTCCTCGTCGGCTCGCTCGGCAGGATCCCGGTCGGAGCCCTGACCGACCACGTCGGTGCCCGCCGGATGTTCCCCCTCGTCACCGCCCTGACCGTCCTGCCCGTGCTCTACCTGGGCCATCTGGCCGACTCCCTGGCCGAGTTCCTCATCGGCGGCTTCTTCCTCGGGCTGGGCGGCACCACGTTCGCCATCGGCGTCCCGTTCGTCAACGCCTGGTACCCACCCGAACGGCGCGGCCTGGCCCTCGGCGTCTTCGGTATCGGCACGGGCGGCACCGCCATCTCGGCGTTCACCACCGTGCAGCTGGCCGATGCGGTCGACCGAAGCTTTCCCTTCACCCTCGTCGCCGTCATCCTGGCCGTCTACGCCGTCACCGCACATTTCCTCCTGGGCGACCAGCCCGACCGCGCCATCCCGGCCGGCTCGCTGCTCGCGCGCACCACCGCCACCATGCGTATGCCCACCGCCTGGCAACTGGCCTTCCTCTACGCCGTGGCCTTCGGAGGGTTCGTCGCCTTCAGCGTCTACCTGCCCACCTATCTCACCAACGCGTACGACCTCGGGCGCTCCGACGCCGCCCTGCGCACCGCCGGCTTCATCGTCCTCGCGGTCGCCGCCCGCCCGGCGGGTGGCTGGCTCTCCGACCGGCTACAGCCCATCCCTGTGCTCATCGGGGCGTACGCCGCCCTCGCCGCGCTCGCCCTCCTCACCTCCCTCGAACTCGCCCTGATCCCGATCGGCACACTGACCTTCCTCGGCATGGCCGCAGCCCTGGGAACCGGATCGGGCGCCGTGTTCGCCCTCGTGGCCCGCCTCGTACCCGCCGGCCAGGTCGGATCGGTCACCGGTATCGTCGGCGCCGCCGGCGGACTTGGCGGCTTCTTCCCACCCCTGGTCATGGGCGCGGTCTACAGCGTCGCCGACGACTACACCTGGGGATACCTGCTCCTGGCCCTCACCGCGGCCGCCACCTGCGCTTTCACCGCGACCGTGGTCCGGCGCCATGCCCTGCGCCCGGAGGTACGCGGTGGAGGCGCATGACTCCTTCCGACAGCACTTGGGAAGTCGCAACCGAAGACGTGGTTGTCCACCTCAGCGCGCGAAGACCAGACTCAGCGGAGCCCCTTTGCCCGAGCGGAGCGGAAACGCCGACCACCCGGACCACCGCCTTCCGCCATGACGGCGCGCGGCTGCCGCTCCGGCCACAGCCGTGCCTGCACACGCATGACCACATGGCCGAGACCGGACAACGCGCAGGCGATCGCCAAGTCCCCGAGTGACAGCGGCTCTGTGCCCAGCAGGTCCCGGAGGGGAGGCAGATAGACTCCGGCCGCCTGGAGGCCCAAGGCCGCGCCCACGGCAACCAGCAGGAACGGGTTGGCCAGGCTTCCCGGACGGGCGCGGGAGCCCAGGGCAACGCCCAGCTGGGTCGCGCCGAGGACCAGGAAGATCATGGACTGCCAGGGGCGGCCCGTCTCCTTGGCCCACACGCCGGCCACCAGGGTGACGGTGGCGACGAAGGTCCCCATGAGCAGGATGCGCGGCCAGAGGCCGGCGCCCAGCACGCTCTCCTCGGGAGGCCGGGGTGAGTGGCGCATGGCGTCAAGTTCGACGGGTTCCGCGCCGAGCGCGACACCGGGCAGGCCGTGTGTGAGCAGGTTGATCCACAGGATCTGTGCGGGCAGCAGCGGCAGCGGCATCCCCAGGAAAGGGCCGAGGAGCATCACGAGGATCTCCGCGGTGCCGCCCGCGAGCCCGTAGAGCAGGAACCGGCGCACGTTTGCATAGACTCGGCGCCCCTCTTCGACGGCCGCCACGATGGTGGCGGGGTTGTCGTCGGCGAGCACCAAGTCGGCCGCCTGGCGGGCCACTTCGGTGCCGCGCCGCCCCATCGCGACACCGATGTCGGCACGGCGCAGGGCCGGGCCGTCGTTGACCCCGTCCCCCGTCATCGCCACCACCTGCCCAGCCCCGCGCCACGCCTCGACGATGTCCAGCTTCTGCTCGGGAGTGGTCCGCGCGTAGACGCGTACGCCGGTCAGCTCGCCCGCCGCGCCTTCCCGGATCCGTTGCCCGGTGGTGACCTCCTCCTCCCGGGAGGCGATGCCGAGGCGGTCGGCCACGGCCCGGGCGGTCAGCGGATGGTCGCCGGTGATGAGTACAGGGACGATGCCGGCGCGTTTGCAGGCGGCGATCGTCGGCTCGGACGCGCTGCGGGGCGGGTCCAGGATGCCGACGAGGCCGAGCAGCGACAGGCCCGACTCCCATGTCCCAGGCGGTTCCAGCGGTTCCTCGTGGTCGGCCGACGCCACGGCGAGCACTCGGTACCCGTCACGCGCCAGTGCCTCCGCCTGAGCCGCCGCCCGGGCGAGCAGGTCCGGGCCATCGGCCAAGACCTGCGGCCGGAGCAGGGACTCCGGCGCTCCCTTGCACGCGACCCGCACTGCTCCTTCCGGTCGGCGGTGGACGGTCGTCATGCGCTTGCGGCCGCTGTCGAACGGAATCTCCTCCACGCGCGGCAGTTCGCGGTCCAGCGCCCCCCGGTCCAGCCCGAGCCGGGTTCCTGCCACGAGCAGCGCGGCCTCGGTGGGGTCACCCAGCGCGCGCCACTCCGCCGAGCCGTCCGGCGGCGGCTCCAGCGCGGCGTCGTTGCACAGCATCGCGACGCGCAGCAATGCCGCCAGGTCGGGGGCACCGTTCGCCGTGACCGCCTGCCCGTCGCGGACGACCCGGCCCTGGGGCTCGTATCCGGTGCCCAGGACCGTGGCCTCGCCGCGCGGCGTCCACAGCCGTTCGGCGGCCATTCGGCCCTCGGTCAGGGTGCCGGTCTTGTCGGTGGCGATCACCGTTACGGAGCCCAGCGTCTCCACCGCGGGCAGCCTGCGGACGATGGCGTGCCGGTCCGCCATCCGCCGTGCCCCCAGGGCGAGGGCGAGCGTGACGACGGCGGGCAGGGACTCCGGTACGGCGGCGACGGCAAGGCTGATCGCCGCCACGATCATCAGTTCCACGGGCTGTCCGCGCACCAGCCCGAGGGCCAGAACCAAGGCGCACAGTGCCACGATCGCGGCTGCCAGAACCCGGCCGAATCCCGCCAGTCGGCGCTGCAGCGGGGTCGGACCGGGCGCGGCACCCATCAGGGTTGCGATCCGGCCGAGCGCGCTGTCGGCTCCCGTGGTGGTGATCATGACGCGTCCGTGGCCGCGCACGACAACCGTGCCCGCCGACACCGCGCCGTGCGACGGGTCGCTGTCGGGGGCCTTCTCCACCGGAACGGACTCCCCCGTCAGCGAGGACTCGTCCGCCAGCAGCAGCGCCGCGGACAGTACGTCCCCGTCGGCGGGCACGATGTCGCCCTCGGCCACCAGGACCAGATCGCCGGGCACCACCTCGGCAGCCGGGAGGGAGCGTTCCTCGCCGTCCCGTATGACTCTGGCGGTGGGGGCACTCATGCCCGACAGGGCCATCACCGCCTGCTCGGCTCGTACCTCCTGAACGACGCCGACCGTCGTGTTCACCGTGATGACGAGCAGAATCACGGCGGCATCGGAGAGATCACCGGTGGCGATCGTCAAGGCGGCGGCCACCAACAGCACCAGGATCAGCGGGTCGCGCAGCTGCTGCAGCACCCGCCGCCATACGGGGGCGCGCGGCTCCGCCGGGATCGCGTTGGGCCCATGACGCGTCAGCCGGCGCGCGGCCTCGGGCGACGACAGACCCGCCGCCGAAGATGCGGACGATGTCGTACGGGGTGCGGCGGTGCCCGCATCAAAACCCCGGTCGCCCCGCTGCTCGCTCACACGCCCGACGGAGTTCTGTACGCGCGTGCGCCACGGCCTGCTCGAAGGTCGCTGTCGCGCACCGCGAGGACGCCGGGGCGTGCCGGAGCGGCGGCGTCAGGACCGGCTTGTTCGCTGCGTGCCATCCACCAAACTCCCGTCATGCAGGGAACCACCGTCCCCGAATACCGGTGTCCGCTTGTCAGGGTGCCACCGCTGACGCCGACCGGCATGGCCGGCCACTCGTCGTGTGGGCGATCCTGCGATGCAAGGCCGGGCTTGGGTCTGTTGGTCAGGGCTGTGCGAGGCTGCGCCCGTGGTCTGCGGCGTACGCGGCGAAGACCTCCGTCGCCGTGCCACCGGTGTGGAGAAAGCGCTGGTCGAGGATGGCGGCAAGGTCCTTGAGCGCACCGGCGAGCAAGTCACCTGCCAGGCGCACATCCGGCCGCTGGGCTGCCTGTCCTCGCTGGGCGAGGGTGGCGGCGTAGCCGACCGTGGCCGCCAGCGACGAGTGGTCCTCCCCGTCATGGAAGTAGTACGCCTCGGCGTACTGGGTGAAGTCGATACGCACGCGTACGACTTCGGTGGCCAGGCTGTCCAGCAGCAGCGCCCCGGCCGTGCAGTCGATCTGCTGCGGTGTCGGGGCCGAGTCGCGCAGCAGTGCCAGCCGGATGGCCAAGACCCTCCTGCGGGTCAGGGCCGGGTAGATCTCCAGCACCCAGGAGACCATGGCCGTCAGGAGGGCGAAGCCGACGAGGGCTTCCAGCGGGGAGACCAGGCGGAGCCAGCCCTCACCGGGTGCGATGTCTCCCAGGCCCAAGGTGGCCACCGTGACGAGCGACAGGTACACGGAGTCGAGCAGCGCGGGCTCCTGCGCCGCCTTGGAACCGGGTGAGAAGGCGAACGCCTCGGGCATGTGGGGCCAGTAGACGATGGCCCAGCCGAGGACGACGGTGAAGGCCCACATGCCCACCACCGTGACCATGGCGAGCGGTCCGACGAGCCCGACCACCCGCCTGCGCGCGCGAAAGCGCAGGGCCAGTCGCCACAGCGCCGTCATGACGAGACGGCTCAGACCGCCGTGGCGGGTGGGGTGCCAGAGGGTATGGAAGACGTCCCGCAGGGTGAGCATGACGAGCCCGGCACCGACCAGCGAGACCAACCACTTCATCCACGTCTCCCACGGCACTGTCGCCTGAAGCGGAACCCCGCTTTTCGGAGCCTATGGCCTGTTCCGGAGGATCCTGCCGCAGACGCCGAGGTCGGCACGCCCGTCTGCGCCGATCAGCTCTGAGGCAGCACGAGCGTGCAGGTCTCCCCGGGCGCGACGGTCACAGCCCGGTCGGCCAGCACCACGCGGATCGGTGACTCCTCCGAGTCGGGCACCCTGATCTCCAGCTGTCCGCTCCGGCGCCGTATGCCGACACCCCAGTGGCCGCGGTAGCGCAGGGAGAACCCGTACTCCGACAGTGCAGGCAGGGGCACCGGGTCCAGGCAGAGGGCTTCCTCACGCGTCTCCAGTCCCGTCAGGCCGCGTTGCACCAGATCCAGAGTCCCGGCCATGGCACCGAGGTGGATGCCTTCGCCGGTCGTGCCGCCCTGGATATCGGCGATGTCCGCCTCCAGGGCCTCCTGGACGTAACTCCACGCCTCGGCTCGTCTGGCCCGGGCGAGGACGAGGCCGTGAACGAGTCCGCTGAGGGTGGAGCCGTGGCTGGTGCGCCGCAGGTAGTAGTCGACCGTCCTGCGCCAGACCTCGTCGTCCACGTCGTACCCGAGACGGTGGAAAAGGGCTCGCAGCTCGGCGGGCGAGAAGAGGTAGCCGAGCATCAGGACATCGGCCTGTTTGGAGGCCTGGTAGCGGTTCACGGAGTCGCCTTCGGCCTCGAGGATGCGGTCCAGCCGCCGGATGCTGTTGTAGCGGGTGCGGTATGCGCCCCAGTCCAGCTCGGTGAGATCGCCGTAGCCGTCGAACTGGCTGATGACGCCCTGGTGGAACGGCACCCGCAGCCGCCGGGAGACCTCCTCCCACTTCGGGAGTTCGCCGCTGTCCAGCTCGATGCGTTCGAACAGCTCCTGCCGGCGCCATGCCGGGAGGCGCCGCACCAGGTCCAGGGCGCGGCTGAGGACCCAGACGGCGGTGACGTTGGTGTACGCGTTGTCGTCCAGGCCCGGCTGGGCGGCGTCGGGGTAGCTGTCGTGGTACTCGTCGGGGCCGACCACGCCACGGATTCGGTATCGACCGAGGCCAGGGGCGAACTCCGTGCTGTCCGCCCAGAAGCGGGCGATCTGCAACAGCATCTCCGCGCCCTTGGTGTGCAGGTACTCGGTGTCACCGCTCGCTTCGCAGTACTGCCACACGTTGTAGGCGATCGCCGAGCCGACGTGGTGCTGGAGCCGGGAGTTGTCCGGCAGCCACCTGCCCGAACGGGGGTTGAGGTGCAGCTCCTGGGTCTCTTCACGGCCATCGCTACCGGACTGCCACGGGTACATCGCCCCGGCCCGGCCCGCCGCGTGAGCCGCGCGGCATGCCTGCGGCAGGCGCCGGTGGCGGTAGTTGAGCAGGGCCCGCGAGACCTCTGGGAAACGCAGGTTCAGGTACGGCAACACGAACAGCTCGTCCCAGAAGACATGGCCCCGGTACGCCTCGCCGTGCAGCCCACGGGCCGGCACCCCCACGTCCAGCTCCGCGGTGTGCGGCGACAACGTCTGCAGCACATGGAACAGATGCAGGCGCAGGACACGGCCCGCCTCCCCGGGCACTTGGACGTCCGCGCCCCGCCACAACCGCGCCCAGGCAGCGATATGGGAGTCCACAAGCGCCGGGAAGCCCGCAGCCGTGGCCACCCGGTCGAGCGCCGCGCCGAGCGGGTCACTGATCGCCGGGTCACGGGAGGTGTGCAGGGCCACGGTCTTGTCCACGACGGCGGGTCGGCCTGGGGCGACCGGTATCACCAGCCGGTGTACGGCACGGCGGTGAGTCGGACGAAGCTTCGACGACGTGGGCGGCTGCCCGACGGCGACCGTACGGGCCGCCATGCCGATGCCGATGTCGGAGGTGCTGGTGCGGCAGCTCAGCCACATCATGTCGGTCTCGGACGCGCCGGTCCGCACACGGACCAGGTGGTGCCGGTTGAGAGACCGGTAACGGTGCACGTTGCCGTTGCTCACGTCGCCGTCGAGGACGGACTCCACCTCAAGCTCTCCGGACCACTCCTCGGCTGTGACAACGGTCCGCAGCGCGGCCAGGTGAGGATCCGCCATGTGCACCAGCCGGACCTGCTCCACACTCAGCACGCCTGCCTCGTCGTCCCGAAACCGGAACGTGCGTGTCAGCGTGGCCCGGCGCAGATCCAGACTGTGCCGGTGGTCGAGCGGCTGCCGCTTGTCGGGAGAGAACCACGGGCCCACCGATCCGTCGGCGAAGCGGAGACGAAACCGCAGAAGCAGCCAGTTCGGGAGATTCACCAGGTCCTCGTTCACCACCTGCCGCCCCGCCACGGTGGACTCCAGACGGTTGTAGACGCCCGCTGCGTAGGTGGCCGGGTAGTGCACCAGGCCCGCCTTGCTCTCGGGTACGGCGCCACGGGTGGCGAAGTAGCCGTTGCCTAGCGTGCACAACGACTCGCGCAGCCGCTCACCGGCCGGGTCGTAGCCCTCGTACTCCCAGGTCCACTCCGACATCCGCCGCCCTCTCCTTATCCCCTCACGCGAGATGTGAAGGAGCATGAGACCGCGTCGGGTCAGGCCCGTTGCGGGACGACGGCCACCGGGCACTCAGCGTGATGCAGCAGGGCGTGGGCGACCCTGCCGAGCTGCAGACCGGCATGGCCGCGGCGCCTGCGCGCACCCACGACCACCAGGTCGGCTTCTGCCGAGGCATCCAGGAGGACCTTGTGGGCGGGGCCTTCGACCGCCTGACGATGCACTTCCACCTGCGGGTGTTTCCGTACGGCGTCGCGCAGCGCGTCGGTGAGGAGGGCGGAGGCGCGCTCTTCATGGGCACCGCCGGCATCGTCCGCGATCAGGGGATGGTCCACGTGTTCATGGGCGGGGCGGCGCCAGGCCCGTACGGCGTGCAGGGCGCAGCCGCGCGCCTCCGCCTCGCGTAAGGCGAATCGCACGGCCGCCGGGCCCCCCGTGGGGTCGCCGAGGCCGACCACCACGCGGCCGAAGGAGCCCTGCCGGTTCCCCTCCCCGCCGCGCACCACTATCACCGGGCACACGGCACGGGCGGCCACCGCGAGGCTGACCGACCCCAGCAGGACCCCCGCGATCTCACCGCGGCCGCGAGAGCCCGTGACCAGGGCGACGGATTCATGAGCCGCGTGCAGTAGCGCCGACACGGCATCGTCGGGCAGTACATCGCTGGAGACCTTCACCTCTGGGTTGCGCAGCCGGGCGCGTTCCGCGCAGGACGCGGCGATGTGCTGGGCCATGACCTCTTCAGCCGGGCGGTCAGTACTGATGGACGGGCGGCCTGCCTCGTACCGCTGCCACAAAGAGGCGTAGACGAGCCGCAGAGACAGCCCGAGGCGTGCCGCCTCGTCCACCGCCCAGTCCACGGCCTGCAGGCTGGAATCCGATCCGTCGACACCCACGACCAGCGGGAGCTCCATGGTCACCACCACCTTTTGCCCGGCCACTGCCGGAAGCCCCTGCCAATACCGTCGCACCGCATGGGTTCCGTCGCGACACATGGACCGGCTCTCGAAGGAGGGCGGCCCAGGTTGCACTGCGGCGATTTGCGACGATCGTGGAGTCATGCGGCTGGAGAAGGAAGGGGTTCCATTCCCCGCATCGCCGCCACGGCCGTCGCGTCGGCCTGATAAGAGCCCGCTTCCGCTTCGAGGTCATGGTGAAGGGAAAGCGATCGTGGTTGCCAGGACCGGCGTCTTCGGAGCCCTGACCAAGGACCATCGCGAGCAGCTCATGTCCCTCGCTCGTGAGGTGTCGTTCGCGACCGACGAGCGCATCTTCAACGAGGGCGGAAAAGCCGACCGCTTCTGGATCATCCACACGGGCACCGTCGCCCTCGACGTACACGTGCCCGGTCGCCGCGCGGCGGTCATCGAAACCATCGGTGCCGGGGAACTGCTGGGCTGGTCCTGGCTGGTCCCTCCCAACCACTGGCACCTGGGGGCCCAAGCTGCCAGCCCGGTGCGGGCCTACGAGTTCGACGCTGCGGCGGTCCGTGAGCTGTGCGTGAACGACCCGGAACTGGATCACGCGCTGCTGACCTACGTCGCCGGCGCGATCGCGGGCCGGCTCAGGTCCGCCCGGGTGCGGCTGCTCGACCTGTACGCACCCCACGGCGCCGGCGAGGTGCCCTGACGAGGCGAGACGAGGAGGATCGCGGTGCCTGAGACCCCGCACATCGTCAGCGATGTGATGACCCAGACGGTCGTGGCCGTCGGACGCGACGCGCCCTTCAAGGAGATCGTGCAGACCATGGAGCAGTGGAAGGTCAGTGCCATGCCGGTCCTGGAGGGAGAAGGGCGTGTCATCGGCGTCGTCTCCGAGGCCGACCTGCTGCCCAAGGAGGAGTTCCGCGACAGCGACCCGAGCCTCTTCGAGCAACGCCGGCGCCTGTCCGACGTCGCCAAGGCCGGGGCGGTGACGGCGGAGGAGCTCATGAGCACGCCCGCGATCACGGTCCACCCCGACGCCACCCTGGCGCAGGCGGCCAGGATCATGGCCGTCCGGCACGTCAAGCGGCTGCCCGTGGTCGACGACATCGACATGCTCCAGGGCATCGTCAGCCGCGCCGACCTGCTGAAGGTCTTCCTGCGGCCGGACGAGGAGATCGAGGAGGAGGTCCGCCGCACCGTGGTGTCCTACCTCTTCCCGGCCTTCAGCCACGCGATCCACGTGAACGTGCACGAGGGAGTCGTCACGCTCCGCGGGCACATCCGTGATGCCTCGCTCATCTCGGTCGCCGTGCGCCTCGTGCGCGCCGTGGAGGGCGTCGTGGACGTCGAGCCACAGCTCACCGGCGAGTCAGCCGGTCGGGACGGGCCCGCGACAGGTCAGTGACCGTGTGCGGGGCCGGCGGCTGGCCGGCTGCGGTCCCTCCGGCGGGTCAGGGCTGGATGGCGGGTCAGGGCTGGACGTCGAGCACGTCCGACACCGGGCGGCGCGGTGTGCCGGGTCCTTTGGGGCCGTACCCCAGGCGCAGGAGCATCCGGGTGTGGCCCGTCCCGGACACCGGGTCGCGCAACAGCCGGCGCAGGTCGGTCCACTCGAAGGGTTGGGTGGCGAAGGAACTGGACAGGCCCTCAAGAGTGGCCAGCAGCAGGACGCGTTCCATGCCCTGACCGGCGCGGAGCCAGTCTTCCGGGTGGTCGTGGCTCGTACTGAGGAGGGCCAGCCGAGGAGTGCGTTCGAAGTCCGCGGCGTCACGGCCCGCCACCTTCCGGGGGCCCGCAAAATCGCGCATGGGGACCTTGCCCCCGCGTTTGCGCGGCCCGAAGGCGTAGTGCGGGACTCCGTCGTCGGCGGTGCCCACTGACGGGGCGTCGATACGAGTCCATCGCGCCAGATCCTGGTCGCTGCCGAGGTCGGTGATGTTGCGTGCCTCGGCTTCCTGGACCAGTTCCAGCACCTCCCGCAGATGCCATGAGGTCGGGAAGTTCAGCGCTGCTCCCTCGACGCGGGCGGCTGCGCTGAGAGCCTCCCGCACGGGATCGGGGATCTCCCTCTCCTCGAACGGGTAACGGCTGCTGTGCCGCTGGTGAATCGCGGTATACAGCGCGCCGAGTTCGCTCTCGTCAGTTGCGGGTCAGCCGCACGCTCGCGAGCAGCGCCCGATCCGTGGGTCGGGCAGCAGGAGAGTTTCCGGATACCAACCCTCGTGGACCACGGCGACCCTCAGGTTCAGCAGGGCGGCGCCGCAGCCGATGTGCAGGCCGCGGGTGTCCGGGTCGGAGTGCGGCATGGTGCGCTCGAAGTCGGCGCGGATTTCGAACGTGCGGATGCGCCGGAAGTAGCGGAAAAGCCAGGGCAGCGCGTTGTGCATCGACGGGCCGGCGGCAGCGGCGTGGGCCAGGGCCGTCGCCTGCTCGTCGGCCGGTGCTTGTCGGCTCACCGGAGCGTCGCCTCGCGAGCCGGCGGCCCGCTGAGATGGGGCCGCTCTCGGCGGCCCGTGGGCGCCTACTGATCGGCCGGAGTGATGCGCCGACCCGTGAGGCGCGTGGGCCGGATCGACACCCACATCTCTCGTGCACCGCCCGCCCATGGCTCGGTGTGTGCGCGCTGGGTGAGCCCACGTACGGCGTCGGGGTCCGTGACGGCGTTCGCGGGGCCGACTGCGAGCACACTCCAGCCCTGGCTCATGGCCTCGTCCACGTGGTCGACTTCGAAGGCGACCTCCGTTGCGACAGCCGCCGCGGGCACGGAGTCGGGTGCGGTCCGGAAGACGATCGCGTCATCCACGACCTCGTAGTTGACCGGGACGACCGCGGGGCGGCCGTCGGGCGTCGACACGGCGATGCGCCCCACGCCGTGCGTGGACAGCAGGCGGCGGCATTCCTCCGGGCTGAGGTCCCGCAGCTGCGGATGCAGCAGTGCGTGGCCCTGGCCGGGTGGCAGGTCGACGCCTGCCCCGCGCAGGGCCGTGGCGGTGGTGCCCAGCGCGGCGGCCAGACTGAGGAGAGTCGCCACGGTCGGGTCAGCCGGCTGTTCCTCCAGGTACGCCAGATAGCCCGGCGAGATGCGGGCGCGACGGGCCGTTTCCTCCCGGCTGAGCCCGTGCCTCCGGCGTTCGACGGCCACGCGCCGACCGATGTCGCCGGGATTGGGTGTCCCGGCCGGCGGAGCGACCGCGGACACGGCCTCCGCCTCACCCGTGTCCCGCCGGGAAGACCCGCGGGTGGTCCTGGGCTGCCCGTGCTCCACATGCCGGATGTGCGCGTCGGGCCCGGGGAACACGAGCGTCACTTCATCCGTGTCCGACCAGCGCACGTCGTAGGGAGGCGTTCCGTCCTCGTGGTGGAGTCCGACGATCTCGCCGTCGCGCCTGGTGACGCCGGTCGCCGGACTTTCGATGACGAGTTGGTCGCCGAGGTGAGCTCGCATGATCGCCGCCCTCTCCTCAGAATGGTGTTGTATCCAACGTGCCACGCGCGACACGCCATCGCATGGGACGACCGGCCCGTATCCGCAGGGGCGGGCTGAGCCGACTGGATGTCAAGCGGTCACAACCCGGACGGGAGAGGCGACATGCACCACCGAACGGTCGCGGAGCTCATGACCAGAGACGTCGTCAAGGCGCGGCGTGACCTGCCGTTCAAGGAGATCGTCAGGCTGCTGGCGGACAACGACGTCACCGCTGTGCCCGTGGTGGACGATCTGGACCGCCCCATGGGTGTGGTGTCCGAGGCGGACCTGCTGCGCAAGAGCGCCGACCAGGCCGATCCGTCGGGCCAGGTCCCTGTTCCACACCTTGAGGCATGGGAGCGGGCCAAGGCCGAGGGCTCCCGCGCCGAGGAACTGATGTCGGCTCCCGCCGTGTGCGCACGTCCGGAGTGGAGCGTGGTGGAGGCCGCCCGCCTGATGGAGACCCAGCACGTCAAACGGCTGCCCGTCGTGGACGAGACGGACCGGCTCCTGGGCATCGTCAGCCGTGGCGACCTGCTGCGGATCTTCCTGCGCCGTGACGACGCCATCCGCGACGAGATCGCCGAGGATGTGCTGCGACGCACGATGAGGTTTGCTGCCTCGGAGGTGACGGTCGAGGTGCGCGACGGGCGGGTCGACCTCAGGGGCTCGGTCGAGTTCAGGAGTCTGATCCCCGTCATCGAGCGGCTCTGCCGGAGCGTCGACGGGGTCGTCTCGGTCTCCGAGCACCTCGCGTACCGGACCGACGACGCCCGACGGTCCCCCACCACTGCCACCTGAGGGGGCCGTCGGAGCCGGCGGCTGGGGAGACACACACGGGACCGTGACCGCGCGAGGCCACCGGCGGAGCCGTAGGCCTCGCGCGGAGGGAACGGGCACTCACCTGCCGAACCTGGTACGTGGCCCGGCGGACGGCCCCACCCCGGCTCAGCCGGTGATCTCGATGCGGTGTGCCTTCCCCGTCTCGGTTTTCGGGACGCGCACCGTGAGGACTCCGCTCGTCAGGTCCGCGCTGATGTGCTCGGTGTCGGAGTTCGGCGGCAGAGTCGTGCGGTAGTCGAACTGCCCTATGCGGCGGGTATGCCTGCGGACCACCCCGGTTTGTTCCTTCTCCCTGATCTCACCGTGGATGTCGAGCTCGCCCTCGGCGACCTCCACGGTGATCTGGTCCTTGTCCACGCCGGGAAGCTCCAGTTCCACCAGGTAGGCGTCCTCGGAGTCCACGACGTCGGCCAGCGGCGCCCACGGCTCGGCCGTGCCGAACTCGGGGTAACCGCCGACGGGAAAGACAGCGTGCATGAGCTGGTCCATCCGGGTACGGAGATCGTCCAGCTCATGCATGGCTGCCGAGAGCCCACCTCTGCTGTGTCGTACGGGATGTGTCATGGCTGTTCCTCCTTGACTTGCTGTGCCAACCGTCGGTCACGTGAGCCATCCGGTGACCTGTCGCGTGCTGGGCCGCGGCGTCCCCATGCCCTCGATGTCGCGCTCAGCGATGTTCAGCAGCTGCCGGGCAAGGTCCTCCATGGCCCGGCCCGCCGCCAGCTCGTCGCCGATCTCGGGCACGTCGGCGTCCGCCGGATGGCAATGCGCGGTCCCATGGCCGGTGAGCGCCGTGGTGCCGGTGTCCAGCACCACGTGTGCCTTCGTGGTTCCGTCATCGTCCTCGAAGAGGTGGAGTCGAACCTTCCACTCCGCCGTGTGCGGCATCGCTTGCTCCTCACTTCGATACGGACCCATGAGGTCCGGACAAGGTTCGTTCTGGGACCGAGGACCGTGCGGAAGCCGCCGCCGTCTGTTCCTCGATGCGGCGCCGGACGCGGGCGGCGAGTGCACTCAGCCGCTCGGAGGCCGTCGCCCGAGGCGCGACCGGCGCTCGGATCCGTCGGGCTGCCGACGGCAGCCCGCCCAGGTCCGCCGTAAATCTCTCCCGGCTCTCGTCGAGCGTGGGCCTGGTTCCGGTGCGCTGCCCGCCCCGCATCACCGTCTCCAGCAACGGCCTGCCACCGTCGGGGGGCTGCTCGTCGGCCAGACCGATCACGTCGGCGTATCCGGGGCAGCGGAACACCTGCTTGGGGCCGGGTGCCGTCACTTTCGCCGACGACAGCTTCATCACCGGCCGTCCGTCGTACTCCACCATCTTGTACGCCGAGTCCAGATACGGTGCGTCGGCCGAAACCCCGACGCGGGTGCCGACGGCGTAGGTGTCGATCGGCGCTCCGGAGCGGATCAGGTCGTCCAGCGCGTACTCGTCGAGACCACCGCTGGCGACGATCCGCACCCCCGGCAGGCCCGCCTCGTCGAGGAGGGACCGTGCCCGTACCGCCAGGGCCCCGAGGTCGCCGCTGTCCAGCCGCACGGCCGAGCCGGCCCCGCGGGCCAGGTGGTCGAGGTCTCGCAGGACGCGCGCGGCGACGCGGACGCCCTCCTCGGTGTCGTAGGTGTCCACCAGCAAGGTCACCGGCCCCGGGTGCGACCGCGCGAAAGCGCGAAAAGCGTCTTCCTCCGCCTCGAACGCTTCCACGAAGGAGTGAGCCATCGTGCCGACGGCAGTGATGCCCAGGGCGGTGGCCGCGGCCACGTTGCTGGTTCCGGCGAAGCCGACCATCGCGCCGAGGCGGGCGGCCTGGAATCCGGCCTGCGGGCCGTGGGTCCGCCGCAGGGAGAAGTCCACGACCGGATGCCCTGCCGCCGCGAGGACGCACCGCGCGGCCTTCGAGGCGATGGCGGTCTGGTGGCTGAGCTGGTTGAGCACGTACGTTTCGGCCAGCTGCGCCTGCGGCAGCGCCGCGGTCACCTCCAGCAGGGGCTCCCCCGCCAGCACGATCCGTCCCTCCGGCACCGCCCGCACGTCACCGGTGAACTCCAGGCCGAGCAGAGGCTGAAGATCCCGCCGCGGTCGACGCACCGCGGACGCGAAGGCGTCGACGTCCTCTGGGCCGATTTGAAGGCCGGACAGGTAGTCCAGGACCGACTCCAGACCGGCGGCGACCAGGAAGCCGCGCTCAGGAGGCAGGTCGCGGACGAAGAGGCTGAACGTCGCGGGGCCGGTCATTCCCTCCCGGACGTAGGACATGGCCATCGTCACTTCGTACAGGTCGGTGGTCGTCGCGTCGGACATCGGCGCCGCCTCCTCGTCCCCCGTCCGGGGTTTCCTGCCCGTCACCGGCGGAAGCGCGCGGACCACAGGGGCTCGACCAGATCCCACTCGGCGTCCCACTGTGCGTACCTTCTCCGGTCCAGCACATGGCGCATGCCTGCCCGCGCCGCGTAGAACCCGGCGCCCACGCCGATCGCGGCCAAACCGCCCACGAACCAGCCGGTGGTCGTCGCGTTGAGCTCGCTCATCGGCGGTCTCGTGAGGCCGCCGTCCCGGTCCACCCACACCTGCACGGTGGCGCCCTTCGGCGTTCCCGACTTCACGAGGGTCGTCCCCGTCCGCACCGTGCCGTTGTCGTCGGTCCAGCGGACCTGCGCCTGTTGCTTCCCATCTGTGGTGACGCCCTTGACGTTCGACGTCAGTCGGGCGGTGACCTCCTGCCGCTGCGCCGACTGGGCTTGCACGGTGCGCATCGAAGACTCGTACGCCGTCAGCCCCGCGCTGAGCGCGGCCACCGGCAGGCCGAGGACGAGGACCAGCAACAGCAAGCCTCGGAACCAGGACTCGAACCTGTCGGACGTACGTCGCAGAGGGTTCGCCCCCTTTGACACATGCTCCTGGCGCGGCGGAGGCGGACCGGACGCGTGCGGCGAATTCTGTGCACTCATGACTCGGCCTCCAGCAAGTCGCTGGTCCGTTGCCCCCACCATTTTGTCCCATCCTCGGACGGGACCTGGCTCCGGTCACAGGGCCGAAAGTCCCTGCGGGGACGACTTCCGGCCCCTCAGGGGCCGACCGTCGACGTGTTCCGTCTCCGCCGGTCCGTTCATATCCGTGGAACAACCGCGATCGGACATGGCGCGTGATGCAGTACCGCATGGTTGATCAATCCCAGTTGCAGGCCCAGGTGCCCCTGTCGTCTGCGGGCCCCGACGACCAGCAAGTCCGCCTCGGAGGCCGCCTCCAGTAGGGCCTGGCGTGCCGGTCCCTCGATCACCCGTCGGCTCACGGGGGCGTCGCGGTACCGCTCCGACGCACCGTGCAGGGCGTCGTCCAGTACCTGCGCCGGCGGGCGCCGCCTGTGGGCCTCCAGGGCGTACCCCGACGAGGCTTGAGGTGTGGTGAAAGCAGCGAACGGTGCGCTCCAGGCGTGCACCGCCACCAGTCGGCAGTGCCGCACATGGGCCTCACGGAACGCGAACTGCACGGCCGTGCCGCTGCCCTCTCCCTCCTCGACACCGACGACGACGCTGCCGAACCGCGCATCCCGGTGCTCTGCCGCGCCGCGCACCACGACGACCGGGCAGTCCGCTCGCGCCGACACGGCGAGGCTGACCGACCCCAGGAGCATTCCGGCGAGGTCTCCGAACCCTCTGGATCCCAGCACCAGCGCAAAGGCGTTACGCCCCTTGTCGACCAGGGCGGCGGTCGCGTCCTCGTGCAGCACTTCGCTCGACAGCCGTACCGTGGGAGCGCCCTCCCTGACACGTTCCGAGGCGGCGTCGATCACGTCGGACGCTTCTTGGCCCCGCGCCGCCGCGTGCAGGAGGTGGAGCGGCACGCCATGCCGGACGGCTTCCTCTGCGGCCCAGTCCGCCGCCTCCAGGCTCGCCGCGGACCCGTCGATGCCAACCACCAGGGGAATCGTCACCGCCCCTATCTCCTCTCGGCCGGATTCCGTGTCTCCGGCCCCCTCCGGTCCACATGCGCCGCGGAGGGGATTGGGGTACTCCTCGAATGAGAGAACCCGCCGTGCCCGGCATGCCGGCGACGTCCGGACCATCCACACCGTCGGACTCGTTCACCGTCATCCACCCGTCATCTCCAGCTTCGTACGAGACGGAGGCCGCCGCCATGCAACCAGTCGTCACCGTGGGCCTGGACGGCTCACCGGAGAGTCTTGCCGCGGCCCGCTGGGCCGCCGACGAGGCCGAGAAGCGCAAGCTCACCCTCCGCCTGCTGCACGCCTGGCCACTGCTGGCACCGGAACCGACGCACGTCCCCGCTGAAGTCGATCAGAACTATTGGGCGAAGCGTCTCGTCCACACCGCGCAGGCCGAACTTCAGGCACGTCACCCGGGCCTGTCCATCGTCGGGAACCTGGTCGCCGACGATGCCCAGAACGCCCTGCTCCAAGCGGCGTCCGAGTCCGACATGCTCGTGCTCGGTTCACGGGGGCTGGAGCCTGTCGAGAGCTATTTCCTCGGCGACGTAAGCATGCCCGTCGTGGCACGGGCGGAGCGGCCGGTCGTACTGGTCCGCGCTCAAACCGGCGGGGAAGGGGCAGCCCCGGCATCCGCAGATCGCGTGGTCGTGGCCCTGAAACTGCACGGTTCCTCCGACGACCTGCTCGACTTCGCCTTCCACACCGCTGCCGCCAGAGGCGTTCCCCTCCAAGCCGTCCACGGCCGAAGCGTGCCACTCCATGCACGCGTGCCCTGGGGTGTGGACCATGACGTCACCGATGAGATCAGGCGGGACACGCTGAAGGAGCTGGGCAAGGCGCTCCGCCCCTGGCGCGCGAAGTACCCGCAGGTGGACGTGGCCGACGGCATCCGTCTCGAAAGCCCTGCCAAAGCCGTCGTACGAGCCGCCGAAGGCGCCGCGCTGCTGGTCGTCGGCCGACGCGAACACCGTCCTGGTCTGGCGCCCCACCTGGGACCCGTGGCGCAGGCGGCCATTCATCACGGGCGCTGCCCCGTCGCTGTGGTTCCTCATGACTGAGCCCGGCCTCCGCGGGAGGTCAGTGGGTTCGGTGCCTCGGGCCGACGCGTCCGTGCTCCGGTCCGGTGACCGTCACGACGGCGAGCCACTGCCGCGCGCGGAGGTGTGCGAGACCCACACCGCGATCGTGTTCTTCGCCGGCGACCGCGCCTACAAGCTCAAGAAGCCGGTGGATCTGGGATTCCTGGACTACACGACGGTGACGGCCCGCCGAGGCGCGTGCGAACGCGAAGTCGCTCTCAACCGGCGCTTCGCCCCCGACGTCTATCTGGGTCTGGGCGAAGTCCGCAGCCCTGACGCGGACACCCCCGAACCGCTCGTGGTGATGCGACGGATGCCTGCGGACCGCCGCCTTTCCCATCTGATACGGGAAGGGGTCGCCGTCGACGACGTCCTGCGGGCCGTCGCCCGGCATCTCGCGGCGTGGCACGCGGACGCGCCCCGGAGCCGGGAGGTGGACGAGCAAGGCACGCGGGACGCGCTGTCCTCACGCTGGGAGGCCAGCTTCCAGCAGGTCCGCGCGTTGGCCGACGACGGCGTCGTACCCGACGGGGTGGCGGAGGTGGAGCGGCTGGTACGTCGCTATCTCGCCGGCCGCAAGCGTTTGTTCGACTCCCGCATCGAGCAGGGACGGGTGGTCGACGGCCACGGCGACCTGCTCACCGAGGACATCTTCTGCCTCGACGACGGCCCTCGCGTCCTGGACTGTCTGGAATTCGACGACCACCTGCGCTACGTCGACGGCCTCGACGACGCCGCCTTCCTCGCCATGGACCTGGAACAGCTCGGCGTCCCTCAGGCCGCGGCGTACTTCCTCGCCCGGTACAGCGAGTACTCCGGTGACCCCGCACCCCCGTCCCTCAGGCACCACTACGTCGCCTACCGCGCGTTCGTCCGTGCCAAGGTCTCCCTGATCCAGGCACGCCAGGGCGCGCCTGGCGCGGAGTCGGCATCGCGGCGGCTGGTCTCGACGGCGCTACGCCACCTGCGTACCTCCGCCGTCGGCCTGACGCTCGTCGGCGGACTGCCCGGCAGCGGGAAGTCCACCCTCTCCGGAGCGCTGGCCGACCGGCTGGGGGTCACGCTGCTCAGCAGCGACCGCCTCCGCAAGGAGCTGGCGGGGATCCCGGTTGAGCAGTCCGCGGCGGCCGACTACGGCAAGGGCCTGTACACGCCGGAGTGGACGGCCAGGACCTACTCCACCCTGCTCGACCGCGCGTCAGCCCTGCTGTCCTCCGGCGAGTCCGTCGTCCTGGACGCCACCTGGTCCGATGCGGCACAGCGCGAAGCGGCCCTGCACATGGCCGAACGCACCAGCGCCGACCTGGTGGCCCTGCACTGCCACGTGCCGGGCGACGTGGCAGCGGCCCGCCTGACCACGCGCGCCCCCGGAACATCCGACGCCGACCTCGACATCGCCACCACCATGGCGGCCAGGGAACACCCGTGGCCCGAGGCCGTCGCGGTCGACACCAGTGGCACGTTGGACTCCGCGGTCTCCCAGGCACTGGCTGCCATACGACCGTGGGGCACGGGCCAGGCACCGGTCTTCCGCCGCCCCTACATGGAGCCGGACTGAAGAGTTGTCCCACAAATGATCTACGGCATGCTGGTTGACGAGGGGGGTCCGCCCGTCGCCCTGTGAGGGTGGGGTTGTGCAGGCCGGCGACGAGCATGACAAGGGGCGCGGGGCCGTTCAAGGGCGATGGCGGACGCCGTCGCCTTTCAGGCGGCAGTCGCACGGGGTTGTCCAGGACGGCATCGAAGCACACCTGCCATACGAGGATCATCTCGCGCGATGGGGTCACGTCGTGGCCACTGGCCTATTCCGATTGCAATAGGCGAACCCGGGCACGGAACATGCGCCAGCGCCTCTCGTTCTCATGGACAAGCGTCGCTGACTCCGCCAACAGGTCAGCTGCCCTGTCGAACAGTTCAGAAGCCGAATAGAGGTAGGCGGGTACCTGCCGCTCACCTCGCAGATCGGCTCGGAGCGCCGCCGGAGAGAAGTCGACCCGGGCCAGAAGGTCAAGGGCACGGCGCAGCAGCCGCGCGACCAGAGCCTGCAGGCCCGCCGACTGCCAGTCATTGGCGATGATTCGGTGCCGATCCCCCAGCAGGTCGGCAAGCGCCGAGTGAGCGGCCAGGCTTCCGGCGATCTCCCAGGCCTGCTCCATCGCCTGGGTCAACCAGGCGCTGCCCTGCTCGGTCTCTTCGGCAAGCATGCCGACTTCCCTCTTCAGTCTCCTGAGTTCGGCGGGCTCGTCCTCCCCTTCCATGAAGAGGATCCCCGACTCCGCCACGAGGCCTGGAGCGTTCAGGTCCTCCGCGCCGGCGAACGCAATCGCCGACGTCTGCTCACCAGCTTCCACGTCGCTCCACCGGTCGGCCAGTGACTTCAGCGCCCGAGACCTCGCCTGGAGCTCCGCGGCCTGCCGTAGCGGGGCCTGTGAGTAGTACTTCTCATGCTCTCTATGGAACTTCGCCAGGTTGTCGATCACCTGTAGCAGTGAGCCTGGAGGGGTCTGCGCCTCGTCCTCGAGCATGCCAGCAGTGTGCCGACCCACTTACGCACACCGCACTGCGGCGCGCCCCTCAGGGCAAACACCAGCCTTTCGGCCGGAGCGGCGTTGACGGACCTCTTGGACGAGCGGGTATCCCCGCTGGTGTTCGGGCCCGCCCCTGGTTGCCGGCCGCGCCATCAGGTTTCGCGGGTAGTGGCGCATTGCCTCATGGTGGGTTGTACGGGACCCCCCCGGCCTGGCAGGCGTGGCAGAACCCGGCATCGTGCGCCGTTGGGGCTCTTCGGGAGGAGGCCACCATGGGTGAACAGAGACCACTCGCCCCCGGCGAGGCATGGCGAGCCGTGGCCGCATGTTTCCTCACCACCTTCGTGCTGCTCGCGCGGCACTGGGTCCATCTGCCGAAAGAGCGCGTGGGAATGCGACTCCGCTTCGCCGACGACACCACGGCCCGGTGCTACCGGGAGACCCGCCTCGGCAGCGGCTTGGCGAGGGACCCGTGCACGCTGGTGATCACTTTCCGGCTGCGCCTGGTACGCGGGCCCGGGCACGCACTGTTCCGCCGGGAGAGCCTGCTGAACACCCCGCTGTTCGTCGGCTTCCCCGGTTTCACCTCGAAGCTGTGGCTGACCCACGACGAGCACGACCGCTACCGCGGCGTGTACGAGTGGGACGGACCACAGCGCGCCGAGCACTACGCGTGTTCCCTGTGGCGGGTTCTGGCGCTCGTCAGCGTGCCTGGTTCGATCCGATATGCCGTGGTGCCGGGGCTGCGCCGCGACGACGTGATCGCGGACCCGCGACTGATCGAGGGCCTGGAGCGGGACGACGCCGCATGGTGGCGCACCGCGGCCGGGAGGTGACGACGGCGGTGGACATCCTGGTCGTCGGGGCCGGCACGACCGGACTCAGCCTGGCGCTGCAGGCTCATGACCACGGAGCACGGATCCGCGTCGTCGAGCGGCGTCGCGAGCCGTTCCGGCCCTCCCGCGCCCTCATCCTGCACCCCCGCACCCTGGAGGTCCTGCGCCCGCTCGGCGTCACGGACGCCCTGCTGGAGCGAGCGGACACGGCCCCCACAGCGCACCTGCATCTCGGCTCCCGCGTCGTCGAAACCAGGCTGGCGGACCTCGCGCTGCCTGACACGGCGTTCCCCCATCTGTCACTCATGCGGCAGATGGATGTCGAAACGGTGCTGGCGCGGGCGCTCGCCGACCGCGGTGTGACCGTCGAACGGGACACCGAACTGATCGCTGCCCGCGATGACGCGGACAGCGCGGTTGCCGTGCTGCGATCGCGGCACGGTACCGAGGAGATCCGCTGTCCCTTCGTCGTCGGCTGCGACGGCCCGGCCAGTACCGTGCGGGCCTGCGCCGGCATCGGGTGGCACGGCAGGCCCTACGCCGAAGAGGTGGTCCTTGCCGACCTCGACCTCGGCGGTATCGCCACTCGTGCCGACGCTCAGGTGTTCGCGGGGCGCCGAGGGCTGCTGTTCCTCTTCCCGCTCGGAGAGCAGGCCACCTGGCGGCTGCTGGCCACGCGGGCGTCCGCCAGCGGACCCGGGCGGAACTTCGGCCAACCCGGGACCGCCGTCCCGCAAGCCGAACTCCAGCGCCTCCTCAACGACGCGGGGATGAAGGCACGGATCGAGCGTCTCGCATGGTCCGCCCGAGTGCCGTTGCAGTGCAGCCTTGCCCGGCGGTTCCGCCGCGGGCGGCTCTTCCTCGCGGGGGACGCGGCTCACAACTACTCACCGGCCACCGGCCAGGGCATGAACGCCGGTATCCAGGACGCTGTGAACCTCGGCTGGAAGCTCGGCTTCGTGGCGAGCGGTTCCAGGGGTGAGTCCGTGGACGGGCTCGATACCGAAGTGCTGCTCGATTCCTACGACAGGGAGCGCAGAGCGGCTGCCCACCGACGGCTGATCCTCACTCACACGGCGTTCTGGGCGGAGGCGTCGACCAGCTGGATCCCCTCATGGCTGCGCGCGACGGCCGCTCCGCGAGCAGCCCCCGCCATCCCCGCCCTCCTCGGTCGGCGACGGCTGGTCGCGGAGGCCATCCGACTCGTCTCCCAGCTGCGCGTGAACTACCGGCGCAGTCCCCTGTCGGTGGAGGGAATACCGCCCCTGCGTGGTGCTCCTCGTCCAGGAGACCGCCTGCCCGACGCGGCCGTCAGCGTCAGAGGACCTGCCGAGCGGCTGCACGGACTGCTGGCCCGACCGGGTGTGCACCTGCTGCTGCAACGCGATGCCGCCCTACCGCCGGACGCGCTGGCCGCACCTCGGGTGACCGTCCTGCGGCTGATGAACAGCCCGGGTCGCGGTCTGGTGGCCGTCCGCCCGGACGGGCATGTCGGCTTCCGCTGCGGGGCCGCCGACCCCGCCGGGCTGACCGGCTGGCTCTCCCTGATCGGCGCAGCGGCATCTCCACCCGTCCGGCCATGAACACCGGGCGACGCAGCCCCACCTCCCGGCAAGAGTCCGATGGTCCTGAGGAGTCAACGGGCTGATGGGCCCGGTTGCCCGGGCGTCCTTCCAGAGCGACGGTGGAGAGAACGGGCCGAGTCGGCCAGGGAGTGGATGACCATGCGAGCCCTCGTCTACCACGGTCCCGGACAGATCTCCTGGGACAGCGTCCCCGATCCGGCGATCGAGGACCCTGCCGACACCGTCGTGCGCATCGAGGCCACGACCATCTGCGGCACCGATCTGCACATCCTGCGCGGAGACCTGCCCGAGGTGAAGCCGGGGACGATCCTCGGCCACGAGGCCGTCGGAGAGGTCATGGAGGTGGGCAGCGACGTCCACGACCTGCGCCCTGGCGACCAGGTGATCGTGTCGTCCGTCTCGGCCTGCGGCCGCTGTCCGGCGTGCCATGACACCCTGCGCGGACAGTGCCGCGGGGGCGGTGGATGGATCCTTGGGAACCTGATCAACGGGACCCAGGCGGAGTTCGTACGGGTCCCCTTCGCTGACCACTCCACCAACCGACGGCCCTCCGCCCTCCCACTCGATGACGCGGTCCTGCTCGCCGAAGTCCTCCCCACCGCCTACGAAGTCGGCGTGCGGAACGGAGAGGTGGGCCCGGGAGACACCGTCGTCGTGGTGGGCGCGGGTCCCGTCGGTCTCGCCTGCGTCGTCGTCGCACGGCTCTACTCGCCCCGCCGGATCATCGTGGTGGACCTGTCTCTTGCCCGGCTGGAAGCCGCCGCCCGCGTGCGGGCCGATGCCGCCGAACTACCGGGGACGATGATCGCCGAGCTGTCCGAGGGACCGGGTGCCGACGTGGTCATCGAGGCGTCGGGTGAACCGGAGGGCTTCGTCCTGTGCACCCGCGCCGTCCGCGCGGGAGGGCACATCGCCAACATCGGCACCCACGGCAAACCGGTCACGCTGCATCTCGAATCCCTGTGGCGCAAGAACGTGACGATCAGCACCGGCCAGGTGGACACGTACTCCACACCGTGGCTGATCGAGCTGGTGAGGTTCGGTCGTCTGCACGTCTCACAGCTGGTCACCCACACATTCGGCCTCGATCGGGTGGAGGACGCCTACGAGGTGTTCTCCCATGGCACGACTTCCGGCGCGCTCAAGGTCGTACTGCGCCGTGAGTGAAGGGGGCCCGGTCGAAAGGAGTCCGAAAAGGCCGTCCGGCCCCCTTTCCTGGGCCGTCCGGCCCTGGAACCCGCCGACGAGCGGTGGTGCTATGGAATTGAGCCGAGGGCCACAGGAGACACGGCGAAGCGGAGCGAAACCGCGCACCGTGCAATTCGGGCCCGCAAGAAGCGGGCGGCCCTCGGCTCCATGAACGCCGGCAGCGGCCGCCGCCCCATCGGGCCCTGTTCTCCGGCCGAGGTGCGGCCAGAACCGGACTCGGCGACTCTGGAGATTCAGGGGCAGTGCCGGGAGGAGCGACCCATGCGCTGGGAAACGATCCGCAAGGACACCGCACCGGCCGTCCTCCCCCGTCTCATCGACTACGACCGGGCCTGCTCCGCCTTCACATGGTCGCAGGCGCGCAGCGCACTGGCAGGGCTGCCCGGCGGTGGGCTCAACATGGCTCACGTCGCGGTCGACCGCCACGCGGCCTCCGACCTCGCGGACAAGGGCGCACTGCAATGCATCGCCCGGGACGACTCCGTCTCGACCATCACGTACGCGGAACTGGCCCGCCGTACGGCCCGCTTCGCGAACGTCCTCCGGTCGCTCGGCGTCGGCCACGGGGACCGGGTGTTCACGCTGCTGGGCCGCTGCCCCGAGCTTTACACCACGGTGCTGGGCACGCTGAAGAACACCAGCGTGCTCTGCCCGCTCTTCTCCGCCTTCGGCCCCGACCCGGTGGAACAGCGGCTGCGCCTCGGCGACGCCCAGGTCCTGGTCACCACTGCGGCCCTGTACCGGCGCAAGGTCGCCGAGCGTCGTGCGTCGATTCCTGGGCTGAAGCACGTCCTGATCGTCGGGCCCGGCGCGGAGGACCTGCCCGGCACCGCCTCCTTCGACGACCTCATGACCGCCGCACCGGCGACCTTCACCATCCCGCCTACCTCACCCGAGGACATGGCCCTGCTGCACTTCACCAGCGGCACCACCGGCACCCCCAAAGGCGCGGTCCATGTCCACGAGGCCGTGGTCGCGCACTACGCCACGGCCGCGTTCGCCCTCGACCTGCACCCCGAGGACGTGTACTGGTGCACTGCCGACCCCGGCTGGGTCACCGGCATGTCGTACGGGATCATCGCCCCGCTCGTCCACGGCGTGACGGTGGTCGTCGACGAGGGCGACTACGACGCCCGGCGCTGGTACCGGATCCTCGGCGAACAGCGGGTCACCGTCTGGTACACCGCCCCCACGGCCCTGCGCATGCTCATGCGCGCCACACCCCGCCAGGGCCCGTACGACCTGCCGCGTTCCTACGACCTCTCGGCGCTGCGGTTCATCGCCTCTGTCGGCGAGCCCCTCAATCCGGAGGCTGTGGTGTGGGGCCGGGACGTCCTGGGCCTGCCGGTTCACGACAACTGGTGGCAGACGGAGACCGGCTGCATCATGATTGCGAACTTCGCCGCCGGCGAGATCCGTCCCGGCTCGATGGGAAGGCCGCTGCCCGGCGTCGACGCGACTGTATTGGAGCAGGGCGAGGACGGCCGGGCGCTGGTCATCGGAGGTCGGGTTACCGAGGTTCAACGCCCTGACATCGAGGGTGAGTTGGCGCTGCGTCCAGGCTGGCCGTCGATGTTCCGCGGCTATCTGCACGACAAGGAGCGCTACGACGCCGCGTTCGCGGACGGCTGGTACCTGACGGGTGACCTGGTCCGCCGCGACGCGGACGGCTGGTACTGGTTCGTGGGGCGCGCCGACGACGTCATCAAGTCGGCGGGACATCTGATCGGCCCCTTCGAGGTGGAGAGCGCGCTGATGGAGCACCCGGCGGTGGCCGAGTCCGGGGTAATCGGACGGCCGGATCCGGTCGCCGGGAACGTCGTCAAGGCGTTCGTGTCGCTGCGTCCCGGTGTCGAGCCGACCCCTGATCTGGAGCGGGAGCTGCTGGCGTTCGGCCGCCGCAAACTGGGCCCCGCCGTCGCGCCGAGGGAGATCACGTTCGACCAGAACCTGCCGAAGACCCGTAGCGGGAAAGTCATGCGCCGTGTGCTGCGTGCGCGTGAACTCGGTCTGCCCACGGGCGACTTGTCGACCTTGGAGGGAACGGCATGAGCGTGGCCCGCCCCACCCCTACGCGGAAGGACTCGGCGCCCCCGAAGTCCGGCACAAAGACCAAGACGGCCAAGGGGAAGACGAGTGCCGGACCTCCGTCCGGGCGCGGGGCCACCGGGCACCGGACGGATCTGCTGGAGTCGATGCTGCGCATCCGGCGCTTCGAGGAGCGGTGCGTCGAGCTGTACAGCGCCGCGAAGATCCGCGGGTTCGTCCACCTCTACATCGGCGAGGAGGCCGTCGCCGTCGGCATCAACGAAGCCCTGACACCCGAGGACGCAGTCGTCTCCACGTACCGCGAACACGGTCACGCCCTGGCTCGCGGGATCACGGCCGAGGCCGTCATGGCGGAGATGTACGGCAGGACGACGGGATGCAGCGGTGGCAGGGGCGGATCGATGCACCTGTTCGACGCGAGCCGCCGCTTCTACGGCGGCAACGCGATCGTCGCCGGCGGGCTCCCCCTGGCCGCCGGCCTCGCGCTCGCCGACCAGATGCGCGGACAGCCGAATGTCACCTGCTGCTTCTTCGGCGACGGGGCCTTCGCCGAGGGCGAGTTCCACGAGACCGCGAATCTGGCGGCCTTGTGGAAGCTGCCCCTGCTGCTGGTCTGCGAGAACAACCTCTACGCCATGGGCACGGCCCTGGAGCGGCACGAGGCGCAGACCGATCTGGCCATGCGGGCCGCGTCCTACGGCATGGTCGCCTGGGCCGTGGACGGCATGGACGTCGAGGCCGTCGAGCAGGCCGCCCGACGGGCCGTCGAAGGCATCCGGACCGGCACGGGGCCGCATTTCCTGGAGCTGCGCACGTACCGCTTCCGCGCCCATTCGATGTACGACCCGGACCGGTACCGCCACAAGGCGGAGGTCGAGCGGTGGAAGGAGCGGGACCCCATCAGCCTGCTCACCGACCGCTTGCGCGAGAACGGTGAGCTGGGCGACAAGGAACTGGCCCGGATCGAGCAGGGCATCACCGACGAGATCGACCACGCCGTCGAATCGGCGGAACAGGCACCCGAGGAACCGGTGGACCATCTACTCCGCCACGTCACCAGTTCCTCGGCGGAGGCGGTGAGTTGACCATGGGCGCCGGCGGAACGGACGAGGCGAAGACGACCTACCGGGAGGCGATGCGCGAGGCCCTCCGGGAGGCCCTGCGCTCCGACGACCGTGTCTTCCTCATGGGCGAGGACGTGGGCCGCTACGGCGGATGCTTCGGCGTCAGCCTCGGTCTGCTGGAGGAGTTCGGCCCCGAACGCGTCCGCGACACCCCGCTCTCGGAGTCCGCGTTCGTGGGCGCCGGCATCGGCGCCGCCCTGTCCGGGATGCGACCCATCGTCGAGATCATGACCGTCAACTTCAGCCTGCTCGCACTCGACCAGATCCTCAACAACGCCGCCACCCTGCTGCACATGTCGGGCGGCCAGCTGCCCGTACCGCTCGTCATCCGTATGACCACGGGCGCCGGACGGCAACTCGCCGCCCAGCACTCGCACAGCCTCGAAGGCTGGTACGCGCACATCCCCGGCATCCGCGTCCTGGCCCCTGCCACTCTGGAGGACGCGCGGCACATGCTGGCCCCGGCGCTCGCCGACCCCGACCCCGTACTGATCTTCGAGCACGGAAGCCTCTACAACGTCTCCGGCGAACTCCTCCCGCCCACCGCCCCCGTGGACCTCGACCACTCCGCGATCCGCCGCCCGGGCACCGACATCTCCCTGATCACGTACGGCGGTTCGCTACCCAAGGCTCTCGCGGCGGCGGACGAACTGGCCGCCGAGGGCATCAACGCCGAGGTGATCGACCTGCGCACGCTCCGTCCCCTCGACGGCGCGGCCATCACCGATTCGGTGGTCCGAACGCACCGTGCGGTGGTCATCGACGAGGCATGGCGGACGGGAAGCCTCGCCGCCGAAGTGTCCGCCCGCATCGCGGAAGAGTCGTTCTACGACCTGGACGCACCCGTCGAGCGGGTGTGCAGCGCGGAGGTACCCATGCCGTACGCCCGGCGGCTGGAGGAGGCCGCCCTGCCCCAGGTCGCCGACATCGTCGCGGCCGCCCACCGGGCGGTGGACTGATCATGGCCGAGTTCACCATGCCGTCCCTCGGCGCGGACATGGACGAGGGCACGCTCCTGGAATGGCTCGTGGGGCCCGGTGACCTCGTCCACAAGGGAGACCCGGTCGCGGTCGTCGAAACCGCCAAGTCGACCATCGAGGTGGAGTGCTTCGAAACCGGGACCATGACGAAGCTGCTCGTCGAGCCCGGAGCAACGGTGCCGGTGGGCACGCCGCTCGCGCTGATCGGACCGGCCAAGGAGCGACGACCCGCCCGTCACGCACCGAAGAAGGGCAAACCTTCCAAGCCCGCCGAGCCTTCCGAGCCCGCCGAGGTCCCCGAGCCCCCAGAGCGCCCCTCCCCACAGCCTGAGCCCGTCCCGGTCCCGGTCTCGCCACCCTCCGCCGCTCGGCTGCCCGACCATATCGAGGCCGGCCCCTTGGTCCGGCACCTCGCGGAGCAGAGCGGCGTCGACCTGGAGGCGCTGCACGGCTCCGGACCCGGTGGACGCGTCACCCGAATCGACGTCGAACACGCGGCGGCCGCCCGAGCCCATACCAAGTCACCGCGTTCGCGGGTCACCCCGCTCGCCCGGCGGCTCGCCGCCGAACTGGGCGTCGACCTCGCCACCGTAAGAGGGACGGGCAGGCAGTCGGCCGTCCGTGCATCGGACGTACGTCAGGCAGCGCCCGGCCCATCAGCCCCGGCCCTGCCCGCGCACACGGCCGCCGCACCCGTACGTCCTTCACCTGTACGCCCTTCTGCCGCACGCCCGTCCGAGGACCGGACGACGGCCATGCGCCAGGCGATCGCCGGCCTGATGAGCCGCGCCAACCGCGACATCCCCCACTACTACCTCTCCACCACCGTGGACCTGGCCGCCGCGACGGACTGGCTGCACGAACACAACCGGCGCACCCCGGTCGGTGAAAGGCTGGTCCCCGCAGCCCTGCTGCTCAAGGCGGCGGCCTTGGCGGCCCGGGAGGTGCCCGAGCTCAACGGCTTCTGGACCGATGACCACTTCACGGGAGGCGAAGGCGTGCATCTCGGCGTGGCCGTGTCCCTGCGCGGCGGCGGGCTCGTCGCGCCCGCCCTGCACGACGCCGACGCCATGATGCTCCCCCGACTGATGGCCGCCCTGAAGGACCTGGTCACCCGGGCCCGCACGGGCAGGCTGCGCGGCTCCGAGGTGTCCGACGCCACGATCACGGTCACCAATCTCGGCGATCAGGGCGTGGAGACGGTCTTCGGCGTGATCTACCCACCGCAGGTGGCGCTGGTCGGCTTCGGGCGGGTGGTCGACCAGCCGTGCGCCGTCGACGGCCTGCTGGGCGTGCGCCCCGTGGTCACAGCGACCCTCTCGGCCGACCACCGGGCGACGAACGGTGCCGTCGGTGCCCGCTACCTCACGGCGGTCACCCGCCTTCTGCAGAACCCGGAGCAGCTGTGAACCGAACCGAAGCACTGGACATGGTCAAGGAATCGATCACAAACGTCATCCCCGACGCCGATGTCGCCGCGCTGGGGCCCGACAACGCGTTCCGCGACGCTATCGAGATGGACTCGCTGGACTTCCTGAGTTTCGTCGAGGTGCTCAGCGAACGGTCCGGCGTGCGCATCGAGGACGAGGACACGCCCCAGCTGTCCACGCTGTCCGGCAGCGCCGACTTCCTGGTCGCCCACACGCAGTGACGCGCGCCCCGTGGACGACCACGACTCAGACCGCTTCAGTGTCGTCGACGACACCGACCACGTCGTCGATGTCCCGCACCGATCCGATCAGTTCGGTGACAACAGCCTTGTCCAGTCTCCCCGTCACGGTGACCACGCCGTTCTCCACCGTGATCTCGACAGCGCGCGGATCCAGCAGGTGCTGGCCGACCAGGGACTCGACCTCGGCCCGGATCTCGGCGTCGTCACGGATCAGGGCCCGCAGCAGGTCGCGCCGGGTCACCACACCGACGAGCCGGCCGCGATAATCGGTCACGGGCAGCCGCTTCAACCGCGCGTGCGCGGCGGTCCACGCGGCGTCCGCGACTCGTTCCGCCGGGTGGACGGTGACCGGCGGGAAGGTCATCAACGTGGCCGCCGTGTCGCCGTGGCCCTTCTCGTAGAGGCGGTGCTGCCACAGCCTGCCGACTGCTCCGTGCCGGCGCGGTTTCGCCATGACGGCGGCCTTGGCCAGCAGGTCCGACTCCGAGACGACACCGATCACATGGTCGTCGGCGTCGACCACCGGTACGGCGCTCAACTGCTCGCGGGCGAGTGTGTGCGCCACGTCCACGAACGGCATGTCGCCGTCAACGGCGACCGCCGGGACCTGCATGACGTCCCGTACATGAAGGGTGACCGGTTCCCGTTCCGAGGGCCCGCGCGCGGAAGCGGCCTGCGGCGGTTCGGACTTCGCCGTGCCGGGAAGGGTCTCGGGCTCCTCGGCGCTCCTTGCCGATGCTGCGGCGGCGACTGCTGCCAGGTAGCGGCCCAGTGCGTCCTGGCGGGGTTCCTCCTGGGGTGTCCAGGGGCGGCCCGGCGTGCTGCGGCGGGCTTCTTTCTCCGCGGAGCTGCCTTCCAAGTCGCTCACGGCTGCCTCCCGGGGACGCCGTCCACCTATGGGGCCAGTTTCGCATCGATCGAGGGGCGTGGCCTGCGGGCCGAGTGGCCCTGCGGCGGGACGGGCGGCCCCGTGCGGCACGACATGTCACCGCCGGGCGGGGAGACTGGAAGCGGGGGCTTGGGCCGACGCGAGGAGAGTTGGTGACGGGTTTCCGGGACTTTCTGACACGGTTCCGGCCGGCGGCCTCGCCTGGCCGGGCCGCACCGAGCGGTGTCCCGGCGGACCGCTCCGCCGAACTCCGTGCGGAACTCGCACCGCCTCTGGCCTTGCTCGAACAGGCGGAGGCGGAAGCCCGGGTCGTACGCGAACAGGCCGACGACGCCGCCGCCTCGCGCCGTCGGGAAGCCGAACGGCAGGCCGAGGCGATGGTGGCCGCCGCGCGTGCGGAGGCCCGCCGGGTACAGGCACGCACCGCCGAGCAGGTGCTGCGTGCGGCCGAGGGCGAGGCAGCGGCACTGCTCGCCGAAGCGGAACGTGAGGCCGTCGCCGTACGCGACCGTGCCAGGAGCCGTACGCCCGCGCTCGCCGACCTAGTGCTCGCGCTGGTGCTGGAGGACCTCGAAGCGGAGCAGGGACGCCAGGCTCCCGAACGGGGGCATCAGCAGGAGGGTGATCTCTGATGAGCGCCGGATGGGTGGCCGGCGTGACCCGGGCACGGGCTCTGCGGACCAGGTGCCTGGGCGGAGAGGGCATCAGGGACGTGGCCGCGTGCCGCACCCTCGAGGATGCCCTGCGCTACATGGCGGCCACTCCGTACCGGCACGATGTCAGCCCGGACGCAACGCCGGCCGAGGCCCAGCGCGCGGTCTCGGCGACGCTGCTGTGGCATCTCCGGGTTCTCGCCGGCTGGCAGCCGGCCACCGGTGCCGACGCCATCCGGACGCTCGCCGCCGGGTTCGAGATCTCCAACGCACAACACCATCTGCGGTTCATCTCTGCCGAGGACCCGCGCCCCGCCTCGGCCGGCGCACCAGCCTCGGACACAGGACGCCTGCCGCCCTACCGCCTTGGCGCACTGGCGACCGCCTGGACAAGGCTCGCGCACACCCGTACGCCGTCGGAGCTGCGTGCCGCGCTGGCGGCCTCCGTCTGGGGCGACCCCGGGGACGACTCCCCGGCCGCGGTCGCCACGGGTATGCGCGTCTCCGCCGCCCTACGGCTCGCCACCGCCGTCCCCGACGCGGCGCGCTGGGCGGCGGCCCGACTCGCCCTGCTGTTCGGCCGCGAGGTGTTCGTCGTCGGCCGCCGGCTGCCGGACGTGTCCGTCCACCGGGCAGCTCGCCTACTCGGCCCGCGCGCAGTGGAGGCGAGGTCGTACGCCGATTTCCGGCAGGCGCTGCCGGCCACCGCGAGATGGCTGCTGGACGACGTCGACGAGGCCGCGGACCTGTGGCAGGCGGAGGCACGGTGGTGGAATGCGGTCGAGCGGGACGGCCGGGAACTGCTGCGCCGGTCCCACTTCGGTCCCCAGCCGGTGGTCGGGGCCGTGGCGACGCTGTCCGTCGATGCCTGGCGCACCCGCGGGGCGCTGGAACTGGCCGCCCGGGGCGGTGGCCCCGGGGACTGGCCGGCGGAGGTGCTCGATGCTCCGCGCTGAGGCGGCGGTCCCGGTACGGATGCGCAGGGTGGCCATCATGGCCCCCGAGCAGGCGCTGCGGGAAAGTCTGGTGCGGATCGCCGAGTCGGGCTGCGTCGAGGTCGACCTGGCCGGGGACGGCGGGCCGGAGGTCCGCGGCCCGGCGGCGACGCGCCTGCAGCGGCTGCGTGCCGAGTCGGCACAACCCGTGCTCTGTGAGGCTCCCCCCGATCTGGACGTCCTGGAGCGCGAGGGCCGGACCGACCTGCTGGCAGGCGAGGCTCAGTTGGAGGAACGGCTCGGCAGCGCGGTCCGGCATGGCGCGGTCGCGGCACTGGCCGGCTGGTGTCCCGAGACGGAGGTGGGCGCCACGGCGGCGCGCATCGCCGGTGCCGGGGGCGCGCTGGTGCCCCTGCGGGCTCCGCGCGGTGTCGATCCGCCGACCTTGCTGGCCGGTGCGGACACCGCACCTCCGGCGTACACGGCGACGCCCGTGCGCCGTTCCTTCACGCCTCTCGTCACCACGTACGGAACCGTGCCCTACGCCGACCTCGACCCCACCATGGCGGCCGGAATCGTCTACGTGGTGATGTTCGGCCTGATGTTCGGTGATGCCGGGCACGGGCTGCTGCTGGTCGCCCTCGCGCTCCTGCTGCGGGCGGGACGGCCGCGCCGGTTGGCGGCGCTGCGCCCGCTGTGGCCCTTCGTCGCCGGTGCCGGGCTGGCCGCCACCGTGGCCGGGGTGGCATACGGCGAGTTCTTCGGCCCGACCGGGGTGCTCCCCGTGCTGTGGCTGGAACCGCTGGAGGAGCCCATGCGGCTGCTGACCGTCGCCGTCGGGCTCGGCGCCGTACTGCTCGCCGGTGCCTACGCTGCGGGGATCGTGAACAGATGGCGAGAGGGCGGACCTGCGTCTGCCCTGTACGCGACGACCGGAATCGCCGGCGCTGCGCTCTATCTCGGTCTGGCCGTCGGCGCGGGGTATGTGTGGCTCGGCCAGGTGGCGTACGGCGTCGTGGGTGCCGTGATCGCCGTGGTGGGACTGGCTCTGGCAGGGACGGGACTGTACGCGGCCACGGCGGGCGGGCCGGGCGGTGCTGTGCAGACCGGCATTCAGCTCTTCGACGCGGTGGTCCGGATCGGCTCCAACGTCGTGTCCTTCGCGCGGCTCGCGGCCTTCGGCCTCACCCATGCGGCGCTCGGCGCGATCGTCTGGGACGGCACGACGGCTCTGGCGGGCCGGGGCCCGGTCGGCGTCGCCGCCGCGCTGCTGGTGTTCCTCGTGGGCAACGCCGTCGCCTTCTCGCTGGAGGCGCTGGTGGCGGGTGTCCAGGCGCTCCGGCTGGAATTCTACGAACTGTTCTCCCGGCTCTTCGAGGGCGAGGGCCGCCCGTTCAGGCCATGGCATCTGCCCGTGCAGCACGTCACCGGGTCGGCCGCCGACGCCGGGCGGCCCGCACCGGAGGAGGCCGTCCGACCAGGCCCGGCGAGGGAGGAGTCATCGTGATCACCTGGTTCTTGGCCCTGCCCGTCATCGTGGCGGGATTCGTGGCCGTACGCCTCGTGCTGCGGCGCTCGGGCCGGACGGCCCTGTGGTGGATGGTCGCAGCGGACGCCGTGCTGCTGGTGGCGGCCACCGTGGTGCTGACCCTGGCACTCGGCGGCGGATCCGCGCAGGCCGCGACCACGGCGGCGCAGGACTCCGGCTCCGGATCCGCCGCCCTGATCGGAGCCGCAATCGCGGTGGCCGGGGCGACGATCGGCGCGGGCATCGCCGTCGCCTACACCGGCGCGGCGGCCCTCGCGGCACTCAGCGAACGGCCCGAACTCTTCGGCCGGGCCATGGTCATCGTCGGCCTGGCCGAGGGCATCGCCATCTACGGGCTGGTCGTCGCGGTCATCCTCATCGGGAAGGCATGACCATGGGCCGCGTCGCCGCCCTCGGAGAGCGGTCCAGGGTCACTGGTCTGGCCCTGGCCGGGGCTGTCGTCCTGGTCGCCGACGACGCCGAGACCGTCCGCCGGATCTGGCGCGGCCTGCCGGACGGCATCGACTTGGTGATCCTCACACCCGCCGCGGCCGAGGCACTGGAGTCGGACCCCGCGACGCCCGGTGGCCGACGTCCGCTGACCGCCGTGCTGCCGCCATGACGACCCCGGCCCCCGAGCGGGCGACGGACGCACTCTCGCCGGTCCGGGCGGCGCTGCTGCGAGCAGCTCACGCCGATGCGGAGGCACTCCTGATCCACGCCGAGCGGGAGGCCACAGCACTGCTCGACCAGGCCCGCGCCGAGGCTCGGGCCATCCTCGACGAGGCCCGGCGGCAGGGCGAGGCCGACGGCTCGGACGCCGCCCGGGACCTTCTCGTCAGGGCCCGGCGGGACGCCAGGTCCCGCACGCTCGCCGCTCGCCGGGAGGCGTACCAGGAGTTGCGCCGCGAGGCCGCCGAGCGGGTCCGCGCCCTGCGCGGGACCGATGGCTACGCCTCCCTGCGGGCGTGGCTGGAGCAGCGGGCTCGCGACCTCCTCGGCACCACGGCCGAAGTCGGCGAGCACGCCGACGGGGGCGTGGTGGCCCGGGCCCCGGGGAGGCGGGTCGACCTCTCGCTGGACGCGCTGGCCGACCTCGCGGTGGACCGCATGGGAGCGGAGGTGCTGAGCCTGTGGGAGCTGTGACGGAAGCCGCTGAGACGCACCGACGGCCGACGGACCGGCGGTCAGCCTCGCGAATTCTGCGCGTGACCGGGCCGCTGGTCGAGATGGAGTACGTGGGGGGCACCGCGATGTACGACCTGGTCTCCATCGGGCCCGCCAGGCTGCCTGGCGAGGTCGTGGCCATCAGCGGTGACGTGGTCACCGTCCAGGCGTACGAGTACACCGGCGGCCTCGCTCCGGGACAGACGGCGCTGCCCCAGGGCCGTCCGCTGTCGGTCCGGCTCGGTCCCGAACTGCTCGGCGGAATCTTCGACGGTCTGCTGCGCCCCCTGTCCGGTGCCGGAGACTGGCTGTTGCCCGGCGCGCAACGAAACACGGCTGAGGAGCGGACCTGGTCTTTCCGCCCATGCGTGGCGCGGGGCGATCAGGTGGCGGAGGGGCAGGTGCTCGGAGAGATCCTCGACGCGGGGCCCCTGCGGGTGAAGGTCCTCCTGCCGCCGGGCTGCGGGGGCACGGTCGAGGAGATCGCCGGGGCTGGAGACCACCCGCAGGACGCCGTGGTGGGTGTGGTGAGCGGTACCGAGGTGACCGTCGGCACCGTGTGGCCGGTGCGCCGGCCGCTCCCGGTGCGGGAGCGCGTCGACAGCCACGAGGCCCTGAACACCGGCCAGCGGGTGATCGACCTGCTCTTCCCCGTGGTCCGGGGCAGCACGGTGGCGGTGCCCGGCGGCTTCGGCACCGGCAAGACGATGCTCCTGCAGCAGATCGCCAAGTGGTGCGACGCGGACGTCATCGTCTACGTCGGCTGCGGGGAGCGCGGCAACGAGATGGCCGACGTCATCACCGAACTGTCGGAGCTCCAGGACCCGCGCACGGGCGGGCACCTCGCGGACCGCACCGTGACGATCGCCAACACCTCCAACATGCCGATGATGGCCCGCGAGGCGAGCGTCTACACGGGGATGACGGTCGCCGAGTACTTCCGGGACATGGGCCTCGACGTGGTGGTCATCGCCGACTCGACCTCCCGGTGGGCCGAGGCGCTGCGCGAGTTCGCCTCCCGCACCGGCGCGCTGCCCGCCGAGGAGGGCTACCCGGCCGGGCTGGCCTCCGCCATCGCGGCCTTCTACGAACGGGCCGCGGCCGTGACCACTCTCGGAGGCGACCGAGGATCGGTGACGGTGATCGGCGCGGTGTCCCCGCCCGGCGGCGACATGACGGAACCGGTGACCGCGCACACCGAACGCTTCGTCCGCTGCCTGTGGACCCTCGACCGCGACCTCGCCTACGCGCGCCACTATCCGGCGGTCTCCTGGGCGGGGTCCTTCTCCCGGGACGTACCGGTCCTCGCCGCCGGACGCCGGGCAGCCGGCGATCCGGCATGGCCCCGGCGCCGCGACCGGGTCGGAGCGGTGCTGGCGGAGGCCGACCGGCTGGCCGACCTGGTGGATTTGATCGGCATCGCCGCCCTGCCCGCGCGGGAGCGGATCAGCGTGCTGGCGGGGAGGCTGGTCCGCGAGGGCGTGCTGCAGCAGAGCGCGCTGTCGGAGCGGGACGCGTTCTGCGGGCCGGAGAAGACGGCTGCCCTGGCCGACGCCGTCCTCGCGGTCGCCGACCGCTGCCGCGAGCTGGTGGACTCCGGCGTTCCGGCGGCCTCGGTCGAGGAGGTCGACTTCGGCCCGCTGCTGCGCGCCCGCGAGGACACCGGCCCGCAGGACGCCGCCGGAGTGGCGGCGCGGCGGGACGCCATGCTCGCCAGGTTGGGGGACGTGCAGCCATGAGCCTGACCGGTGGGATCGAGTACACGTCGGTACGTGAACTGCGGGGACCGCTCGCGATCGTCGGAGGCGTGACCGGGATCGGCTGGGACGAGTACGTACGCATCACCCTCGCCTCAGGCGAACTCCGCCACGGCGTCGTCCTGGACGCCGACCGCGACCTGGCGGTCGTCCAGGTACTGGAGGGCACCGCGGGTATGGACCCGGAGGGTGTCCGGGCGGCCTTCTCGGGCAGCCCACTGCGCGTCCCGGTCGGCACGGACTGGCTCGGCCGGGTCTGCAACGGCCGGGGCGAGCCCCTCGACGGCGGCCCACCCGTCCTCGGCGCCCACGACGCCGAGGTGGGCGGCGCCCCCATCAACCCGGTGCGGCGCGAGCCGCCGTCCGAGCCGGTGCTCACCGGCGTCGGGGTCGTCGATGCCCTGACCACGCTGGTACGCGGGCAGAAACTCCCGGTGTTCTCCGTGGCCGGACTGCCGCATCTGGAACTGGCCGCCCAGATCGCCGCGCAGGCCACTGCCGCCGGTGAGGCGTTCAGCGTCGTCTTCGCGGGCATGGGGCTCACCCACGCCGACGCCTCCTTCGTGCGCGACGCCCTGGAGGAACGGTCCGCGGCAGGAGAACTGGTCCTGCTGCTGAACACCGCCGACGACCCGGTGATCGAACGTATCCTCACGCCGCGCATCGCGCTCACCGTCGCCGAGCACCTCGCCTTCGATGAGGAGCGGCACGTCCTGGTGGTGATGACCGACATGACGACGTATGCCGAGGCTCTGCGCGAGGTCTCTGCAGCCCGCGGGGAGATCCCCGCACGCCGTGCCTACCCCGGCTACCTCTACAGCGACCTGGCCTCCCTGTACGAACGCTGCGGACGCATTCGCGAGCGGCCCGGCTCGGTCACCGTGCTGCCGGTGCTCACCATGCCCGCGGGCGACATCACCCACCCTGTGCCCGACCTCACCGGCTACATCACCGAGGGCCAGATCGTCCTCTCGCCCGAGACACACGCGCGAGGCGTCTACCCGCCGCTGGACGCGCTGTCCTCCCTCTCCCGGCTGATGCGCAAGGGCGCGGGGCCCGACCGTACCCGCGACGACCACCTCGACGTCGCGGCCCAGTTGCTGGCCGCCCTGGCCCGCGCGCGGCAGGTGCGCGATCTCGCGGACCTGGTCGGCCAGGCGGCGCTGAGCCCCACCGACCGCCGCTACCTGGACTTCGACGAGGCGTTCCTGCGGGACTTCGCCGACCAGCGAAGCGACGAACCGCGCGACCTCGACAGCTCGCTGGAACGCGGCTGGCGGGCTCTGCTCACCCTCCCCCGCAGCCAGCTGTCCATGCTCCCCGCCTCCCTCCTCGACGCCCATGGAGCGAAGGACGCCCCGGGCGCGGAGGCGTCCCGATGACTGGCGCCCGCCGTACGCCGCCCGGCCGTGCGGGACGCCTGCGGCTGCGGCACAGCCTCGATGTCGCCGAGCGCGGAGCCGACCTGCTGGAGCAGAAGCTGCGCATCCTGCGCTCCGAGCACCAGCGGCTGCTGCGCGCGGAGCAGGAAGCCGCCGGCGCCTGGCGGGACCTCCTGGCGGAGGCCGAGAGCTGGCTGCTGCGGGGACTGCTCCTGGGCGGGGAGCAGGCCCTGGACGCGGCCGCCGCGGGCATCGGCGCCGCCGAGGTCACTGTGCGCTGGGCCACCTCGATGGGCGTACGCCACCCGGCCGCGGTCTCCCTGTCCGTACCGGCCCGTCCGCCCACAGCCGCCGCCCCCACCAACACGGCCCTCGCACACGCCGAGGCGGCCTATGGCCGTGCCGTGCGCGCCGCAGCCGAGTACGCGGCGGCCCACACCGCCGCAGAGTTGGTGGGCGCGGAGGTCAGCAGCACCCGTCACCGGGTCCGCGCCCTGCGACGCCACTGGATCCCCCGCCTGCGGGAGGCCCTGGACCGGAGCGACCTCGCCTTGGAACAGGCCGAGCACGAGGACAGCGTCCGGCGGCGGTGGGCTGCTCGGCATTAGTCTGAGACGTCCATGCGGCGTGGGTATCTCACGGCCCGGCGCACTGACCGAACTGGCCACGGCGGCAGAGAGCTCACTCAGCGTTCCGCCGCCGGAGTGGACCTGACCATGCTGCTCGCCCTGTCACTGAAGAGTGCTTGGCGACCGCCATCCCTGGGTGGCCGGCTTCATCGGTGCGCGGGGGCGTGGTGGTTTCGCCGGTTTGTTTCTGGGCTCCGTCAGCCAGTTGTCGACGACGGCGACCACGCCGTCGATCTGCCAGATCTTGGAGGCGGCGATGGCCGTCTCGCTCTTGCGTTACTTCACCGATGCCAGGGCCGCGCACGTCGAACTCCCACGGATCGAACCGGCTCACGCGGTATCCGGATTCCTGGTCCAGCTCTTCATGCAGGAGGCCGAGGACGGTGGATTTCCCCCGTCCCAGGGAGCGTTGATTCCGAGTCCACCGAAAGCAGCAGGTCAGAGTCGGTAGGCGTGCTCAGAGAAACTCGGACCGAGCTGCCATCGCCAGTGCCAACCATCCCTCTTTTGCGCCAGCTAAAAATCCTCGTCACAAAGCATGTGACCGGGCTCGCTAGTTGACACCAGGGCCACGTTCACGACCTGCGCTGATGCCAAGTATCTTCAGCGGCCGGAGCCGCAGAATCAGCGAAACAGTTGGCACTTTGGTACAGCGCGGGTCATGAGGCGTGTGTCGCCAATAGCGGGGCCAGGGATCTTCGGCAGCGACAGCCTTGATATGAACGCGGCAGCCACATCGCCGTGTTCCTGCGAGGCGAGAAGCTGTCTACTTCGGGATGAGCTGGAGCATGGTCGAGGAAGCGTTGACCTACGCGACAGACCTGGCGAACTCGATTGGGCCGGTCTGTTTCGACGTGCAGCAGAACCAGCTCGGGCCCTGAACAGGGCCTCGCGGGCGGCGAGAGTCCTGGTCTTGGGCCGGGTGGGGTTCTTGCCCAGCCGGACCGGACGGACGTAGCGGCGTCCCCAGTCGTCGTCGACCAGGCCGGTCAGTGGGTGGTCAGCGGTGCGGGCCACTTCCTCCAGGGCGGCGCGGATATTCTCGGTGACCAGTTCCAGCCGGGTCAGGTCGCGCATGGCGGCCAGTACAAGGGTGGAGTCGGTGCGCTGCGTGGTGCGCTCGCGCACGATCCGGCTTCTTCAGGCGGGCGAGCGCCAGATCGAGGAGACGGTCGGCGCGGTCGTCTTGGGCGAGGCGCTTGCGGAAGTCGGCCAGCACGCTGTGGTGGAAGCGCCGTCCTGCCGAAGATCCGTCCGGGCAGCCAGGCCGGCGACGTCAAGGCCGCCGCCTAAGACTGGCCACCCGGGGCGGATTTGGCCGCGCGCCAGCGGACGTAGCCCAACGGGTCATCATCCTGGTCACTCCGTTGCCCGGCCGGCACGTAGCCCTGCGCTGGAGTCCGCCTTGCTCAGGTGTGGAAGCCGGGCATGGACAGGTACTTGAGCTGCTGGTACTCGTGAAGACCTTCGGGTCCGCCCTCGCGGCCCAGGCCCGACTGCTTGATCCCGCCGAAGGGCGCCGCGACCTCGGAGACCAGGCCGCGGTTGATGCCGACCATTCCGGCCTGCAGACGGGCGGCGACCCGGCGGGCGCGGTCGATGTGGGACGTCATCACGTACGACGCGAGGCCGTGCTCGGTGTTGTTGGCCACCGCTATGGCCTCGGCCTCGGTGGAGAACCGGTGGATGGCGGCGACAGGTCCGAAGACTTCCTCGTGCATGATCGTGGCGTCGGCGGGGACGTGGTCCAGCACGGTCGGGGCCGCGTAGTGGCCCGGCCCATCAGGGATGTCCGCCTTGCCGATGACGACGGCGCCACGGGCCACGGCGTCCTCGACGAGGTGGCGGACCTTGTCCACCGCACGGTGGTCGGCCAGCGGGCCGAGCTCGGTGTCCTCCAGGTCCGGTGAGCCCACCCGAAGGGCGGCCATCCGCTCGGCCATCGCGGCGGCGAACGCGTCGGCTATTGACTCCTGAACCAGGAACCGGTTGGCGCCGACACAGGACTGGCCTCCCAGCCGCATCTTCGCGATCATCGCTTCGCGGACCGCGAGGTCGAGGTCGGCGTCGTCGAAGACCAGGAACGGCGCGTTGCCGCCCAGCTCCATCGAGGTGCGCAGCACCCGGGCACCGCTCTGCTGAAGCAGCAGCCTGCCGACCGGGGTGGACCCGGTGAAGGACAGCTTGCGCAGCCGGGGGTCGGCCAGCAGCGCCGTGGTGACCGCTGCCGCGTCGCTGCTGGTGATCACGGTCAGGACACCTGCGGGCGCGCCGGCCTCGCGCGCCAGTTCGCCCAGCGCCAGGGAGGACAGCGGGGTGAGCGCGGCCGGTTTGAGCACGGCGGTGCAGCCTGCGGCGAGGGCGGCTGCGGCCTTGCGGGCGGCCATGGCCAGCGGCACGTTCCACGGAGTGATCAGCAGGCAGGGCCCGACCGGTTCGGCGACGGTGACGATGTGACTCTTGCCGTCCGGGGAGGGTGTGCTGCGCGCGTGCGGGCGGACCGCCTCCTCGGCGTACCAGCGGAAATAGGCCGCGGCGTAGGCGACCTCACCCCGGGCTTCGGTGATCGTCTTGCCGATCTCCAGGGTGATGATCCGAGCCAGACGCTCACGGTGTTCGGTCAGGGCGTCGGTGAGCCGGTGCAGGACGATCGCCCGGTCCCGTGGGCTGGTGAGGGCCCACTGGTCGGCGGCCTCGGCCGCCGCGTCCAGTGCTTTGAGTGCGTCTTGCGGGCCGCAGTCGGCGACGGTGGCTATGACTTCCTCGGTTGCGGGGTTGCGCACCTCAAAGGTGCGACCTCCGGTGGCCGGTTGCCAGTCGTGGGCGAGGAAGCCACGGGGGACGGATTCCAGGACTGCCGACTGCCATGAGGGAGCGGTGAGCGTGTCAGTCATGCGCGTGGCTCTTTCGCTGGTCGCAGGATGGTGTGTTACGGGAGCAGGAGCGCTGGGTGGTCATACGGTCTCGCCTCCGGGGTTGGCGACCCCGACGGTGTTCTCGACCGAGAGGAGGGAGTTCTGGCGTCCGGTGCCGAGCCAGCGCACCAGGGCCACCAGGCCGAGGGCGAGGATGGCGAAGGCGGTCAGGAGCGCGCTGACCGCGGTCACGCTGGGGTCGATCTCGAAGGTGAGGGAGTTGTAGACCCGCACCGGCAGGGTGACGGTGTCGACGGAGGACAGGAACTGGGAGATGTAGAACTCGTCGAAGCTGGTGATGAAGGAGAAGATCGCTGCCGCGATCATCCCCGGTGCGGCGAGGGGGAAGGTGATCCGCCGGGCGATGGTGAGGCGGCCGGCGCCCATGCTGGCCGCGGCGTCCTCGAGGCGTTCGTCGATCCCGCGCAGGGTCGCGATCAGGATCAGTACCGCGATCGGCGAGGCGAGCACGGTGTGCCCGAGGGCGATGGCGATGGGGCTGCCGAGCATCGCGGCGGGCTCGAAGAGCAGGAACAGCCCGAGTGCGGTGACGATCTGCGGGATGACCAGCGGTCCCAGGACCAGGGCGTAGACCGCTGAGCGCAGCGGGAGTTCGCTGCGGGTCAGGGCGGTGGCCGCGGTCACCCCGATGATGAGGGAGAACACGGTGCTCAGGGCGGCGACCAGGGCGCTCAGGGACAGTGCGGCGGGCCATTTGCTGCCGTCGGCGAACAGTGCCTTGTACCAGTTCAGCGTCCACGCCTCCGGCGGGAACGCCGCGAAGGCGTTGTTGCTGAAGGAGGTGACGAGGATGACGACGATCGGCAGCGCCAGGAACAGCAGGATCACGGTGGCGATGGCGGTCAGGGCGATCCGCCCGGCGATGGTCTTGCGCAGCTCCATCATGATCCGCTCCTCTTCTTACGGCTGGCGCCGAGGGAGCTGACGAGCTTGACCAGCAGCAGTCCGGCCAGGGTGAGGACCAGCAGGATGACGCCCTGTGCGGCGGCCCCGTTCCACTGGTTTTCCTTGGTCACCTGCTGGTTGATCAGGGTGGCGATCATCGTCTGGTTGGGTCCGCCCATCAGGGCCGGGGTGATGTAGTAGCCCAGCGAGAGGATGAAGCTGAGCAGTCCGGCGCTGGCCAGGCCGGGGGCGACCAGCGGCAGGTAGATGCGGCTGAAGATCGTCACGCGTCCGGCGCCCATGCTGGCCGCGGCCGCCAGCAGGCGGCGGTCCACGCCGCGCATCACGCCGTACAGCAGCAGCACGGTGTAGGGCAGCATCATCGAGGTGGTGCCGATGACCACACCGAGCTCGTTGTAGAGCAGCTTGAACGGCCCGCCCGGTATCGACTCGTTCACCAGGCCCTTGTCGCCGAGCATGATGATCCAGCCGTAGGTGCGCACCAGGGCGCTGACGAAGTGCGGGACGACGACGACCAGCATCGCCAGGCCCGCCCACAGGGGCTTGAGCCGGGAAATCGCCTGGGCCAGGACAAATCCGAAGACCAGGCTGAGGACCGCCGTCTCCGCGGAGATCCGCAGCGTGGTGATCAGGACGGAGAGATTGACCCCGGTCAGCGCGTCGGCATACCAGTGCAGCGTCAGCGATCCGTCGGGATTCTGCAGGCTGAGCAGCAGCGTGCTGAAGATCGGGTAGACGAACAGCACCAGCAGATACACGACGACCGGGAGCGCGTAGAGAATCCCGACTCGTGTCTTGCGCGAGGCCAGGAGCTTGCGCGGGCGGGCGGGAGCCCCCGCGGTGAGGGTGGCGACCATGGCTCACCCGCCCTGTTCGGTGACGAAGAGGTTGACGTCCTCGGGGTCGGCGCTGATGCCGACCCGCTCGCCGCCGACCGGGCCGCGGCCGGCCGGTACTTCCAGGCGCAGCGGCGGCGCGTCAGCGCCGTCGATGCGTACGCCCGCGCGGACCAGGGTGCCCACGTAGGTGGCGCTCTCCACCGTGCCGGAACAGAAGCCGTCGTCGGCGGCGCAGGCCCGCAGCCGGCCCGGCTGCACGGCGACATTGACTTGGGTACCGGAGGCCAGCTCGTGGCGGCGCGCCTTGATCAGACCGCCACTGTGCTCCAGACGGACCAGGGTGTGCTCGCCGTCGTGCTTCTCCACCCGGCCGGGCAGGAAGTTGGCCGCGCCGAGGAAGTCCGCGACGAAGGGCGTCTTCGGCCGCTCGAACAGCTCACGGGGACTGTCGAACTGCTCGATCAGGCCGTTGCGCATCACCGCGATGCGATCGGACATCACCAGCGCTTCTTCCTGATCGTGCGTCACATAGATGACCGTCAGGCCCAGTTCCTGCTGGATGGACTTGATCTCGACCTGCAGCTGGTCACGCAGCTTCTTGTCCAGCGCGCCCAGCGGCTCGTCCATGAGGATCACCGGCGGGCGGTAGACCAGCGCCCGGCACAGGGCCACACGCTGCTGCTGACCACCGGACAGCTCGCGCGGCTTGCGGCCGCCGAACCCCGACAGACCGGCGATCTCCAGGGTTTCCCCGACCCGTCGGCGGATCTCGTCCTTCGGCACTCCGCGCAGGGTGAGCGGGAACGCGACGTTCTCACTGACGGTCATGTGCGGGAAGAGCAGGTACTGCTGGAAGACGAAGCCGAGGTTTCGCTTCTGCGGGGCGAGCCGCGTGACATCACGCCCGCCGACGGTGATGGTGCCGGAGTCGGGTTCGCAGAACCCGGCGATCATCATCAGGGTCGTGGTCTTGCCCGACCCCGAGGCGCCGAGGAAGGTGACGAACTCCCCCGCCGCGATCTCCATGGACGCCTCGTCGACCGCGACGACATCCCCGTATGTCTTGCGCAGGCCCACCACCGACAGCGCTTTGCCGGTCGCGGCGGCCGGCGTGACGCCGGCCACCTTGACGGACGGTGTGGCGACACCGAATTCAGCCACGAGCCCACTCCAGCCAGCGCTCGGTGACGGCCGCTTCGTTCTTCAGCCACCAGTCGATGTCGGCATCGAAACCCTTGTCGTAGTACTTCGGCGCACCGGAGAGCGCGTTGCGCTCGTCCTCGGTGAGCTTTTCGTAGGCCAGCGGAGAAGTCGGGTTCGAGGGGAAGGCCTTGGCCAGAGCGGCCTGGATCTCGGCCCGCAGCGAGAAGTCCATGAGCTTGTAGGCGTTGTCCGCGTTGGCCGCGCCCTTGGCGATGGCATAGCCCTGGAACTGGCGGCGCATACCGTTGAGCTGCCGGGTGACCGGCACGCCCTGCTTCTCCAGATCGGCGATCCGCCCGTCCCAGACGGTGGTCAGCGTCACTTCCTCGCGGCTCAGCAGCACACCGGGCAGCGGGCCGCTGTCCCAGAACTTCTTGATGTCGCCCTGCAGCCGGGTCAACACCTTGAAAGCGCGGTCCACATCCAGCGGATACAGCTTGTCCATCGGCACACCGTCGGCCAGCAGCGCGAACTCCAGCTCCGGCAGGTCACCGTCCGGATGGACCATCGCACGGGAGCCCTTGAACGCCTTGGTGTCCCAGAAGTCCGCCCATGACTCCGGCTTCTTACCCCCGAAGGCATCCGTGCGGTACGCCATGCACTGACCGTAGAAACTGAAGCCGACTGCGTGTTCGGTGATCTGGTTCTCGGGGATCTTCGCGCTCTTCGCGCTCTTGACCCGGTCCAGGTCCAGCGTCTCCAGAGCATCCTGCGCCACGTACTTGTGGTGAGACATCATCGAGTTGTTGATGAGGTCGCACTGCGGCCGGCCCTGCTTGATCTGCGCCAGCAGCGGAGCGTCGTCCAGGTTCAGCACCTTCACCTGGATGCCGGTCTCCTGGGTGAACGGCGTGTAGATCGCCTTCTGCAGGGCCGCGCCGTAGGAACCGCCACTGTCACGGACGACGACCGTCTTGCCGCCCTTCCCACCGCCGCCGTCGGCCGTCCGGCTGGAGCCGGTGCCGCAGGCGGCGAGGGAAGGAAGTGCAGCGAGCGCGGCGAGGCCGCCTGCTCCGCGCAGGAGCGCTCTACGACCGATCTGGGCATCACTCATGGCAATACTCCTCATCTGGGGACGCGGTGGGACCAGCTATGCGGGGCTTTACCTCGCGGGTGCGGGGGGGGGTGCGGGGGCGGCGGAGAGCGGACGGAGTGCATCGCCCGCATGCGTCGCCGGTCGGCGCTTCTGTGTGCGCGTCGTCGCCGTGGATCGAAGTCCCCGACAGCCTTGTCGTCGGGGCGACGCCGGCCAGAAGGCCAGGTGAACGGGGTGGGGAGGCTGGAGCCGTGGCAGGCGGTGGCAGGCGGTGACCAGCGGGGCGACAGCGGTCATCACCAAAGCCGCAGACACAGCACGGTTACGTGGATTACGCCTACGGTGCGTTCCTCGGCACGGGCGCCCGGTGGGTCACAGGACTGGTGCGCGATCCGAGCGCGGGATCGGGGCCACGCGCGAGACTCGTGGTCGTGCGGTCAGGCCGCGATCGGTGGTTGCCGGAGGCAGAAGGCGAGACGGAGAACTGGTGGTTCAGTCCCATGCCGGTGCAGATACCCGGCACGGCTCAGAAGGCGGTGTACCCGCCGTCGACGGTCAGGACGGACCCGGTCACGTACGACGACTCCGACGATGCGAAGAAGAGCACCGCGTCGGCGACCTCTTCGGGGGTGGCGAGGCGCTGGAGCGGGATCGTGCTCTCGCGCTCGCGGCGGTAGGCCTCGGGGTCGGGCCTGCGCTGGAACGCCGCTTCGATGATCGGGGTGGCGGTCAGGCCAGGAGCGACGACGTTGACACGGATGTTGCGCGGGGCCCACTCGATCGCCGCACCCTTGGCGAGCATGATGAGGCCCCCCTTTGCGGCGGAATACAGGACCTGCCCGGACATGCCAACCATGCCCAGCCGTGAACTGACGCAGACGAAGGAGCCTCCTGCCTGGGGCATCAGCGGCGCGAAGTGCTTCATCACCACGAACGCGCTGAGCAAGTTGCTCTCCAGCACGTTCCTCGCGTCGTCGCAGGCCATCTCGGTGAGCGGACTGGCGGCCTGCAGGCCGTGGTTGAGGACGACGACGTCGACGGTGCCGAAGGACTCCGCTGCCTGCTTGGCCAGGTGCTCGACGAACGCCTCGTCGTTGAGGTCTCCGGGAACGTACAGGTCGTCGGGCTGAGCGCTGTCGAGCCGCTCCTTGCGGCCGGTGAGCAGCAGCCGCCCGCCCTCACGGCGGAAGTGGGAACTCACCGCCTGCCCGATGCCACTGCTGGCGCCTGTCACCAGGGCCGTGACGTTGTTGAGTCTCATGTCAGGCACTCCTATTGCGGGGGAGGTCGGTCGTCGGGTTGCGAGCTTGGGCAGGGCGAGGGTCTCGTCCCGTGCCGGTCAGTTGAGGAATCCGCGGGCGTCGACCGGCCAGCGCTGCAGCGACGTGCCCGTGCTGTCGGTGACGATCAGTTCCTCGAAGCCGAGGACAACCGGACAGACGTGGTTCGGCACGACCGGTACGACGGTGCCGACGCTGGGGCGGAACTCCCCTTCCGGCAGCGGGAGGAATCCGTGGTACTCGTTGAGCTTGCCCAGGACCGCTTTCGTGCCGGCGATGCCGCCGTAGCCGATCTCGGGGCTGCCTTCGCGACTGAGTGCTTTGGTGCCCACATCGAGGATGACCTGGCCGGGGACCCAGTCGCTGACCACGGTGCCCGCGACGAACAGCGCGATCTGGTCGTCCGCGCAGGCGCCCAGCCGGGCGTTGTTCAGATCACCGAAGACGTACTCGCCGGGACGGATTTCGGTGATCACGCTGCTGGTGGAGAACTCGAGGGTGGGGGTGGAGCCGGCGCTGACCACCTCAGGGGTGACCCCGACACCGGTAAGGCTGCGTACGGCGGTGATGAGCGCGGCTTCCTGATCCTGCGCGGCGCGCTGGCGAGCGTCCCGACCTGCGCCACCGTGACCGGGATAGGTGAAGACGCCCACCGGCACCAGACCGCGCTTGCGGGCGGCGAGCGCGAGATCGCCCGCAGCCTCGGGCGGCGCCCCGGAACGACGCGCGCCGCAGTCGACCTCGACCACGACCTGCAGCCGGTCCGGTTCGTCTCCCATCGCATCGGCGAGGGCCTCGACCGCCGCGACGTTGTCGACGCCGACCCGCAGCCGGGCGGACTCGGCGAGCCGACGGATCCGGGCTCGTTTCGTTCCAGCGGCCCAGACCGGGTAGGCGAGAAAGATGTCGTCGAAGCCGGCCGCGGCGAAGACCTCGGCCTCGCCGACGTTTCCCGCGGTGATCCCGACCGCGCCGGCCTGGATCTGGCGTCGCCCGATCTCCACGCACTTGTGTGTCTTGACGTGCGGCCTGACCTTGAGGTTGCGCTGGTCGGCGAAGCCCTGGATGCGGTCGATGTTGCCCTGCATGACGTCGACCAGCACGATCGGCGCGGGGGTGTCGATCCGCTCGACCAGAGCGTCGAGTGCTTGTTGCAGTCGGTTCACGCTGCCCTCCTTGTGGTTCTGACGGGGAATGATCGGGGCCGCGGATGCCGAGCGCGCGGTTCGCGACATCGCGAGCGCTCGCGCCACACCACCGTTGCGCCTGCTCTACACCGCGGTGCAGACCATCTGGATCTCGACCGGACTGTTGAGCGGCAGCCCGGCGACACCGATCGCGGTGCGGGCGTGCCGTCCGTTCTCGCCCAGTACCTCGATGAGCAGTTCACTGGCCGCGTTGGCGACGCGCGACTGCTCACCGAAGTCCGGCGTGCTGGCCACGAAGACCAGCATCTGCACGATCCGGACCCGGTCCAGGTCGCCGACCGCCTGCACAGCGGCGGCAAGGCAGTTGAGCGCGGCATGGCGCGCGAGCTCCTGCGCGGTCTCCAGCTCCACGTCCCGGCCGACGACGCCCTGGCCCAGCAGTTCGCCGTCCTTGTAAGGAAGTTGGCCCGAAATGCAGATGCTCGAATCCACACTCCGGTGGTGCACGTAGTACGGGTTCTCACGGAGCTCGGGAAGGGCCAGCCCCAAGGCCTGGAGCCGATCGGAAGCCGAGCCGGTGTGCGCTACCGAAGCCACGCGCCCGCTCACCGTGCCACCGCCTTGGACGGCGTAGGGCACAGACCCTCGCAGTTCGCCGCGAGAACCCGCATGTTGTGAATTTTGACCATCTGCACTCGGTCCTTCTCTTGAGCACCTGTGGCGACAAAGCGCTGCATGATGGCTTAAATCCGCCACCCTCATTGTCGTTTGTCGACCATATGGCTGCCTGTTGAGCACTGTCAACACAAACTTCGGCGCCGAGCACAAGCTGGGAGCGCCGCGTGCGGACCCATCCGCTGGTGCGGAAACGACGGCCGACACCGCGACCGCGCTCGCCGGTCCGTCCGGTTCGGCGTGGGCGAGAGTGTGCAGCGCACCTGTCCACATGACGGTCGCCGACGGCGGCGGATCCCAGGGCGATTGACACGGAGCGCCGACCGGATCACCGAACAACGCGCCGACGGTCGACCTCACGCCCCACGAGATCCTCATGCCACGACTCGCCCCGCCGTACAGGGCGGTCAGTTGCCTCCGGGCTCGGGCCGGCCCCGCCGACCGCATATCCGCGCTTTCGTCCAGGGGACCGAAGCCAGGGCCCGGCCCGGCCGCACTGGGGCATCTTCGACGAACTCGGCGGCATCGGCGCACCGGCCGGGTCACGATGCCGCGATCGAGTCCGTCAGAGCGCGCGGGGGCACCGACCCGGACGGAGTCCGACCGAACCTGACAAACACGGGAGGCACCCAGGACTCCGCGCAACTACCCCGCAGCCGTGAACGCCCCGTTGCCCCGACCCGTCCCACCACACCGGCGGCCGGCACCCTTGATACAAGATCCGCTACAAGATCGCGCCGACGGTGCGAGCTTGATCCTGACCTTTCGACATGCGTCTGCAACGTCACGGTGAGGAGCTGGCCCGGACACTGCACACACGCGGCATGGCCTCATACGTGCCGGTGCGTCGGTGCTCCCGCATCTCCCGTCTGGGCTCGCAGCCCCATGGGGAAATGGGCAGCCAGTTCCTGGCGGAATGCGTCGTTGTCGCCTTCCAGGGCAACCGCGGCCAACCTCTCGTGCTCGACGACCAGTTGATGCGGATCGTCGCTGTACGTGCGGTGGTCGACGCTGAGGTAGAGGCGCAGCTTGGTCTCCCAGCCGTTCCAAAGGCCCTGCAGGATGCCGTGCCCCGAGAAATCGTAGAAGAGCCTGTGGAAACGAAGGTGGGCGTCGATGCTGGCCGGGATGTCGTCCTTCTCCATCGCCCGACGGAGATCCTCGACAGTCTGCAGCAACTGCGGCCGCTCAGGACCACGCAGCACTTCGGCCGAGAGCTCGGCGGCGTAGGGTTCGATATGCAGCCGGACCGAGTCGATCTCGGCGACCTCACGAGGGCTCACCTCTACGACGAACGCCCCACGGTAGGGGATCTTTACGACAAGCCCTTCCTCCTCCAGCTTGGTCAGCGCCTCGCGCAGCGGGGACCGGCTGATCCCGAGGTCCGAGGCGATGTGCGCCTCTCGTAGCTGGCCACCAGGAGGTACGGTCCCGTCGAGGATGGCCGCCCGCAGTGTGCGGTAGACGCCGTCCGGCGTCGTCGTCCGCTGCTCCTGCCACTCGAACTTGTGGTCCACCCCGTCACCTTCCCTCGGTGCTTGTCGACCACTTGGTCGTTTGTCGACTATACCTCTGTGGGGTTTTGCGCCCACACCTCAAGTCGCTTCCCCGGCGCGGAAACTCCCTGGGCCGTCAGACGGCCGACGCCGGGTCCACCAAGGCACTCCTCAGACGCTGTTGACAGTCGAGAGGTACTTGGTCGACAATCGACCGACCCGATGGTCGACAATCGACCAGATGTATTCGGACTGCCCCACCGAAACACTAGGAGGACCAGTGGGATTCGACGTCAAGCCCAAGTTCGTGACGTTCGACATGAACGGAACGCTGATCAAGTTCAGCATCAACGACACGATGCGTGAGGTTCTGGGCGACCGGCTGCCGCCCGAGGTCGCCGATGAGTTCCTGCGGATCTGCAAGGCGTACCGGATCGACGAGTGCACGGGCGCGTACCAGCCGTTCCACCAGGTCGTCGCCCGCTCCATGGAACGCGCCTCGCGCAAGGTCGGTCTCGAGTACCGCGAGGAAGACGCGCGGGCGGTGTACGAGACCATCCCCACCTGGGGCCCGTACCCGGGCGTCACCGAGGCACTGAACCGCCTGGCCGAGGCGGTCCCGCTGGTCATCATCACGAACAGCGACACCGCGCATGCCGTGCGCCTCGCGGAGAACCTCAAGGCCCCGTTCGAGGTCGTCATCAGCGCCGAGGAGATGGGCGTCTACAAGCCGCGACTCGGCGCCTTCGACTACATGTTCGACAAGCTCGGCGTCACACCCGACGAACTCGTGCACGTCTCCGCCAGCCCGATGTACGACCATCGCTCCGCGGCGATCATGGGCATCAAGAACAAGGTGTACGTCGACCGCGGCTGGGAGCACGACGAGCACTGGCTCGGCTACGAGCGGATCACCGACATCGCCGACCTCCCCGTCCTCTTCGGCCTGCCGCGCCCCTGACACCCGAGTGGAGAACCGAAGAATGATCCGCAGCAAGGCGGTGGCGGTATGAGTCTGCCCCTGCCGACAAACCGTCAAGGGCGACTCGGCTGCGGAAAGGCTCCGAGCCCTGGGGCTGAGGCTCCCCGTCCTCGCCGACAGCACGTACCTCGTACCCCACCGGACGGTGGGGTCCAGCATCCACCTCTCCGGCCAACTTCCTTTCAAGGACGGCGAGCTGCTGGGCCAGGGCGTCGTCGGCCGGGACGTGGAGCTGGAGACCGTGCAGGAGCTCGCGCGCCATGCCGCGCTCAACGCGCTCGCCGCCGCTGTGCAGGCGGTGGGGGTCTGGACCGGGTCCGGATCGTGCAGATGCTGGTCTTCGTGGCCAGCACGCCGGACTTCGGTCTGCAGTCACAGGTCGCCAACGCGGCCAGTGAACTGCTCATCGAGGTACTGGGCGAGAACGGCCGGCACGCCCGCACCGCGATCGGTGTCGCCGGGCTGCCGCTCAACAGTCCGGTCGAGATCCAGATGATCTGCACCGCGGTCTAGCGACGAGCCGATCGTGAGCGGCGGCGGTGAACCGGCTTCCACAGGCACGGCGTGAGGGGCGGATTCCGGTCCGACGCGCCGCCACCGCCGAGGAGATCGCCGACGCCGTCCTCCGCATCGCGTCGTCGGAGTCCTCCTACCTCAACGGGGCAACCCTCCCCGTCGACGGAAGCTGCACCGCCTTCCAGCCCCGCCCCCCGGTCCCAGACACAGAAGAAGGACGCACCATGAACGCCCATGCGGCACCACCGCGAAACGGAGAGCTCGGCTTCTGGGTGGCCGGGCTGGCCGACAAGAGGCCGTCGTTCCCCCGCTTCACCGGCCAGGGCTCCGTGGACGTGGCCATTGTCGGCGGCGGCTACACCGGCCTCTGGGCGGCGTACTTCGCCAAGAAGCTCGAACCGTCGCTCTCGGTCGCCGTCTTCGAGGCCGAACAGGTGGGCTACGGCGCGTCAGGACGCAACGGTGGCTGGCTCTCGGCGATGCCCCCAGGGAACCGTGCCACCTTCGCCCGCGCCGGGGGCGGGCTGGAAGCGAGCCGGGCACTGCAGCAGGAATTCGTCGCCGGCGTCGACGCGGTCCTGGACATCCTCCAGGCCGAAGGCATCGATGCCGATCAGCACAAGGGCGGCGCGCTCGTCGCCGCCCACACTCGGGCAGGGCTGGGCCGGCTTGTCACCAGGCGTGATGCCGACCTGAAGTACGGGCTGACCGACGACGAAGTCCACCTGCTCGACCGGGACGAGTTCCGGAGCCGGATCGACATCTCCACCGTCCACGGCGGGCTCTTCTACAAGCACTGCGCGCGATTCCACCCCGCGAAACTCGTCTACGGCCTCGCCGACACCCTGACCTCCATGGGGGTCAGGATCTACGAGGGCAGCCAAGTGGACAGTGTCGCGGACAGGACCCTCACCCTGGCCGACGGACGCGTCACCGCGGCCAGGACGTTCATCTGCACCGAGGGCTATTCGGGACGGTTGCTCGGCCGCCGGACCCTTATCCCTGTCAACTCCTCGTTGATCGTGACCAAGCCCCTGCCGGAGGAGGCATGGCAGGAGATCGGCTGGGACGGACTCCAGTGCCTCAGCGACTCCGCGCACACCTTCATCTACGCCCAACGGACATCGGACGGCCGTATCGCCATGGGGGGCCGCGGTGTCCCCTACCGCTTCGGGTCCGGCACAGGGGGGGCCGGTGCGACCGCCCAGTCCACCATCGACCTGATCTCGCAGAAGCTCAGTACCTTCTTCCCGGGCATTCCCTTCGAGGTGGACCACGCCTGGTCGGGAGTCCTGGGCGTCACGCGTGACTGGAACGGCGGCGTGCGCTGGGGCCCGGCATCGGGGATCGGATCGTCCACCGGCTACGCCGGACACGGCGTCACGTCGGCCTACGTCGGCGGCAGGACTCTCGTGGAGCTCGCCTTCGAGAAGGAAACCGAGCGGACCACCCTTCCCTGGGTGGGCTACCGGGCACGGAAGTGGGAACCGGAACCCATCCGCTGGCTGGGCGTTCACGCCATGTACCGGCTCTTCGGTATCGCCGACCACTGGGAAGAACGCAGGGATTCCAGCAGGACCTCACTCCTGGCGAGATTCGGCAGCAGACTCGCCGGACTTCACGAGTAAACGAAAAGGAACTGCTCTCATGGACGCACGACTCGCAGTCATCGGCCTGGGCAGTATCGGAAGCATGGCCCTGTGGCAGGCCTCCCGGCTGTCCGACTCGGTCGTGGGCTTCGAGGCCGCCACCCCGGCCCACGGCCGCAGTGCCGTGGGCGGCGACACGCGCCTGCTCCGCATGATCTACCTCGGGAAGCCCGACTACTACCCCATCATGGAACGCTCCCGCAGCCTCTGGGCCGAGCTCGAAGCGGAAACCGGGCAGGAGATTTTCACACCTACCGGGGGCCTGACCATTGGGACGGCGAACAGCAGTTTCATCAACAGCATCCTCGAGACAGCGCGCATCACCGGAGCCGAGCACTACGTCCTCAACCAGGAGGAGATAGCGGAACGCTACCCCCAGCACAACCTCCGCCCCGACGACTGCGCCATCTATGACCCCCGCGCCGGCGTTCTGCGCACCGACCGCGCCGTCAGCGCCGCCGTCGCGGCAGCCCAGGCAGGCGGCGCCACCGTCCTTCAGAACACCCCCGTGGACAGCATCACCGAAACCGAACACGGCGTGGTCGTCACCTCGGGCGACAGAACCTGGACGTTCGAGAAGGTCATCGTCACCTCGGGCGGCTGGTCCCGAAGGCTCATGCCCGACCATCTCAAGGCCGTCACGGAAACCCATCGGATCGTCCTGACATGGTTCATCGCCCAGGACGGCACGCAGTTCTCGCCAGAGAAATTCCCCGTCTTCAGCCGGCAGTACGACGACCGCTCCCTGTACGGCGCACCCGCCGTCGACGGTGTGACGGTCAAGGCTTCGGTGGACGGAACGCTGGACGGGCGCGGAAGGACAACCCCCGACCCGGATTCCGTGCCCAGAGAACTCACCCCGGAAGAAATCGAAAAGGTCACCGAGACCGTCACCGAATTCTTCCCCGGCCTGACCCCCACCATCGTGCGCTCCGACGCCTTCCCCGACCTCTTCACCGAGGACAGGCATCCCCTCCTCGGCTGGCTGGATGAGAACAGCAGGGTCTACTGCGCCACCGGATTCTCCGGAAAGGGCTTCAAGATGGCCACCGGCTATGGCCACATCGCCGCACACGAAGCGCTCGGCAAAGAGACCGTCGAAGGCCTGGACTTCGTGCGTCCGGACCGGTTCAAGACCAGGTAGCCACCCACTTCCGCCGCCTCGGCGCAGTGAGAAGTTTTCGTCCTGACTTCGCAGGTCACGGGGCTGGTGTGTGCCTGCGGTGATGTATTCACGCCGGTCAGGGGCGTGATCTTCCATGGGAGATCGTCTGTCACTGGTGGATTTCGGTGTTCGCGAGGACGAGCAGGGCCCGCAAGAGGGTGGTCGCGTGCCGGGCGTTCATGCGGATGTTGGTGAGAAAGCGCCAGGACTTCAGGTTCGCGAAACCGTGCTCGACGGCGGCGCGTTCGCGGTGAGCAGGGGCCAGGGCGCCGAGTCCTGCCGCACGCAGAGGTCCGGTGATCTTGTTGTGGCGGGCGGCGGTGATCTCGCTGAAGCGGCCCGGCTTGGCCGCGGAGATCCAGATCAGGTTGCCCTTCTCGTCGGTGAGCGCGAAACACAGCAGGCCATGAACCTTGTGCTTGCCGGATAAGTTCTTCCGGTTGTCCGCCCCCGGTGCGGCGGCGTGTACGGACGAGGGTGCCGTCCAGCAGGAACACGACTCCGCCGCTGCGGGCGTTCTTCTTCAGTGCCCGGTCCGGACGCGGGCGAGGCAGTGGGGCTTTACACACGCACCAACTCCCGCCGTGGGCCCTCCTGTTACGACCGGAAGTGGCCGCTCCGCCGCCGTCCTGGCCTGTCAGCGCGGAAGATAACGGCCCGCGCCGGTCCGGGAGATCCAGCCCCTGCCGGCGAGCTTGCGCAGCTGCCCGCAAACCGGCTCCACCATCGCCGGCGTCGTGTCCCGGCCCAGCGCGATCGCGACATCCCCGGCCATCACCGGCCCGCCCGAATCGGCAAAGTTCGAGAGCGCAGCACGCCCGAACCTCACCAACGCTGAGGAAGCAGCAAGTCAGCTGCCTCAGTCAGTCTGCAAGCCAGGCCCGCTACCCTCCGGTCCGCGCCCTCGGTATGGCGCCTATCCCGCTTTTGTGACTATAAATCCTCGTCACAAGCAAGCTAACGCCGTACCCGCGGCATCCCCAGGCCGATCCACGAGATGATTTCGCGCTGGATCTCGTTGTTCCCGCCGCCGAAGGTGAAGATCACGGCCGAGCGGTAGCCGCGCTCCAGCTCCCCGTGGAGTACCGAGCCCGCGGAGCCCTCCTTCAGGGCTCCGGCCGCGGCGACGATCTCCATGAGCCAGGCGTACGCGTCCCGGCGCGCCTCGGAGCCGTACACCTTCACTGCGGAGGCGTCCTGCGGGGTGAGGGTGCCCTCTTGGACGGCGTTCACCATCTGCCAGTTGAGGAGTTTCATCGCGTCCAGCTTGGTGTGGGTCTGGGCGAGGCGGCGGCGCACCCAGGGCAGGTCGACGACGCGGCGGCCGTCGGCGAGTTTGGTCTCCATGGCCCAGCGCTGCACGTCGTGCAGGGCGCGGATGGCCATGGTGCCGTGGGCGGCGAGGGTGACGCGTTCATGGTTGAGCTGGTTGGTGATCAGCCGCCAGCCCTTGTTCTCCTCGCCGACGCGGCGGGAGACGGGGACGCGGATGTTCTCGTAGTAGCTGGCCGTGGTGTCGTGCGAGGCCAGGGTGTTGATGAGGGTGCAGGAGTAGCCGGGGGCGGAGGTCGGCACGAGGAGGATGGTGATGCCCTTGTGCGGGGGCGCATCGGGGTCGGTGCGGACGGCCAGCCACACCCAGTCCGCCGTATCACCGTTCGTCGTCCAGATCTTCTGCCCGTTGACGATGTACTCGTCGCCATCCCGAACAGCCCTGGTCTTGAGAGCGGCCAGGTCCGTGCCCGCGTCGGGCTCGCTGTAGCCGATCGCGAAGTCGATCTCGCCGGAGAGGATCTTCGGCAGGAAGTACGCCTTCTGCTCCTCGGTGCCGAACTGCATGATCGTCGGTCCGACCGTGTTCAGCGCCATCAGCGGCAGGGGTACGCCCGCCTGGGCGGCCTCGTCGAAGAAGATGAACTGCTCCATCGGGCTCAGCCCGCGCCCGCCGTACTCCTTCGGCCAGCCCACCCCGAGCCAGCGGTCGGAGCCGAGCCGGCGGATGGTCTCGCGGTAGAACCGCTTCTGCGCGGCCGGGTCGGCGTACCGGGCGTGCACGTTCTCCGGTACCAACTCGGTGAAGTAGGCGCGCAGTTCTGTGCGCAACTCCTGCTGCTCCGGCGTGTATTCGAGATGCACGGCGCCTCCTGGCTCCCACTGGCCTGCCGCTCCAGCCGTGAGGCGTGGCGGTGGCCCGGTCCTGACGGCGCACACCGTAGAACTTGTTTCAGAAATTGGGAACACACGAGAGCGGCCGCGTACACGGGAAAGGCCCCCGGGCAGCTTCGCTCCGGGGGCCCTCCTGTGTGCAACGGCTCAGTGCGCCACAGCCGTGGCCCCCTTGGGCCGGGCGGCAGCCGTACGCGGAGCCAGTACGCGCTCCGCGAGGTACCCGAATACCAGGCCGTACGCCGTCCACAGCGTCACCTGGATGGCGAGGGCAGCCAGCCGGTACTGCCACAGCAAGGTGCCCGGGAAGCCCTCCGGGACGTCGTTGAAGGACGGCAGGAGCGCGTAGGCCAGGCCGACGACGAGGACGAAGAAGGCTCCCGCGGAGAGGGTGGCGTTCCAGTTGCCCAGGCGTGGTGCGAGGCGCTTGCCGAGGATTACCGTGCCGACGGCCAGTAGCACGCTGAGCACGACCATCAGGAAGTACAGCGTGGTCCGCTGGTTGAGGGTGTCGGGGTTGCCGACGGCGGGCGGGTTGGCGGGGTACTTCAGGAACGGCACGACGTAGACCGCGAGCAGGCCCGCGGTCGACAGCAGCAGCGCGCTCGCACGCGGCCCGAAGCGGCCGATCCTGCCGAGTGCGAAGCAGTACGCGAGGGCTGCGATGCCGCCGAACGCGACGCCGTAGACGAGGACGCCGGTGCTCAGGCCTGCGGTGGACTGCATGGTGCGGCTGACGAGTTCCTCGCCGCCGTGCTCGTGGGCGTGGGCCTCCTCGAATGCGATGGCCTCGTCGACGCGTGGTTCGCCGAGGAAGTAGGCGACGACCAGGGCGAGCATGCCCGCGGCGAGTCCCGCGAGCATGCCACGCACCAGGAGGTTTCTGACGGTTGCTGAGTCCATGTGCTCGTACGCTTCCTCGTCGCCGTCAGTGGCAGGGGAAGCCGAGCAGATGGCGGGCGTCGTGCACCCACTCGTGCACGCCTTCACCGGAGACGAGCGAGGTGGCGCCCTGTTCGGCGCCGACGAAGTAGAGCAGGACCAGCATCAGGATGCCGAAGAAGACCGCCCAGGGGGCGATCGCGCCGATCGGCAGCTTGGCCGGCACGGCGGCCGGTGCGGCGGGGTTGGTTGCGCTCGGCTGAGCGATGGACTGCGCCATGTGGCAGGACCTCCTGGGGAACTCGCGTCCCGTCTTGGTGGTGCACAGGACGACGGCCACGGGTCTGACTTGCCCGGCCCGAACAGCCCCTGGTGGGTGGCGATCGGTACGGGTTTACAGTGGCGCGACCGTGCCGGATTCTCACCGGCTTCCGTCGAACCGTCGTCAATATCGACGAGACCGTACCGCGAAGCGGAGAGGTGGCCAAGGGCGCACGGGGTGCCGGAGCATGCGCCGTTGTCCTGGTCATGCGCCAATTCCCGGTGCCAGCAAGGGCTTTGAGCGGGTGTTGAGTACGAGAGTGGGCCGATGACCAGCCGAGTGATGTTGATCTCACCAGCGATCAGTGCCGCGTTGCGGGAGGCGCGTTTCGACGACGGATGCGCCCTCGACGCCTCCGGGCTACGGCTCGCGCAGGCGGCCGCGGGTTCGCTGCCCGCTGCGGACCGGGCCTTGGTCTCCCCCGGCGTGCGCTGCCGCGAGACGGCCGCCGGGCTCGGCCTCGAAGTCGCGGACGAGCCCGGTTTGGCGGGACTGGACGTGGGTCGCTGGCGCGGCGCGAGCCTGGCCGAGGTGGGCGCCGAGGAGCCGGAGGCGGTCGCACGCTGGCTGGCGGATCCGTCGTACGCACCGCACGGCGGTGAATCCGTACGCGGATTGTGTGACCGGGTCGCCAAGTGGCTCGATGCGGCTGGGCAGTTCGAGGGCTGGACCCTCGCAGTCGTCGAGCCGGAGATCGTACGTGCCATGGTGGTACGGGCGCTCGGTGCTCCTGAGCCGGCGTTCTGGCGCATCGACGTGCCGCCGCTGACCGCGACGGAGCTCAGCGGGCGGGCCGGGCGCTGGAACGTACGGGTGGGCCGGACGCTCGGCGACTGACTGGCCGAGGGGCAGGCGGCGGCCCGTCACCGCGGGCCGGCCGCCACTCCAGCAAACTCGTCACCTCAGCAGGGCGAGGAAGTCCGTGCATGCGCGCGCACAGTCCCGGCAGGCCAGCGCACCCTCCTCGGCGTCGGGGTTCCGGTCGAGGACATGCGCGGTCTCCAGGCAGACGGCGCGGCACCACTCGACCTGGGCGCGCGTTCCGGCCTCGTCCTGCCAGGTCTGTTCGGCCAGCACGCGGCAGGTAGCGTCGCAGACCTCCGCGCACAGGATGCTCTTGCGCCGCAACTGCTGCTGATCTTCCGGACCGTCGAGATCGGCCAGACTCGCGCGCAGCGCACACACTCGCGCGCAATCGGTACACGCCTGCGCACAGGCGAACCGGTCCTCGAGGAAACGGACGAGTTCCTGCTGATCTGTCGCTGACACGCTGTCCGGGTAGCCGGACGCAGCCTCGCCAAACCCGATGGCGTCACCAGGCGGGCACGAGATCTGTCGTTCCCACCGGTGCCCAACCGCACTCGGCGATCGATACTTGACCCGCAGGCCTTGAGAGATCCAGGACGCGGCCACGGCTGCTCACCTCACCCGGAGGTACGGAATGAAGATGCTCATCAACGTCGCGGAGACGGTTGTCGCGGACGCGCTGCGGGGCATGGCCGCCGCGCATCCCGAGCTGACCGTGGATGTCGAGAACCGGGTGATCGTACGGCGGGACGCTCCGGTCGCCGGGCAAGTGGGCCTGGTCTCCGGTGGTGGTTCGGGGCACGAGCCGCTGCACGGCGGGTTCGTGGGTCCGGGGATGCTGTCGGCGGCCTGTCCGGGCGAGGTGTTCACCAGCCCGGTGCCGGACCAGATGGTGCGGGCGGCTGCCGCCGTGGACAGCGGCGCCGGAGTGCTGTTCATCGTGAAGAACTACACCGGGGACGTCCTCAACTTCGACATGGCGGCGGAGCTCGCCGAGGATGAGGGCATCCAGGTGGCGAAGGTGCTCGTCAACGATGACGTGGCGGTGACCGACAGCCTCTACACGGCGGGGCGGCGCGGCACCGGCGCGACACTGTTCGTGGAGAAGATCGCGGGCGCCGCGGCGCAGGAGGGGCAGTCGCTGGAGCGGGTCGAGGCGGTGGCCCGTCAGGTCAACGAGAGTTCCCGCAGCTTCGGTGTCGCCCTGAGTGCCTGCACCACTCCGGCCAAGGGCAGCCCCACCTTCGATCTCCCGCCCGGCGAGCTTGAGTTGGGCGTCGGCATCCACGGCGAGCCCGGCCGTGAGCGGCGCGCGATGATGACGTCGCGGGAGATCGCCGACTTCTCCGTGAACGCGATTCTGGAGGACCTGAGCCCCAGGAATCCCGTGCTGGTCCTGGTCAATGGCATGGGTGCGACGCCGCTTCTGGAGCTGTACGGCTTCAACGCGGAGGTGCAGCGCGTGCTGACCGAGCGTGGCGTCGCCGTGGCGCGCACACTCGTCGGCAACTACGTCACCTCGCTCGACATGGCAGGAGCCTCGGTGACGCTGTGTCAGGTCGACGAGGAGCTGCTGCGGCTGTGGGACGCTCCAGTGCGTACGGCGGGCCTGCGCTGGGGCACATGAGACCGGTCAACTCCCTTACCAGGCAAGCGCCTGGACAAGCATTACGACTACGCAAGCACCCTGCGAGGAGATCCTGTGCTCGACGCCGACTTCTTCCGCCGTTGGATGACGGCGACCGCCGCGTCCGTCGACCGCGAGGCGGCGCGGCTCACCGCCCTCGACTCGCCGATCGGCGACGCCGACCACGGCAGCAATCTGCAGCGCGGCTTCACGGCCGTGACGACCACGCTGGAGAAGGAGGCGCCGGGCACGCCGGGCGCCGTCCTCATGCTCGCCGGGCGTCAGTTGATCTCGACGGTGGGCGGTGCGTCGGGTCCGCTGTACGGCACGCTGCTGCGCCGCACCGGGAAAGCGCTCGGGGACACGGCCGAGGTCAGCGAGGAGCAGCTCACGGACGCGTTGCGCACCGGGGTGGACGCGGTGATGCAGCTCGGCGGGGCGGCGCCGGGCGACAAGACCATGATCGACGCGCTGGTGCCCGCGGTCGATGCGCTCGGAGAGTCCTTCGCGGCGGCTCGGGCCGCCGCCGAGGAGGGCGCCCTGGCCACCACGCCCTTGCAGGCCCGCAAGGGCAGGGCGAGTTATCTGGGCGAGCGGAGCATCGGGCACCAGGATCCCGGTGCCACCTCCTCCGCCCTGCTGATCGCGGCTCTCGAGGAGGCGGCCGGTGAGTGACGAGAAGCTGGTGGGCATCGTGCTCGTGTCGCACAGTGCCGCGGTGGCCGCCTCGGTCGCCGAACTGGCGGCAGGGCTCGCGGGTGGCGGCACGACCGCGCCGGTGGCTCCGGCGGGCGGGGTGGAGGGCGGCGGCCTCGGCACCAGCGCCGAGCTGATCTCCGCCGCGGCGGCCTCCGTGGACCGCGGCGCCGGTGTCGCCGTGCTCACCGACCTCGGCAGCGCGGTCCTCACCGTAAAGACCCTCCTCGCCGAAGGCGACGAGCTCCCGGCCCACACACGCCTCGTGGACGCCCCCTTCGTAGAGGGCGCGGTCGCCGCGGTCGTCACCGCATCGTCGGGAGCGGACCTCGCGGCGGTGGAAGCGGCGGCTTCGGAGGCGTACACGTACCGCAAGGTGTGACCCGGCTACGGCACGGGCCGTGCTCGGGGGCCGAGTGGCCGGCTTCTCGGCGGAGCGGACGGTGACCACGGGGGGGCGGCCGGGCGGTAGCGAGGGCATGCGGTTGGGTCGGGTCGCCGGTCCGGTGACACTGCGTGGCGCGCCGTCCGCGGTGCGCCGTCCGGAGGACTCTGTCACCTGACCGGGCCCGCCCCGCGTGCGGAGGCCGTGAAGGGCACGTTGGCTCGTCCCAGGGCAGCACGGGCGTTTCCCAACCCTCGGCGGCGCATGGGATGTACCGCCAACCGTGCCGCCGGAGGGCAGTCCAATGCGTACTACTCAGACGTTCGTCCGCGCCGGTCTGACCGTGGCGGCCACCGCCGCGCTGCCACTGGCCCTCACCGCTGGGCCCGCTGCCGCGGTGAACACCCAGATCACCGTGACCTCCAGCGGGTCCACGGTCCAGGTCAACACCACCTCGTGCCCGAGCGGCGGCAACGCCTCGCTGCTCTCCAGCAGCCAGACGAACTTCGCCCAGGGACGCCAGGTGGCGCTGTCCGGCAACGGCACCCAGAGCGCCTCCTGGTCGGGCGTCAGCTCGGGCACGTACACCGTCATCGTGGTCTGCGAGAACGGCACGACGGCGGGCACCCAGTCCATCACCGTGACCACGGGCACGAGTCCCACGATCTCCGCGACGGCCACCCCTTCGCCGTCTCCGACGCGGTCGCCCTCGCCCACGACGACGGCGACGCGCGGGGTCATGGGCGGTACGGGCGGCACCGCGAAGGACTACAGCACCGTCACCTACACGGCGGGCGGGGTCCTGGTGGCGACGGGCGTCGGGGCGACGGCCTGGGTCCTGCGTCGTCGCGCCAAGCCCAACCGGCTCTGATCACACCGTCGAATCCCGGGAAGGCGGGTCCTGCGCAGGCAGTCGTTCGAACTCCTCCAGCGCATCCATCAGCCAGCGGGTCCAGAACGTCTCCAGGTCGATCCCGGCGCGCAGGATGAGGTGCTGGAGCCGGTCCTGGGGCGTGTGTCTGCCGGGCGGGAAGTCCCGCTGCTGGATCTCCTCGTAGTCCGCCAACTGCCGCCGGTGCAGTTCGAGATGGTGGCGCAGATCCGCCTCGACGCCCGCGGTGCCGACCACGGCCGCGGCGCGCAGACGCAGCAGCAGCGGGTCGCGCAGGGGCTTCGGGTCCTGGGAGGCGGCGGTCCAGCGGGTGAGTTCGGCACGGCCCGCGGGCAGGACCTCGTAGCTCTTCTTCTGCCCGCGGGCCGGCTGCTCGGCCGGGAGGGCCCGGATGTAGCCCTCGGCTTCCAGTTTGCCCAGCTCGCGATAGATCTGCTGATGCGACGCCGACCAGAAGTAGCCGATCGACCTGTCGAAACGCCGGGTCAGTTCAAGGCCCGACGACGGCTTCTCCAGCAGGGCCGTGAGGATGGCGTGCGGCAGTGACATGAACTCATCCTAGGTAGGCAGCGGTACGCCGCCGAGAGGCGATCCATCGCCTACAGGGCCGCCGCCAGCTCCGTGCCCTGCTTGATCGCGCGCTTGGCGTCCAGTTCGGCGGCCACGTCGGCGCCGCCGATGAGGTGCACACTGCGACCGTCGGCACGCAACTCGTCGTACAGGTCGCGGCACGGCTCCTGCCCGGTGCAGAGCACGATCGTGTCGACCGGCAGGACGGTGCTCTGCCCGCCGACGGTGACGTGCAGACCTTCGTCGTCGATCCGGTCGTACTGGACACCCGGGATCATCGTGACCCCGCGGTGCCTGAGCTCCGTACGGTGAATCCAGCCGGTGGTCTTGCCGAGCCCGGCGCCGACCTTGGAGGCCTTCCGCTGCAGGAGGTGGACGGAGCGCGGCGACGTGGGCCGCTCGGGCGCGGCGAGGCCGCCGGGCGTCCGGTGGTCCATGTCGACGCCCCACTGCCGGAAATACGTCGCCGGGTCCTCGCTCGCCTTGCCGCCGCCGTCGGTCAGGTACTCGGCGACGTCGAAGCCGATGCCGCCCGCGCCGAGGATCGCGACACGGTCGCCCACGGGCACGCTGTCGCGCAGCACGTCGAGGTAGCCGACGACGCTCCGGTGGTCGACGCCGGGGATCTCCGGGGTACGGGGCGTGACCCCGGTGGCGATCACCGTCTCGTCGTAGCCGACGAGGTCGCCCGCGGTCACGTACCTGCCCAACCGCACGTCCACGCCCCGCAGTTCGAGCTGCGTACGGAAGTAGCGCAGCGTCTCGTCGAACTCCTGCTTGCCGGGGACCTTGCGGGCCACGTTCAGCTGACCGCCGATCTCCCCCGCGGCGTCGTACAGCGTGACGTCGTGGCCGCGTTCGGCGGCGGAGACGGCACAGGCGAGTCCGGCGGGGCCCGACCCGACGACGGCTACGCGCTTGCGCCGCCGGGTCGGTGCGAGGACCAGCTCGGTCTCGTGGCAGGCGCGTGGGTTGACCAGGCAGGAGGTGATCTTGCCGCTGAAGGTGTGGTCGAGGCAGGCCTGGTTGCAGCCGATGCAGGTGTTGATGGCCTCGGGGCGCCCGTCCCGCGCCTTGTTCACGAAGTCGGGGTCGGCGAGCATCGGGCGGGCCAGGGACACCATGTCGGCGTAGCCGTCGGCGAGCAACTGCTCGGCGAGGTCAGGGGTGTTGATGCGGTTGGTCGTCACCAGCGGGATCGAGACGGCGCCCATGACCTTCTTGGTCACCCAGGCGTACGCGCCACGCGGCACCGAGGTCGCGATGGTGGGGATCCGCGCCTCGTGCCAGCCGATACCGGTGTTGATGATCGTCGCTCCGGCGGCCTCGACGGCACGGGCGAGCATGATCACCTCGTCCAGCGTCGATCCGCCGGGCACCAGGTCCAGCATCGACAGCCGGTAGATGATGACGAAGTCCTCGCCCACCGCCTCGCGTACGCGGCGGACGATCTCGACGGGGAAGCGCATACGGTTCTCGTACGAGCCGCCCCAGCGGTCCTCGCGGTGATTGGTCTGCGTGGCGATGAACTCGTTGATGAGATAGCCCTCGGAGCCCATGATCTCGACGCCGTCGTAGCCGGCCTGCCGCGCGAGGCGGGCGGCGCGGGCGTAGTCGTCGATCGTCCGCTCGACCTCGTCGTCGGTGAGCGCGTGCGGGACATGGGGGCTGATCGGGGCCTGGAGGGCGCTGGGCGCGACGAGGTCCTGGTGATAGGCGTACCGCCCGAAGTGCAGGATCTGCATCGCGATCCTGCCGCCCTCGCGGTGCACGGCCTCGGTGATGACGGTGTGCTGCCCGGCCTCCGCCTCGGTCGTGAGCTTGGCTCCGCCCTCGTACGGCCGTCCCGCCTCGTTGGGCGCGATGCCGCCCGTGGCGATGAGTCCCACGCCCCCGCGGGCCCGGGCCGCATAGAACTCCGCCATGCGCTCGAAGCCGCGCTCCGCCTCCTCCAGGCCCACGTGCATGGAGCCCATGAGTACGCGGTTGGGCAGGGTCGTGAAACCCAGGTCGAGCGGGGTCAGCAGGTGCGGGTAACGGCTCATGGGCCCCTCCGTGCGCGGTGTCTTGCCGTCTGTTGTAGACGAGGGGCCGGCCTTTATGCAACTAGTTGCACAACCGCGTAGGCGTCGTGTGACTAGGACCTCGTTCCGATCACGACCGTGCTGTACAGCTCCTCCGACACGGCCAGGCGTGGAACCAGCCCGCTGTCGGCGAAGGTTCCGACGGCGACGGATGCCTGGCGTTCGCTCGTCTCGACCAGGAGGGAGCCGCCGGGGGACAGCCATTGCGAGGCCTCGGCTGTCACCCGGCGCAGGATGTCGAGCCCGTCGCCTCCGCCGTCGAGCGCCACGCGGGGTTCGTGGTCACGGGCCTCCGGCGGCAGGAGGCCGACCTCTTCGGTGGGGACGTACGGCACATTGGCGGCCAGGATGTCGACGCGACCACGGAGGGTGCGCGGCAGCGGCTCGAAGAGGTCGCCCTCGTGGACGTGGCCGCGCTCGCCGACGTTTCGGCGGGCGCAGCGCACCGCCGCCGGGTCGATGTCGGCGGCGTGCAGCTCGGCACCGGGGAGGGACGCGGCGAGCGCGGCGCCCACCGCGCCCGAGCCGCAGCACAGGTCCACGACGACGAGGGCCGGTGCTTCCGGGGCCGACGCGAGTGCCTGCCGGACCAGGAACTCGGTACGTCGGCGCGGCACGAAGACGCCCGGCTCGACGGCGATGCGCAGACCGCAGAACTCGGCCCAGCCCAGGACGTGTTCGAGGGGCAGGCCCGCGGAGCGGCGGTCCACCATGTCGGTGAGTTCGGCCGGAGTGCCGGCGGTGGAGACGATCAGCCGCGCCTCGTCCTCGGCGAAGACACAGCCCGCGGACCGGAGCGCAGTGACGACAGCTGCGTACGAAACGGAAGGGATGGAGGAGAAGGGCATGGAAGCCGAGAGCCTTTCGGGAACCCGAAGGGCGCTCTCCCGCTCACCTGGCGGCGGTGAACCCCTGAGGCGAGAGCACCCGAGCTGACACAGCGGTAATGGTGCTCACCTCCTCGGTCCCTGCACGGCTGGGGCGTTCCGCAGCCGGACGGCAACATTACACGGCCCCCGGCTGCTGCCACGAGGCGGTCAACCGCCCTTCCACACGCAGTGCTCAGCCTGTGACCTCGATGACGATCTTTCCGAGTGCGTGGCCATCCTCCACCATTCGCAGTGCCTCCGCGGCGCGGCTCAGGGGGAAGGTCTGCGTCACGAAGGGGTTCAGCTTGCCGTCGGCCACGAGGTGGGCGACCTCGTCGAGGATCGCGGCGGTGCGGGCCCGGGCGACGGGGGCGCCACCGAGGCGGCCCACTATGTCCTTGCCGCCCGCGGTGATCAACTTCGCGCGGTCGGTGAGGAGTTCGGCCGCGGCTTCGAGGACCTCGCCGCCGATGAGGTCGTAGACCGCGTCCACGCCGTCCGGGGCGGCGGCCCGTACATCGGCCGCGAAGTCCGGGCCCGAGGGCACATGCACGGCGCCGAGCGACTCGACGAAGTCCTTCTTGCCCGCGCTGGCCGTGCCGATGACCTTCACCCCGAATGCGCGCGCGATCTGGGTGGCCGCCACGCCCACGCCACCGCCGGCACCCGTGATCAGCAGGGTCGAATCGGCGGGCAGGTCGAGCTGGCGGATGCCGTCGTACGCCGTCGCCCCCGCGACCGACAGGGCCGCCGCGTCCGTGAAAGAGACCGAGTCGGGCTTGTGCGCGGTCACCGCGACGGGCAGCAGGGTGTACTCGGCATAGCCACCGCCGACCGGGTTGCCGAACACCGCGTCGCCCACCGCGAAGCCGGTGACTCCCTCACCGATCTCCTCGACCACTCCCGCGGCCTCGTTACCGAACACCGCGGGCAGCTCGCGCGCGGCCTCGCCGGGGCGGGCGTAGCCGTTGCGCTGCTTGCAGTCGACGGGGTTCACGCCCGCCGCCCGTACGGAGACCATGAGTTGACCGGGGCCGGGGCTCGGCCGGTCCTGGTCGACGAGGGCCTCGGTCTCCGGACCGCCGAACCGCGTGAAGACGTACGCCTTGGGCATGTGCTCCCTCTTTCTCCACCGGGCTTTCTCCACCGGACTTTCTCCACGGGGATTCTCCACCGGGCTGCGCCTGCTCGGCTCAGCATGCCGGGAAGATCGCCGGGCGGCTATTCCCCGAAGCCACTCCCCGCGCAGGCGCCGGGTACCGTGGATCGATGCATGTCACCCGAGGCTTCACCGGACGCCCGCGCGTCCCCGACGCGGGGCTGCCGCCCGGTCAGTACGACGCGGGCGACGACTGGCCGGTCCTGTCCGCCGAGGTCACGCCCGAACTGGCGCCCGCGGACTGGACGTTCACCGTCGACGGGCTGGTGGCCGAGCCGCGCACCTGGTCCTGGGACGAGGCCCACGCGCTGCCGGCGTCGGCGTACAAGGGCGACATCCACTGCGTGACGGGCTGGTCGAAGTTCGGCGTGCGCTTCGGGGGCGTGTCGGTGGACGCGTTCCTGGACCTCGTACGCCCGGCCACGGCGGCGACGCACGCGGTCGCGTACTCCCACACCGGGTACACCACCAACCTCCCGCTGGCCGATCTGACCGGCGGGCGCGCCTGGATCGTCTGGGAGTACGGCGACGAGCCGCTGCCCGCGGAACACGGTGGTCCGGCGCGGCTGCTCGTACCGCATCTGTACTTCTGGAAGAGCGCCAAGTGGATCGCGGGCCTCAGGCTCCTGGACCACGACGAGCCGGGCTTCTGGGAGCAGAACGGCTACCACCACCGCGGCAACCCCTGGGAAGAGCAGCGCTACTCCGGTGACTGAGACTCCGACGACCGAAGACCTTCACATGACCGGGACGTTCACGCCCCCGACCCGGTTCGCCGTGCCCGGCCGCATCGCCGTGAACAACGACACGGCGACCACGTGGCAGCGCGCCACGCTCACCGAGATCCGCCGCGAGACCCCACGCGCGGCCACCTTCCGGTTCGCCGTGCCCGGCTGGCGCGGCCATGTGCCCGGCCAGCACGTGATGCTGCGGCTCACGGCGGAGGACGGCTACACCGCCCAGCGGCACTACTCGATCGCGTCGCCACCCGACGACTTGGGGCACATCGAGCTCACACTCGACCATGTCGAGGGCGGCGAGGTGTCGGGCTGGTTCCACACCGTCGCCGAACCGGGCGACCAGGTCGAAGTCCGCGGCCCGAACAGCGGTTTCTTCGCCTGGACCGGCGACCGGCCCGCCCTGCTCGTCGGCGCGGGCTCCGGCGTCGTACCGCTGATGTCGATGGTCCGCCACCACCGATCGCGCGCACTGTCCGTACCGCTGCGCCTGCTCGTCTCGGCCCGCGGCCCAGCGGAGTTGATCTACGCGTCGGAGTACGGCGCCGAGACCACACCCGTGTTCACGCGCAGCGCGGCGCCCGGCGTGCCCGTGGGGCGCCTGTCGGCCGCGCACGTGGCGGCGCTCCTGGCCGACCGGCCGGACGGCGGGTGGGAGGCCTACGTGTGCGGGTCCAACGGGTTCGCCGAACATGCCTCGCGGCTCCTCGTCGAGGCGGGACAGCCGGTGGACCGTATCCGGATCGAGCGCTTCGGCTGACGTTGCTCGGCGCGCCGGGAGTGAGGGAGCGACCGGCCACGCCGAACCCGCAGCTTCGAACCGCCCTTCCAGCAGAGCGCTAGTCGTGAGGGACCATCGCGACCGGGCAGGTGCAGTGGTGGATCACGAAGTGGGCCACGCGGCCGAGGCCCCCTCCGACCGTGGCGCGGCGGCCCATGACCAGCTGCCCCGCCTGGATCGACGCCTTCAGAAGGTGGTGTCCCGCCGGGCCGTACACCACCTGCTCCACGACAGTCGTCTCCGGGAACTTGTGCCGCCACGGCTGCAGAATCACTGCCAGGGAGCGGCGGTTGGCGTCCTCCTGCCCGGCCGTGTCGTCCCGCGTTCGCGCGCCGACGGCATAGCCGGGCGGCGGGGGCAGCGTCCAGGCGTGCACGACGTGCAGGGGTGCCGCGCGGAAGGCCGCCGCGTCGAAGGCGTAGCCGAGGAGGCCGTCGGCCGGGCGCGCCAGGTCCAGGCCGAGGACCACCGGCAGGTACGGGGCCTTTGCCGGAGGTGCCCCCTCGCCGACGGGCACGCGCTCGTCCTCGGGGAGTTCGCCCGCGCGCACCAGCACCACTGGGCGCTCGGCGTGGGAGGCGACGGCGAGGGCGACCGAACCGACCTGGAAACCGGCGAAGTCGCTGAAGCCGCGGGAGCCGAGGGCCAGTGCCTCCGACTCCGCGGCTGCGGCCAGCAGCGCCGGGACCGCGGGCGTTTCGGTGCGGCAGGCCATGATGTCCAAAGCCGGGTGGGCGTACGCGAGTTGGACGGCGGCCCGGTCGAGCGTCACGCGGGACGGCCCGCCGTCCGACGGCGATACGGGGTCGGGGCCGGCCTGCAGCAGGCGCAGCGCGAGGTGACGGCGGTGAGCCTCGCGGGCCGCCCAGTCGGCGGCGTCCAGGCTGGCGCGGGAACCGTCGATGCCGACGGTGATGGCCCGGGTCTCCTTGCTCATGGCTCGCGCCGCCTCTCCTCTCGCCCTTCCGCGGGTTCCACGTGGGGCGCGGATCAGTCGTGGGCGGGCGGATCCGGCGGGCTTGTGCACTGACCGCCACAGGATGACAACTCAGAGGGTCCGTTCGGCGCCGACGGGGAACTCGGGTGGCGTACGACGCTGACCAGCCGCTCCGGGACCGGACGGAGACGGGGACAGCCGGACGCGAGCGATGAGGAGGTGTGGACATGGGCACTCGGGTGCGCGGCTGGCGTTGGCGGCCCAATCCCCTGCGCCGCCGCTGCGACGTGGTCGAGGCGTGGACAGCCCTGGTCGTCGCCGTCCTGCTGTGCGTCGGTGCCCCGCTGACCGGGCTCGTCATGGGCCGGCAGGCGTACGACGCGGCGCGGGGCGCGGCCGCCGAGCAACGGGCCGAACGCCATCGGGTGCGCGCGGAGGTCACCGAGCAGGCACCCGCCGCGATACCCAACGCCACGGGCGCCAAGCAGCCCGATTACTGGGTCGGCGTGCGCTGGACCGAGCCCGGCGAGCGAGAGCGCACAGGCAAGGCCCGCGTCCCGGCCGGCACCCGGGCCGGCGACCACACCCATGTATGGCTGGACGACGCCGGCCGGATCGTCGCCGCCCCGGCGGACAGCACAGCGTTCTGGCAGCAAGCGCTCGCGGTGGGAGGCTGCGCCACGGGCGGCGCCGCGACCGTCGTCCTGGCCGGGCGCTTCGTCGTACGCCGGGTCGCCCTGCGCCACCGCATGGCCGAGTGGGAACGCGAGTGGGCCCGTACGGGACCGGAGTGGGGCCGACGCTGGGCATGACCGGGCCCGACCGGTGCGCGAAAAGGGTCTGGTGACCCGCTGACGGCCCCCGTACGGTGTGATCATCCGCACCCTGACCCGTGATCCCGTAAAGGCGGTCATCCATGGCCTTGTTCGACCTGCCCCTCGACCAGCTCCGGAACTACCGCAGCGCCTCCGTCGAGCCCGAGGACTTCGACGCCTTCTGGGCCAAGACGCTTCAGGAGGCGCGAGAGTACGACCTGGACGCCTCCTTCGAGCCGGTCGAGACGCATCTCAAGACCGTGAAGGTGTACGACGTCACGTTCGCCGGGTTCGGAGGTCACCCGGTGAAGGGCTGGCTGACGCTTCCCGCCTGGGCGGACACGCCACGGCCGGCGGTCGTCCAGTTCATCGGATACGGCGGCGGGCGCGGCCTTCCGCACACGCATCTGCTGTGGGCCTCCGCGGGCTTCGCGCACTTCGTGATGGACACCCGGGGGCAGGGCAGTGGCTGGGGCGGCGGTGACACACCCGACCCGGTGGGCAGCGGGCCCGCGTATCCCGGCTTCATGACGCGGGGGGTCGAGGATCCCGAAAGCTATTACTACCGGCGGGTGTTCACCGATGGGGTACGGGCCGTGGAAGCGGCCCGCTCGCATCCGCTGATCGACGCCTCGCGCACCGCGGCGGTCGGTGGCAGCCAGGGCGGCGGCATCACGATCGCGGTCGCCGGACTCGTACCGGACCTGGCGGCGATCGCCCCGGACGTTCCGTTCCTGTGCGACTTCCCGCGCGCGACGACGCTGACGGACCGCGATCCGTACCGGGAGATCGGCAACTACCTCAAGACACACCGCGGCCGCACCGAGCAGGTGCGGCGCACGCTGTCCTACTTCGACGGCGTGCACTTCGCGGCGCGCGGCCGGGCGCCCGCCCTGTTCTCGGCTGCTCTGGAGGACCAGACCTGCCCGCCGTCGACGGTGTTCGCCGCCTTCAACGCCTGGGCCCACGAGGACAAGACGATCGAGGTGTACGACTTCAACGACCATGAGGGCGGCGGCGCCTACCAGGAGGCGGCCCAGCTGGCGTGGCTGCCGCAGCGCCTGTAGAAGGAGCGGTTCCGTCGTGGTCGAAGAGTTCGGGGTCCTCGCCCGAGGGCGAGGACCCCGCCGCTCCGGTTCTGTGTTCAGGCCAGTTCACGCCAGCCCGGAGCTGAACACGTACCCGAGTGCGTTGGTCGCCCAGTGGAGTCCCATGGGGGCGAGCAGGCTGCCGGTGCGGTGTCGCAGCCAGCAGAGCAGGCCGCCCGCCGCGGCGGTGAGGAGCACGGCGCCCAGAGTGGCCAGGACGGCGCCGAGGGCCGAATCCCCGAAGAGCGAGCCCACGGCCTGGTTGGAGTCGGTGAGATGGAGCGACGGCAGGATGTGCCAAAGGCCGAACAGCACGGAGGAGAACACCGTGGCCGCGACCGCGCCGCGAGCGCGCAGCACCAGTCCGTAGAGCGCCCCGCGGAAGGCGACCTCTTCCAGCAGCACCGTGCCGATCGGCACTTTGATCAGCACCCGGCCGACGACCTCCGCGCCGCTCAGTCCGCTCGCCCTCTCGTCCTCGAACAGCCCGCGTGTGACAGGCATCGCCGCCGCACACAGGTACACCGCCGCGACGATGCCGACAAGGGCGAGCGCCCAGCCGAGACCGCGGCGCAGCGTGTCCCGGGACAGTCCGAGGTCGGCCCAGCCGCCACCGGCACGGAACGTGATCGCGATCAGCGCGGCGGAGGCGATCGCGGAGGTGAGCACGATCCAGGACGGCGCCCACCGGTTGTTGACCAGGTTTGTGAGCACCAGCAGCACGACGGCGCCCACAAGTGCTGTCGCGGTGGACATCCGGCCGCTGGGCCTGCGCTGGGAAAGCTGCTCTGTCACCTCAGTCGCCCTCGGTGGGAAGCACTGATCCTCCAGGCTTCGGCTACCCCTGGCGCGTCGCAACCACCATCCGGCAGCGTGGGCTGCCGTCGTCCCTGCGGCCGAACTCGGGGAGTGTGTGCAGGTCCACGAAGAAGCCGGCGCGGATCAGTTCGCGGCGTACGTCGCTGAGGCGGAAGGCGCGGTAGTACATGACGAACGGAGGACGCCACACCGCGTTGCGTACCCGCATCGCCGTGTCGAAGGCGAGCAGCGCCCAGTAGCCGGGTGAGCCGGGGCGGGCCGGGGCCACGACGGGGAAGGCGAACCGTCCGCCGGGCCGCAGCACCGAGTGCACCTGGGCGAACAGGCCCGGCAGTTCACGCGGCAGAAAGTGGCCGAACGCCCCGAAGCTCACCACGAGGTCGAAGGCCGGACGGAACGGCAGGGACCGGGCGTCGCCGCGTACCCACGCCACCGGCGGCCCGGCGGGACGCGTCCGTTCGCGGGCGACGGCGAGCATGCCCGCGCTGATGTCGACGCCGGTGATCCGCTCCCGGCACACGGTGCGCAGCACGTCGATGCCCGCGCCGGTGCCGCAGCACAGATCCAGACCGCTGTCGAACGGTCCGATCCGCTCCAGCTCCCGCGCGACGGAGCGCAGTACGGGTTCCGGCGTACGGAACGGTGTGTGGTCGAACTTCGGCGCGAGCAGGTCGTATCCGTGCTCGACGGACGACAGCGCCTGAACGGCGAGCTCGCGGAACGTGGGGCCCTGCGGGGTGAACATCGAGGTCAGCTTAGCCAGGCACGAGCGCGCTGTGGTTGACAAGGGGAGCTTCGCCCCTGTGAAGCACAGCGCGCTCGGCTGAAGTCCTCAGCTCGCCAGGCGAAGGCCCGCGAGCCAGATGTCGGGCTCGACCGGCCCCCTGCCACCGGTTGCGCCGGGTGGCAGGGGGCGACGGCGCAGGCGGAGGAGCGAGGGTAGCTTCTTGGTACGGCGGGTGGGCACAGTGGCGGTCATGGTTTCCTCCAGTGTCGTGTGGGGTGCTTTCACCCCCACGACGAACGCCGCCTAAGCCGATCGACACTCCGCGAGCCGCTTCTCGAGAAATCGCCGCTCGGCGTCGTTCTCCACCAGCTCAAGCGCCCGCGCGTACGCCTCGACCGCCTCCGCTGGTCGCCCCATGCGCCGCAGGAGATCCGCGCGGGTGGCGGGCAGCAGGTGGTAACCGGTCAGGTCGCCCGCCTTCTCCAACTCGGCCAGGAGGGCCAGCCCGGCATCCGGTCCCTCGGCCATGCCGACCGCCACCGCGCGGTTGAGTTCCACCACCGCGGAGGGCACGAAGCGCCTCAACTCCCCGTACAGCGCGGCGATATCCGCCCAGTCGGTGTCCTCGGCCGTGGCGGCGGTGGTGTGGCAGGCGGAGATGGCGGCCTGGATCTGGTACGGCCCTGGCCGGCCGCGGCGCAGGGCGGTCTCCAGCAGGGCGGCACCCTCGTCGATCGCGGCGCGGTCCCATGCCGTGCGGTCCTGGTCCTCCAGGGTCACCAGCTCGCCCGCCGCGTCCACCCGCGTGCCGCGCCGGGCGTCATGCAGGAGCAGCAGCGCCAGCAGGCCGAGCGTCTCAGGCTCGTCGGGCATGAGCCGGGCCAGCACGCGGGCGAGGCGGATGGCCTCCGCGCACAGGTTCGTCCGCAGCAGATCGGCACCGGACGTGGCGGCGTACCCCTCGTTGAACAGCAGGTACACGACGCCCAGCACACCCGTCGTGCGCTCGGGCAGCAGATGGGCGGGCGGTACTCGGTATGGGATTCCGGCGTTGCGGATCTTCCGCTTGGCCCGCACCAGGCGTTGCGCCATCGTCGCCTCGGGTACGAGGAAGGCCCGGGCGATCTCGGGCGTGGTCAGGCCCGCGAGCGTACGCAGGGTCAGGGCGACCCGCGCCTCCATGGGCAGCGCCGGATGGCAGCAGGTGAAGATCAGCCGCAGCCGGTCGTCCGTCACTCCGCTGTCGGCCCCCTCGTCGTAGTCCGGGTCGTACGGTCCGCCGTCCCGTGCCAGCACCGCCGCCTCCCGCAGTTTCGCCGCCCCCACCGCCTCCCGGCGCAGCACATCCAGGGCGCGGTTGCGTGCGGTCGTGGTCAGCCACGCGCCGGGGCGGCGCGGGACTCCGTCGCGCCGCCATCGGTCCAGAGCCTGCGCGAAGGCGTCCTGCGCGCACTCCTCAGCGAGGTCCCAGTCGCCGGTCACCCGGATCAGGGTGGCGACGACCTGGCCCCATTCCTCGCGGAAGGCGGCGGCCACCGCCTCCTCGACGTCGTTCACTCCCAACCGTTCACTCCCAGACCGGCCGCACCTCGATGGAGCCGCCGCCCAGCGCGGCCGGATGCCTCGAGGCGAGCGAGATGGCCTCGTCGAGGTCGGCGACCTCGATGATGTCGATACCGGCGACGTACTCCTTGGACTCCACGAACGGCCCGTCGCTGAGCAGCACTTCGTCGCCCTGGACGCGCACGGTGGTGGCGTCGGTGGCCGGCCTCAGCCGTGCCCCGCCCTTGACGATGTCGCGGCTGACAACCTCGTCGATGTACGAGGCGAAGCGGGGGTCGTCGGCGATCTGCTCGGGGCTGAGTTCCTCGCCGCCGACGGGCGTGCAGATGAACAGTGCGTACTTCATGACCGGGTCTCCTCCACACCTGCGTCGAACGGAACCGAAAGGTGCTGGTGGACGATCTGCCAGCAGTCGCCCGCGGCTCGGTAGCCGGTGGTCACCCGCACCGTGCTGTCCAGCGGTTCGCCGGTGGTGAGCGTGGCGCGCATGCGGACGAGGGCGTGGCTGAACGCGACGCTCTCGTCCACCCGGACGCGGAACTCCAGCACATCACGGCTCACCGGTCCGGTGACGGTGGAGAACCACCACTCCTGGGCCTTGCGGAAGGCGTCGATCCCGCGCTCCTCCAGACCGCTCATGGGGTGGAAGACCTCGACATCGGGCGCGTAACAGGCCACCATCGCGTTGATGTCCCGCTCGCGCGTGGCCCGCGTCAGCTCGTCGTCCAGGCGGCGGATCTCTCCTTCGGCGTCCTCGTCCTCCCGGAACGGGCGCACCTCCAGGGCTCCGATGGTCGCCACTGGATGCTTCGCGGCCGCCTCGATGGCCTCCTCCATACCATCACACTCAAGAATGTCGTACCCGGCGACGTACTCCTTCGTCTCCGCGAACGGCCCGTCCGTGCGCAGCACTTCGCCGCCGCGCACCCGTACCGTGACCGCCTCGGCGGGGAGCCGCAGCCGGTGGCCGTGCAGCCGAACGCCCTTCTGGACGCCCAGCTCCTCGACCCATGGTTCGACGGGTGCCACGCCGGAGGCGTCGGCAGTGTCGTCACCGCAGACCAGCAGCATGTATTTCATGATCTCTCCTGGTGCTCATGAGGTCCTGACACTCCACCGACGAACGGGCCGGCGCCGAATCGACACTCCCCATGATTGTCCTGCCGGACGGCAGGCACATCCGGGAGTCCTTCCCACCCGGCGCCCGTCCACGGTTGGATACGACCATGACCGACGAGCACGAGCGGATGATGAGGGCCAACCAGGCCAACTGGGACGCCCGCACCCCCGTCCACCTCGCCAGCCGGTTCTACGGCCTTGACACCTCCCTCGACCCGGAGCGCTGGTTCGCCGCCTGGGAGTGGGAGGACCTCGGCGAACTGGCCGGCCGTGACGTGCTCCACCTTCAGTGTCACCTCGGCACGGAGACGATCGCCTTCGCCCATCGCGGCGCCCGGGCGGTGGGCCTCGACATCTCCGAGGCGTCGGTCAAGGCCGCGGCCGACATCGCCGGGCGTGCGGGCGCCGATGTCGAGTACGTACGGGCCAATGTGTACGACGCCGTCGAAGCCCTCGGCGGGCGGCGGTTCGACGTCGTCTACACCGGCAAGGGCGCCCTGTGCTACCTGCCCGACCTGGACCACTGGGCGGCTACGGCCACTCAACTCCTGCGTCCCAACGGCCGGTTGTACATCGCCGAGTTCCATCCCCTCCTCAACTCCCTGGGCCCGAAACCCGCTGAGGGCGAGGGTTCCGAACTCCTGCTGCGTCACGACTACTTGGGGCGAGGGACGGCCGTGCACCGCAGCGGCAGGTACACGTACACGGACGGCCCGCCGGTTCAGGGCGCGACCGACAGCTATGAATGGATGCACGGTCTCGGCGAGGTCGTGGGCGCTCTTGTCGGTGCGGGCCTGCGGATCGAGCGGCTGCGCGAGAGCGACGAACTGCCGTGGCCCCGCTGGCCCGAGATGAACCGCGCCCCCTCCGGCTGGTGGCGCCTGCCGGACAGCTCCCCGCGCATCCCGCTCCTGTACGGACTCCTCGCCCGCCGGTGATCAAAATCCTCCCGTGCTACGGTTGTTCCAGCACTCGCGTACGCCCCTTCTCGGGCGGCGGTGCCAGTCTCATCTCAGTCAGCTGATCCGCCCGTCCCTTTCCGACCGGCGAAGCAGCTTCTTCGCACCACCTCTCTTCACGTACGGCCATGGGCGTTCTCGCCCGCCGCACGAGAGGTGATGTCCCCGCCGTGCTGGGCGTGACCATGCCGCCCTGCCATTCGGCCTCTCCCCCTTCATGACCCATGACTTCATGGATTCGTCCGCGAAAGGACCCACCCACATGACCACCACACTGGAACGCCCACCTACTTCGCACACGCAGGAGCAGGCCACCGGCGTACTCGACATCACCTCCAACGGGCAGGGCCACCTGCGTGCCACAGGCTGCCTGCCCGAGCCCACCGACCATCAGGTCTCCCCCGCGCTGATCCGCCGGTACGGCCTGCGCAAGGGCGACCTCGTCGAAGGCGTGGGCGGAGGCGGAGGCGGCAAGTCGCGCGCCCTCACCGGGATCGAGCGCGTCAACGGCCGCAGGCCCGAAGAGCTGCGCTCCCGCCCGCACTTCCGTGACCTCACCCCGCTGCACCCGCGTGAGCGGCTGCGGCTCGAGCACCCGGCGGGCGGCCTGACGACTCGGGTCATCGACCTGGTGGCGCCCATCGGCAAAGGCCAGCGCGGGCTGATCGTCGCCCCGCCGAAGACCGGCAAGACGGTGCTGCTCCAGCAGCTCGCCGCCGCCGTGGCCGGCAACCACCCAGAGTGCCATCTGATGGTGGTGCTGCTCGACGAGCGCCCCGAAGAGGTCACCGACATGCGGCGTTCCGTGCGCGGTGAGGTGCTGGCCTCGACCTTCGACCGGGCGCCGAAGCAGCACATCGCGCTCGCCGAGCTCGCTGTGGAGCGCGCCAAGCGGCTCGTCGAGGCAGGCCAGGACGTCGTGATCCTCCTGGACTCGCTGACCCGGTTGTGCAGGGCGCACAACAACGCTGCCGCCGCCGGTGGCCGCACCCTCAGCGGCGGTGTCGACGCCGCCGCGCTCGCCGGACCCAAGCGGCTCTTCGGTGCCGCGCGCCTCGCCGAGGAGGGCGGTTCCCTCACGATGCTCGCCACAGCGCTGGTGGAGACCGGCTCGCGTGCCGACGACTTCTATTTCGAGGAGCTGAAGAGCACCGGCAACATGGAGCTGCGTCTGGACCGCGCTCTGGCGTCCAGGCGGATCTATCCGGCCGTCGACATCACCCCGTCCGGCACCCGCCGCGAGGAACTCCTGGTTCCCGCAAGCGAGTTGACGGCGGTACGAGGGCTGCGGCGCGCCCTGCACTCCCGCGGCGACACTCAGGCGGGGATCGAAACCCTGCTGGAGAGGATGCAGGACACGCCGGACAATGCCACGTTTCTACGACAGGTCCAGCCGACCGTGCCCGGAGGCCGGTGAGCCTCCCCCCAGTTCTCGGCTTGGGCCGCTGCGGCATCCGGGTGCTCGATGCCGCGGCTCGGCCCTGGTACCCGAGGATGCGGTCGGGGCGTTCCTACGTTTGCGGTATGACTATCGGATTCTCTTGCCGTGTCGCCGCCTGTTGTTCCGCCGCCGGTGTGGCCGGCGTGCTGGCCTTCGCGCCGAGCCCTGCCGTGGCAGGTACCGGAGCCGACGCCTCCACTGCGCCCGCGGGAGCCGAGCCGCTCGCGCCGAGCCCGGCGGCTTCGCGGCCGACGGGGCTGTACAGGTCCGGGACGCAGGTACGGCTCAGGTCCGGGGTGCGCAAGGTGCCCGGCGGACTCTCCGCCCGGTCGTGGCTGGTTGCCGACGCGGGCACCGGTGAGGTGCTGGCCGCGCACAACGCGCACCGCAAGCTGCCGCCCGCGAGCACCTTGAAGGCTCTGTTCGCGGTGACCGTGCTGCCGGTGCTGCCTGCGGCAGTCCAACACACCGTCACGGAGCGAGAGTTGAAGGGGGTCGGAGACGGCAGCAGCCGGGTCGGCGTCGAGCCGGGACGCACCTACCGCGCCTCCGACCTGTGGCGGGGCGTCTTCCTCAACTCGGGCAACGACGCCGTGCGCGTCCTGGCCGCGATGAACGGCGGCTGGCGTGCCACGGCCGCCCAGATGCAGGCCAAGGCCCGCGCGCTCGGCGCCCGCGACACGCGGGTCGTCTCGCCCGACGGGTACGACACGCCGGGCCAGGTGTCGTCCGCGTACGACCTGGCGGTCTTCGGGAGGGCCGGGCTGCGCAACGCGGACTTCGCGCGGTACTGCGCCACGGTGACGGCCAGATTCCCGGCCAAGGGCAGGTCGTACGACATCCAGAACACCAACCGGCTGCTGACCGGAGCCGACGGAGTCAAGCCCTACCGAGGGCTGGTCGGCGTCAAGAACGGTTACACCTCCAAGGCGGGCAACACACTCGTCGCCGCCGCGCGCCGGGGCGGGCGCACCCTGGTCGTCACGGTGATGAACCCTCGGTCGGGCGACCGTTTCGCCGTCTACGACGAGGCGCGCTCGCTGCTCGACTGGGGGTTCGGGGCCGCCGGGCGTGTCGAGCCGGTGGGCTCGCTGGTGCCCCCGCGTGTCGTGCCACGGGCGGGCCCGGCCCCGGTGCCCGCGGCCATGGTGGTCGGCAGCGGCCCCGACCGGTGGGCGGCGGCGGGGGCGATCTCGGGGGCGGCCTGTCTGGGCGCGGGTGTCGTGGCCGTGGTGCTGCGCGGCAGATGGTTCACGCGTGTCTGACCAACGGGCAGCGCGAACAGCAGGCCGAAGGTGATCCACACGTAGATATTGCTGCCGAGGAAGCCGTCGATGCCGGACGCGTCGTCGAACCACAGCCACACCACACTGCTGCACAGCAGCACGTACGAGACGCCCGCGGCCCACAGCAGCCGCCGGCGCCACAGCCCCTCCTCGACGAGGATCGCGAAGGACGGCAGCAGCCACACGAGATGGTGCACCCAGGTGATCGGGCTGACCAGGCAGGCGACGAGCCCGGTCAGCGCGAAGGCCCCCATCAGGTCGCCGGCGGCGATGGCCCGGTGGGCGCGCCAGGCCCACACACCCAGGACGACGAGGGCGACCAGGGCCCAGGCGATACGACTCGGTTCGGCAGGGTCGGCGAGCCGGGCCAGTACGCCTTGCAGTGACTGGTTGGACACATAGGCGAGGCGGCCGATGCGGGTCGTGTCCCAGACGGCCTCGGTCCAGTAGAAGCGGGAGGGCTCCGGTGCCGCCCAGGCCGCGAGGGCGGTGGCGCTCGCGGCGACGGCCGCCGCGACCGAGGCGGCGCGGGGGCGCCGTGCGAGCAGCAGCAGAGCGATGAAGATCGCGGGCGTGAGCTTGATCGCGGCAGCGAGTCCGATGCCCACGCCCGCCCATCGGCCCCGCCCCGTGGACAGCAGCCAGGCGTCGCCGAGGACCAGGGCCAGCAGGAGAAGGTTGACCTGGCCGAAGGTGAAGGTGTCACGGGCGGGCTCGAACATGGCCAGCATGCAGACGACCAGGGCGAAGGCGAACCAGCCGTGCCGACGCAGCTCGCGCGGGACCAGAATGCCGAGGACCACGGCTGTCGCCGCGAGGTTGAGGAGCAGTCCGACGGCGATCGCGGCATGCAGTCCGAGAAGCGCCATCGGCACCATGCTGACCGCCGCGAAGGGCGGGTAGGTGAAGCCGTACGTCGTCCCCGGTACGTGGTAGTCGTAGATACGGCCGCCGTGATGGATCCAGGCGTCCACGGCCCCGTGGTACACCCGCAGGTCGAACCAGCCGCGCAGCAGCGGCACGGTCGCGGTGAAGACCGTCACGGCGGCGACGAGGACCAGCACGAAGGCGAGCCGCCCCCGCTCCGAACGCGGAAGCCTCATGCGGTCCGCTCCAGGACCGGCGCGTTCGACGTCTGGTGGGCCTGCCAGAGCACGACCACCGCGAGCACGCCGCCCGACACGGCCAGGACCAGCTGCTCCAGGTCCGGTGGGCTGCCGCTGGGCAGGACGCCGAGGGCGAGCACTCCGGTCACGGCGGCGACCCGGTGGCGTACGGAAGTGCTGGGTGCCGCGGCGGCGATGAGGAACAGACCCCACAGGGCGTACCAGGGCCGGATGGCCGGGCCGAGGACCGCCACTGTCGCCAGGCTGAGGCCGAGTGCGTAGACGGGGCTGAGCCGCGGCCGGCGCAGCCATATGGCGAGTATGACGACGACGGTCACCACGAGCCCGAGGGCATGCCAGGCAGGCAGGGCGAGAGGCGCGAGATCGCTGCCCAGGTCCTCAAGGAGGGAGCCGGTGGCGCGGCCGAGGACGCTGGTGGGCGACCAGTTGTGCGGTGAGATGGGTGTCTTGAGGGCGCTGATCCAGCCGTATCCCGTACCGGCGACGGCGGTTGCGGCGACGGTGGTGGCGAGGGCGGCGGCCGCGGTGGTCACTGTGGCCTTCAACAGGCCGCGCTCTGCGCGCACTTGGAGTGCCACGACGGCCGCGAGTCCCAGTAGGGCGGGGACCTTGACCAGGGCGGCGAGCGTGACGAGTACGGTGCCGAGGACGGGCCGGCGGCCGAGCGCGGCCACCAGTCCGATGCCGAGGAGCCCGAGCATGATGGCGTCGTTGTGCGCGCCGGCGACGAGGTGCAGCAGAACGAGCGGGTTCAGCGCGCCGAGCCACAGCGCCGCGGCCGGGTCGGCGCCGCTGTGCCGGGCGAGCCTCGGCAGGGCGGCGGCCATCAGCGCCACCCCGAGCACCGCGACCACCCGCATCCCGAACAGCCCGGCCGGCACTTCGCCCCGCGTCAGCCCGGAGAGCGCGGAGGCGACGGCGAGAAAGGCGGGACCGTACGGCGTCGCGGTGTGCTGCCACACGGGCGCCACCTCGTCGGCGAGCGGCCCGCCGAGCCGTGCGGGGCCGTGGGTGTAGACGTCCATGTGCGCGTCGACCATGGCGCCCTGTGCGAGGTAGCTGTACACGTCCCGGCTGAACAGCGGCGGTGCGAGCAGCAACGGCACGGCCCACACGCCGAGAACTACCAACAGGGCGCGCGGAGTTGGCGGTTCGGGCCCTCGGATCACCCGCCCCAGCAGGGCCCAGGCGGCGATCAGCAGCACCACCCCGAAGTACACACCGACCAGGCCGAGCGCCGCCCGCGCCGAGGCCGGGGCCAGCAGCTCCCGCACCGGCAGGGCCCCGGCCGTCTCACCCCCCGCCGCGAGAAAGCCCGAACCCACAAGTCCGAGCACCTGACAGCGACGCAGATCGACGGAGAAACCCATGGCCAACACTCGGGCAGCCTGTCAATGCCGGGTGGCGAGAAAGCAACGCATGTCCCTCTGATCGGCAGCGTCCGTGTGACCGCCGTCTGACCGAACGGCGACCATCCCTCAAATCCACCTGGAAGCAACCGCCTCAGAACACGGACAATCCCGTCAGTGTCGTGAAACGCTCAAGGGCCGCGACGCCCGCCACCGAGTTACCCCGTTCGTCCAGGCCCGGGCTCCACACGCACAGCGTGCAGCGGCCGGGAACGACGGCGATGATGCCGCCGCCGACGCCGCTCTTGCCGGGCAGGCCGACCCGGTAGGCGAACTCGCCCGCGGCGTCATAGGTGCCGCAGGTGAGCATGACCGCGTTGACCTGCTTGGCCTGACTGCGGGTCAGAAGGCGCGTGCCGTCGGCCCGTATGCCGTGGCGGGCGAGGAATCCGGTGGCGACGGCGAGGTCGGCGCAGGACGCCTCGATGGAGCACTGCCGGAAGTACTGGTCCAGGAGCACCGGGACCGGATTGCCGATGTTCCCGTACGACGCCATGAAGTGGCCGAGCGCGGCGTTGCGGTCGCCGTGGGCGGACTCGGAGGCCGCGACGTCCTTGTTGATGGCGAGCCGCGCGTTGCCGCTCTCCGCGCGCAGGAAATCGAGGAGGGTGCCGACCGTGTCTCCGGTCTGGGTGTGCAGCCGGTCGGTGACGACGAGGGCGCCCGCGTTGATGAAGGGATTGCGCGGGATGCCGTTCTCGTACTCCAGCTGCACCAGCGAGTTGAACGGGTTGCCGGAGGGCTCGCGTCCGACGTGCTCCCACAGGGCGTCGCCCTCGCGCGCCAGGACGAGCGCGAGGGTGAAGACCTTGGTGAGGGACTGCGCGGAGAACGGCTGCCGCCAGTCCCCCACGCCGTAGACCGTACCGTCGAGTTCCGCGACGGCCATGCCGAATCGACGCGGGTCGCAGGCCGCGAGGGCCGGGATGTAGTCGGCGGGGCGGCCACGTTCCGGGGTGTGCTCGATCTCGGCGGCGATACGGTCCAGGACCGGCTGGAAGACCGGGGACGACGTGGACATTGCCATGATCACCATTCTGCCGGTTGTGTGTGGCTGGTCGCGCAGTGTCCCGCGCACCCCTTGTGGGGGTCTGGGGCGCAGCCCCCAGTTTCGGGAAGGGACGGGGCGGGGGAAAGAAACCCTCCCGCACCCGACCACACACGCCGTTCAGCCCGCCTGAGACCCCGCCAGCACCTCCGGACGCAGCAGCGCCGCCAGGCGGTCCGCAGGCAACAGGCCCTTTTCCAGGACGAGTTCGGCAACTCCGCGCCCCGTGGCGAGGGCCTCCTTCGCGATGCCGGTGGCCGCCTCGTAGCCGATGTACGGGTTGAGGGCGGTGACCAGGCCGATGGAGTTCTCGACGGCCTTGCGCAGCACGTCCTCGTTGGCCGTGATCCCGGCGACGCAACGCTCGGCGAGCGTCAGGCAGGCGGCGCGCAGGTGCGTGATGCTCTCCGACAGGGAGTGCAGGATGACCGGCTCGAAGGCGTTGAGCTGGAGCTGTCCCGCCTCGGCGGCCATGGTGATGGTGACGTCGTTGCCGATGACCTCGAAGGCGACCTGGTTGACGACCTCGGGAATCACCGGGTTCACCTTGCCGGGCATGATGCTCGAACCGGCCTGCACCGGCGGCAGGTTGATCTCGTTCAGGCCCGCGCGCGGCCCGGACGACAGCAGCCGCAGATCGTTGCAGCTCTTCGAGAGCTTCACCGCGATCCGCTTCAGGACCCCGGACATCTGTACGAAGGCCCCACAGTCCTGCGTGGCCTCGACGAGGTTGGCGGCGGTGACCAGCGGCAGCCCCGTGATCTCCGCGAGCTGCCGGCGCGCGGCCTCGGCGTACCCGGCGGGCGCGTTGAGCCCGGTGCCGATGGCCGTAGCGCCCAGGTTGATCTCGTGGATCAGCTCGACCGCCTCGGCAAGCCGGGACCGGTCCTCGTCCAGCATCACCGCGTACGCCGAGAACTCCTGACCGAGCGTCATCGGCACCGCGTCCTGCAGCTGCGTACGCCCCATCTTCAGTACGTCACGGAACTCGACGGCCTTGGCGGCGAAGGCGTCCTGCAGGACCGCCATGGCCTGGAGCAGCCCGCGCACCGCGAAGACGGTGGCGATGTTGACGGCGGTCGGATAGACGTCGTTGGTCGACTGGCCGAGGTTGACGTCCTCGTTCGGGTGCAGGAACTCGTACGCGCCCTTCGGGTGCCCGAGCAGCTCCAACGCCCGGTTGGCGACTACCTCGTTGGCGTTCATGTTCGTCGAGGTCCCGGCACCGCCCTGGATGACGTCCACGACGAACTGGTCGTGCAGCTTCCCGTCGCGGATCTCCTGGCAGGCCTCCACGATGGCCGCTGCCTTACCGGGCTCCAGCAGGCCAAGCTCTTCGTTGGCGCGGGCGGCGGCCTCCTTGACGGCGGCCAGTGCGTCGATCAGGTGCGGGTAGGCGGAGATCGGCGTGCCCGTGATGGGGAAATTCTCCTTGGCGCGCAGGGAGTGGATGCCCCAGTACGCCTCGGCGGGGACGTCACGGTCGCCGAGCAGGTCGTGCTCGCTGCGATGGGCTGCGGCGGCGGTCATGTCGGTGCGGCTCTACTTTCAGGAGAAGGGGTGGAGGGGTTTCTGATGGATCTCAGCGGAGGCCCATCAGAAACCCCCTAGGCCTCGGTCAGCGGTTCCAGTGCGCGGGCCGGCCGGATGCTCCCGACCACCTCCCCGCCCCCGAACAGAGGCGCCTGGGCGAACTCGGCGAGCACGGCCGGGTCGACGCCGCAGCGTGCGAGGGCGGCGGCGACCACGGGCAGCCGGGCCCGGTCCGCCCCGTCCGCGATCTTCACGGCGACCGCCCGCCCGTCGGGCAGCGCCGCGACGTGTACGCCCTCGAAGCCGTCCTTGGTGAGAAGCCCCGGCACGGCCCGCATCAGCGAGGCGACATCGCGGCCGGAGCCGGAGGTCATCTCGGCGTGCTTCCGCATCGCGTCGGCGACCCGCGCCTCGGGGGTGCCGGGCGGTGCGGTGGTGATCCGGGCCGCGGCGCGCGCGAGCCCGTGCAGCGATATGGAGAACAGGGGCGCACCGCAACCGTCCACCGTCACCGCCGCGATGGCCTGCCCGGTGAGATCCTCGACGATCTCCGCGATCGCCTGCTGGAGCGGATGCGCGGGGTCGAGGTAGTCCTCGAGCGACCAGCCGTTCAGATGTGCCGTGTAGAGCATCGCCGCGTGCTTGCCCGAGCAGTTCTGCGCGAGCTGCGACGGCAGCCGCCCCTCACGCACCCAGGCCTCCCGTACGACCGGGTCGTACGGCAGGTCCGGCACATTGCGGAGAGCGTCCTCGGGGAGCCCGGCCTGTTCCAGGATCCGCCGGGTTCCGTCGAGATGCCGCTCCTCACCGGAGTGGCTGGCCGCGGTCAGCGCGAGCAGTTCCCCGTCGAGCGGCAGCCCGGCCCGCAGCAGCGCCACCGCCTGTACGGGCTTGAGCGCCGAGCGCGGGTAGAAGGCCGCCTCGATGTCGCCGATCTGCAGTTCCACCGTCCCGTCGGCGCCGAGCACGACGACCGAGCCGTAGTGGATGCCCTCGATGACACCGCCGCGTACGAGGTGGGCGACGGGCGCGTGCAGCGGCTCCCGGATCGTGGGCGCCACGGCGAGTGAACTGCCCTGTTCGGCAAAGGTGTTGAGGCAGCTCACGCGTCGACTCCGGACTTCCGTACGTCCGCTACCCGGCCCCGTACGGCGAACCATCCCGCCACCAGAGCCGCCACGATCAGCGGCAGACACAGCACAGTCGTACGTCCCGCTCCCCCGTCGGCGTACATGAGCACCAGCACGGAGGCGAGGAAGAACAGCGTGACGAGCTCGGTCCAGGGCGAGCCCGGCAGCCGGTAGCTCGGGCGCTCCAGCTCGCCGTCCTGGGTCTTCCGCCAGAACATCAGGTGACAGATCATGATCATGCCCCAGGTGGCGAGGATGCCGATGGCCGCGAAGTTCAGCACGATCTCGAACGCGTCGGCGGGGACGACGAAGTTGAGCCCGACGCCGAGTACACAGATAGCGCTGGTGAGCATGATCCCGCCGTACGGGACCTGGCTGCGGCTCATCACCGAGGTGAATTTCGGGGCCGAGCCGGACATCGACATGGAGCGCAGGATGCGGCCGGTGGAGTACAGGCCGGAGTTCAGCGAGGACATGGCGGCAGTCATCACGACCAGGTTCATCACGCCGCCCGCGGCCGGGATGCCGATATTGGACAGCACGGTGACGAAGGGACTCTCGCCGGCGCTGTACGACGACCACGGCAGCAGCATCGAGAGGAGCACCACTGAGCCGACGTAGAAGAGGCCGACGCGCCACATGATGGAGTTGATCGCCTTGGGCATGATCTTTTCCGGGTTCTCCGTCTCGCCCGCCGCGACGCCGACGAGTTCGACGGAGGCGTAGGCGAAGACGACGCCCTGGACGATCAGCAGCATCGGCAGCAGGCCGTTGGGGAAGAGGCCGCCGTTGTCGGTGATCAGGGAGGGGCCGGGGGTGGTGCCGTCCACGGGCTGCTGGGTGACCAGCAGGAAGATACCGATGAGCATGAAGGCGACCAGTGCGCCGACCTTGATGATCGCGAACCAGAACTCCAGCTCACCGAAGATCTTCACCGAGATGAGGTTCACGGTGAGGACGACGGCGAGCGCGATGAGCGCGATCACCCACTGCGGGATGTCGGAGAACATGCCCCAGTAGTGGGTGTAGGTGGCGACCGCGGTGATGTCGGCGATGCCGGTGGTCGCCCAGTTCAGGAAGTACATCCAGCCCGCGGTGTACGCGCCCTTCTCGCCGAGGAACTCCCGCGCGTACGACACGAAGGCGCCGGAGGAGGGCCGGTACAGAACGAGTTCGCCGAGCGCCCGCACCACCAGGAAGGCGAAGACACCGCAGACGGCGTACGCGATGAAGAGCGAGGGCCCGGCGTCGGCGAGCCGTCCGCCGGCGCCGAGGAAGAGGCCGGTGCCGATGGCGCCGCCGATGGCGATCATGTTGACGTGCCGGGACTTCAGGGACTTGCTGTACCCCGCGTCGCCTGCGTCGACGTGACTCGCCGGTTTCCGTATGTCCTTTTCAAGGGACTGCTCGCTCACTCCGGGGTCTCGCCTTCTGTGGGGGTGTCGGGGCTCTCGGGGCCGTCGGGGCTTTCGGCGCCCTCGGGTCGCACGATCGCGGTGAGGGTCGTCTCGACGCGGTCGAGGTGATGGGCCATGGCTTCGGTGGCGTCGTGCTCGCTGCCGTCGATCAACGCCTCGACGATCGCCCGGTGTTCGCGGTTGGACTGCTCGCGCCGGCCGCCGAGTTCGTTGAGGAACGCGGACTGGCGGGCCAGTGCGTCGCGGATCTCCTCGATCACACGGCGGAAGACCGGGTTCTGCGCGGCCTGCGCGACGGCGAGATGGAAGAGCGTGTCCATGGCCACCCAGGCGGTGGTGTCGGTCTCGCTCTCCATCCGGTCGAGCAGGTGGGCGAGATGGTCGAGGTCCTCGGGCGTGCGGCGGGCGGCGGCGTAGCCCGCGACGGGGATCTCGACGTGGCGCCGGACCTCTATCAGGTCGCTGGCCGCGTAGTCGCCGAACGTGGGGTCGACGACCGGACCGTTCGAGACGACGAACGTGCCCTTGCCGGTACGGGACACGGTGAGGCCCATCGTCTGCAGGGCCCGCAGCGCCTCGCGCAGCACCGGTCGGCTGACCTCGAGGCTCCGGCACAGCTCCGCCTCGGACGGCAGCTTGTCCCCCACGGCGTACTCGCCGCGTTCGATCGCACTCCGCAGATGACTGAGCACCGCTTCCATCGCGCTGACGCGCCGCGGCACCGAGCCACCTGTCTGGCTGTCTGACAGGTTCACGGGGGTGATCCTGGGGGGCGCAGGGAGGTACTGTCAAGGGCTACTTGTGGGTCTTCCCGCGAGGGGAACCTTCGTCCACCATGGAAGACATGGCGGACAAGGCGGAAAACGCGGGGATCCTTCGCTCGGATCTGATCGATCTGTCGAACATCCCCTTGTACGAACTCGGCAGGGCGAGCCACTTACCCACAGCGCTCGCCGCCCTTCATCACAGGCTGGCCGGCGACTCGGCTCCACTGTGCGACGGCGAAATGGCGGCCCTGTGCGGCACCACGTCCTCGGCGCCGACCGGTGCGACCCATGACAGTTGACCGACGCTGAGCCGTTCCGGCTGCCGCCACGGACGTTCGCAGCCATCGCCACGGGCGACGTGGGCGACACCGATCTCGCTCTCCTGCGGTCGGCTCAGCGCAGCCGACTGCTGCTGGCTCTCCTGACGGTCCTCGCCGGGCACAAGCAGCCGGACGACGGCGGCCCTCAGGGCAGCGACGCACCGACCCGGCCCTCGGCCGCATGGGACCTCCTCGCCCACACGCAGCGTTCCGCACCCGCTGCGGTGGAGGCCGTTCTGGCGGATCCGGCAGTCGGCGCCTGGGTCTTCCAGCTGCTGCGGCACCTGCACCTTGGCGCCGCGCCCTCGCCCGGGGACGCTCCGCGGTGGGCGGGGGTCACCCTGCTCGGGGCGCTCGCGGGTGCAGCCGCCCTGCGTGCCAGGACCCGCGCCAGGCTGCGTATCCCCGCGCGCAAAGGGCAGTTGTGGCTGCCGTCCCTGGGGGTCACCGGGACGGTGAGCCGGGGCGCCTGGCCCGTGGTGACCATGGAGTGCGGGCCTCGGGGAGCGGCGGTCTTCGGGGACAGCGGATCCATCCGCCTTCCCGACGATCTGACCCACGCCGCCGAAGGCTGGTTCCCCCTGCCGCTCCTCGACAGAAGCGGTCCCACGGGACCCGCGCCCCTGACGCTCGACCACCTCAGCCCCTACCGGGACTTCCGCGCCGTGAAGGATCCCGCACAGCTCTCACGGCATGCGCTCGACCGCTGGCAGGCCCTCCTCGGCGCGAGCGACGCGCTGCTCCGCCGGGACCACCCCACGGCTCATCGCCTGGTGACCGGAACCGTGCGGACGGTTGTGCCGGTCGACGGGCCGAGCGAGTTACTGGCCGTCAGCGCCACGGCACCGGACGCCTACGAGGCGGTCACCATGTCGTTGCCCTGCGACGCGCAGGCCATGGCCGCCATCCTGATCCATGAGGCGCGGCACCAACTCGTGAGCGCACTGGCCGAACTGACACCGCTGTCCGTCTCCGTCCGGGAAGGCCCTCAGCCCGTCTACTTCGCACCCTGGCGCAGGGATCCCCGTCCGCTGCGAGGTCTGCTGTACGGGGCGCACGCCTTCGCCGGGGTCATGTCCTTCTGGAACGCGCGGCGGGCACACGACAAGGAACGCGCGGACTTCGAGTTCGCCCTTCACCGGTGGCAGGTGCGGACCGCGCTGGCGGCCCTGAGCAACGCCACGGGACTGACGCGGGCCGGCGGGTTGATCGTCGCCGGGGTGCTGAAGGAGACTGCCGGCGTCGGGGCGGAGCCGGTGCCCGGGAGTCCGGGGCGGCTGGCCGATCTGTGCTGCCGCGATGTGTGGGCGGCCTGGCGGGCGACTCATCTCGTCGTGGATACCGAGGCGGCCGCCACGCTCGCCGATCTCTGGCTGTCCGGGCGTCCGCCGTCGACTGTCCTCCCGGCGGCCCGATTACGAACCGCGCGTTCCGGCCCACCCCGCGCGTCCGGGCCGGGAGCGGCCCGGACCTGGCTCGCGCGCCTCTGGTTCACGGACCGCGCGACCTTCCACAGGGTGCGCACCGAGCTCGTCGCCGGAGAAGCACACCCGCTGGGCATCAGGGACGCGACGGTCGCGGACGCGCTGCTGGCGTGTGGCGAAACCGACGCCGCCCACGCCGCGTACCGACGTGAACCTCCGTCCCTCACCTCCTGGATCGGGAGCGCGCTCAGCGCCCCCGACGCTGCGGGCTCGTCCTTCCTGGAGCGCCCGGAACTGGTCCTGGCGCTCCGTAAGGCCCTCACCGACCGCGGTGTGACCGCCCCCGGGCCGGACGAACTCGCCACCTGGCTGAGCTCACGACGGCCCGGTCGCGAGCGACCCGCGGTCAGATACTCAGCAGGTCGATGTCGCAGTTGGCCCGGATCCCGTTGACCGCGTCCCTGGTGGCCTGGTGATCGGGCGCGAGCACCTGACGGAACGACGCGAGCGCCCGGTCGTACACTTCCTTCGCCTCGGCGGCCTCCCCCAGCGCCTTGAGGTCGTAGGACAGATTGAGCATGATCGCCAGGGTCGCGGGGTGGGTGTCGCCCCGGGACTCGGCACTGTGCGCCAGCAGTTCCCGGTCCAGGTCGCGAGCCTGCTGGAACTCGCCCCTCGCGAAGAGGTCACTGGCCAGATTCGTCCGCACCAGGAGCGTGCGCGGATGGTTCCTGTCAAGGACCCTGCTGAGGCCTCTCACCGCCGCCTCGTCCAACTCGTGCGCCTCCTCGATCTGTCCCAGCAGCCGCAGTGTGACCGCGAGGTTCGTGGCGGTGGCGTACGCGTGCGGATGCTCCTCGCCGAGGAGCTCACGGCCCTGGAGCATCGTCTGGCGGCCGAGTTCGGCCGCCGCGACGAGGTCGCCCGTCTGCCGCAGGTCGGTCGCGTGGTTGAGTGCGGCCCGCAGGGCGTCCAGGGACTTCTCGCCGCGCTTGCGCCGCACCAGGTCGAGCACCTTGGCGGAGAGTTCCAGCGCGCCGCTGTGGTCACCGGCCTTGCGGCGCGCCACGGACAGTTCGCGCACCACCCAGATCGTGAGGGAGTGCTCCTCTCCGAGCAACTGAAGCGTCCGGTTCCAGAGCGCTTCCTGACCTTCCAGCGCCTCGCGGAAGTGTCCCAGCTCCGCAAGGTCGATGTAGACGGAGTGCAGGGTGTTGAGGGTCTGCATATGGTCGTCCCCCATCACCTCCACGCGCCGTTCGTAGGTGTCCACGTGCAGCCTGTGCGCCTCCTCGAAGTCCCCCGCCAGTCTCAGGCTCACCGCGTAGTTGTGCGCCGCCAGCAGCGTGCCCGGGTCATCGGGGCCCTGCTCCCGCAGCGTGACCTCGTAGACCTGCTGATCCATTTCGCGCGCCCCGTAGAAGTCTCCGCGCAGGCGCAGCAGGCCCGCCAGCGCGCTCAGCGCGCGCTGGGTGGCCTCGTCGCGCTCGCCGAGCACCCGCCGGCAGCGGTCCACCAGCTCCGACTGGAGCTCGTACGCTTCCGCGTAGCGATCCAGCCAGCGCAATGCCTGGGCACGCACCTGGTCCGCCGAGATCACATGCTCGTGCTCGTCGCCGAGAAGGCGCCGCCAGGCACCCACCGCCTCCTCGGCGGCCTCCAGCGCCGCGGCGTAGTCACTGCGGGCCTGCAGGAACCGGGCCTCGTTGAGCACCAGTTCGCGCACCCATGGGTCCTCGCAGTCGACCATGCCGGAGGCGCGCACATGAGGCAGGAGTGCCGAGTAGCGGGGCCAGTCGGAGGACCGCTGAGGGTTCCTGGGGTCGGCGTGGGCGAGGATCTGGTGCGCGCAGTGACGCATCTCCGCCCGCTCCGCGCTGTTCATCTGCTCGATGAGGACGCGCTGCACGAGACGGTGTACCTGAATGGTCGACTTGCGGTGGTCGATGCGTGCGAGGGCGTAGCGGCCGATCTCCCGTACCGCACGTGCCAGCTTGATCGGATCGTCGAGCGCCGCGCGTAGCCCCGGAGGCGCAGAGACACCCCGGACCGCGGAGAAGAAGTCCCAGTCGACCGGCTCAGGAGCGAAGTACGCGCAGACCTGAAGCAGTTGGAGGGCCGCCGGATGGTCCTCCCTGAGGCGGTCCAGCGAGACGTTCCAGGCCGCGGCCACGGGAAGGTCGTAGTCCGCGGGCGGATCGACCTGGAGCAGTTCCGCGTACTTCGTCTCGAACAGATCAAGATACTGGTGTACCGGCATCCCCGTCTCGGCGAGCCAGACCGCGGCCTGTTCGACAGCGAGCGGCAAGTCGCCGAGTGAGTCGGCCAGCCTGCTGGCGGCGTCCTCGGGGATCTGTGGACTACGCCGCTTGATCAGCGCGACGCTTTCCTCACGTGCAAACACATCGACCTCTAGTGAATTGGCCAAGCTCGACCACTGAGAATTGCGGGACGTCACCAGAACTCGTCCGGGGCCGTCGTTGGGGAAAAACTGCCTGACTTCCTGCGGATTCTCCGCGTTGTCGAAAACCAGGAGCCAATTCGAGTAGGGTTCTCCGACCCGCAAGGCCTCCAAGACCGCAGGTACGGCGCTTCGGTCGGCGCCGGCCCGCAGGCCCATTTGTTCCCCGAGCTCAATCAGGGACTGCACAATCAGGTTGGTCTGTTCGGATGGAATCCACCAGATCAATCGGTAGTCCCTGCTCCGCCTGTATACATGCTCGATGGCTATCTGGGACTTACCGACTCCCCCCATGCCGTGCAGTGCTTCGGGCAGTACGGCAGTGACTCCCTCGGTCAGCCGCCTGTTCAGTTGTTCGAGCAGATCCTCGCGGCCGGTGAAATTGCGATTCCGCTGCGGGACACTGCCCCACAACCGCGGCGGCGGTTCCGTATGCGCGAGGGATGGAACGGACTGCGACGCGGTGGACACGGAACCTCCTGAGGCTTCTTGCGATCGGGGCGACTCCTGCCGGTGAGACGCGGAGGGTGGTGCCACGGGGGGCGAATCCCCAACCGTAGTGGACCCGTAACGCTGTGTCATTTCAACCGGCGAAGCGGGCTCTCCGGCCTCGTGGAGGAGCCTTTTCAACCGGGTGGCCCGGGTCAGATAGGGCCCTGAGAGGGCGCAGAGGGCGGTGTGCAGGGGGCGCACGAACGGCCTGGTGCGCTCGGTGACGGGTGGGTCGACGGCGTCGACGCGCCACTGCAACAGAGCATCACCCCCGGCCACCGAAGTGGCCAGTCGAGGGCCGAGATGGGCGGAGACCTGCCGGAGTACGTCCATGGTCTCCCCTCGTGTGCCGAGCCCCAGCAGTTCCTCTCGCACTCCCTCTCCGAAGTCGAAGGACACCTGCTGGGCGTCTTCCGAGTCGATACGGCTGTCCGTGCGCTGCACGAGCCCGAACAGCAGGATCTCGGCGAGGTTCCACGCCTCCGTTCCCGGCAGTGATCTCTGGATGAGACGCATGACCGGCAGGTTCAGAGGGGCGGCGGCCAGCCTGCGAGCCAAGGCGAACGCAGCGGGTGACGCCTTCGCGATGAAGCGTCGTACGGCATCCCGGGCACGGCCCGGCAGGGGGCCCAGCAGGGCTCCGGAGGAATGCCGTGACGCTCCGAGGTCGCCGCGCGGGCCGGTGAGCAGCACGGCCACGTCGTGCGTGCCGCCGGATGCGGCGACGAGCCGCGCCCAACGCGCCAGGGACCCGGGGGCCAGCTCCAGCAAGGGCACGGGTACGGCTTCGGAGGTCCGGGGGGCAGCCGGGGTGTCGGGGATGTCGAGCCCCGCTCCGGAACCACTCGTACGCAGCAACCGCAACAACCCGTTCGGCACGGCGGCGCGTTCGGCGGCCAGCTGGGCCCTGACCGCGGTGGGCAGAGTGAACTCCCATACCTCCTGGGGCATCAGACTCAGGACGGCGGTGGGTGAGGACCGAGCGGTGGCACAGAGGAACGCGGCCGCGTCGCCGTTGCGCCACGCCTTGCTGAATCCGTCCGTGAGCACGAGCACCACATCGTCCGGCCCATAGGTCTCGGACGCCGCACGTCCCATGCCGCGACGGCGCAGCGCGGTTCCCGCCGCGGAGATGTCGAGCGGCACGGTGGTGATGGTCCTGAAGGCCGCCGTGTGCTCCATCAGATTGCGTAAGTCCCGGACCGTCTCGCTCCACAGCTCCATCGAGGGAGCCGTGTCGATGAGCAGGACCAGTTGAAGGCGTCGCTCGTCGGGATGTCCGCACACCGGCAGCCACAGGTCCTCGGCCGCGACGCGTTCCGCGGTGGCCTCCTCGTCGAGTACCCAGGCTTCGGTGGCCGGCCGTCGCAGTCTCAGTGGCCGCAACGCGTGCCCCAGGGCGAGACCACCGCCCGGGAGTTGCGTGGCCCAGTGCCCCTCAGCGCTCGCTTCGGTCCAGCCTTCGCCGTTGGCCGGGGCCGGCCCGGACGGCTCCCACTGGGGGCCTGAATACGGGCTGTACTGGTCCTGCCCTTCGTGCCGCCTCGTGATGTCCTCCGGCGCCGTGACCGTTGCCGCGGTCGTCGGGTCGGTCCCAGCCGAGCGCTGTTGTGTCAGGTCTTCCAGGTCCTCATCGGAGCCGCGGGCATCCGTCTCGGGCTCGTTCGGCCGTTCCTCGGAAGGAGCTTGGTGGTGAGCACCGGGCGCGCCGTTCCCGGCACTCGGCCCGCCGCGGTAAGGCGACGTGTCCGTCGGCGGGCGCGGTCTCGACGGTCGCCAGTCCCGGTACGGTGCGGCCGCGTGCTGGCATGCCGCCAGGTACACGGCATCCATGAACTCGAGGTAGGACAGCCCTGGTGGGGACTGCCGCTCCGGATCGCCGGTCATTCCTGCCTCAGCCCGGGTGAGGTTCCGTCGAGCCGGTGCCATACCGACTCGACCAGGCTCCGCAGGTCGCCGTCCTCAACCTCGCTTCGGCCGGACGTGGCCAGATAGACGGAGTTGAGGAGCTGATCGATCGCGAGACCACCGAGTCCGCGACTGCGCTCCAGGAACCGGGCGATCAGCGGCCCTCCCCATTCCTCGGCCATGTCCTCGCCGAAATGGGCAGCCATCATGCCCACCAGGTCGTCCTCACTCGGTTCCGGCATGTGAAGCAGCAGACACCGGCGCAGGAAAGCCGGAGGGAACTCGCGCTCACTGTTCGAGGTCATGATGACCACCGGAAAGGCACGGCAGTTGACGATTCCTCCGGAGATCTCCGCCTCTCCGTCGGGATCGTCCGTCGTCACCCGCACGAGGGGATGCCGACGCCGCGCACGCCTCAACTCCGGAATCGTGTACGACCCTTCCTCGAAGACACTCAGCAGATCGTTGGCCAAATCAAGATCACTCTTGTCCAGCTCGTCGATCAGCAAAACACGTGGTTCGCTGTGCGGCAGGAGGGCTGTTCCGAGCGGCCCGATCTGGATGTAGTCGCCAACACCGGGCGGGGTGGTGGGTGCCTTGTCTTCCGACACCGAGTCACCTGCGGCCGCGCGCAGGGCCGCGGTGTCCTGGACCCTGCCGATCGCGTCGTACTCGTAAAGCCCTCGCTGCAGTGTGGTGCGGCTCGTGATGTGCCAGCGCAGCACGCGGCCGAGCCTCAACTCCCTGCTGATGCGGTAGGCCAGGCTGGACTTCCCGGTGCCGGGGCGTCCGCTCACGAGCAGGGGGCGGCGCAGCATCAGCGCGGCATTCACCATCTCCGCCTCGCGGTGGGCGAACGCCGAGGTGTAACCGGCGGGTTGGTGTGTGCCGAGCCGCCGGACGGTTTCCGCCTCGTCGTCCGGGGGCGCGCCGAGTACGGGCTCGCCGTGGAACACACGCCAGGGGGGCGGTGGAGGGAGGAGCTCACCCAAGGTGGTGTCGCGAAGGGGTTCGCCGGTTCCGCGGTAGATCCACCAGCGGGGCCGTGCGCCGTCGGGTGGGGCAGAGGAGTTCGCGGGTTGCTGTTTGGGAGCGTCGTCAGGAAGTGTCACGGACCCTCCTCCACGACCATGGGAGAGACCGCGGGCGCGACAGGCATCCGGTCCGGGTCGTCCCACAGCAGAGCGACATGGCGGCCGACAACAGTTTCCGCTTCAGCATCGCGGTCACTGGACGCTATACGCAACGCCCTGACGACACCAGGTAATCCGCGTGGATCGTGACGGTCCAGCAGATCACGCAGTGCGGTACGAAAGGCCGGGTCGGAGCTTCCTCTCCGGTCCCAGAGGACGACAGGCACACCGGCACGCAGCGCTTCTCCCAACTCGTCCGAACCTCCGTACACCCCGTCTTCACGCCGTGCGCTCTCCGGTGCCCCGCTGAGCACGACCACGGCGGGCAGCGGCTCGGAGAGCAGATGGGCGCGTCCGTCCTCGGGAAACCAGTGGACGCGACCGGCCCGGCCCTCCGTGAACGCCCGCCAGCGGCTGCCCCAACGACCGTGCAGATCACGCCGGTTGTGACGGTCCAGGCTCCGCACCACGACGTGATGGTCCTCCCCCAACACCCCACCCACTCCTTGGAAGGAAGTCTTCCGCCATCGTTCCACGTGCAGATCGAGCAGCGTGTGCGGAAGAACGAATTCGACAGCCACGTCGGTCTTGAGATAGGCCCACTCGCTCTCGGCCCGGTGGATCAGCTCTCGTACGGCCTTCTCGGCGTGCCGCAGGTCTATCCGGCTGTCCTTGCCGCGTTGCTGATCACCGGGGTGCGCGCGCCACCAGTGCGAGAGCAGGGCGCGGCTGTCACGGTCGGCGTCGAGGAGCGGCCGCAGACGGATGACGAGGTAACTCGTGGGGCTCCACACGTCCGTTCGCTGCTGGGCCGGTGTCTTGTCCGCCGAGGGCCGGGCGCCGTCGCCGTCGCTCTCGGGTCGGTACGGGTCGTGTGCGTCCGCCCAGTCCACGAGCCCGAAGTGCTGGTCGCTGTCGGCGACCAGCACGAGCTGGCGCAGGAGCTGGAAACACGGCAGCGTCTCCCCCGGGCGCGCGTTCAGGGACGCCGCGTGCAGAAACACGACCCACGGTTCGGTGCAGTGGGCGGGAGCGGCCGGCCTGCCACGACCGTGCAGGAATTCCGAGTACCAGCGCCGCAGGTCAGGCACCTGCACACCATCCAGCAGATCGAAGATCTCGTCCCATTCCTCAGTGGAGAACAGCTCGACCTGCCAGGCGGCGACCGCGGCCTTGAGCCGCTGGATGCCGGGCGTGTTGCCCTCGCGTACCTCCAGATGGCGTACGAGGGGCGCGAGTCCGGTGGGCTGGGCGCACAGCTCCTCCATGAGCTGGACGAGCAGACCTCGGCGGGACGTGGGCACGGTGCTCTCGGCGGCCGTCCGCACGCGGTGGCCGAACCGGTGGACCAGGTCGTGCAGGGCGGCGAGGTCGGTGAGCCGGCTGACGTTCTCCACCTCGTCCACCAGGTACCTGGGCAGTTCACGTCTCGGCAGGTTGCTCCGCGCGCCGCCCACCAGGGCCTCCGTATCCGTCATCGAGGCTCTCCCGATGCCTCACCGTCCGAGCAGCAGACCCTGGCGAGTACCGCCAGCGCCGCCGCTGCCGGTGCCGAGCCCCCACCGAGGCTGCCCACCGCCGCGCGTAACGCCGCGCATCCGCCGGGCTGCTCCGCGCACGCCTGTACGACTGCCTGGAGTTGCTGTCGCGGCCAGGGGTGGTCCGGAACGTTGCGCCGGACCGCTGCGGGGAGCTGCCGGCGCAGGAGTCGCCCGCTGTCGTGTCCGATCTGCGGGACGTCCAGCAACGCTTCGGCCAGTTCGTAGGACTCCTCCATCGATGGTGGTGAACAGGGGCGTGGAGCAGGTGCGCGCAGGGCGCCGGACAGGGGCGGCCACAAGCGCGCCGCGGCCTCCATGGGCAGCATCCAGGCGACCTTGACCGTACGGTCCTTTGCGGCCGCGGTGACCAGACCGATGACCCGCCGGATCGCCGGGTCCCAGACGGCGGCCCCGCTGAATCCGCGCTCGACTACCGCGCCGGTCATCCGGACACCGTCGAGCTGGACCCACTCCGGGCACGGCCCGCCGCGCCCGGTCACCCGGGCCGTCGCGATGAGTCCAGCGGGTGATCCGCGCGGATAGCCGATGATGGCGACCCGCCGCTCGTCCGCCGGGCCGCACTCGGCCAGCGGGAGCGGTGCCTCATGGGGTGGCAGCCGCGGGCCGTCACCGTGCGGGGCCAGTACGGCGAGGTCGCCGCGGTCCGCCAGTTCCTGGCCGGGGACGACGCGGTCCAGCGGTGGTGGCGGGAACCAGCCGCCGGGAACGAGGCGTACGACGGCGGACCAGGCTCGCCCCGGCAGATCGACGAGCAGTCCGCCGTCCGGGAGAACGCCCCCGGGACCTTCCGTACCGGTCAGCCGTCCCCCGCCGGGAAGTCCCAGCGCAGCGGCGACGACATGCGCGCACGTCAGTACGTGGACTCCGTTCCCGGCGGGCGCTACGAGCACTCCCGCGCCGTACAGGACGCCGTCCTCGGACAGCACCCGCACTTGTCCCTGTTCCGGCCCCACAGTGATCGTCTCCCCCGAACGTCACACGTGCCCTCACCCGCCCTCATCAGTGTAGGAGCGGCCTGAGGCCATCAACTTCGTGTCGAGCGGCCTCCGTTGTGTAACGGACGCTTACCCGATCACACCCCAACCCAACAGCCCGATCAGCAACAGGCCGATTCAAGCCGCCCCGGTAAGCGCGGGTCCAGGATCAGTGAAGCCGCCTACCCCCACAGAACCTGAGCGACCGAAACCCCCACAAATGCCGCGCCTAGCCCCGCGACCACGCTCGCGATCACATTGACCGCAGCGTAGAAACGGGCCCCGTCCTCGGCCAGCCGCAGGGTCTCGTACGAGAACGTCGAGTACGTGGTGAGCGCCCCGCACAGGCCGGTACCGAGCAGCAGCTGGACGTGTGAGGAGGCCGCGCCGGCCGCAGCCGCGCCTGTGAGTGTGCCGAGGACCAGACAGCCGACGACGTTCACGGTGAAGGTTCCCCAGGGGACGACCGTGTCGTGACGGGACTGCACCGCGCGGTCGGTGAGGTAGCGCAGGGGTGCGCCGACCATGCCACCGGCGATCACCAACAGCCAGTTCACGACGGCTTCTTGCCTTTCCCCTCAGTGGCAGCGGGGTCCTCGTCGCGACCTGCGATGGGGGTGCCCCCGGTCGAGCGAAGCCGAGACTGGGGGAGGATGACCTGGCAGTCGTCGAGGATCACAAGCCCCTCCCCCACCAGCTCGTCGAGCTCCGGCAGAAAGCCGCGTACGCGCTCCTCGGTGTCCACGATGACGATGGCCACCGGCAGGTCCTCGCTCAGCGACAGCAGCCGCGAGGTGTGGATCAGCGAGGACGCGCCGAATCCCTCGATGCCCCGGAAGACGCTCGCGCCCGCGAGTCCCGCCGCGCGCGCCCGGTGCACGATCTGCGAGTACAGCGGTTTGTGGTGCCAGGTGTCGTTCTCGCCGATGAAGATCGTCAACCGTAGGGCGTCGCCGGTCAGCCTTGTCATCGCCGCCTCCATGCCAGTACCCGGCGGGCCGCCGTCACCGCGAGCCACACCGCCACGAGCGCCGCGACCAGGGTGGCGGCGAGGTAGGCGAGGCCGGTCCGGGGGCGGCCCTCGTCGACCAGTTTCTGGATGTCGACGGCATACGTCGAGAAGGTGGTGAAACCGCCGAGGACGCCGGTGCCGAGGAAGGGGCGGACCAGCCGGTGCGCCGCCCACACGTCGCTGATCACGACCATGAAGACGCCGATCACGGCACACCCGATGACGTTGACCCAGAACGTGGCCCAGGGGAAGGCGGCGGTCTGCGTGGGCCAGATCAGCGAGGCCCCGTGGCGGGCACTCGCGCCCAGCGCGCCGCCGGCCGCGACCACCGCCACGATCGGCCCCTGTCCGTGCCACGACGACGGCCGCCCGGCGGGCACACGGAGATCCCCGGGGCCGTCCACCTTTTCGGATCGGGGCGCTGTCATGAACGTAGATCTCCTGGTCGTGGCAGGAGATCAGGCTAACGCTCCGGGGTTCTCACGCGCCCGCCGCCTCTCGTTCGATGCTCTCGAACTGGACCGCCATCGCCTGCTGGAGCGCCTGGGCACCGGACAGCGGGCGGACCATGACCGTGAGGTCGTCGATCCGGCCGTCCTCGTCGAAGTGCAGCAGGTCGCAGCCCTGGATCTGCCGGTCGCCCACGCGTGCCTCGAAGACCAGGGCGAGGTCGCGGCCGTCCGGGTTCGCGATCTCGCGGACGTAGCGGAGGTCCTCGAAGACGCGCTGAACGCCGCCCAGGATCGCCGCGGTGATCGCCTTTCCGGCGTACGGCTTGAACACCACGGGGCTCGTGAACACGACGTCCTCGGCGAGCAGAGCGACGACGGCTTCGTGGTCGCCGTCCTCGACGGCCTTACGGAAGGGGTTCATGGCCCACCTCATAGTCAATTTGTTGATTAGGTGTGTCGGACAGTACGCTCCTCGCATGGCACTGCGCAACGCTCTGCTGGCCACGCTTCTGGACGGCGAAGCCTCCGGCTACGACCTGGCGAAGACCTTCGACGCGTCGGTCGCCAACTTCTGGATGGCCACACCCCAGCAGCTGTACCGCGAGCTGGACCGCATGGCGTCCGAGGGGCTGATCGAGGCCAGGGTCGTACGCCAGGAACGCCGGCCGGACAAGCGACTCTTCGCACTGACGGAGGCGGGCCGGCGTGCACTGTACGACTTCACGGCCGCCCCGCCCCGGCCCACCGCGATCCGTGACGAGCTACTGGTCAAGCTGCAGGCGGTGGACGAGGGTGACGGCCCTGCCGTACGCACTGCCGTCGAGGAGCGCATCGAATGGGCCCGGGCGAAACTGGCCCGGTACGAACGACTCCGGCTGCGGTTGCTCGACGGCCGCACCGAGGAGGAGCATCTGACCAGGTCCGAGCGTGTGGGCCCGTATCTCACGCTGTTGGGCGGCATCGAGTTCGAGGAGGCCACCGTCCACTGGGGCGAGCAGGTGCTGGCGATCCTTCAGCGGCGGGCGACGGCGCGCGAGTCGCGGTGACAGCCGGGGCACGTACGGAGGAACCACCGACCCGGAGGTGCTGTTGTGTACTACCCGCCGAGCGTCCGTGACTTCCTCGACCGCGCGGCGCATGTGTATCGGGACCGCGTCGCCGTCGTCGACGAACCGGAACAGCCACGGCGAGAACGTCTCGTCGATCGAGGTGGAGGACGTGATCACCTCGCATCCGGCCGTGCGCGAGGTGGCGGTCATCGGGATTCCGGACGCCACGTGGGGCGAGCTGGTCACCGCGCTCGTCGTGACGGACGGATCGGGCGTCACCGCCGAGGAGTTGATCGCCCACTGCCGTACGCGGCTCGCCGGTTTCAAGACGCCCAAGCGGGTCGACTTCGTCGAGACACTGCCGCGTACGGCGACCGGGAAACTGCAGAAGTTCAAGCTGCGCGAGCCGTTCTGGACGTCCGGCGCCGACGATGGCGGTATCGGCAGCGGCGGTACGTGACGAAAGAGCCCGCCCACGCTTCGCGCGTGGGCGGGCTCTCGGTCAGCCGGTGTCCGTCAGTGAGTCACCGGCGGTTGAACAGTGACATCGCCGGAAGCGGCCGGTCGTCGTAGCCGAACAGGGCCTGGTTCTCCCAGGCGTTGCCCGACGCGGGGTCGGTCGGGTCCCAGCCGTTGCCGTTGACCGCGGTCCAGGTGGACTCCCAGTAGAAGACACCGAGGCCGCGGTTGTTCGGGACGGCCTCCACGATGTTCATGATGTCCCGGAACCAGGCCGTCTGCCCGGCCGTCGTGGCCGGGTATCCGGCCACCAGCTCACCGGTCGTGTTGATGATGTCCTCGTGCGCGTCCTTGCTGCCCAGCCGGAAGGGGTAGGCCGTCTCGGCGACGTAGACCGGTTTGCCGTAGCGGGTCGCCGCGTCGTCCAGGGTGGTCTGGAAGTCGGTGAGCGAACCGTGCCAGTAGCCGTAGTACGACAGGCCGATGACGTCGAACTTCACACCGTTCGAGCGTGCGCTGTCGAACCACCAGCGGGTGCCCGCCAGGTCGCCGCCCTCGGCGAGGTGCAGTGCGACGGTCGTGGACGAGTTGACCGCCTTGACCGCGTCGTAGCCGGAGTTGAGCAGTCCGGCGAGCTGGCCCCAGTTGTCGGTGGAGCCCTCGTTCCAGAGCATGCCGCCGTTGATCTCGTTGCCGACCTGCACCATGTCGGCCGTGGTGCCCTGCGCCTTCAGGGCGTGCAGGACGTCGTACGTGTGGTTGTAGACGTCCGTCTTCAACTGGCTGTACGAGTGTCCGGCCCAGGCGGCGGGCTTGGACTGGGCGCCCGGATCGGCCCAGGTGTCCGAGTAGTGGAAGTCGAGCAGGAGCTTCATGCCCTGCGCCTTGACACGCTTGGCCATCGCGAGGACACGGGCCTTGTTGTTGTAGCCGTCTGCCGGGTTGACCCACACCTTGAGGCGGGCGTAGTTCTGCCCGTTGGACTTGAGGATGGCGAGGGCGTCCCCCGTGCTGCCGGAGCTGGTCCGGTAGACGCCGCCCTTGGCCTCGCTCTTGGCGAGCGACGAAACGTCAGAGCCCTTGACGGCCAGGCCGTTTGTCGTGCCCGCGGTGAAGGTCAGGTCGTCGACATTGATCCAGTTGCCCGCGTTCGCATCGGAGTTGACGCTGATCGTGCACTGACTGTTCGTCACCCTGATGGGGACGACGACGCGGATCCACCCGCTGCTGGAGACCGGCAGATCGGTGCGCTGCTCGGCGCTTCCGCAGTTCTTCTGCGCCATGTAGGCGGACTTATGCCCGCCGCCCGAGCGCACCCAGGCCCTGAGGGTGTAGTTCCCGTTGGTCAGCCCGGAGAGGTACTGGTACGTCTCCACCTTGTACGCGGAGGACGCGTAGTGCGTCAGGCGGTAACTGCCGCTGCGGCCACCGGACTCCACGAAGGAGGCGCCGGTGGAGCCGTATTCCGACCAGCCGCCGGGCGTGGCGACACCGGCGCCGTCGGCCTCGAAGCCGGTGTTCTGGAGCGTGCTCGCCGCCTGCGCCGAAGGTGCGGGCAGGGCGGCGAGGGCGAGAGTGGCCGCGAGCGGCGGCAGCAGGACCCTGAGTGTGCGTCTGGGATGGAACATCGTCGTCCGTCGTCCCTTCGACGTGTTGGGTTGGGGGGTGCCCCTTCGCCCGCGGCTCGGATGCTCGCACGGGCGGCGGGGAGTCGGCTCAGCCGTCCAGTCGTACGACCCGGACGGCTCCCGCGGGAACCGCGAGGCGGCCCGCGGCGCGTTCGCCCGTCAGCAGCTCGGTGCCGTGCGCCTCCAGCGGCACCTTGGCGTCCGACGAGGTGTGGTTGATCGCGAAGAGGTAGGTGCCGGACTCGCCACTGCGGCGCACCACTTCGACATCGTGCGGCAGGTCGGCGCGCGGCGCGATGCGGGCGTCCTCGGCGGCCCAGCCCAGGAGGGCGTCGAGGCCGTCGTGCGCCAGGCGGGTGGAGACGTACCAGGCGGTGCCCTCGCCGAGCCGGTGCCGGGTGATGGCCGGGTGGCCCGCGGCGAGCCCGTCGTCATACGTCCAGACGGTGTCGGCGCCGCGCGGCACGACGAACTCTGTCCATACGTCGGCGGCGAGTTCGGAGCCCTCGGGTCCGGTGATGCGGACCTGGTCACCGGGGAGCAGCGGCGAGAACTCCTCGACGGTCAGGCCGAGTACGTCCCGCAGCGGGCCCGGATAGGCGCCGTCGTGCACGGCGTCGTGCTCGTCGACGATGCCGGAGAAGTACGAGACGACGAGGGTCCCGCCGTTCTCGACGTACGCCTTCAGGTTCCGCCCCGCTGTCTCCGTCATCAGATACAGGGCGGGCACGACGACAAGTGGATAGGCCGACAAGTCGGCTTCGGGGTGGGCGAAGTCGACGGTGAGGTGGCGGTCGTAAAGGGCTTCGTAGAAGGCGTCGGCGCGTTCGCGCGGGTCGTGATCCTCGCTGGGGCGCCACTGGAGGGTCTGCGCCCACCAGGACTGCCAGTCCCAGACGACTGCGACGTCGGCCACGGTGCGGCTGCCCTGGATCGGCGCCAACGCGCCAACGGATGCACCGAGTTCGACCACTTCGCGCCACACCCGCGAGTCCGTGCCCGCGTGCGGCAGCATCGCCGAGTGGAACTTCTCCGCGCCGCGCCGGGACTGCCGCCACTGGAAGAACAGGGCGCCGTCGGAGCCGCGGGCCACGTGTGCGAAGGAGTTGCGGGCCATCTCGCCGGGAGCCTTGGCGGGGTTGCGGGGCTGCCAGTTGATGCCCGATGTGGAGTGTTCGAGGAGCAGCCAGGGGGCGCCCCCTGCGACGGAGCGGGTGAGGTCGGCGGCCATCGCGAGGTTCACGTGGGTACGGCGGCCGTCGGTGATCAGGTAGTGGTCGTTGCTGACGAGGTCGACCTCGCGGCCCCAGGCCCAGTAGTCGACGGAGTCGCACTGGCTGAGGGCGGTCATGAAGTTCGTGGTGACCGGGATGCCGGGCGAGAGGCGGTGCAGGATGTCACGCTCGGTCACGAAGTTCTCGCGCATGGTGGCGTCGGCGAAGCGCTTGTAGTCGAGCGCCTGGGCCGGGTTGCCGACCGTGGGGGTCACCCGGGGCGGGTTGATCTGATCGAGGTCCGCGTACCGCTGACCCCAGAAGGCGGTTCCCCAGGCCTCGTTGACCGCGCCGACGGTGTCGTACGTCGCGGCCAGCCAGCGGCGGAAGTGCGCGGCGCAGAACTCGCAGTAGCAGGCCGAGACGGGGACGCCGTACTCGTTGTGGACGTGCCACAGCGCGAGCGCGGGATGGTCCGCGTACCGCTTGGCGAGCCGGGTGGTGATGGCGGCGGCGGCCTCGCGGTAGTGCGGGTTGCTGTGGCAGATGGCGCCGCGCGAGCCGAACTCGTAGCGCGTCCCGTCGGCGGTCATCGGCAGCGCCTCGGGATGCGCCCGGTAGAACCAGGCCGGCGGCGCGACCGTCGGCGTACCGAGGTCGGCGCGTATCCCGTTCTCGTGCAAAAGATCAAGAAGTCGGTCGAGCCAGCCGAATTCGTACACCCAGGGCGAGGGCTCCAGCAGGGCCCAGGAGAAGATCCCGACGCTCACCACCGTGACGCCCGCCTCCCGCATCAGCCGGACATCCTCGTGCCAGATGCTTTCCGGCCACTGCTCGGGGTTGTAGTCCCCACCGAAGGCGAGCCTGGTGAGGCCCTTGGGGGTGGTCTCCGGCATGGATCTCTCCCGATTTATCGATCATTTGGGAACGTGCACACACAATGTTGTCGGCGTGAGCCCAACATAACCGCACAGCAACAACCATTGACAAGTGTCCTGGATGTTTCTCTACTGTGAACGCTCACAGAAGCATGGCAGGCCTCCGCAGCAGGCGGAGACCACGGTCAGGGAGATACATCCATGCCACACACGAAGCCGCGTCGCCTCGTGACCATCTCGGTCGCCGTCACGCTCGGTGCCACCGCTCTTGCCGCCTGCGGCTCTTCGGACGACGACAGCGAGGCCGACTCGGGGCCGGTCTCGCTGACGTACTGGTCCTGGACGCCGGGCATGGACAAGGTCGCCGACCTGTGGAACAAGGGCCCGGGCAAGGACGAGCAGATCACCGTCACGGTGAAGAAGCAGGCGTCCGGCGACACCCTCGTCACCAAGATCCTCACGGCGCACAAGGCCAAGAAGGCCCCGGACCTGGTGCAGGCCGAGTACCAGGCCCTGCCGACGCTGGTCAGCAATGACGCGCTTGCCGACATAGCCGGTGAGGTGGACGGCGTGAAGGACAAGTTCGCCGAGGGTGTCTGGCAGCAGACGACGCTGGGCTCGGACGCGGTGTACGCGATCCCGCAGGACTCCGGGCCGATGATGTTCTACTACCGCGAGGACCTCTTCAAGCAGTACGAACTCGAAGTCCCGGGGACCTGGGAGGAGTTCGCGGAAACCGCCCGTGCGCTGAAGAAGAAGTCCGCGGACACGGACCTCACCACGTTCTCCGCCAACGACTCCGGACAGTTCGCGGGTCTGGCGCAGCAGGCGGGCGCCAAGTGGTGGACCACCGAGGGCGAGCAGTGGAAGGTCGGCATCGACGACTCGGCGACCCAGAAGGTCGCCGACTTCTGGGGCGGTCTCGTCAAGGAGGGCGCGATCGACAACCAGCCGATGTACACACCGGCCTGGAACAAGGCGCTCAACACCGGCAAGCAGATCGCTTGGGTGAGCGCGGTCTGGGCGCCCGGCACCCTGACGACCGCCGCGCCCGACACCAAGGGCAAGTGGGCCATGGCCCCGCTGCCGCAGTGGTCGGCCGGCGAGAACGTGACGGGCAGCTGGGGCGGCTCCTCCACGGCCGTCACCACGGACTCCAAGAACAAGTCGGCCGCCGCGAAGTTCGCCGCCTGGCTGAACACGGACCCCGCGGCGCTGACCGCGCTCGCGAAGGAGGGCGGCATCTACCCGGCCGCCACGACCGCGCAGACCAGCGACGCGTTCGCCGAGCCGCCGGCCTTCTTCTCCAACCAGCCGGACTTCTACACCCAGGCCTCCGAGATCGCGAAGACCACCGCACCCTCCGCATGGGGCCCGAACGTGAACGTCGCGTACACCACCTTCAAGGACGCGTTCGGCAAGGCCGCCAAGGACAAGTCGGACTTCGGTGCCGCCCTGAAGACGATGCAGGACGACACGGTCGCCGACATGAAGAAGCAGGGCTTCGAGGTCGCGGAGTGACGACGGCACGCCGGAAGTCGTACGGGGTCAAGGGGGCCCCGTACGCCCTCCCGTCTCCCACCACCACCCTCAAACGAGCGCGGAGCGCTCCCTATCTTTTCCTCCTCCCCGCAGCGATCCTGTTCGCCCTCTTCTTCGCGCTGCCCATCGGCTACGCGGTCTGGCTCAGCCTCCACAAGGTCCAGGTCAAGGGGCTGGGCCTGGGCTCGGGCGCCCGCAGCGAGGTCTGGGCGGGCCTGGAGAACTACACCGACGCCCTCACCGACTCCGAGCTGCTGGACGGCGCGCTGCGCGTGCTCGGCTATGGCGCCATCGTGATCCCGGTCATGCTCGGCCTGGCCCTGCTCTTCGCGTTGATGCTCGACTCCGACCAGGTCCGGCTCGCGCCGTTCACCCGGCTCGCGATCTTCCTGCCGTACGCCATTCCCGGCGTCGTCGCGGCGATGCTGTGGGGCTTCCTGTACCTGCCGGACGTCAGCCCCTTCTACTTCGTCCTCGACCAGCTGGGGATGCCGCAGCCTGACCTGCTGGACGGCGGAGGGCTGTACGCCGCGCTGTCGAACATCGCGGTCTGGGGCGGCACCGGCTTCAACATGATCGTCATCTACACCTCGTTGCAGGCCATCCCGGCCGAGGTGTACGAGGCGGCGAAGCTGGACGGTGCGACCCCGCTGCAGATCGCGCTGCGCATCAAGATCCCGATGGTGGCGCCCTCGCTGGTGCTGACCTTCTTCTTCTCGATCATCGCGACGCTCCAGGTGTTCAGCGAACCGACGATCCTCAAGCCGCTCACCAACTCCGTTTCCACGACCTGGAGTCCGCTGATGAAGGTGCACCAGGACGCCTTCGGCAAGGGCGACATCTACTCGGCGGCCGCCGCGGCGGTGATCATCGCACTCGTCACGCTCGTCCTGTCCTTCGGTTTCCTCCGCGCCGCGAACTCCCGTACCAAGCAGGAGGAAGCACGATGAGTTCCCTTGCCGTCCGCAAGGCCGCCCCTACCGCAGGCACGGCGCCCGGCACCGCGCAGGGGCCGCCGCTCCGCCGCCGGATCGCCTTCGCCCCGACGCTCACCCTGCTGCTCGGCGCGATCTACTGTCTGCTGCCCGTGGCCTGGGTGTTGATCGCGGCGACCAAGTCGGGCCGTGAGCTGTTCTCGACGTTCACGTTCCTGCCGGGCACCGGCTTCGCGGAGAACCTGTCCGACCTCAACGCCTATCGTGACGGCGTCTACTGGAAGTGGATGGGCAACTCCGCCCTCTACGCGGGCCTGGGCGCCCTCCTGTCGACAGCGGTCTCGGCACTCAGCGGCTACGCCCTCGCGATCTACCGCTTTCGTGGCCGCGAGACCGTGTTCAACATCGTCCTGGCCGGTGTGCTGATGCCGCCGGTGATCCTGGCGATCCCGCAGTATCTGCTGCTGGCCAAGGCCGACCTCACGGATTCGTACGCGTCGGTGCTGCTGCCGCTGATCCTCTCGCCGTACGGCGTCTACCTCGCTCGCATCTACGCGACGGCGGCCGTGCCGAGTGATGTGGTCGAGGCCGGGCGGATGGACGGGGCGAGCGAGTGGCGGATCTTCACACGGGTCGCACTGCCGATGATGGTGCCGGGTCTGGTGACCGTCTTCCTGTTCCAGTTCGTGGCGGTGTGGAACAACTTCCTGCTGCCGTACATCATGCTCAGCGACGACGAGAAGTTCCCGATCACCCTCGGGCTGTTCACGCTCCTCGAACAAGGCGCCAACACCCCGGCGTTGTACACGCTCGTGATCACGGGAGCTCTGCTCGCGGTGATCCCGCTGATCGCGCTGTTCCTGGTCATCCAGCGGTTCTGGAGCCTCGACCTGCTGTCCGGAGCCGTAAAGTCATGACCATGCACTCGATGGGGGGCCGGCGCAAGCCGCCGACGATCCATGACGTGGCGCGCGAGGCCGGTGTCTCGCGCGGCACCGTCTCACGCGTACTCAACGGCGGCCACTATGTGAGCCCGGCGGCGCAGGAGGCGGTCAACGCGGCCATCCGCAGGACGGGCTACGTCGTGAACCGGCATGCCCGCTCGCTGATCACCGGACGCTCGGACTCGATCGGTTTCCTGCTCACCGAACCGCAGGAGAGGTTCTTCGAGGACCCCAACTTCAACGTCCTGCTGCGGGGTTGCACTCAGGCGCTGGCCGCCCACGACATTCCGCTGCTCCTGATGCTGGCCGGCACCGAGGACGAACGGCGGCGCATCACGCGGTACATCACCGCGGGCCACGTCGACGGAGTGCTGCTGGTCTCCAGCCACTCCGGCGACCCGGTCGCCGAGCAGCTGCGGGAGGCCGGGGTGCCGCTGGTCGCCTGCGGCAAGCCCATCGGCATGGGTTCCAAGGTGAGTTACGTGGCCGCGGACGACCGGGACGGCGCCCGGGACATGGTGCGCCATCTGCTGGCGCTCGGCCGCCATCGCATCGGCGTGGTGACCGGTCCGCTGGACACACCAGGCGGTGTCGAACGGCTCGCGGGCTACCGGGAGGTGCTCGCCGAGGCGGGCATGGAGATCGACGAGCGGCTCATCGTCTCCGGCGACTACAGCCGCTCCAGCGGTGAGGCGGGCGCCGAGCGCCTCCTCACCCAAGTGCCCGACATGGACGCCGTGTTCGTCGCCTCCGACCTGATGGCACAGGGCGTACTGGCGGTGCTCCGGCGGGCCGGACGCCGCGTTCCGGAAGATGTCGCGGTCGGCGGCTTCGACGACTCCCCCGCCGCCACGGCCGCGAGCCCGGAGCTGACCACGATCCGTCAGCCCTGGGATCGCATCAGCGCCGAGATGGTGCGCGTACTGCTCGCCCAGATCGGCGGCGAGGACCCGGCGGCGGTGATCCTGCCGACGGAGCTGGTGAAGCGCCGGTCGACCTGAGGCACAGGGAGCTTTCAGGGTTCGCCGAGCAGTAACCGTACGCCGTCAGCCGACAGCGTGAGGCTGTCCGGCGAACCGGGATCGATGATGAGCGAGCGGCCCCCCTCGGGCCAGTGGGCCGGGAGCAGGCCGAGGGGTACGAGGTGGTAGGTCTGTACGTCCGGCAGTGCCTGGGCCATCCGCTCCTCCGAGGTGAAGACCTCCACAGCACGGCCCGTCAAGGCAAGTTCCGGGGCGTCCGCGTCGTCGAGAGGGTCGATCGGCACCAGCACTCTGCTCCCGGCCAACAGGGCCCGCGCCGCGCTGTCTTGTCCGTCGTATGCCAGGACACCCAGGGCGCGCAGGATGCAGGTGGACGTGTCTTCGTCGGGAGGGCTGGTCATGGGGGTGGCGTTTCGTTCGTGTCCCGCGGGCGAGGTGTTCCGTCCGCGTGGGACCGTCCTTGTGGGACAACTCCCGCCTACCCTCCGTCCGCACGCTCATGCGAAGCTCGCGCGAACGACCGGTAGACTGGGTGATCGCGAAGGGGAGTAGCCCTGCGAACCGGTCGTCGACACACTGGAGCCCGAGAGTTCCCGGTGGCCGGGCCCGCGTGAACAGGCGGGTGGGCGAGACCTTCGGCCAGGCATTGATGTGCTCGCACGCCGTGCGGTGCACCCGTCATGCCGGGCCGATCGGTTCTCCCGTCGCCCCAGCCGAGGGCGCTTCGCGAAGATCCGGAAGGCCCGGCCCGTACAGAAAGCCACCCGGATGTCTCTCGCCCCTCTGGCGTCTTTCGACCCCCTGGCGATCATCACCGCCTTCGGGCTGATCTTCCTCGCCGAACTGCCCGACAAGACGATGTTCGCGTCGCTGGCCATGGGCACCCGTATGCGGCCCTTGTACGTGTGGTTCGGCACGTCGACCGCGTTCGTCGTGCATGTCGGGATCGCCGTGGGCGCCGGCAGCCTCATCGGCCTGCTGCCCGACTGGACCGTCAAGGCCGTCTCGGCCGCGCTCTTCGCCTTCGGCGCCTTCATGCTGCTGCGCGGCGAAGGCGCCGACGAAGAGGCGGACTCGGGCGGCAGCCGGACGGTGACCGGGTTCTGGCCGGTCTGCACGACCGCCTTCACGGCCGTCTTCATCAGCGAGTGGGGCGATCTGACGCAGATCACGACCGCCAATCTCGCGGCCACGAACGGAATCGCGTCCGTGGCCGTCGGCTCCGCGGCGGCCCTCATGTCGGTCTCCGCCCTCGCGTTACTGGCTGGCCGCTTCATCGCCAAGCGCGTACCTCTGAAGACCGTCCAGCGCATCGGCGGGCTGTGCATGCTCGGCCTCGCCGTGTGGTCGGCGGTCGAGATCTTCACCGGCTGATCCGAGGCCCTTCTGGAGCCAAGTCCCCTGACCCGCTTACATGCGCATGCACCCGCACTAGTTGCACAGTCAACAAAGTCCCATTTTCTGTTACCGTGCATATATGGCAGCGGAGAAGGCCGATTCCCGGCTCGAGGAGCAGTGGCGGGAGATCCTGACGGTGCATGCGCGCACGATCTGCGAGATCGACCGCGAATTGCATCCGCATGGCTTGGGCGCCAGCGATTTCGAGGTCCTCGACCTCCTCGTGGAGGCCGCGGCCACGCATCCGGGCGAGAAGTGCCGCGTGCAGGACATCGCCGACCGCGTCCACCTGAGCCAGAGCGCCCTGTCGCGCCTCATCGGCCGCCTGGAGAAGGAGGGCCTTGTGACGCGCTCCGTCTGCCAGGAGGACCGCCGCGGGGTGTGGGTCGCGCTCACCCAGAAGGGCCGCGACCTGTACACGGAGGTGCGGCCCCTTCAGCGGGCGGCGCTCGCGCGCATGCTGAAGGGTGACTGAACCTCCGGGGCTCCGCCCCAGTCCCCGCAAGGGGATGGGATGACACGTCGTGTCGCGGCTGGGGGTGCATTGCGGCTGGTCGCTGCCCCACTCTCGGCTTCGCTCGAGCGGGGGACTCCCGTCGCGGCGGAGCCGCGCATTGATACAGCCCCGCACCCCTGGGTTCGTGGCGGGTGCGGGGCCGTAGGCAGGTGCTGGTGCGTTGCGGCCTTGCGGCTTCGGGAGCGCCTCTTTAAGGGCGCGGGGGCTGTGACACATGCGGCTCCGCCGCGGGGCGCGACAAGCCACAACGAACCCGCAGCGTTCACATCGCACCCAGCGGAGCGCTAGCGCACCAGGAGGGTGCGCACACCCTCCGAGTCAAGCGTCAGACCGTGCGGAGAACTGGCGTCGATCGTCAGCGACAGGTCCCCGGAGGGCCACTGGGAGGCCAGTGCGCCCAACGGCACCAGCCGGTACCGGGAGACGTACGGCAGCAGTTCGGCCATCCGCAGCTCCGAGGTGAACACCGGCACGAGCGGTTCCTCGCCGTCCTGCTCCAGGACGGGCAGCGCCACGACCGTGGGATCGGCCGCCGCCTCGTCGTCGGTGTCATCGGGCACCGGAACCAGCACGTCCGTGCCGGCCAGCGTGTCCAGGGCCGCGTCGTCCTCGGTGTTCTCGGCCAGCACACTCAGCGCCCGCTCCGCCTCCGACGTGACGCTGTCGTTCGAGGGTATTTCCATGGCACATCCCGACGTAGTGGCGTTCTCGGCCACCCGGGACACCATTCGCCCCGGGCGCTTGGCTCGCGTACCCACCCGGGGCTCCGGCATTCCTGCCCCACGCATCACGGATGTCGAACCGAGGCTGATCCGGGGCGCGAGAGGAGCGAACGATCTCGCGACGTGCTGCCGCACGCCCTCTCCACCGGCGACTAACAGAGATCGATATGCCCTAGATCTATACACGGAGCGTGATGGATCAGATGCGTCACGCAGTCAGCAGTGCTGTAGAAGAACGGGAAGAGGAGACGATGTCGGTCCAGACGAGTACGGACCCGGCCGCGAGCGCCGATGAGCAGGAGCAGGAGCAGGAGCAGGAGCAGCAGAGCCTCGGCACCGCTGCCGCGCGGACCCTTGCCACGACCACCAAGTCCGAACCCCAGATGCAGGGCATCAGCTCACGCTGGCTGACCCGCATGCTGCCGTGGGTGAACGTGCCTGGTGCCACCTACCGGGTCAACCGGCGCCTCTCGTACACGGTGGGCGACGGCCGCGTGACCTTCGTGAAGACCGGCGCGAAGGTCAGGGTCGTCCCGGCCGAGCTGGGTGAACTGCCGCTGCTGCAGGGTTTCTCGGACGGCGACGCGCTGGGCGCTCTCGCGGAGAAGTTCGTGCAGAAGGAGTTGGAGCCGGGCCAGGTGATCGTGCAGGCGGGCCGCAAGGCCGACCACGTCTATCTGATCGCGCACGGCAAGGTCGAGAAGATCGGCGAGGGCAAGTACGGCGACGAGGCGGTCATCGGCCTCATGGCCGACGGAGACACCTTCGGCGGACAGGTGCTGGCCGGCGCCGACGGCAAGTGGGAGTTCACGGCCCGCGCGGCGACGGCCACCACGGTGCTCGCGCTGCCGCACTCGGCGTACAAGGCGGTGGCGGAACGGCACGACAAGCTGCGTCAGCATGTGGACGCGCTCAGTTCCGACGGACACAAACCGCGCAACAAGTCCGGTGAGGCCGACATCGCGATGAGCTCGGGTCATGCGGGCGAGGCCGTCCTGCCGGGCGCCTTCGCGGACTACGAACTCTCGCCGCGCGAGTACGAGTTGAGCGTGGCCCAGACCGTACTGCGCGTGCACAGCAGGGTCGCCGACCTGTACAACGAGCCGATGAACCAGACGCAGCAGCAGTTGCGCCTGACCATCGAGGCCCTGCGTGAGCGCCAGGAGCACGAGCTGGTCAACAACCAGGACTTCGGGATGCTCCACAACGCCGACTACGACCAGCGGATCTCCACATTCTCCGGGCCGCCGGCTCCGGACGATCTCGACGAACTGCTCAGCATGCGGCGCGGCACCCGCTGCATGTTCGCCCACCCGCGCGCAATCGCCGCCTTCGGCCGGGAGTGCAACAAGCGCGGCATCTACTTCGGCGGGGTGGAGCTGAACGGCCATCACCTGCCCGCGTGGCGGGGTGTTCCGCTGCTGCCCTGCGGCAAGATCCCGGTCAGCAGGACCCAGACCTCGTCGATCATCGCCATGCGTACGGGAGAGAGCGACCAGGGTGTCATCGGCCTCTACCAGACGGGGATTCCGGACGAGGTCGAGCCGGGTCTGAACGTGCGGTTCATGGGGATCGACGAGAAAGCGATCATCTCCTATCTCGTCAGCACCTACTACTCGGCCGCGGTGCTCGTGCCGGACGCGCTGGGCATCCTGGAGAACGTCGAGGTCGCCCGTACGAACGGGGGCTGACGGCAGTGTCGTTGATCTCGCGGGCCCTGGCGCCCGCGGCCGCCCATGACGTGGCGGGCATGGTGGTCGGACTGCTGCAGGATCCGAGACGCCCCGGCAAACGAGACGTACTGGCACGGGTCAAGCCCGTGGCCGGAGGTACCTCGCCCGGGGCACTACGGCTCCCCAGCGGGCCGACCGGGCTCGGCACTTCGGGAGTACGGATCCCCGTGCCAAGCGCACAGCCGACGGCGCCCCCCGTCGACCGGAGGGCCCTCGCCCCGGACACGTTCCCCCGTCTCCCCTCGGGCCCGACCGGCCTGGGCACTTCGGGGATCCGTCCGCGGCCCGAACGCCCGCAGCCCGCCGCCGCGAAGGGCCCGGTGATCTACTGCCCGCCCGCAGTCCGGGACGATCCCGTGCTCGGCGCGGAGGTCAACGAGCGGCTGGTGGAGTGGGCCGAGGAGTGCGGGATCTACCCCGGCCAGCTCGACCGGGTCAGGTCGGCCGACTTCGGCCGGCTGATCATGCTCGCGCACCCCGAGTCGGACGACCCGGACCGACTGCTCGCGGCGGCGAAGTGCGCGCTTTCGGAGTGGGGGGTCGACGACCACTACGTCGACGGCGAGGCGGAGGAGGCCCGGCACGAACTGCTCGGCCAGCGTCTGGCGATCGCCCACTCGGTGATCGACCAGGCCCATCTCCCGCTGCGCTACGCACCCGAGCTGGAGGGGGTCGTACGGAAGGATCCCGTCACGGTCGCCCTCCGCTCCGCCCTGGACAACCTGACCCGGTACGCCACGGCTGCCCAGGTGCGGCGGCTGAGGCACGAGTTGGCGATCATGTTCGTCGCGTACAACCAGGAGGCCGTCTGGCACACGGCCGAACAGACCCCGCCGGTCTGGGAGTTCCTGATGCACCGGCACGAGAACAGCTTCGTGCCGTGCATGGTACTGATCGACGCGATCGGCGGCTACGAGCTGCCGACGGCCGAGTTCGCCGACCCGCGCGTGCGCCGCGCGTTCACCATGGCCGGGTCGGCGAGCGTGATCGTCAACGACCTCTACTCGATGGGCAAAGAAGACCCCACGGACCTCAGTCTGCCCAGGGTGATCGCCGCCGAGGAGAAGTGCTCGTTGCGGGAGGCCGTCGAGCGCACCGTCCTCATCCACGACGAGCTGATGCACACGTACGAGGCCGAGGCCGCCGCCCTCGCGGCCACCGGATCACCGCAGTTGAGCCGCTTCCTGGCCGGCGTCTGGGCCTGGCTCGGCGGCAGCCGCGAATGGCACGCGGGCAGCGCCCGCTATCACCAGAACTGATCAAGGAGTAAGCCCATGACCACGTCCGTCAGCAACGTCCTGCGCACCGCCTACCAGAAGTCGGTGGCCGACTACTGGAACACCGAGAGGGACCCGGTCAACATCCGTCTCGGCGAGGTCGACGGCCTCTACCACCACCACTACGGTCTCGGCGACTACGACCCGTCGGTCCTGGAGGGTCCGGCGGAAACCCGCGACCAGCGGATCATCGAGGAGCTGCACCGGCTGGAGACCGCCCAGGCCGAGGTGCTGCTCGACCACCTCGGCCCGATCGGACGCGACAGCCGGCTCCTGGACGCCGGTTCGGGGCGCGGGGGCACCAGCTTCATGGCCAACCAGCGCTTCGGTTGCGCCGTGGACGGCGTCTCGATTTCCGAGGAGCAGGTGGCCTTCGCCAATCAGCAGTCAGAGGAGCGAGGCGTGACCGACCGGGTCCGCTTCCACTTCCGGAACATGCTGGACACGGGCTTCCCCACCGGTTCACGGCGCGGCATCTGGACCAACGAGACCACGATGTACGTCGATCTCTTCGAGCTGTACGGGGAGTTCGCCCGGCTGCTCGAGTACGGCGGCCGCTACGTGTGCATCACCGGCTGTTCGAACGATGTCACCGGTCTGCGGTCCAAGGCCGTCAGCCGCATCGACGAGCACTACACATGCAACATCCACCCCAGGAGTGAGTACTTCAAGGCCATGGCCGCCAGCGGCCTCGTGCCGATCAACGTGGTGGACCTGACCGCGCAGACCATCCCGTACTGGGAGCTGCGCGCCAGGTCCTCGGTCGCCACAGGCATCGAGGAGCCGTTCCTGACCGCGTACAAGGAGGGCAGCTTCCACTACCTGCTGATCGCGGCCGACCGCATCTGAACACGGCAATGGGCATCGGTCCCGGTCACCTTCCGGGCCTGGGACCGACGCCCGTCGATTCCGAGTCGTGCCGCTTGGCCCGCGCATGGTGAAAACGGACCAGTAGTGGTGACCGCCGCCCACGCGCCGCCCACGACGCCGCGCATAGCGTGGGCGTATGCCGATGCAACCCTGGTTCCCCGACGCCAAGCTGGGCGTCTTCATCCACTACGGCATCTATGCCGTGGGCGGCGCTGCCGAGTCCTGGTCCTTCTACACGGGCGAGATGACGCACGAGCAGTACATGAAACAGCTCGACGGCTTCACCGCGTCGCGCTACGACCCGGACGCCTGGGCCGAGCTGTTCGCCCGCGTCGGCGCGAAGTACGCGGTGCTCACCACCCGGCACCACGACGGCGTGGCTCTGTGGGACACCGACCACCGCAATTTCGACGTCGTCCGCGACACACCGGCCGGGCGCGACCTCGTCACCGGGTTCGTCGACGCGCTGCGCGCGCGGGACCTGAAGGTCGGCCTCTACTACTCGCACTCCGACTGGAACCACCCGGACTACCCGAGCGAGCGGCACCCCGGACCGCACCTCGTGGAGCCCAACGCCTACTCGCACGCCGAGCCCGGCAAGGAGGACCCGGAGGCCTGGACGCGCTACCTCACCTACCGCGACGGCCAGGTCCGCGAGCTCGTCGACCGCTTCCGCCCGGACATCCTCTGGTTCGACGGCGAGTGGGAGCGCACGGAGGAGCAGTGGCGGATGCGCGAACTGGCCGATCTCATCCTCGCGGGCAATCCGGACACCATCCTCAACGGCCGCATGCTCGGCTACGGCGACTACGCCACTCCGGAACAGGGTGCCCCGCTCCGGGCCCCGGAGGGTCCATGGGAGCTGTGCCTCACGATCAACGACTCGTGGAGCCACCGGCCGCAGGACCGCGACTTCAAGTCGGTGCGCCAGCTGGTGCGTTACTTCGCGGAGACAATCGGCATGGGCGGCAATCTGCTGCTCGGCGCAGGGCCCCGGGAGGACGGCACGATTCCCGAGGAGCAGGTCCAACGTCTGGAGGGCCTCGGCGCGTGGATCGCCCGCCATGCCGACGCCGTGTACGGGACGGTCGCCGGGCTGCCCGCCGGGCACCACTACGGGCCCAGCACGCTGTCCGCCGACCGGCGCACGCTGTACCTGGTGTGCTTCGACACGCCGCGCGAGTCCGTCTCCGTACGCGGGCTGCGCAACCGCGTGCTTCGGGCCACGGTCCTGGGTACGGGCACCGAACTGGGCCACCATGTCACCGGCGGCCTGGACGCGGTACCGGGCGTGACCTGGATCGACGCCCCCGCTGCGGCCGACCTGGACGACCAGGCCACGGTGCTGGCCCTCGAGCTGGAAGGGGAGCTGGATCTGTACCGGGGAGCGGGGCGGGACTGAGGCGCCGCCGCGGTAACACTCGTATGCCCTGAGTACTCCGGGTCAGGCGAGTGAGAGGAAGAGTTTCTCCAGTCGGGCCCGCATCTGGTCACGGTCCACTTCCGGCTCGCCGTTCTCGGGGGCCATGCAGTGCTCCAGACCGGTCGCGATGATCGCGAACCCGGCGCGGTCCAACGCCCTTGAAGCCGCGGCCAGTTGGGTGACCACCTCATCGCAGGAGCGGCCCTGCTCGATCATGTTGATCACACCCGCTATCTGCCCCTGTGCTCGCTTGAGCCGGTTGATCACGGACTTCAGCTCATCGGCCGCCAACTGCAGTTCCATACGGAGCGCTCCCTCGTCGTATACCCCACCCGGTACTCTACGCCGTCGCTCCCCCGGCCCGTCGGGCGCAGACGGGACCGCCCCGGTCGGCGGACTGCCGACCGGGGCGGAACGGGTTCCTTCTGGCGTGTTCGTCTCTCGCGAGCCGAACCGAACGTCAGGCCAGCGAAGCGAGCGCCTGGTTGAAGGTCGCCGACGGGCGCATCACGTCCGACGCCTTGGCGGGGTCGGGCCGGAAGTAGCCGCCGATGTCGGCCGGCGAGCCCTGCACAGCGAGCAGCTCGTCGACGATGGCCTGCTCCTGCGTGGTCAGCGTCTCCGCCACCGAGGCAAAGGCCTTGGCGAGCGCCGCGTCGTCGGTCTGCCTGGCCAGCTCCTGGGCCCAGTAGAGGGCCAGGTAGAAGTGGCTGCCGCGGTTGTCGATGCCGCCGACGCGACGGCTCGGCGACTTGTCGTTCTCCAGGAACGTCGCCGTAGCGCGGTCGAGGGTGTCGGCGAGCACCTGGGCGCGCGCGTTGCCGGTCGTCTGGGCGAGGTGCTCGAAGCTGACCGCGAGGGCGAGGAACTCACCCAGGCTGTCCCAGCGCAGGTAGTTCTCCTTGACCAGCTGCTGGACGTGCTTCGGCGCGGAACCGCCGGCGCCCGTCTCGAAGAGGCCGCCGCCGTTCATCAGCGGGACGACGGAGAGCATCTTGGCGCTGGTGCCCAGCTCCAGGATCGGGAACAGGTCGGTCAGGTAGTCACGCAGTACGTTGCCGGTGACCGAGATGGTGTTCTCGCCACGACGGATGCGCTCCACGGAGAGCTTGGTCGCCTCGACCGGGTTCAGGATGCGGATGTCCAGGCCCTCGGTGTCGTGCTCGGGCAGGTACTGCTTGACCTTCGTGATCAGCTGCGCGTCGTGCGCGCGGGTCTCGTCCAGCCAGAACACGGCCGGGTCGCCGGTGGCGCGGGCACGGGTGACGGCCAGCTTCACCCAGTCCTTGATCGGTGCGTCCTTGGTCTGGCAGGCGCGGAAGATGTCGCCGGCGGAGACGGTCTGCTCGATGACGACGTTTCCGGCCTGGTCGACAAGACGGACCGTACCCGTGGTGGGGATCTCGAAGGTCTTGTCGTGGCTGCCGTACTCCTCGGCCTTCTGCGCCATCAGGCCGACGTTCGGGACCGAGCCCATGGTCGACGGGTCGAAGGCGCCGTTCGCGCGGCAGTCGTCGACGACGACCTGGTAGACGCCCGAGTAGCTGCTGTCCGGCAGGACGGCGAGCGTGTCGGCCTCCTCGCCGTCCGGGCCCCACATGTGGCCGGAGGTACGGATCATGGCCGGCATGGAGGCATCGACGATGACGTCGGAGGGGACGTGCAGGTTGGTGATGCCGCGGTCGGAGTCGACCATCGCCAGCTCGGGACCCTCGGCGAGCTCGGCGTCGAAGGAGGCCTTGATCTCGGCGCCCTCGGGCAGGGACTCGAGGCCCTTGTAGATGCCGCCGAGGCCGTCGTTCGGGGTGAGTCCGGCCGCGGCGAGCTTCTCGCCGTACTTCGCGAACGTCTTCGGGAAGAAGGCGCGCACCACGTGACCGAAGATGATCGGGTCGGAGACCTTCATCATCGTGGCCTTCAGGTGCACGGAGAACAGCACGCCCTCGGACTTGGCACGGTTGATCTGCGCGGTCAGGAACTCGCGCAGCGCGGCGACCCGCATCACGGAGGCGTCGACGACCTCACCGGCAAGTACGGGTACGGACTCGCGCAGCACGGTGGTGGAGCCGTCGTCGCCCTTCAGCTCGATGCGCAGCGCGCCGGCCTCGGAGATCACCGCGGACTTCTCCGTGGAACGGAAGTCGTCCACGCCCATGGTCGAGACGTTGGTCTTCGACTCGGAGGTCCAGGCGCCCATTCGGTGCGGGTGGGCCTTGGCGTAGTTCTTCACCGAGGCGGGGGCACGACGGTCGGAGTTGCCCTCGCGCAGGACCGGGTTGACGGCGGAGCCCTTGACCTTGTCGTAGCGGGCGCGGATGTCGCGCTCCTCGTCGGTCTTCGGGTCGTCCGGGTACGCCGGCAGCGCGTAGCCCTGCTCCTGCAGCTCGGCGATCGCGGCCTTGAGCTGCGGAATGGACGCCGAGATGTTCGGCAGCTTGATGATGTTCGCCTCGGGCGTCTTGGCGAGATCGCCCAGCTCGGCCAGGGCGTCCGGGATGCGCTGCCCCTCTTCGAGGTACTCCGGGAAGAGAGCGATGATCCGCCCCGCCAGGGAGATGTCCCGCGTCTCCACGGTGACCCCGGCCGTCGAGGCGTAGGCCTGGATCACCGGCAGGAACGAATGCGTCGCCAGGGCCGGGGCCTCGTCAGTGTGCGTATAGATGATGGTCGAGTCAGTCACCGGGTGCTCCGCTCCACGTCTGCAACATTGCTCGACATCAAGATATCTCGTGATCGGGCCTCCCCTGACAGGGGCCCGTACAAGTGAGCCATGGCCGCGCCACACTCCGGGGTCTCAGCCCTCAGGCCTTCGCCATCACGCGCAGTGATTCCTCTTCGGGCGAGCCCGGCTGTGCGCTGTAGACGAGGAGGCTCAGCTCCGTGTCCGGGAAATGAGTGATCTCGTACGAGACGGTCAGCGGGCCGGCCCCGGGATGGTCGATGCCCTTGACGTGGCAGGCGTACTCGGAGATCACGTGGCCAAGGCGTTCCTCACCTTCGTCGGCGGCAGCCACACCAGCTTCTGGAGCGACCAGCGCTTCCCGAGGACCGTCGTCGACTGGGCCCGCTGGACCATGTACGGCGACACCGCCGCACGGGACCGCCTCCCGGCCGACGCGTCCGGGCCCAACACCAGGTGGGAAGCCCAGTTGGGCGACTCGCCCGGCGGCCCGGGGACCGGCCTGCCCGCGATCGTGGTGATGCCGGACGCCGGCTCCACGGAGTGGTATGCCGACTGGTGGAACAACGGCCACCGCGGCCGGCCGATGTGGGAGACCTGCCACATCAACAGGCCTCGTACGCCGCCCGGCACGCCGACCTCTTCGGTGCCGTCGGCTCGTTCTCCGGAGACGTCGACCACCAAAATGTCGAGATGCGTACCACCATCGAGCAGCTCCATCCCTCCCTCTGGGGCCCGTGGGCGAGGCAAGAAGTCCGCTGGCGCGGGGACAACCCCTGGGACCTGGCGGCCAATCTCGCCCACACGGACGTTTCGCTGTACACGGGCAACGGCCAGACTCGACAGGACGGCGAAGCCGTGGACCGCACCGAGCAACGAATCCGGCAGGAGAGAACGTGGCCTTCCACGAGCGCCTGCTGGACCTCGGTATCCGGCACCGGTGGCACGACTACGGGCCCGGCAGCCACACATGGCCCTACTGGCAGGCAGACCTCCGGGCCTGGATACCGCACCTGAAGGCCCGCTTCGCCCGCCACGCGCAACACCGCGCCACCACTCCCCAGTCGTTCACCTTCTCGTCGATCAGGCCGCGGTACAGCGCCTACGGCTGGACCGCACGGATGCGGCGGGACGTCACGTGGGCCCCGGCAACCCGCACCAGCAGTACTCGCCGCAGGCCGACACGGCGAGTACGGGCCCCAGCCCTGACGACGTGCCGTTCCACGCCAGGGGCAACGGCTCCCGCTTCAACCGGGCCGAGGTGACGATCCTCCCGCGTTGAGTCGCCCCGTACGACGGACCACCCGCCGTGCCGAGTGCTGGGCCGTTGCGAGCGCATGACTCGGCCGGCGCCCACAGGTGCTGTCGTCGAACCTGGCCCCGTCGAAGCGCGGCACCAAGGGAGCGACGTCGGTGCAACCCGGTCTGGTACGCGGCTCCCACGTCACCACGACGGGAGGGCAGGGCCGGAGCGCGGCAGCGTCTTCGCCCTCGCAAGGCCCAGCCCCTCCTCAACTCGGCGGACTGGAGACCGTGGGCCGCCCTGCCTCCACGGCCTCGGCGACCCGGGCCGTCGTCTCCCGCAGCCACATGTGCGCCGCGTCGTGCATGTGGACCGGATGCCACCACAAGGCCTGCTGGATCGGCACGGCGTCATAGGGCGGTTCCATGATGCGGACGGATGCGAGTCCGTCCAGCTCGTCGGCGAGACGCCTTTGAAGGAGAGCTACCCGGCGGGTGCCTGCGACCAGGAGTGGCATCAGCTGGAAACTGTCGACGGAGACCGCCACGCGCGGCTCGATGCCGAGCATGGCGATCTGGCGGGCGGCGGGGGCGTCGTAGGCTCGTTGGTACGTCACCCACGGGAGCCGGGCCAGGTCGTCGAGGGTGAGCTGCTCGCCGACCTCCGGGTTGTCGTCCGCGACTAGGAAGACCCAGCTGTCCTGGTAGAGCTCGACCGTGGGGAAGCCGCGAATGATGCCGTGTGGCAGCAGTAGCCCGTCCACGGTGCTGAGCAGCGACCCGGTGCTGTCGATGAATTCGTTCGGTACCTGTTTGAACCTGAGCCGGATGCCTGGTGCCTCGGCTTGGATGGTGCGGGCGAGTTCGGTGCCGAATACGGCAACCGCATAGTCCGAGGCGATCAGCGTGAACTCGTGTTCCTCGCGGGAGGGGTCGAATTCGGCCTGACTGGCGAAGACGCGCTCCAGCAGGTCGCATGCGGTGGTGGTTCGGTCGAGGAGGGCCTGCCCGAGGGCGGTCAGTTCGTACCCTCCGCCCACCCGGGCGAGCAGGTCGTCGTCGAAGTGGCGGCGCAGCCGGGCCAGGGCCGCGCTCATCGCTGGTTGACTGAGCCCGATGCGCCGGCCGGCCCTGGTGACGTTGCGCTCCTGCAGGAGGGCGCGCAGGGCAACGACCAGGTTGAGGTCCAGGCTGGCCAAGTTCACGAAGCATCCCAATTCCGGAGCCGGCACCATCGGTATTCACCGGCTGGATTCTTATATACAGGAAATCGATTTCCCTGATTGCAATCTACGGGCCAGATTAGTGGCACCGCAATCGGGAGGAAATCTCCGTGACATCCGCAGCCACGTCGGCACCCTTCACCCCCTTCTCCGGACCGTTCGCCATCGGCACCCTCTCGGCACCGGGCGAGACCAGGTTCCCGAGCCTCGTGACGCCGGACGGCCGAGCGCTCGACCTGCGTACGGCGCTGGACGAACCCGCATTGACCACGCTCACGCTTCTGGAGCGCTGGGACGAGGAGCTGCCGCGGCTGCACACCCTTGCCGGGGACCCGGCGCGCGACTGGCGGCCGCTGACGGAGATGACGGTGCACGCGCCCGTCGAGCCCCGGCAGATCTTCCAGTCCGGCGCCAACTACCGGCAGCACGTGATCGACCTGGCGGTCGCACACCGCGCCCCGGACGACCCGCGCACCGTCGAGGAGGCCCGCGCCGAGGTCGCGGCGGTCATGGACAAGCGGGCCGCCGAGGACCTCCCGTACGTCTTCATCGGCCTGCCGACCACGATCAGCGGCCCCTACGACGACGTGGTACTGCCCGCCTGTGCCCAGAAGCCCGACTGGGAACTGGAACTGGCCGCGGTGATCTCCCGCCCCGCCTACCGGGTCACCGTGGACGAAGCCCTGGATCACGTCGCGGGCTACACCATCGCCAACGACCTGACCGACCGCGCGACCGTCTTCCGCCGGGACATGCCCCCGATCGGCACCGACTGGCTGCGCAGCAAGAACGCCCCCGGCTTCACCCCGCTCGGCCCGTGGATCGTCCCGGCCGACTCCATCACCGACCCGTCCGATCTACAGGTCACCCTGAAACTCAACGGGGAGACCATGCAGGACGAGTCCACCAAGGACATGATCTTCGACGTCGCACGGTTGATCTCATACATCTCCCAGACCGCCCGACTGCTCCCCGGCGACCTCGTCCTTACCGGCAGCCCGGCCGGCAACGGCATCCACTGGGGCCGGCTGCTGCGCGACGGCGACGTGATGGACGGCTCGGTCACGGGGCTCGGCGCCCAGCGCACCCGCTGTGTCGCGGAGGAGGCCCGATGCGCCAGATGAGCCAGATGAGCGCCGGTCGTATCGACCGTACGGATCCCGAGGGGGCGATCGCCGAGGCCGCCAAGGCGTACTCGAACTGGGGCCGCTGGGGCGAGGACGACGTGCTCGGCACGCTCAACTTCCTCGACGAGGCCAAGCGCCGCGAGGGCGCAGCCCAAATCCGCGACGGCGTCAGTTTCTCCTTGTCACAGGCCTTCGACATGGACGGCCCGCAGAAAGGCTGGCGGCGGCGTACCAACCCGGTGCACACGATGCTCGCCACCGGCACCGACGCCGCTCTGGGCGGTCAGGGCTTTCCGCACGGTTTCGGTGGCGCCGATGACGTGATCGCCATGCCCTTGCAGTGCTCCACCCAATGGGACGGGCTCGGGCACATCTTCGATCACGGCAAGGCGTGGAACGGACGCCCGGCGGAGAAGGTCGTCACCTCCGAAGGCGACCTGGTCACCGGCATCGAGCACATGGCACCGCACGTCGCCGGGCGGGGCGTCCTCCTCGACGTGGGCCTGGTCATCGGCCAGGACGGCGAACTGCCCGACGGCTTCGCCATCACCGAGGAGCACCTGACCGCAACCGCCGCCTCGCACGGCGTGACCGTCGGTCGTGGCGACCTGGTCCTCGTGCGTACCGGGCGGCTGGCCCGCGCCCGTCACGAAGGCTGGGGCGACTACGCGGGCGGACCGGCGCCGGGGCTGAGCTTCAGTACGGCCGGCTGGCTGCACCGGAGCGAGATCGCCGGGATCGCCACCGACACCTGGGGCTTCGAGGTTCGGCCCAACGAGTTCGACCACGCCTTCCAGCCGCTGCACCAGGTCGCCATCCCCCACATCGGTCTGCTCATCGGGGAGATGTGGGACCTCGACGCCCTCGCCACACATTGCGCCGCCGACGGCCGGTACGCGTTCTGGCTCACCGCCGCGCCACTGCCCATCACCGGCTCCGTCGGCTCACCGGTGAATCCCATCGCCGTCAAGTAACGCCCTGGACTGCCGGGCGGGCCGCGCCCGGACGGCTACGCCACCCTCGCCCGCCCGACCCGCAACACCCCCTTGCCGCTCGAAGTCGCGCGGCACCATCTCAGGGAGAACCCATGAACGACACCCGCCCCAGCACCGTCCTCGTCATAGGCGGCGGCGCGTCCGGCAACGCCGCGACCGTGCTGCTGCAGCGGGCGGGCATCGCCGTGGAACTCATCGAGGCCAAGCCCAACTGGAACGTGCTCGGCTCCGGCATCACCCTCCAGGGCAACGCGCTGCGCGTACTGCGCGCAGTGGGCGTATGGGACAAGGTCCGGGAGAGCGGCTACGCCGTCGACGCCGTCGGCCTGGCCGCGCCCGACGGGACCGTGTTCCATGTCCAGCAGGACATCCGCACCGGTGGGGACGACCTGCCCCCGATCTTCGGCATGCAGCGGCCCCGGCTCCAGGAGATTCTGTGTGAGGCCGTTCTCGAGAGCGGCGCGACGATACGTCTTGGCACCACCGCCGAGGAACTGATCCAGGACGCGTCCGGCGTCACCGCCCGGTTCAGCGACGGCACCGAGGGCCGCTACGACCTTGTCATCGCCGCCGACGGCGTCAGCTCCCGCACGCGCGCGATGATCGGCATCAGCGACAAACCCGAACCGACCGGCATGGCCATCTGGCGCGTCCCCGGGCCCCGCCCCGAGGGCGTGGAGCGCATGAACCTGTCCTACGGCGGAACCTGCTACATCGCCGGCTACTGCCCCACCAGCAAGAACACCCTCTACGCCTACCTCGTCGAGGCCAACCGCGACCGCGCCTCCATCGACCCGGCCTCGTACGCGGACGAGATGCGGCGGCTGGCCGCGCCCTACGGGGGTGCGTGGCCGGAGATCGCCGCGAGCATCACCGACCCGGCCGAGGTCAACTACACCTGGTTCGAGCGGCTGCTCGTCGAGGGCTCCTGGCACCGCGGCCGGGTCGTCCTGATCGGTGATGCGGCCCACGTCTGTCCTCCCACGCTCGCCCAGGGCGCGGCCATGTCGCTGGAGGACGCCTCCGTACTGGCCGAGATGCTGAGTGAGGAGCAGGACTGGAGTTCCCTCGACGCCCTGCTGACCGGCTTCTACGAACGCCGGATCGACCGTGTCCGCATGGTGGTCGAAGCATCCGTGCAACTCGGTCAGTGGCAGCTGGACGGCGTCCGCGACGCCGACGCACCCGGTCTGATGGGCCGCACGATGTCCGTCCTGAAGGAGACCCCGTGAACTCCGTGAACCCCGTGAGTTCCCAGAACAGCGCACCCACGATCGACGTCCACGCGCACGTCCTGCTCCCTCAGGTCGAGGAGGCCGTCGCCGGACACCCCGGGCTGGCCGCCGCCCGCGATCTCGACGCCCGCCGCAACGGCCCCGAGGCCATCGCCGTCAGCGGCCCGATGTTCCGGGACCGCTTCCCGAGGCTGACCGACGTCAAGGCCCGGCTCGCCGCGATGGACGCCTCCGGGATCGACGTCCAGCTGGTCTCGCCGTCTCCGTCGCACTACCACTACTGGGCCGACGAGGACCTGGCCCATACAGTGTGGGCTCTGGCCAACGAGGGCACCGCCGAGCACGTCGCCCAGGCCCCGCAGCGGCTGCACGGCCTCGGCCTCGTCCCGCTCCAGCACCCGGGCCTCGCCGTCGAAGCCCTCGAGCACGCCCTCGGCCTGGGCCTGCGCGGTGTCGAGATCTCGAGCCACGCGCCGGGACGCGAACTGTCCGACCCCGCGTACGAACCGTTCTGGACACGGGCCGAGGAAACCGGCGCGATCCTCTTCCTGCACCCCTTCGGCTGCACGCTCGACGAGCGCCTCAACCGGTGGTACCTGTCCAACACCGTCGGCCAACCGACCGAGAACGCCGTCGCCCTGTCCCATCTGATCTTCTCCGGAGTCCTGGACCGGCACCCGGGGTTGCGCATCGTCGCCGCCCACGGCGGCGGCTATCTGCCCACCCACATCGGCCGCTCCGACCACGCCTGGCTCGCCCGCACCGACACCCGCGGCTGCGCGCACCCGCCCAGCAGCTACCTCAAGCGGCTGTACTTCGACTCCCTTGTCCATGACCGGGACGTCCTGCGCGAGCTGATCCGGGTGGCCGGCCCCGACCGGGTGCTGCTCGGCTCAGACTTCCCCTTCGACATGGGCACCGACGACCCGCTCGGTGGTCTGCGCGACGTCACGGACCTGCCCGCCCCCCACTTCCACGCCGTACGCGGCGGCAACGCGGCAGCGCTGCTGCGTCTCACCTGAGGAGCCCGACATGACCAACCGTCTGCTCACCCACCTGCGGCACGTCGACCTGGCCGTGCCGGACTACGACAAGCAGCTCGACTTCTACGCCGGCGTCTGGGGCCTGACCAAGGTCGCCGAGGACTCCGGCATCTCCTTCCTGGCCGCCGAGGGCTCCCCCGAGCAGTACATCGTCCGGCTCCGCAAGGCCGAGGAGAAGCGCCTCGACCTCATCTCCTACGGCGCGGCGAACCCCGCCGACGTGGACACGCTCGCCGAGCAACTCCTCGCGGGTGGAGTGCAGTTGATCTCCCAGCCGGGCAAGGTCGACACCCCCGGCGGCGGCTACGGCTTCCGCTTCTTCGACATCGACGGCCGCACCATCGAGGTCTCGGCCGACGTCGAGGCGCGCCGGCACCGTCGTGTCGAGGAGAAGGAGTCCATCCCCGTCCGTCTCTCGCACGTCGTCCTGAACTCCCCCGACATCAACGCCACCCGCGCCTGGTACGAGCAGCACCTCGACTTCCGACTGTCCGACACGATGAGCATTCCGCACATGGGCGAGGTCATGCACTTCATGCGGATCAGCAACCAGCACCACTCCATGGCCATCGCCAGCGGCCCGCACACCTCCCTGCAACACCTCTCCTTCGAGATGCGCGGCATCGACGAGTACATGCGCGGCTCCGGCCGCGTGATGCGCTCCGGCGCCCGCAAGATCTGGGGCCCCGGGCGGCACATGGCGGGCGACAACACCTTCACGTACTTCCTCGACCCGCACGGCAACACCGTGGAGTACACCACCGAGCTCGAAAAGCTGGACGAGGACACCTGGCACCCGCACATCTACGACCTGACGAAGCCCGAGAACGCCGACCAGTGGGGCACGTCCAACCCGATGAACGAGATGATCGCCAAGGAGATGCACAACGACGTCGACCGCGGCGTCTTCGTCGCTCCGCCGGTCTGACCCCTTGGCCCCGGGGGGCTCGGCGCACTTCCCCCGCCCTGCCATGCCGCCGCGCCCCCGGCCTGTGTCAACCCACCCAGCACCCTAGGACTGCCATGCGCTTCGCCATGTACGAACAGCACGGCCGCAGCCGTCTCGCCACAGTCGAGGACGACGACACCCTCTACCCCTGCCCAGGCACGGGGACGCTGCTCGACCTGATCCAGGCCGGTCCCGAGGCACTGCGCGAGGCGGGCAACGCAAGCCTGGACGTGCCGCGCGGCCCGCACGTCGCCCAGGTGCGACTGCTGCCGCCGCTCCAACCGCCTCGCGGCCGCTCAAGCCCGGCGACACCGTCACCCTCACCGTCGAGGGCATCGGCACCGTCTCCAACACCGTGGTACCCGGGGCCGAGCCGGTGGCCGTCCCTCGCGCCCGTAGGCGCCCGCGAGCGCGCCCGTGAACCGCGCACTGATCATGGCGACACTCAAGATCACCAAGGCCCCGAACCAGGGCTGGGACAGCCCAAAAACCCCTCGACGAGCACGGGCCACGCGCACACCCAGGGCTTCCTGGCCGGGCACCGACCCTGTATGTGAGCAGCCCGCCCTCACCAACTACCAGGTCAACGACGACCAAGGCTGAGGAAATCCACCATGAAGAAGCTTCCCGCCCAGCGCGGCCGCGTCGCCGTCATCGGCGCCGGGCCCGGCGGCATGGCCGCCGCACTCTCCGTCCACCAGGCCGGCCACGAGGTCGTGCTGTTCGAGCGCTACCCGCACGCCAGACCCGCCGGCAACATCCTCAACCTGTGGCCGCCACCCATCAAGGCACTCGGGCTGCTCGGAGTGAACACCGAGGACCTGGGTGCGCCCTGTACGTCCGAGTTCCGCAACGCCCGCGGGCGCCGCCGGGTCCGCGCGGCCCTTCCGGAGCAGGTTGTCCGCGACTACGGCGGTGGCTTTGTCGGCCTGCTGCGCCCCGAGCTGTACGAGCGGCTGCTCGACGCGCTGCCCAAGGGAGTCCTGCGGGTCAACCACACGGTGGAGCGCGTCGAGCAGGACGAGAGCGGTGTTCGACTGCACCTCGCGGACGGACGAGTCCACGAGGCGGACCTCGTGATCGGCGCGGACGGCATCGATTCCCTGGTCCGCCGCACTCTGTGGGGCGACAGCCCCAAGCGCGAGCACAACCTGCACATCTTCGGCGGCTACACCTTCGACGAGAGCGTCGAGACCGAGCCCGGGATGTGCGTCCTCTCCCACACCCGCACCGTACAGGGCAGTTGGACCGCCATCCGCGACAAGGGACGTGACGGCCACCAGTGGTGGATACTCGAGGCGTTCGACGCAAGGCGGGAGTTCTCGGGGGACCTGCACTCGAACGCGACCAGCCTCGGTCAGGCCTTCGCCCGTCCGCTCCCCCAGCTGATCGCCGCGACCGACCCCGCGCACGTTCAGCGCTGGGTGATCCGCGACCGCAAGCCGCTGAAGCAGTGGTCCAAGGGCCGCGCCACTCTCGTCGGCGACGCCGCGCATCCCACCTCCCCGTACGCGGGGTACGGCGCCGGTATGGCCACCGAGGACGGCTATTTCATCGGCCGCCGCCTGGCAGGGGTGGACCTGAGCGACTACGACGCTGTCCGCCACGCACTCGACGCTTTCGAAGCCCCCCGCAAGCCGCACACCGCCCGGCAGTCCCAGCACGCCTACGTCCTCGGGCAGGTCTTCCATCACGCGCCGCGCGCTCTGCAACCGGTCCGGGACGCGATCCTGGACCGCACCCCACTGATGCAGAAGGTGGTCGGTGACTCCACCCCCAGCTCGATCCTCACTCAGCTCAGTGAGATCGACCGGGCCGAAGCCCGCTTCACCGCACTCCTCGGTCTCGGCGAGGCGCACGACACCGCTTCCTGAACCACGTGGCCGGGGCCGCCCCCCGCGGGGCGGTCGTTGTTCACGCCCCGCACAGAACGCCAAGCGTTCATCGGGAACTTCGAGAACACCTCTCCTACACTCCGCGACCGTCGGTCAACGCATCGCCGGGATCCGCTCGGAAGTGGCCGAGCGCGGTCCGGGGTTCGCCGCCGAGGAATCGGCCACCAGCCGGGCAACGGGTACGCCGAGGACCATGGCGATCGGAAACAGTGTGTCCCCCCGTGGGATTGCGTGCGCCCTGCTCCAGATTCGAGAGCGTCTGCTTCGCCAGCCCCGCCTGCCGGGCCAACTCCGCCAGAGACAAGCCCCGTTGCCCTCTTGGGGTGGGGCTGTTTCCGTCAGCGTGCCCATCGCCCGGTCGAGCAGTACGGCCAGGGGAACGGTCCCCCCAGGCCACCCAGCCCGTTGCGGCCGCGTCCAGACAGGCGAGCGCGGTCCCGGTAGACCGGGGAGGACGGGCAGAAGTGCCCCCGGCTCCCGATGCCGTGCCGCAGCCTCTGCCGGTCGGCTGACGGGATCTCGGGGAAGTCCGTGGCAAGCCACGGCGGCGGTGCGGCGTTCGGGGTCGCGAGGTTGACATGGATGCCGTTCGCCCACAGCAGGTCCATGATCTCGTCGAGCCATGAGAAGTCGAACTCGCCGTCGGCCGGCTCCAGCATGGCCCAGGAGAAGACGCCCAGGCTCACGAGCCGAACGCCCGCGGCTCGCATGAGCCGGACGTCCTCCTGCCACACCTCCCTCGGCCAACTCTCGTCAGTGCGCGGTCCAGCCACCGTCGAGGACCAGCGAGGTGCCGGAGACGAAGGACGCGGACGGGCTGCACAGGTACGCGACGGCCTCGGCGACCTCCTCCGGTTCGAGGAGCCGCTTGACGGCGCTGTCCCGCAACATAATCTCGGTCAGCACCTGCTCCTCGGGGATCCCGTGGGCCGCGGCCTGGTCGGCGAGCCACTTCTCGACCAGTGGGGTGCGCACGTAGGCGGGGTTCACACAGTTCGAGGTGACGCCATATGCAGGGCGCCTTCCAGGGCGGCGGTTTTGGAGAGGCCCTCCAGTCCATGTTTTGCCGCTACGTACGCCGACTTGAAGGCGGAGGCGCGTAGCCCATGGACGGACGACACATTGACGATGCGGCCCCACCCCTGACCGTACATGTGGGGCAGTGCCCCGCGGATCAGCCGGAACGGGGCCTCGAGCATCACGGTCAGCACGGTGTGGAAGGTGTCGGGCGGGAACTCCTCGAGTGGGCGGACCAGTTGCAGCCCGGCGTTGTTGACGAGGACGTCGGTGCCCCCGGCGGCGGACTCCGCGGCGTCCAGGTCGGTGAGGTCGAGGACGTGCGGTTCGACGGTGCCGGCGAGGCCCCGGGCCTGGTCGCTGAGCGTTTCCAGGCCCCCGGCCTCCCGATCGACCGCCCGCACCTTGGCCCCGGCCGCGGCGAGCCGCAGTGCGCACGCGCGGCCGATGCCGCCCGCGGCGCCGGTGACGAGGGCGGTACAGCCGCCGAGGTCGAGGGACGGGGCGTGGGGGCCTGCGAGGGCACTGGGCGCGGTCATGCCCCGACAACTAGATGATCTATTCCAAGGGGTTCAGTGGTTCGTGCGTCGAGCGTAAATACCGCTCGCCCACGGTCAGGTGCTGTCCGGTGCTGCGGATGCCAGCCGTGCCGCTGGTGGTAGTGGTGCGTGCTGAGGGCAGGCTTCGAACGCCTGGATCGCCAACCCTGCGAAGCGTCGGGAGGCCCTGACCTGGCTGGCGGTCGATGTGGCGTGGATCCCCTTGTTAGCCATGAGTATGAGAATCAGGTCGTCCAGGACGAAGTCGGACCGCAGGTGCCCCGCCTCCTTGGCTCGCTGAGCCAGTTCGGCGACTGCTTTCACCGTGTACTCACGGCCTGCGGCGACATCCTTCACCTCTGGGTAGGTCGACAGGAAGGCTTCGGTGAATCCCCGATCGCGTGCGTGCAGCTCACAGATCCTCTCGATCACCAGGCACAGGCCACGCCACGGATCAGGATCGGCGCACCCCTCGTCGACAATGGCGCGACATGCATTCAGCTGGTCCGCGAAGGCCTCGGCGACCAGCATCTGCTTGGCCGGGAAGCGACGGTACAAGGTGGCAGGTCCCACCCCGGCACGCCGCGCGACCTCCCGCATCGGCACGTCCAGGCCATCGGTGGAGAACAGCGCTCGGGCCGCGTCGAGGATGCGTTCGCGGTTGTCCAGCGCGTCGGAACGCAACGTATGAGGCAAACGGTCGGTCACCACTCTCACTTTAGCTAAACGGACGGGGGCGTCCATTACCGTCCCAGACGCAGAAGCTCTCGTGCTTGAGCTGTCCGAGAACCTGGAGACCACATTGAAGGCAATCTCGATCCAGACGTTCGGAAGTCCTGACGGTCTGGCTGTTGTCGGCCTGCCGGTACCCGCACCTGCTGCCGGGCAGGTACTGATAGCCACCGAGGCGGTGGGCGTCGGTGGTGTCGACACCGTGATCAGAAGCGGGGCTCTGGCCGCCTACGGCTTCAAGGAGGGCCACATCCCGGGCAGCGAGGTGGCGGGTACCGTGACCGCGGTCGGTGACGGCGTCGACGCGTCGTGGATCGGCGGGCGGGTGTGGGCCTTCACCGGCACCGGCGGAGGCTACGTCGAACAGGCCCTCGCGCCGGTCGAGGAGATCGTTCCCCTGCCCGTGAACCTGTCCGCCGTCGATGCGGTGACACTCGGCAGCTCCGGCGTGGTGGCCCACTTCGGGCTCCGCCACGCCCACTTCGCTCCCGGGGAGACGGTTCTGGTGCGTGGTGCGGCCGGCAGCATCGGGATCATGACAGTGCAACTCGCTGCTCACGGCGCCGCCGCCGCAGTGGCGGTCACCACCTCCTCGGCCGAGCGCGGCGAGCAACTGCGACGCCTCGGCGCGACCCACGTGCTGGACCGCTCCGGCGATGGAGGGGAACCATCTCCCGCGGGTTATGACGTCATCATCGACGTGGTGGCCGGCAAGGACATGCCGTCGTTCTTCGACCGGCTCAACCCGAACGGCCGCATGGTGGCCGTGGGCGCTGTCGCAGGCCAGCCACCGGCGGACTTCGGCACGAAGATCATGGCGGCGTTCCAGAAGTCGATGTCCTTCGCCGCTTTCAGCGCAGCCACCGTCACCGCAGCCGAACGGCGTGCCGTGCGGAGCGAGCAGTTCGCCGCAGCGAGCCGGGGCGAGATCGAAACAGTGGTGCACGAGGTGCTGCCGCTGGACGCAGCCGTGCTGGCGCACCAGAAAATGGACGCGGGCGAGGTCTTCGGCAGGATCGTGCTGACACCGTAGTCGAAGGTATCCCACGCCGGGATTGCCACGTTGCCACGCCCCCTGCTCAGTCGACGCGAGGGAGTCCAATGTCGGTGCGTGAAGACAGAGTTGGACTCCCTCGCGACCGCGCTCTACGTGAAGACCGATGATCTGCTGAAGGGTTCGCCGCAGTTCGGGCCATGACGGCCGGCCGTGGGCATTGCGCCGCAGCTCAGCGACGCCGAGCTGGTGACCCTGGCGATGATGCAGGCCATGCTCGGCTTCACCTCCGAGGCCAGGTGGCTCCGGCACGCCCGCTCCCACCTGCGACAGTTCCCGTACCTGCCCAAGCAACCCGGCTACAACAAGCGGCTGCGAAAGGCCGCCGGTCTGCTGCGGCGCGTCATCCGACTGCTGGCCGCCGACACCTCCGTATGGAGCGACGACGTGTGGATCGTGGACTCCACGCCGGTGGAATGCGGCCGCTCCCGCGAGACCGTCAAACGTTCCGACCTGGCCGGATGGGCCGAGTAGGGCTACTGCGCCAGCCACAGCCGCTTCTTCTGGGGCCTGCGACTGCACCTGGTATGCACCCTCCAGGGCCTGCCCGTCGCCTTCTCCCTGACCGGGGCCAAGGCCGACGAGCGCGAGACCCTGCTGGACCTCCTCGCCGCCGAACCGGAGCTTGTCACCGCGCGGCCCGGCCAGACGCTGATCGGAGACAAGAACTACTTCGGCCGGGGCTTCGAACACGAACTGGCCGAGCAGGACATCCGGCTGCTGCGGCCCGCCCGCAAAGGCGAGCCGGAACGGCCCGAAGCACCCCTGTTCAGGCCGTTGCGACAGGTCATCGAGTCGGTCAACGAGACCTTCAAGGGCCAACTCGATCTCGAACAGCACCGAGGGCGCACACCCGGCGGTGTCATCGCCCGCGTCATGCAGCGCATCCTCGCGCTTACCGCCGCGATCTGGCACAACGACCACACCGGACAGCCCGTCCTACGCTCACTGACCGCCTACGACCACTAACCCCTTGGAATAGATCATCTAGGCAGCAGCCCAGCCCCGACCGATGTGGTCCTCAACCACACTTTGCTCTCAGGTCATGGAGTCGAACCACGTGGGCACGTCGGACAGTGCCTGCTTGATCCGGAACAGTCCGTGCTCGTTCAGCTCCGGCAGGGCGTCGACCGGGAACCAGCCGACCTCCAGCGACTCGTCGTCGTTGACGCGTGCCTCGCCGCCCACGGCACGGCAGCGGAAGGTGATGTCCATGTACTGGCAGAGGTCACCGTTCGCGTAGGTGACCGGCTCAAGGGCCTGCACCAGGACGACCCGCTCGGCGACGCAGCGCACCGCCGTCTCCTCGTAGACCTCCCGTACCGCACAGGCCGCCGGCTGCTCGCCCGGGTCCGGGATGCCGCCGATCACCGACCATGTGCGGGTGTCGGAGCGACGTCCCAAAAGCACTCTCTCCTCGTCGTCGAGGACGATCGCGGTGACTCCGGGGAGCCAGAGCAGTTGCCGGCCGGCGGTGGCCCGGATGGCGGTGATGAAGTCAGGAGTAGCCATGGAGCGACCCTAACGGCCCGGCTCCGGCACACCGGCGAGACCAGGGAGCGTACGACCGGCGTACGGCTTACACGTCACCGGCGCGTCGGGCGCGGACCCCCGCCGTCACAGCCCACCCGAGACCGGCGGCGGCGACCAGCACGAGCGCCAGCTCGGGAAGCTCACCGAGACGCGTGGCGGGAGTCTGCGAGGAGCGCAGCGGCACCTCCTGGACCAGCGAGTCCGCCACGAACATTCCGGTGCGCTGTGTGATCTTCCCGTCGGGCATGATCACAGCGCTGACTCCGCTGGTGACCGGGACGGTGACGGTGCGACTGTGCTCGACGGCGCGTACCCGGGACATGGCGAGCTGTTGGTAGGTCATCTCGCTGCGGTCGAATGTGGCGTTGTTGCTCGGTACGGAGATCATGCGGGCGCCGTCGGTGACCGTGTCGCGCACCGCCCAGTCGAAGGCGGCCTCGTAGCAGGTCGCGAGTCCGACCTTGGTGCCCGCCATGGTGAACACGCCCGGCTCGCTGCCCCGGCTGAAGTTCTGGCGCACCATCGAGGTCCAGTCCTCGTTGATGGCGCCGATGAGCGAGCGCAGAGGGAGGTACTCGCCGAACGGCTGGATCTGCCGCTTGTCGTAGGAGTCGCCGGGCCCCTTGTCCGGGTCCCACAGAATCTGCTCGTTGTAGAGCCTGCCGTCCTTCTCGACGACGCCGCCGACCGAGACGGGCGCGCCGATCGCCTTGACGGCCGCTTCGATCACGGCGTGCGCGTCGGGGTTGCTGAAGGGGTCGATGTCGGAGGAGTTCTCCGGCCACAGCACGAAGTCCGGCTGGGCGACCTTGCCCGCCCTGACCTGCGCGGCCAGGCGCTCGGTCTCCCGGGCGTGGTAGTCGAGCACGGCGCGCCGCTGGGAGTTGAAGTCGAGGCCCGCGCGCGGGACGTTGCCCTGGATGACGGCGACGGTCGCGGTGCCGTCATCCGCCTTGTCGCTGACCAGGGTGCGGGCGGCGAATGCGCCCGCTACGGGGAGTACGAAGCTGAGCAGTGCCGCGGCGGCGGCCCCACGTCGTACGACCCGGGTGCGCCGCGCTTCGACGACCAGACGGACGATCTCGTACAGCCCGAAGCCGCACAGGACGACCGCGAAGCCGAGCACCGGAGTGCCGCCCACCGCCGCGAGCGGCAGAAAGATCCCGTCCGCCTGGCCGAAGGCGATCTTGCCCCAGGGGAAACCCTCGAACGGCACGCGTGCGCGTGCCGCCTCGCCGACGGTCCACAGCGCAGCCGCCCACACCGGCCAGCCGGGCAGTTTCGACACCGCCGCGACGCCGGCGCCGACGAGCGCGACGAAAACCGCCTCGATGACGACGAGGGCCAGCCACGGCCCCGGACCGACCTCCACACCGGTCCACACGAGCAGGGGCAGCAGGAAGCCGAGGCCGAAGAGATAGCCGAGCCGTAGGCCCGCCTTCCAGTTGCGCCCGCGCAGGCACCAGCCGAAGGCCGCGAAGGCCGGCAGGGCGAGCCACCACAGGGTGCGCGGCGGGAAGCTGACGTAGAGGAGCACTCCGGAGAGCGCCGCGACGGCGGCCGGACCGAACCGCTGGGCCAGCCGTGCCCCGCGCGATGCGGGCCGGGCCTGCGGTCCGAGCTGTTCCGGCTGGTCTACGGATGTTGCTGTGGCGGTCACTCGGGGAGTGTACGGCGCGTGACCTGGTCACCGACAGCGCGGTCCGTCCACCCCTGGCCAGGCGGCTCCACCTGACAGCTGCATCGTTCCTGCGCAACTTGTCCACAAAGCGGCGCACCACCCGTTACGGTGTGCCGAAGCCCCTCACGTACGGCCGTATCCGGCCAATCGGTCGGGGTCCGTCATGGGTCGGGGGGCGACGGGTGGGGTCCATGGGAATGGCGTCGGCCGAGCCGGTGCCGGCGTACGGCAGACGTACCGTTTCGGACGTGGCGGGCGTGATAGTGCTCGGGGTCTGCGCGACCTGGTCCGTGATCACCGCGTCGGTGCACGGTGGCCGGCCCGAGGGAGTGCTGCTCGCGGTGCTCGCTGTGGCCGCCGGTTATGCCTCGGGGCGGATGTGCGGGTCGTTCCTGCCGGTCGCCGCCCCTGCCGCGGGTGCGCTGGCCGGTCTTGGCCTCGCGATTGCCGCCCCGAACACGGTACCGGGGCCGCAAGTCATCTCGCCGCTCGGGCAGACCGGCTCCACCGCGGCTCTGCTGACCTTGTCCGCGGGGGCCGCGTGCTGTGCGGCCTGGGCGGCGCGCCCGCCGGCGCTGCGGCTCGGGCTGCGGCTGCTGGCCGCCGGGATCGGGGTGGCCTCGGCCTTCCTGGGCTCGACGGCGGGCTGTGTCGCCTGTGCGGGCGTACTGCTGTTCTCTCTCGCCGCCGACCGCATGCGCCGCGGCCCGGGGCTCGCCGGCCTCGCCCTCACCGCGGGCCTGGTGACCGGCGCGACGTGGGCCGTCGCCGAGAACGTGCTGCCGGACGGCCTGACCTCCTCCTTGGAGGGACAGCTCACCCAGCAGCGCGTCCAGCTGTGGCGCGACGCGCTCGATCTGGCACACCGGGAGCCGGGGCTGGGCGTCGGACCGGGACGGTTCCCGGAGCTGAGCCCGACGATCACGCAGTCGCCGACGACGGACGGCAAGCCGTACTCCGCGCCCTTTCAGCAGGCGGCTGAGCAGGGACTCGTCGGTGCAGTGCTCCTCGCGGCGGTGTTCGGCTGGGTCCTGTACGCGCTGTGGCGCACGCCGCGCCGAACGCCGGTCGCCCTCACCGCGGGTGCCGCGCTCACCGCTCTGGCCGCGATCGCCGCGGTGGGCAACGCGCTGAGCTTCCCTACGGTGACGGCGGGGGCGGGACTGCTCGCGGGGCTCGCCACAGCCCGTCCCCTGGCCGAGGGGCCCGACGTTCCGGGGAGGTCGGTGGACGCGGACGGGCTCACCGGCAGCGGGCGGCTGGGGCCCTGACCTGCGGCGGCGTCAGAGCGCGGTGCGCCGATTCGTCGACGTAGGCGATGTCGTCGACGCCAGGCGGGCCCGGATGACCCGTACGGCCGCCTCGGCGTTGTCCACCGTGATCGTGAACGAATGGCCGTCGCCGAGTCGGAGTACCAAGCCCTCACCACGCCGGACGACTACGGCGGTCCCCTTCTCGGGCCGCCAGCGATAGCCCCAGCCGCCCCAGTGGCGCGGGGTGACCCGGGGCAGGAAGTCCGCGCCGATGATGTGGGACAGGGGAATCCGACGGCGCGGCAGGCCAATGTGACCGCAGCGCACTTCGAGGCACTCCTTGTCGACCTTCACGGCGACATGCACGAACGCGAGTGTGCCGAAGAGGACCAGGAGCCCTCCGGCGATGCAGCCGATCACGGACATGACGAGCGGCACGATGCCCGACGTCCAGGCCGAGTCGACGGCCAGCTCGATCCCCAGGGCCATGCAGCCGGCGCCGCCCAGGGCGAGCAGCCACTGCACGCGGTTGGTCGCGCGGCCGTGCCAGACGTCGGAATGCGGAGTTTCGGCAGCGTCCTTTTCGCCGTGGGGGTGCCTCATGGCCTTGAGACTACTCAGGTTCCGCCGTGCGGGCACCGGGTTGCGGGCAGTTAGTGGTCCGGGTGGACGTCAGGTGTCCGGTTCGTTGCGAGGCGTTCAGCGGGCGGGGCTGACGGCTTGCAGCAGCCTGCCCTCGTCGTACGTCAGCGCGGCCGCGGGCAGGGTTGCCTCCCGTCCGCTGAGCAACACCGTGAGGGTGCCCCGCGCGGGTGCTTCCGGTGCAGGGCGTTCGCCGATGCGGCGCAGCGCCTGGGCGGCCACGGCGCCGGCCGAGCCGTGCAGGACGAGCGGGGCGCCTCCGGGCTGCTGCACGGCCTCGCGGATGCGCTCGGCGACCAGCTCGTAATGGGTGCAGCCCAGGACGACGGCCCTTACCTCGTGAGGGGTGAGCTCCGCGGCGGCGGCGATCGCCCGGTCGACGGCGGCCTCGTCGGCCTGCTCCACCGCGTCGGCGAGTCCCGGACACGGCACTTCGGTGACGGTCACTCCGGCGGCGAACTCCCGGATGAGACCGCGCTGGTATGGGCTACCCGTGGTGGCGGGCGTGGCCCAGATCGCCACAGGTCCGCCACCCGCTGCGGCCGGCTTGATCGCCGGAACCGTGCCGATGACCGGCAGTTCCGGTTCGAGGCGGGCACGCAGGGCGGGCAGGGCGTGCACGGAGGCGGTGTTGCACGCGACGATCAGTGCGTCGGGCCGGTGGGCCGCCGCCGCCTCGGCGACGGCGAGGGCGCGCTCGGTCACGTCCTCGGGAGTACGCGGCCCCCAGGGCATGCTCTCCGGGGCGGAGGACAGAACGACGTCGGCGTCGGGCCGCAGGTGCCGTACCGCGGCGGCTGCCGCGAGCAGTCCGATTCCGGAGTCCATGAGCGCGATCTTCACCCGGTCACCATAGACGATCCGCCTCAACGGCCCCTCGTGGTGGGGCAGACTGCGGCCCGTGAACGCCCTTGTGTGGACCGCCACCGGATCACTGGCCGCCTGGCTGTGGCTGCTGCTGGGACAGGGTTTCTTCTGGCGTACAGATGTGCGGTTGCCGCCTCGCCGGGAGCCGGAGGACTGGCCGTCCGTCTGCGTCGTCGTACCGGCGCGGGACGAAGCCGCCGTACTGCCACGCAGTCTGCCCTCGCTCCTCGCGCAGGACTATCCGGGGCGGGCCGAGGTGTTCCTGGTCGACGACGGGAGTTCGGACGGCACCGGGGAACTGGCCCGCGAGCTTGCCGAGCGGCATGGCGGGCTGCCGCTGACCGTCGGCTCGCCCGGGGAGCCGCCCGCGGGCTGGACGGGCAAGCTCTGGGCCGTACGGCACGGAATCGGCCTGGCACGCGCGCGTACACCCGAATATCTGCTGCTGACGGACGCCGACATCGCCCACGCGCCGGACAGCCTGCGTGAGTTGGTGTCCGCGGCCCGCACCGGAGGATTCGACCTCGTCTCACAGATGGCGCGGCTGCGGGTCGAGAGTGCCTGGGAGCGGCTGGTGGTACCCGCCTTTGTGTACTTCTTCGCGCAGCTGTATCCGTTCCGCCGGATCGCCGTGAAGGGGTCGCGGACAGGCGCCGCGGCGGGCGGCTGCGTCCTGTTGCGCACGGACGCCGCCGAGCGGGCCCGCATCCCTGACGCCATCCGGCACGCGGTCATCGACGACGTGGCGCTGGCGAGGGCGGTGAAGGGCTCCGGTGGGCACATCTGGCTGGGGCTTTCCGAACACGTCGACAGCGTGCGTCCGTATCCGCGACTGCACGATCTGTGGCGGATGGTGTCGCGCAGCGCGTATGCCCAACTGCGGCACAGTCTCCTGCTGCTGGCCGGAACGGTGGCCGGCCTCGCCGTGGTCTACCTGGTACCGCCCGTGGCGCTCGTCGCGGGCCTGGCGGCCGGCAGTTCCGGAGCGGCGGTGGCCGGGGGGCTCGCGTGGCTGCTGATGACGGTGACGTACCTGCCGATGCTCCGGTACTACCGTCAGCCGCTCCTGCTCGCCCCACTGCTCCCGTTCACCGCATTCCTGTACCTCCTGATGACGGTGGATTCCGCAGTGCAGCACCACAGGGGGCGCGGTGCGGCCTGGAAGGGCCGCACCTACGCCCGTCCCGACGCGGCGCCCGAGCAGCGGTGAATGATCACTCCGGGCCAGGTCACTTCCTGCCGGGGGTCCAGTTCATGCCCCACCCGTAGGTGTAGTCGACGGTGCGCTGTGGGCTCACACCGCGCTCGGGAACCAGGAATCGGGCCTCGCGCTGGACGACGAGATCGCTGCCGGTGTTGGTGATGAGCGCCAGCGCGCACACCGTCGAGGGAACGGTGCACTCGCCGAGCGAGAAGTCGACGGGCGCGCCGTGCAGCGGCTGGAGGGTCACCGTGGCGTCCAGGTCGGCGAAGGATCGGGCTCCTTCGTAGATGGTGACGAAGATGAGGATGCGGCGGAAGTACTGCTGGTGGTCGAGGTTGATGCTCATGTTCTCGCCACTCGCCGAGGCTCCGGTGCGGTCGTCGCCGTCGAGATGGATGAACGGAGGCTGGTGCAGCGCTCCGAACGCGTTGCCCAGTGCCTGGACGACGCCCTTGCTTCCGTCGGAGAGCTCGTACAAGGCGCACAGGTCGAGGTCGAGGTCGGAGTGCATGGCGACGGCTTGGCCCAGCTTGCTTCGCCACCCCGAGAACTGCTTGCGCACCTGCCAGTTGAGGTTCACGCGCATGGCACCGGAGGTGCCGCCCTGCTTGGTGAGCGAGACCGACGGGGTTTCCTTGGTGAGCGTGACCTTGGTCAGGCGTACCGGCGCGGCGGGCTGGGCGGGCGGCGCAGCCGGTGGTGCCGCCGGCGGCGCGGCCGTGACCGGTGGGGCGACGGGCGCGGGCGGCGGTGGCGTCACAGGCGCAGGCGACGGTGTCGTGGATGAGGGCGGCGCCGCCTGCTGCGGTTCGTCCACCGTGATCCCGAAGTCCGTGGCCAGGCCCTCCAGTCCGCTGCTGTAGCCCTGGCCGACGGCGCGGAACTTCCAGGCGCCCTGCCGGCGGTAGAACTCCCCGAGCACGAAGGCCGTCTCGGAAGTCGCGCCCTCGCTGTCGAAGCGCGCGACCTCCGTGCCCTGTTGGACGTCGAGGACCCGGATGTACAGGCCGGGCACCTGCCCGAAGGCGCCCCCGTCCGTGGAGGCGACGACCACCACCGTCTCAATCGCGGGCTCCACGCGCGCGAGGTCGACGATCAGTGTGTCGGTCACCTGACCGCCGGCATCCTTCTTGCCCTCGCGCCGCACCGCGCCGGACGCGTGCGTCGGCTGGTTGAAGAAGACGAAGTCGTCGTCGGACCGGACCTTTCCGGAGACCAGCAACAGCGCCGAGGCATCCGCGTCGGGGACGCCGGGGCCCGAACTCCACCCCAATTCGACGCGAAGTCCGGCTGTCGGCACCGGAACATTCGAACCTTTAGGCATTGACATGTCCGCCCCCATCGGGTGTCTCCGCGCCGGACCGCGCTTCAGTTCAGTACATGAAGTCGTTCTTCGCCAACCTATTCCAGCGAACGGCGATCGCCCATGACCCGGTTCGCGGGAAGGTCACCCGACTCACCGGTAACCCTTCCGGAACTCGGCCTTTACACGATCTCAACTTCAACCGGCGTCCCTTTTTTACAAGTTCGCTCACATTAGGGATGGCGCGTCACTGCCGACACGAAAAACAACCCTCTTATCGGTCTCCCCAACCAGCACATCGTGGGCTTAACTTATGTGCCATGACCTCCCCCCGCTCCACCTATGGCGGCGGTTACTACTCCGCCTCCTTCCCGGACACTCCGATCTACGACTCGCTCGTCGCTGAGCGGGGTACCCCGCAGATCGCGCCGATCCGGGTCCCCTCGGCGTACGACACGGGCAGCCACCTGCCCGCGCTCCCGTCAGCGCTGCCCGCCCTGCCGGCCGCACCGTCGCCGCAGGCGCCGTCGTACGGCTACCCGCAGGCTCAGCAGCCCCAGCCGCTGCAGCAGGCAGCCGCGCCGTACATCCCGCAACAGCAGACAGCCGGTCCGCGTGGCTACCCGGGCTCTCATACCCAGCAGCCGCAGCGTCCGGTACAGCCGCAGCGTCCAGTAGCGGGCGGTACGGGCTACGAGGCGATGCGCCCCGCGACTCCCCGTCCGGCTCCGGCGCCGTATCAGGACCCGTACAACGGGCAGCAGCAGCAATACCGCGGCGGATACTGAGGTCAAGCTCCAATCGGCCGGCTCCCTCGGAGGAGGTTGTCAGTGCCGGCTGGCAGGATGACCTCATGTCGATCTCGGTGCTGCGCTCGATCCACGTCTATCCGCTCAAGGCGGCCAGGGGCCATGCCGCGCGCCAGGCCGTCGTGGAGCCCTGGGGCCTGGCGGGCGACCGGCGTTGGGTTCTGATCGACGAGACGGGCAAGGTCATCACCCAGCGCTCACATCCGCGCATTGCGCTTGCCGCCGCCGAGCCACAGCCCGGCGGCGGTCTTCTGCTGTCCGGGCCCGGCTGTGAACCGCTGGCCGTTGCAGTGCCCGAGCCGATCGGCACGACGACGGTCGAGATGCCGCGCGACAAGGTGGAGGGGGTTCCCGCCGACGCCGCGGCGCACGCCTGGTTCAGCGAGTATCTCGGCGTCAACGTGCGTCTTATGCATCTCGACGACCCGGCCACCCGTCGCCCCCTCGATCCGGAGTACGCGCGTCCGGGCGAGACCGTCAGCTTCGCCGACGCCTATCCCCTGCTGCTCACCACCGTCGCCTCCCTCGACGCCCTCAACTCCCTGATCGCGCGCGGCGACCGGCCCGGCGAGGGCCCGCTCCCCATGAACCGCTTCCGGCCGAACGTGGTCGTCGACGGCACCGAAGCCTGGGCCGAGGACGCCTGGCCGAGGATCGCCATCGGCGAGGCCGCCTTCCGGATAGCCAAGCCGTGCGGGCGCTGTGTCGTGACCACTACCGACCAGGACACCGCCGAGCGCGGCGGGGAACCGCTGCGCACACTCGGCCGCCACCGCCGCTTCGGCGGCAAGCTGGTCTTCGGGCAGAACCTGGTGCCGGAGTCCCTCGGCACCGTGCGGGTCGGGGACCCGGTCAGAATCCTCAAATAGGTCCTCGCGTGGGGAACCACGGCGCCGGGCACGCCCGTTGGGGTCTTGTGAGAAGTTCATGAAAGGCCGGTATGTGGGGTGATTTCGCTCTCTCTTCCCCGGCCCCGTGCGTGGACGGCTCCGCCGACGGGTTATCACGGATGGGGAAGGGGGTGCGACATTGCGGGCCATCAGAGGACTCTGGCGCTGGCGGCGCAATCCGCTGCGGCGTACGACCGATCTCGTCGAGGCCTGGCTGGCACTTGCGGCGCTGCTGCTCATCCTGGTCGCCGCCCCCGTGGCCGGCGCATGGGTCGGCTCACTCGCACAGGACACCCTGCAGGAGTCCGTACGGCAGCAGCGGCTGGACCGCCACCTGGTGGAGGCGACCGTCGTCAAGAAGGCGGACAGCCGCCCGTTCGACCCGGACCCCGAGACGTCCTCGGCACGCGACTCGCACAACCGTGTGCTCGCCGACTGGAGGGGCCCGGACGGCTCCGAGCAGCACGGCACGGTGATGGCCGCCCTCAAGTCCCCGCAGCCGGGCGACCGTTTCAAGCTGTGGACCGACGAGCAGGGCCGGATAATCGGCCGCCCCCTGGACACCGCCACCGCGACGACTCACGCCGTGCTCGCCGGATTCGGCGCGGCAGCGATCTGCGCCGGACTCGTCGAGGGCTCCCGGCGATTGGTCGTGTGGCGCATGGTGCGGCGTCGGTACGCCCGCCTGGACCGGGCGTGGTCGCAGGCCGGACCGGACTGGGGCAGGACCGGCACGGGAAGCTGACAGCCTCCCGCTCCGGTCAACTCCCCCTGCCCGCGCACGCTACGGTGGACCGGCCGAACTGTTCGGCACCGTCGTGAGAGGCTGTTTCCGAACCCCCGTGAGCTGACCGGTCGGGGGCGAGGGGGAGCGACGAGGAGCCTCTCAGGACCCGCGTACGACGAGGTGGGGGCACAACAGCGCCATGGCACAGGGCACGGTCCAGGTGACGCACACCGGCACGTCTCGGTGGCGACGCCGCACGGGTGAGTACGCATCGCTCGCCGCCGCCCTGGAGGCCGCGGGCGACGGTGATGTGCTCACCGTCGCGCCCGGTACGTACCGGGAGAACCTCGTCGTCCAGCGGACGGTGACCCTGCGTGGCCCGGAGGGCTCCCCCGGTTCCGTACGGATCGCACCCGTCGACGGTGTGCCGCTCACGGTGCGCGCGTCCGCCGTCGTCCAGGACCTGCTCGTGGAGGGCCAGGACGCGGCGGCGCCCGCGCTGCTCGTCGAGGAGGGCGCTCCGGAGCTCATGGACATCCGGATCGTCACGCGTTCCGCAGCGGGGATCGAGGTGCGCGGCGGTGCGCGTCCGACCGTGCGGCGCTGCACGGTCGACAATCCGGCAGGTGTCGGCATCGCCGTACTGGACGGCGGGGGCGGGGTGTTCGAGGACTGCGAGGTCGTGGCGGCCGGCCAGTCGGGCATCGCCGTGCGCGACGCCGCCCATCCGCGACTGGAACGCTGCCGGGTGCACCACGCCTCGGGGGCGGGCCTGTCGGTGACCGGTGAAGCTTCCGCGCTGGAGGCCGTCGGCTGCGAGGTGTACGAGGTCAGGGGCAGCGGCGTCCAGGTCACGGCGCGGGCGACGGCGCATCTCACCGACTGCGTCGTCCACCGGACCACGGCGGACGGTGTCACGCTCGACACGGACGCCGTTCTGACGCTCGCCGACTGCCGGATCCACGACATCCCGGAGAACGCGGTCGATCTTCGCTCCCGCTCGGTCCTCACGATGACCCGTTCCACGGTGCGGCAGTTCGGGCGCAATGGGCTGTCGGTGTGGGATCCGGGCACGCGCGTGGACGCCAACCAGTGCGAGATCCATGACAGTACGGGCGACTACCCCGCGGTCTGGGTCAGCGACGGCGCGACCGTGGTACTCGACTCGTGCCGGGTGCACGACGTGCCGGACGCCCTCTTCGTGCTCGACCGCGGCTCGCGTGCCGATGTCGTCGACAGCGATCTGTGGCAGGTGCGCAACACCGCGGTGTCGGTGAGCGACGGCGCCACCGCGCAGCTCGACGACTGCCGGATCCGGGACGCCGCGACGGGCGCCTGGTTCCGGGATCACGGCAGCGGTGGCACCCTGTCCGGCTGCACCATCGACAGTGCGCAGACGGGTGTGATCGTGACCAAGGGCGCCGACCCCACCGTCGAGCGGTGCACGGTCGACTCGCCCGCGGAGGCCGGTTTCTATGTGTCGGCCGGGGGCCGCGGCAGCTTCCACGGCTGCAGGGTCACGGGCAGCGGGGGCTACGGCTTCCATGTGATCGACGGCTGCCGTACGACGCTCAGGAAATGCCGTACGGAGCGTTGCGCGCGCGGGGGTTACGAGTTCGCGGACGCGGGCGGCGACCAGGCGTCCGGCAGCGGGCCCATCGTCGAGGACTGCACAAGCGACGAGAGCGCCGGGGTGCGGCCTCCGGCAGCTCAGACGGCCGTGGAGACGACGAGCCACTCCACCGGCCTGCTGGGCGCCATCCCGGGGCAGCGCACGACCGAGCAGGAGCCGTTCGTCACGGCTCAGCCGCCCGGGCAGCCGGAGCGGCCCGCACGCTCGTCGAAGGCCGTGCTCGGTGAACTCGACGCGCTGGTGGGCCTCGACAGCGTCAAGCGCGAGGTGCGTGCCCTCACCGACATGATCGAGGTGGGCCGCCGCCGCCAGCAGGCGGGCCTCAAGGCGGCCTCCGTACGGCGCCATCTGGTATTCACGGGCTCCCCCGGCACCGGAAAGACGACCGTCGCCCGGCTGTACGGCGAGATCCTGGCCTCGCTCGGCGTCCTGGAGAAGGGCCATCTCGTCGAGGTGTCCCGGGTCGATCTGGTCGGCGAGCACATCGGCTCCACGGCCATCCGTACGCAGGAGGCCTTCGACAAGGCGCGCGGAGGCGTGCTGTTCATCGACGAGGCGTACGCGCTGTCGCCGGAGGACTCGGGACGCGACTTCGGGCGCGAGGCCATCGACACGCTCGTGAAGTTGATGGAGGACCACCGGGAGGCGGTGGTCGTCATCGTCGCTGGATACACGGCCGAGATGGAGCGCTTCCTTCGCGTCAACCCCGGGGTGGCGTCCCGCTTCTCACGGACCATCACTTTCAGCGACTACGTTCCCGAGGAGCTGCTGCGGATCGTGGAGCAGCAGGCCGAGGAGCACGAGTACCGGCTGGCGCCGGGCGCGGGTGAGGCGCTGCTGAAGTACTTCACGGCCATCCCGAAGGGGCCCGCGTTCGGCAACGGCCGCACCGCGCGGCAGACGTTCGAGGCGATGGTGGAGCGGCACGCGGGCCGGGTCGCCCAGTTCACCGAGCCGAGCACGGACGACCTCACCCTGCTCTACGCCGAGGACTTGCCCGAGTTGCCCTGAGGCTTGCCGTCCGCGCCCGGACCGGGCCGAGAATCGCCACCGGGCGGCGTGCCCGGATCACACTCATGAGGTCCAAGGGCCCCGCCTTCCGGGCGCGGTCCCGGCACATCCGGCCTGAGCCGGGTGAGCAGCCGCTGCCGCTCCTCGGCGAACGCAGGGTCCGCCTGGTAGTCGGAGTGCCCGAGGATCGGCGCGGGCAGTGGGTGTTCGGCGGTCCGGCCGTAGGCGAGAGGGTCCTTGAGAGGCTCGCGGTCGACCTTCGGGCCGCAGTCGCCGGGCAGCCTGACGGGGCCGCCGATGGGGTCGGTGGCCCGGTGGAGATTGCGCCAGCAGTCGACCTCGCGGTGCAGGCCGCTGAGCGCGTCGGGACCGAAGTGGGCCGGGAACCAGCGCCCGTAGAGCCGCTCCAGGGGTGAGCCGTAGGTCAGCAGCGCGACTCGCTTGCGGACCGACGGGGTGAGCTGCCAGGCCGCTGCGGCGGCGAGGACGCTGCCCTGGGAGTGCCCGGAAATGACCAGACGTCCGCCTGTCGTGCGCGTCCAGGTGGCCATGCGCCAGGTCAGGTCGGGCACGGCGCGCTCGGCGTAGCAAGGGGGTGCGAAGGGATGTGCCGCGCGCGGCCAGAACGTACCGACGTCCCACAGGATGCCGATGGTCCGCCGGGCCGAGGGGTCCTTGTAGGCACGGCGGCCCCAGGTGACGAACAGTATGAAGCCGACGCCGATCAGCCAGGAGCCGAGCGCCTGCGCGGTCTCGGCCGCGCCCTCCACAAAGGCGTACGTCCCTTGCGCGGCCTCGCCCGGCACCTCGTCGGCCGTCATGGCGCCCGCCAGGGCCACGATGCCCAGCAGGAGCGTCACGGTGGAGGTGATGCCGATGATGCGGGGAGCCCGGTCGGTGAGCGAGGCCATCGCGCGCGTGCGCGCGATGCGTCGGGTGCGCTCGGTGTCCTTGGGTTCCGAGGGATAGTCCTGATCCACCTCGCTCATCGCGGTGCGGCGCAGTTGCACCGTGCGCCGGGCCAGCCAGGCGAAGAGCGCCAGGAGGACGACGAGGAGGGGCGGGATGACGGACGCCTGCCAGGTCAGGAACACCGGCGGGCCCTTGATCGAGCCTCCGGTGCCGTCGAGCCAGTCGGCGACGCGCTGGGCCACGCCGCCGGAGAACACGCCGCCGAGCGCGCAGGCCAGCATGGCGACGGAGGGCCCGGCCAGTCCGCGCATCGCGGTGCGGGGGCCGGGGTGGGAGCGGTAGAGGAGGTGGGCGACCACGCCGATCGCGATCACGAGAAGGCCCTGGACGAGGACGATGCCGCCGAAGGTCGCGTCACCCGGCAGCCGATGGACCGACCGCCACTCCGGACGCGACCAGCCCGCGTACACGATGGTGAGGGTGAGCAGGATCAGCGAGCCGATGGGCAGCCAGCGCACCAGGGCCTCGTCGAGTTGCCGGTCGAGTCGCCTCTCGCTGCGGCCCCTGCGGCAGACGACCCACACCACAACGACCGTGCCCACGACGAGTGTTGCGTTCAGGAGCCAGCCCAGCGCCTCCAGGACGACCGGCCCGCCGTCCCCACGGTCGTGGCGGGCGGCGGAGGTGCCGACGCCGGCGGTGACCGTCACCAGCCCTGCGGCGGTGTGGGCGGCGCGCAGCCGGGCCACCAGGCGGCGCCCGTACCAAAAGCCGGGGCGGCCCAGGCCCAGACGGCCGGTGTCTTCGTCCAGGTCGGCCCCGTCGGTCATCGGCTGCTGGGACTCGTACGCGCTCCAGGTGCGGTGGGAGAGGTACCACAGGAGACCGGTGAGAGCGGCCGGCACCACGGCGGCGAGGGCGAGGCGGCGGCCGGGCTGGCTCCACCAGCCGGCACCGGACTCGTCCGGTGCCAGAAAGCCCAGCCAGGAGTGATCCGCGGCGCACGCGCGCGTGCCCGCGCACTGCCAGGCCGCGAGGTCGAGGGCCACCTCGCAGGCGGCGGCGACCAGCAGCACCGTGAGAGTGAGACTCACCAGCCGGACGAGCAGGCCGTAGAGGCGTACCTTCCTCGTCCGGTTGTCGCTCACCGTGGGTCGCATCCAGTGGGCGAGATTGATCACCATGAACGGAAGGAGCAGCAGCCACAGAGCGCGGGCGCCGTTCCCGGAGGTGAGGTTGCACCATACGTACGCCTCGGGCACCGGCTTGCCGCGGTAGTCGTCGGGCCGCTTCTCCGCATCGGCGTCGTCGACGCGGCGGAAGACGGCGGCCGTCTCGTCGCCGGTGATCCGCACGGTACGCGGATCGTTCAGCATCTCCTCGGGCGTGGTGCCGCCCACGCCGTGGACCAGAAGTTCAAGTGCGGTGTCGGCCGTTTCGGGCCGCCGCTCGGGGCTGGTCGCCTGCCCCGCCGAGGCACGCTCCTGTGAACGCTCCACTGTCTTCGCTTCCCCCGTGATGCCTGGTGGCATGTGTCATGTGCAGGTACAAGAATCCCGGCTGCGGGCCAGGTGCGCACCCCTGGGCACGGAATCTCCCCGATCCGTGTGACTGTGACGGACCCGCGTTGCCCGCGTGACGTGTGCGCGTGGGCACACGCAGTGGCGCGAGGGGAGGTCACCCGTGCGAGTATGGGACGCCCTTGGGACCTCCGGCGGGGAGAATGTCCTCGTCGAAGGGGGTCGGACGAGTCGGAGGGGGTTCGAGGCAGTGTCGGGCAGAACGAGTCGAAGGGACCGGAGCGGACGTGAGTGAGAATCAGAACCTCCTCGCGGAGCAGCGCCGCGCTCTGATCCTCGACGAGGTCCGGCGGCGCGGCGGCGTCCGCGTCAACGAGCTCACCAGGAAGCTCGGCGTCTCCGACATGACCGTCCGCCGCGATCTGGATGCGCTGTCCCGACAGGGCATGGTGGAGAAGGTGCACGGCGGCGCGGTCCCGGTGGTCGAGGCGAGCACTCATGAGCCGGGCTTCGAGGCCAAGTCGGGACTGGAGCTGACCGCCAAGGAGGACATCGCGCGGGCCGCGGCGAGCCTGGTCGCGCCGGGCACGGCGATCGCCCTGTCGGGCGGTACGACGACGTACGCGCTCGCGCATCAGCTCCTCGATGTGCCGGACCTGACGGTGGTGACCAACTCGGTGCGGGTGGCCGATGTCTTCCATGCGGCGCAGCGCACCTCCGGACAGCGGCAGGGTGCGGCCACGGTCGTACTGACGGGTGGTGTGCGTACGCCTTCGGACTCGCTCGTGGGACCGGTCGCCGACCAGGCGATCGGGGCACTGCACTTCGATGTGCTGTTCCTCGGTGTGCACGGCATCTCGGTCGAGGCGGGCCTGTCGACGCCGAACCTGGCGGAGGCCGAGACGAACCGGCGGCTCGTGCAGTCCGCGCGGCGTGTCGTCGTGGTCGCGGACCACACCAAGTGGGGCACGGTGGGGCTGAGTTCGTTCGCCGCTCTGGAACAGGTCGACACGCTGGTCACGGACGGCGGGCTGCCCGCCGAGGCACGCGCTGAGGTCTCCGAGCATCTGCGGCGCCTGGTGGTGGCGGGCGAGCGCGAGGAAGATACAGACATCTGACGGACCGCCAGTTATCGTGACCGTGCGCCCGTGTTTCACCGCTTCACCTCGGGTCTGACACGGTCCGGATTCCGTTCCCGCGAGGGGGTATTCGCACGTGACTCGCCAACTGCGCCCGGTGGGGCTCGACTTCGTCCGTTCCGCTCCTGTGCGCCTGGTGTTCGCGAGAGTGGTGAGCGCGTCTCCGGAGGCGGTCTTCCGTGCGCTGGCCGAGGACGTGGCCGGCTGGCCGGAATGGTTCTCGGCGGTGACGCTGGCCCGGCCGACCGAGGGCGGCGCGGGGCGGCAGATCCGGCTCAAGGGCGGTACGCGCTTCCAGGAGACGGTGATCGCGTCCGAGACCGCCGAGGTGTACACGTATCGCGTGGACGAGACGAACGCCCCCGGGGTCCGTGCCCTCGTCGAGGAGTGGCGGCTGACCCCGCACGGCACGGGTACGCGGGTGCAGTGGACCTGGGCCGCCGACGGGACCGCGGCGTTCCGCTTCACTGTGAAGCTGGGGCGGCCGGGGCTGGGGCGCGCGTTCCGGGACGCGGTGACGAGGCTGGACCGGCGGCTCGCCTCAGCACGGGCATGAGCCGTACGCGTGCGTGCACCCCGATCACGCCTAGTCCGGCCACACCCCCGTAGCCAGCAATGACTCGATCGCCTTCGCGTACGGCGCGATGTCCAGCCCCTGTGCGGCCAGCCACTCGTCCGAGTAGTACTTGTCCAGGTAGCGGTCCCCGGGGTCGCACAGCAGCGTGACGACGCTTCCCGTGCGGCGCATGGCCACCATTTCGGCGACGATCTTCAGCGCGCTCCACAGCCCGGTGCCGGTCGAGCCGCCCGCCTTGCGGCCGATGGACTGTTCCAGTGCGCGTACGGCGGCCACGCTCGCCGCGTCCGGCACCTTCATCATCCGGTCGACGGCGCCCGGTACGAAGCTCGGCTCCATGCGTGGCCGGCCGATGCCCTCGATGCGTGAACCGCAGTCGGTGGTGACGTCCGCGTTGCCCGTCGTCCAGCCCTCGAAGAAGCAGGAATTCTCCGGGTCGGCCACGCAGATACGGGTGTCGTGCTGCATGTAGTGCACATAGCGGGCGATGGTCGCCGACGTGCCACCGGTGCCGGCCGTGGCGACGATCCAAGCGGGCTCGGGATAGCGCTCCAACTTCAGCTGACGGTAGATCGATTCGGCGATGTTGTTGTTGCCGCGCCAGTCCGTGGCCCGTTCCGCGTAGGTGAACTGGTCCATGTAGTGGCCGCCGGTCTCGGCCGCGAGGGCGGCGGACTCCTCGTACATCTTGCGCGGGTCGTCCACGAAGTGGCACTGCCCGCCGTGGAATTCGATCAGTCGGCACTTCTCGGCGCTGGTCGTGCGGGGCATGACCGCAATGAAAGGCACCCCGATCAGCTTCGCGAAGTACGCCTCGGAGACGGCCGTGGAGCCGCTGGACGCCTCAATGACGGGTCGGCCGCGCCGGATCCAGCCGTTGCACAGGCCATACAGGAACAGCGAGCGGGCGAGGCGGTGCTTGAGGCTGCCCGTGATGTGGGTGGACTCGTCCTTGAGGTACAGGTCGATACCCCAGGCCTCGGGCAGCGGGAAGCGCAGCAGGTGGGTGTCGGCGGAGCGGTTGGCGTCGGCCTGGACCTTGCGTACGGCTTCCTTGAGCCAGTGCCGGTACTCCGTGTCGCTGTGGTCGACATCGAGGGTGGCCATCGGCTCGTGGGTGCGGGCCTGCTCTGGGGTTGTCACGGCCGGGCTCCTTAGGGATGGGCCGACACCGGTTCGGCGGGTCGGGCGTCTCGATCATAGACAGCTTCCGCACGCTTCTCACCTGCATAAACGTACCTTTGAGCACCTCAAAGGAACCACTGGCACACAGCGGCGGGGGGCGCATCCGCCCGAGTGCGCCGAACCGTGCGCCTGACACCCGCGCGCGCACTGGTGCTCGACGCGAGGGACGTGCAGACTGCACCGCAGGGGACGGCGAACCCGACACGAGACGGCGATCCCGGGCGCGACGCACACTGGATCAGGACCGGAGCACAGTCGTAGCGCACAAGGGGGCGGGGCATCATGGCGGAGCCGGAGTTCACGGCCACCGGCGTACGGATCGGAAAGAGGCTGCGTTCGCTCACCCGGGCCGGACAGGTCCGGATCAGCGACGGCAGGCTGGAGTTGCTCACCAGTTACGGCAGCGAGATCGACAGCGCACCCGTGCGGGCGGTCCGCGCGTCGAAGCCGTGGTTCGCTCATGAGGACCGCGCATTGGCGGAGGTCAACGGCACCCGCTACACACTCACCCTGGGCGAACACGACCCCGCTCCGGGGGAGCCCGGACCGCCTGCCGCCCGCCGGTTCATCGAGGCGGTACGCAAGGCGGCGGGGCGCGGTCACTGAGAGTGCCACGAGTTGCAGGACCCCATCCCCTGAGTCACGCTGATCCCACGTCACTCTGGGTTCACCGGTGATAACGCTGTGAAGCAGCGTGCGCCGGTCACGAACAGCAGGCGGTCGTTGTACTCAGGCACCCTGCTGGATCCGTACTCGTCTTCTTCCGGACCTCATTTCGGGGAGTCGCAGCCGTGATCAGCCAGCCAAGCAGGCACTGCACGGTGGAGCTCCAAGCCCTGCCGTCGCGGATCGGCCAGGTCCGCAGGATCGTCTCGGCGCAATTGCGCTACTGGCATCTCGACCCCTTGATAGACCGGGCCGCGCTCGGTGTGACCGAGCTGTTGACCAACGTTCACCAGCACGCCGAGCCCGACAAGGTCTGCACCGTGGAGATCGAGCTGCTGCTCGACCGGCTCACGGTCTCGGTGCATGACCACGATCCCCGGCTTCCCGAGGTCCAGGACGCCGACGCCTCCGCCACCTGCGGTCGCGGCCTTGCGATGGTCGCCGCGATGAGCGAGAGCTGGGGGGTTCGGCCGGACGGCGAGTCCGGCAAGGTCGTGTGGTTCACGCTCGCGGCGCCGTCCCCTGCGGTGACACTGCCGCCCTGTCCGCCGTACGGCGCGGTTACGGAGGCGCCGGCGCGACGCGCTCCGCTGGGCGCGGTTGGTTAGAGGCTGCGGGTTCGCAGTGGTTGCTCGCGCCGTGCCTCCGGCGGTGGCGCAGGGCGCCTGTCGGGAAGGGGGTCGGTTTGTTGGCGACTGCCGGTTCGCTGTGGCTTGTCGCGCCCCGCGGCGGAGCCGCCAATGTCAACGCCCCGCGCCCCTGGGGTGGGTGGTGGGTCGGGGCCGTGGGCCGGTGCGTCAGCCCGTCGCCAACAGGGCAAACGGCCCTTTGCCGATACCGGGCGTAGGTGGGCCGAGACAGAACCTACGCGACGGGCATACGACGCACCGGCCCACGTCCCCTTCCGCTGGTGGGAAACTGCGGGGTTCGTTGCGGCTGGTGAGCATGGTGGCTGGCGAGCGTGATGGCGGACTCCGCCGGGAGCGCCCCTTCAGGGGCGCGGGGAACTGCGCGACCAGCCACGACAGACCCGCAGTGCCCAAGGACCGAACCCACCACCCCCGCAGGCGCCCTCCGCTCAACCGCCGGAGGCGATGGCCCGCAGCACATCCAGTCGTGCGGCCCGCCGGGCGGGCCGCAGGCCCGCGAGCGCTCCGGCCGCGATGCCCACGAGCGCCACCAGCGCGAGCTGGGTGGACGGCAGGGAGAAGGCGAAAGCACTGTCGCTGGCGCCGTCGGACGCCTTGACGAGCACCCAGCCCAGGAAACCGCCCAGGACGAGTCCGCCGACCGTGCCGAACGCGGCGACCAGGACCGACTCCCAGCGGACCATGGCGCGCAGCTGCGCCCGGGTCTGCCCGACCGCCCTCAACAGGCCCAGTTCGCGGGTGCGTTCGTGGATCGCGAGCGTCAGCGTGTTGGCGATGCCCAGCAGCGCGATCAGCACGGCGAGCGCGAGCAGTGCGTAGACCAGGGTGAGCATCATGTCGATGCCTCCCGCCGAGGACTGTGCGTACTCGTCGCGCGTCTGCACCTCGGGGTTGCCGTAGGCCGCAGCGACCTTCTCGACCGCCGCCTTGCCGTCGGCCGTGCTCACGCCGTTCTTGAAGGAGACGGCGACGAGGGTGTCGGAGTCCTGGGTGCGGTGCGGGGCCCAGGCCTCGCGGGTGATGACGTACTCGCCCGCGAGTTCCGACTGACCGTAGAGCGCGCGGACCGTGAAGGTCCCCTTCTTGCCGTCGGTGAAGGTGAGTTGGGCCGTGTCGCCGGTCTTGAGGCCCTGCTCTCCGGCCTCGTTCTCGGTGATGGCGATACCGTCCGCGCCGAGGTTCCGCATCGAGCCCTGGACCGTGCCGAGGTCGAAGGTGCGCTCCAGCGCGGCCGGGTCGGTGACCGTCAACGCGCGCCCTTTGCCGTCGACTTCGGCGACACCGCGGCCGAGACCGACGGCCGTGTCCACCTCGGGCCGCTCCCCGATGGCGCCGACGAGCCGCGGGCTCAGTCCGCTGCCGCCCGCTCCGAACGACGGGGTGCTGACGGCCACGTCGCCCGCGAAGGACCGCGACACCGTCTGGTCCATGGTGGCCTTCAGCGAGGCACCGAACACCGTGAACAGCGAGACGACGGCGACACCGATCATCAGCGCGCTCGCGGTGGCGGCGGTCCGCTTCGGGCTGCGCAGGGCGTTGCGCCTGGCCAGCCCGCCGGTGACACCGCGCAGCCGGTCGAGCGGGCCGCCGAGGGCGCGTACGGCCGTGGTCGAGGCGACCGGGCCGAGGACCACGAAGGCCGCGAGCGCCAGGAGGGCGCCGGAGCCCGCGAGCCACAGGGACGGGTTCACGAACACCCCGGTCAGGGTGACCGCCACGGCCAGCGCGCCGAGTCCGCCACCCACGACGGCGCGGGTGCGGGAAGCGCCTGACTGGTCGAGGGCCGTCTCCCGCAGCGCAGCGAGCGGTGCGGTGCGTCCGGCGCGGACGGCGGGCAGCAGCGCGGAGCCGAGGCAGACCACGATGCCGACCACCAGCGGCAGCAGCATGGACAGGCCGCCGATCACCAAGTCGCCGTCGGGGAACGGGAATCCGATCGCCGGGAACAGCGCCTGCAGCCCGGCCGCGATGCCGACACCGCCCGCGAGACCCGCCGCGGACGCCACGATGGCGACTGCGCTCGCCTCGACGAGCGTCGAGACGGTGACCTGCCTGCGCGAGGCACCAAGTGCACGCAACAGGGCGTTCTCCCGGGTGCGTTGGGCCAAGACGATCGCGAAGGTGTTGTGGATGGAGAACGTCGCGACCAGTAGCGCTACGCCCGAGAACACCAGCAGGAAGGTGGTGAACAGGCTCAGGAACTGGCCGGAGATCATATCCGTGTTCTCCGCGGCCGACTCCTGACCGGTGATCGCCTCGATTCCCTTGGGCAGTACGGGAGTCAGGGCGTCCACCAGCTCCTGCTGGCTGGCGCCGGGACCGGCCCGCACCTGGATGCTCGCAGCCTCTCCGGGCTTCGCGGTCAGGTATTTCTCGGCGTCGGCCTGCGTCATACCGGTGAACGTCACCTGCGCCATGCCGTCCTCGCCGCCGAAGGTCGCGAGACCGACGATCGTCACCTTGACCGGGTCGGGCGTACGCAAGGTCGTGGTGTCGCCGATCCTCAGGTCGCCCCGCTCGGCGGTGCCGCGGTTGACGACGACCTCGCCGGACTTCAATGGGGCGCGCCCTTCGGCGAGTTGGTACGGATTGAGCTTCTGGTCGTCGATCCAGTTGCCCGCGAGCGTGGGCGGTCCCGCGCCGCCGATGGGGTCGCCGTCGGCGCCGATGAGCTGGCCCGCGCCCTCGATGCTGGGGACGGCGGCGGCGACGCCGGGCGTGTTCTCGATCCTCTTCACCAGGCCGGTGTCGACAGGCTGTCGTACGCCCTGGCTCTCACCCGGCGTGGTGATGGTGTCGGCGCTGCGGACGACGGCGTCGGTGCCGCTCGTCGCGTTGCCGAACATCGTGTCGAAGCCGGCGCGCAGGGTGTCGCCCATGACGAGGGTGCCGGTGAGGAACGCGACTCCGAGGAGCACCGCCAGGAACGTACCGGCGAAGCGCCGTTTGTGGGCGCGCAGGGACGACACGCTGATGCGCAGGGACGCGTTCATGACGGCACCTCGAAGGCTTTCATGCGGTCTAGGACCTTGTCGGCGGTCGGGGAGGTCATACGGTCGACCAGGCGCCCGTCCGCGAGGAACACGACCTCGTCGGCGTGGGCGGCGGCCACGGGGTCGTGGGTGACCATGACGACCGTGCGGGCCGTCTGACGCACCGTGCGGCCGAGAAGGCCGAGGACTTCCTCGCCGGAGCGGGAGTCCAGGTTGCCGGTCGGCTCGTCGGCGAAGACGACGTCCGGCCGGCCGGCGAACGCCCGTGCCACGGCGACGCGTTGCTGCTGGCCGCCGGAGAGCTCGGAGGGCCGGTGGTGCAGCCGGCCGCGCAGGCCGACGACATCGATCAGCGCGTCGATCCATTCCTTGTCACGGATGTCGCCCTTGCCGCCCGCCAGGTCCAGGGGCAGCGTGATGTTCTCCGCGACGGTCAGCGTCGGCACCAGGTTGTACGTCTGGAACACGAAGCCGACGCGGTCGCGACGCAGCAGGGTGAGGCGGCGGTCGTCGAGCGTGCTCAGCTCGGTGTCGCCGATGTGGGCTGCGCCCGAGGTGAGCGTGTCGAGTCCGGCCGCGCAGTGCATCAAGGTGGACTTTCCGGAGCCCGAGGGCCCCATGATCGCGGTGAAGCGGCCGACCGGAAAGTCGACGCTCACCCCGTCCAGGGCCCGCACGCTGGTGTCGCCGTTGCCGTACACCTTCACAGCGTCGACGACGCGGGCGGCGGTGCGCGTGGTGGTCGTCGTGGTGGTCATGCCGCACCGCCCTTTCCGGTCCGGCCGAACTGCTCGTCCAGGACGGAGAGCCGCCGCCAGTATTCGTCCTCGTCGATATCGCCGGAGGCGAAGCGGTGGCCGAGCACGGTGATGGGTGAGTTGTCCTCGGCGGCCGTTCGCCAGGGGCCGCGGCGTCCGCGCCATATCGTGCGGCGCAGCAGCGCGATGCCGCCGCCGATGACCAGTGCCCAGATCACCGGGAAGAACAGGATCCACGGGCCGGGCCCGCCGTCGCCGAAGTGCGCCAGGGTCTGCATGATCGGTCAACTCCTCGGTAGCGATGCGCTCTGCGATGTCCTTGCGTGTCGCTTCCGAGAGTCGTCCCGCAGGGGGTCCCGGGTCGTCGTACGGCCAGCGGCAGTGCGCGTACCTCCGCGGGAGTACGCGAGCTGCTCACCGCTGCTCCTTGAGGGCTCGACTTCTGTAACTACTAGTATGTACAGTGCCTGCATGAGCACGTCGGAGCGTCTGATCCAGTCCACCCGTGAGCTGCTGTGGGAACGCGGCTACGTGGGCACCAGCCCCAAGGCAATCCTGGAGCGCGCGGGCGCCGGACAGGGCAGCATGTACCACCATTTCAAGGGGAAGCCTGACCTCGCCCTGGCCGCGATCCGGCGGACCGCCGAGGAGATGCGGGCTACCGCCGCGGGAGTACTCGACGGTCCGGGAACGCCGTACGAGCGCATCGAGGCGTATCTGCGGCGCGAGCGCGATGTGCTGCGCGGCTGTCCGATCGGGCGGCTGACGATGGACCCGGACGTGATCGCCGACGAAGAACTGCGGGCGCCCGTCGACGAGACGCTCGACTGGCTGCGTGAACGGCTCGCCGGGATCGTCGAAGAGGGCCAGGAACAGGGCCAGTTCGCGCCCTCGCTGGACGGCGAGGAGATCGCGGCAGCCGTCGTCGCGATCGTCCAGGGTGGTTATGTCCTGGCCCGCGCATCCGGTTCACCCACGGCGTTCGACGCGGGTGTACGGGGGCTGCTGTCCCTGCTCGCGACCGCCGCCCCGAAAGACCGTCCCGCCTGAGGAGGCACTCGTTGCACGCCATGCAGTACGCGCTCACCCTCCCCGCCGACTACGACATGGCCGTCATCCGCGACCGGGTCGCCCTCAAGGGGCACCTGCTGGACGGCTGGGAAGGCCTCGGCTTCAAGACGTACCTGATGCGCGAGCGCGGCGTACACGGGTCGCCGGTCAACCAGTACGCCCCGTTCTATCTGTGGAACACCGTGGCCGGCATGAACTCCTTCCTCTGGGGAGGCCCCTTCCAGGGCATCGCCGACGACTTCGGGCGGCCGTCGGTCCGGCAGTGGACCGGGCTGGCGTACGAGGAGGGTGGCACCGCCCGCTCCCCCGCGCGCGTCGCGGTGCTGCGGTGCCAACCTGCGGCGGACGGCGTGCCGTTGACCGAGATCGCGGAGGAGGCCGTACGCGAGACCGGTCGGCTGGTCCGCGAGGGCGGTGCGCTGATCGCGGCGGCGGCCGTGGACACCAGCCGCTGGGAGCTTGTCCACTTCTCCCTCTGGGAGCACGACACTCCCAAGGCCGACGGCGACCTGTACGAGGTGCTGCATATGTCGGCGCCGGGGCGGGACCGGCTGCCGCAAGGCCTGTCGGTCACCCTCTCGGCGGTGACAGCGAGCCAGTCGCCGAGTGTGCCGTCCACCTCGGTGAACCCGTGCGCGCGGGCGTCGGCGGCCGAGGCGGAATCGGGACGCAGTCCGACGGCGACACGGATGTCCGTACCGGCCAGGGAAGTCCCTCAAGTTACTTGCCTGGGCACGACCTTGAGGGCCACAGCCGATGACGCCGATGCGCTGCATACCCGCGAGGGCCTTCGGCAGCAGGGGGAAGAGATACTGGCCGCCACGCAGGATCGTCTCGGTGTCGCCAGGGACGGTCATGGTTTCGAGGGGGAAGACGGTGGAGACATACGTCGAGGCCCCAGTCGAGGTCATGGTCGAGTTGTAGGCTCCGCCCGCGTGTTGCGGCGAGCGCAACCTGTGGAGCCGGGTGTTGCCGTAGATGAAAGACACAGGTGAAGGCATGCTCAATGACAATCGCGAGCTGCGGCTGTTTCTTCATCTGGCGCAGACGGTCAACTACCCGTCGCTAAAGCGACGGGCTTGCACAACGGGCATCACTGGCGGTGATGCTGCGTTTGCGTCCAGCCCCACCCCGACGTTTCGGGGGTGGGGCAGGGGCCGTTGACGGGGCCCCGCGTCGCCACAACTCCCACGCGCGTGCGCGGATGTTGCGGGAGCCTCCCCCGCTCTCGGCTTCGCTCGAGCGGGAGGTGCCCCCATCGGTCCGCGTGATCAACGAATCCGCAGGACCGGCACGCGAACCAGGCCTGTGAGACCCGGTTCGCCCTGTCGATGTGGCCGCATTCGGCGCAGGTGCGGGAGGTGTACGCCGGATCGACGTGCACCACCGGCACCCCCGCGCGGCGGGCCTTGTACGCGATGAACTGTCCCAGCTGGGCGAAGGACCAGCTGGAGTGGGTGGCCCGTTGGGGCTTGCGAAGCCGTACCCGTTCGCGGATGCCCGTGAGGTCTTCCAGGGCGATCCCGCGACCGGTGCGTTCCGCCTCGGCCACCACATGCTTCGCGATCTTGTGGTTGATGTCCTTCGCCCGCCGCGCCTCCTTGCGGCGCCGCTTCCTCAGCCGACGCCTGGCGGACGGGGTGTTCTTCTTCTGCAGCTTGGTGCGCAGGCCGCGCTCACGGACCCGGATGCGGTTCAGCTCGCGTCCGGCCATGATCTCGCCGTCCGAGGTGGTGGCGATGTTGACGATGCCCAGGTCGATGCCGAGGAAGTCCACCGGATCCGTGTTCGGTTCGGCCTCGGGGACCTCGCAGGTGGCGTTCAGGAACCACATGCCGTCCCGGCAGACCAGGTCGGACTCGCCCCTGCGGTACAGCGTCAGGGTGGCCAGCTGCTCCGGGGAGGCGGTGAAGGCCACGTCCTTGACCCGCCCGGAGACCGTCCAGATCGACACCCGCCGCTCGGCGATCTGCCAGGACAGCATCCGGTCGTCGTAGGGCTGCGCGCCCTGCGGGCGGAAGGCGATGGGCTTCTCGGTCGCCCGGCGGTAGCGCTTCGAGCCGGGCCGGCCCAGGTTTCCGGCCTTCAGGTTCGCCCTGAGCGTGGTGTACGCGTCGCACGTCTTCTTGATCACGTGCTGGGCGGCCTGCGCGCCCAGGCCCCAGCGGGACTTGACCTCCCCGTAGACCCGCCTGCGCACGGTGAAGTTCTTGAACTCCCCGCGCTCGAAGGCCACCTCGCTCACCCAGGCGGCGGCCTCGTTGCAGGCGTGCAGGGTCGCCTCGAGCGCCGCCGCCTGCACGGGCGTCGGCAGCAGCTTGACCTGCACCACCAGCTTCACAAGCACCGAACGTACACACCCGCGCGACATGGCACCGCACGTCCGGAGTCGATCACCTGAACGAGTGACACACAGGGCCGTGCGCCGAGGCCATGACCGGACGAGAGACCCGGCTACTCCCCGGCCGGGCAATTCCTCCCGGGTCTGAACGCCCGGGGTTCCTCGCAAGAGGCTGCTGAACTTCGGCCGGACAAGTCTGGACTGCCATGTCAGCCCCGCGACGCTCACCCGCACCGTGCAGCGCCTCGAGGCGGAGCTCGGCCACCGGCTCTTCGACCGTGGCCCGCGCGGGGTGTCGCTGACTGCGGAAGGGCATCGCTTCCGTGCGTACGCGATGGAGGCGCTGGAGTTGTGGCGCACTTACCGCGAGGAGCACCCGGACCCGGCCGAACTCACCGGCAGGCTGGCGGTGTTCGCGACCGTGACGGCCTGTCAGGCGCTCCTGCCCGACCTCCTCGCACGCTTTCGCGCCGCACATCCGCAGGTACGCCTCGACCTGCGCACCGGCGACGCGGCTGCCGCACTCGCCCGGCTCGACGAGGGCGAGGTGGACGCGGCGGTCGCGGGCATTCCGGCGCGGCTGCCGGGGCGCTGGTGAGCCGGACGGTGGCGGTGACCGAGCTGGTCCTTGTGACGGCCCGCGACGGCGCGGACGACGGTCTCGGCGGGCCGTTCGTGCTGCCGCAGCGTGGACTGGTGCGCGAGGCGGCCGACCGATGGTTCCGCGCGCGGGGTGTCACACCTGAGGTGTCGGCCGAACCCGACGGCCACGAGGGGCTGTTGACGCTGGTCGCGCTCGGCTGCGGTACGGGTGTCGTGCCCCGTCTCGTGCTTGAGAGCAGCGCGGTGCGCGACCGTCTGGCCGTGCTCCCCGCCTCTCCCCCACCGGAGCCGTTCCCGATCGGCCTGTGCGTACGACGTGCCGATCTGCGGCGGCCGTTGGTGTCGGCGCTGTGGAGCCTTACCGGGCCGTGAGCGCGGCGAGCGGGTCGTCGAGCACCGGCTGCCAGGCCAACTCGGCTGCTCCCACCAGGCTGTTGTGGTCGAGCGTGCAGGCGAGGATCGGTACGCCGCCGCTCTGCCCCCACAGACTGCGGTCGGCGACGACGGCGCGCAGGCGCTCCGGGTCGGCGTCGAGGAGGGTGCGGTGAAGTCCGCCGAGGATGATGCGGTCCGGGTTGAGGATGTTGACCAGTCCCGCAAGTCCCAGGCCCAGTCGGTCGATCAGTGCCTCGGCGGCCGCACGGACGGCCGGGTCGGCGTACTGGTCGCGGATCAGTTCGTTCGCCTCCTGAAGCAGCGAGACCTCGGGGCCGGGGTCGCGGCCCACCGCGGTGAGGAAGGCGAGCGGGTCCGCCTCGACGTCCAGGCAGCCTCGGCTGCCGCAGTGGCAGGGGCGTCCCTCGGGGTTGACCGTGAGGTGGCCGACTTCGAGTGCCAGGCCAGAACTGCCTGTGTGCAGACGGCCGTCGAGCACGAGCGCGCCGCCGACGCCGCGGTGTCCCGTGGCCACGCACAGCAGGTCGCGCGCGCCACGGCCCGCGCCGTGACGATGCTCGGCGAGCGCGGCGAGGTTCACGTCGTTGGCGGCGAACGCCGGGCCGATGATCCCGGCCGCGTGGATCCGCTCCGCGAAGATCTCCCGTACGGGTGCGCCCGCCGGCCAGGCCAGATGGAGCGGGTTGAGGGCCGTGCCCTCGGGTTCGGCGACGGCGGAGGGCACGGCGAGTCCGGCGCCCACGCAGTGCCGTCCCGTCTGCTGGAGGAGCTGGGCGCCCGCGTCGACGACCGAGCCGAGCACCTTCGCCGGGTCGGCGTCGACGATCTCGCAGCCGGGGGCGGTCGCGACGATACGGCCGCCGAGCCCGACCAGCGCCGCACGGAAGCCGTCGGCGTGCACCTGGGCGGCGAGGGCGACGGGGCCGTCCTCGGCGAGCCGGAGCCGGTGCGAGGGCCGGCCCTGCGAGCCGGCGGCGGCGCCGGGGCGGGCGTCGACCCGGATCAGCCCGAGCGCTTCGAGCTCCGCGGCCACCGCGCCGGCCGTCGCCCGCGTCACCCCTAGTTCGGCGGTGAGCACGGCCCGCGTCGGCGCGCGTCCCGTGTGCACGAGCTCCAAAGCGGGCCCGAGCGCGCCGCGTCCGCGGTCCAGCCGGGTCCGCGTGGTTCCTTCTCCCGCTGCTCGGGTGGTCGGCTTGCCGTTCATGAGTGGGAGTCTCCCATGATCCGGACGGTTGAGGTCCTCGCCTAGAAACCGCTGGCCCGCAGCGTGATGTTGAGCCTGCCTGTCAGGCCGAGTTCCGGGGGTGCGGTGCCCGCGTTCACGCGCGGTACGCCGTGGTACGCGAGGCGGGCGGGGCCGCCGAAGACGAAAAGGTCGCCGCTACGCAGTTCCACGTCCGTGTAAGGGCGTGCGCGCGACGCGGTGTTGCCGAAGCGGAAGACGCATGTGTCGCCGAGGCTCAGGGACACGACGGGGGCGTCGGACTTCTCGTCACTGTCGCGGTGCATGCCCATGCGGGCGTCGGCGTCGTAGAAGTTGATCAGGGCGATGTCGTACGGGGCTGTCGGCTCGCCCTCGAAGGCGTCGTCGCCCCCGAAGGCATCGGCCACCGCGCGACGGCCGAGCTCGCCCAGCCATTCCGGGAACGGCTTCACGGGCGCGCCGTCACCGTCGACGACCGTGCGCGCGTACCCGTACGGATACCAGTGCCAGCCGAGGCAGACCTGCTGCGACGTCATCGTGCCGCCGCCGGGTGTGTGGACCGTGCGCAGGCCGGCGGGTGGGCGCGCCCAGTCGCGGCAGGCTTCGAGCAGTTCGCGCTGGCGCCCGGCGTCCAGCCAGTCCGGCACATGCACCGCGCCCGGCGCGACCTCCGTGAGACTCCGGGGAAACAGCTCCGTGTCCATGGCTCCATCCTCGCGCACAGCTCAGGGATGTAACGCCGAGAAACCCCATGAGCTGCCGCTCGGCTAGCCTGGGCGCACGATGACCGAGCGTATGGCGACACCATGGGGCGAGCACGAGCTGGCCCGCTTCCCCGAGGACCCCCGTGAGCGGCTGCGCGCCTGGGACGCCTCCGACACGTATCTGCTGCGGCATCTCGCGGAACTCGCGGGGCGGGGACAGCCGCTGGACGGAACCGTCGTCGTGGTGGGCGACCGCTGGGGCGCCCTCGTCACCGCCCTCCACACACTGCGGCCGGTGCAGATCACGGACTCGTTCCTCGCCCGGGAGGCGACCCGCTCGAATCTGGCACGGGGCGGAGTCGACGCGGACTCGGTGCGCCTGCTCACCACCCAGGACCCGCCGCCCGCACGCATCGACGTGCTCCTGATCCGCGTGCCCAAGAGCCTGGCGCTCCTGGAGGACCAGCTGCTGCGTCTGGCGCCCGGCGTGCACGAGGGGACGGTCGTCGTCGGTACCGGCATGGTCAAGGAGATCCACACCTCGACGCTGAAGCTGTTCGAGCGGATCCTCGGCCCTACAAGGACCTCCCTGGCCGAGAAGAAGGCCCGGCTGATCTTCTGCGAGCCGGACCCCGCGCTCACCCGGCCGAAGAACCCCTGGCCGCACACCTACGCACTGCCCGACGGCATCGGTCCCGTCTCCGGCCGCACCGTCGTCAACCACGCGGGCGTCTTCTGTGCCGAGCGTCTCGACATCGGCACACGATTCTTCCTCCAGCATCTGCCGTACGGGCCCGGGGCCGGGCAGGTGGTGGACCTGGGCTGCGGCAACGGTGTGGTCGGTACGGCCATGGCGCTGGCCGACCCGGAGGCCGAGGTGCTGTTCGTGGACGAGTCGTACCAGGCGGTGGCCTCGGCGGAGGCGACGTACCAGGCAAACTCCAAGAGCGTCGGCAAGGCGGAGTTCTGCGTCGGCGACGGGCTGACCGGCGTCCCGCCCGCGAGCGTCGACCTCGTGCTCAGCAACCCGCCCTTCCACTCGCACCAGGCGACGACCGACGCCACGGCCTGGCGGATGTTCACGGGAGCGCGCCGGTCGCTGCGACCGGGCGGCGAGCTGTGGGTGGTCGGCAACCGGCACCTCGGCTACCACGTGAAGCTGCGCCGCCTCTTCGGCAACAGCCAAGTCGTGGCCAGCGACGCGAAGTTCGTGATCCTGAAGGCCGTCAAGAGGTAGGCAAGCCCGCGGGGGCGGTCTCGCCGCGCAGGGCGCGTGGAGAGGCTCCCAGTTCGCGTCGGCACGCCTTGTTGAAGGCCTGCAGGTCGGGGATGCCGACGGACGCGGCGACGGCCGGGATGGAGAGGGTCGAGGCGCGCAGCAGGTGGTGTGCGCGGTCCAGTCTGCGGCGTCGGACGTACGCGACGACCGTGCCGCCCGTCGTGGTGCGGAAGAGCCGGGTGAGGTGGTTGTGCGAGACGCCCGCGGCGCGTGCGACGGCGGGCACGGTGAGCGGGGCGGCCAGGTTCGCCTCGATGTACGCGATGGCGGCGGTGACGGCGGGGTGCGGCCCCGGGCGCCCGGCGTCGGGCGTGAGGTGGGCGATGCGCCACAGGGCTGTCCAGATCTCGGCCCTGGTGCGTTCGGGCGCGCCGGGAACGGAGGCGATCGCTTGGAGCAACAGGCCGGTGAGCGTGGGGAGTTCGGGCCCTGCGTCCTGCATGACAGGGATGGTGCGCGGCGGTCCGGCAGGGGCGACGCGCAGATGCGCGTAGAGGTGTTCGGAACGGCCCTGGTAGCGGAAACGGACCGTCGTGCCGGGCGGTACGAGACTGACCCGGCCGGGGCGGACGGCGTGCGGTGTGCCGTCGACGATCAACTCGGCGTCGTACTGGTACAGGTGCAGCTGCCACAGCTCGGGCAGCCGGAACACATCGGTACGGCTCGCGACGCCGTGCACGCCCACTCCGGCGTTCACCACGACGGGCGGCTCCCCGAGGTGGACCTGCGTCTCCCACATGGTGAAAAACTACCAGCGATACCGGGCACTACCAGCTACTCGACGGGCCTTCGTGGTGCTTCTGTGCGAAGCTCAGCGGGCTCGTACGACCCTCGTGATCCGCGCCACCGCCTCCGTCATGCCTCACGCGCCACTGTCAGGTACGCGCGTGAGTCGACCGCGTCGGGGTGTGCGGTGAGGAAGTCGGGATCGCGCCAGTCATCGCGAGATTCGGGGCTGTTCCGAAGTTGACCTTGGTGATGCCGCCGGTGACGGCCGCCGTCAGCTCGCAGTCCGGGAGGCCGGAGGAGCCGTGCAGGACGAGCGGTGCGTCGAGGGCGGCGGTGAGGCGTTTGAGGAGGTCGCGATCGAGGGCGGCGGTGCGGGTGGTCGTGGCATGGACGCTGCCGATCGCCGCAGCGAGGGCGTCCACGCCGGAGTCGGCGACGAAGGCGCGTGCCTCGGCGGGATCCGTCCGGGCGGCGGGGCGTGGGCGTCCAGCGGTGGCCGGCCGTTCTTGCCGCCGACCTCTCCCAACTCGGCCTCGATCCACAGCCCTCGGTCATGCGCCCAGGACGGCGGTCCGTGGCGGGTTCGCCGGTCAGGGCGTGGTGAGGATGACCGAACGGGTGAGGTGGCGCGGCCGGTCGGGGTCGAGGCCGCGGGCCGCGGCGACGGCCACGGCGAGTCGCTGGGCGCGGACGAGTTCGGCGAGCGGGTCGAGGCCGCCCTCGACCCACAACCCGCCCGTGGCCCGCACCTGTTCGGCCAGCCCGTCCGGCGCGTCACCGAGCATCCAGGTTGCGGTTCCGGCGGAGGTGATGCTGATCGGGCCGTGCCGGTACTCCATCGCCGGATAGGCCTCGGCCCAGGCCAGCGAGGCCTCACGCATCTTGAGCCCGGCCTCGTTCGCGAGCCCCACGCTCCAGCCGCGGCCCAGGAACGTGAACTGCGCGCAGTCGACCAGCCCGTCAGGCAGCGGCACCGACAGTGCGGTGCGGGCATCGGCGACGACAGCCTCGGTGTGCAGGCCGAAGTGAGCCCGCAGCAGCGTGAGCGCGGTAGTGGCGAACCGGGTCTGCACCACGGACCGTTCGTCGGCGAAGTCGAGCACGATCACGTCTTCCACCGCCTCCATCACGGGAGTTCGCCGATCCCCGGTGATCGCGACGGTGCGCGTACGCCCCTTCAGCCGGCCGAGGAGTCCGAGCACCTCGGTGGTGGTACCGGAGCGGGTGAGAGCGAGGACGCGGTCGTACGTCCGCCCGTGCGGGAACTCGGAAGCGGCGAAGGCGTCCGTCTCGCCCTGGCCCGCCTGCTCGCGCAGCGCGGCGGCAGCCTGCGCCATGAACCACGAGGTACCGCATCCCACGATCGCGACTCGCTCCCCCGCGGCGGGCAGTACGGCCGTGTGCCGCGAGGCCTGCTCGACGGCCCGGATCCAGCACTCGGGCTGGCTGTTCAGCTCGTTCTCGACATGGCTCATGCCGTGCTCTCCCCGGATGGCCGACTGGTGGCTTACTTGGCTCCATCGTCGCGCATCGCTCGGGGATGGGCTGGCTGAGTGTTCTTGCGAGAGAGACCGCGGTCGACCGGCTGCTGTGCGAGCGCACCGGCGCCACATATTGGTCGAGCGTCCAAGACACCGCGATAGCATGTTCGTACGCATCCACTCTTGAAGGCTTGAAGGAGCGGCGGCCGAATGGCTCGCATGACAGCGAAGGACCGACGGGAAGAGCTGATCGCCGCGGCGATCCGCGTCATGGTCCGCGACGGCGTCGCCAAGGCCACGACACGCGCCATCGTGGGCGAGGCGGACATGCCGCTCGGCGTCTTCCACTACTGCTTCAACTCGCGCGAAGAACTTCTGCAAGAGGTCATCACCCGGCTCACGGACAGCAGTGTCGCCAAGGCCAGGGACGTGTTCGCGGCGGAGGCCGACGACCTCGGCACGCGCGTCACCAGGACCCTGTTCACCTTCTGGGAGGGCGTGGAACTCAGCCCGGGAGAGCACCAGGCGGGGTACGAACTCACCCACTACGCCCTGCGCCAGGCCGGATTCGAGGAACTGGCCCGCCGGCAGTACGACCACTACATGGAAGTCCATCAGGAGTTCCTCGTGAAAGCCGCCGAGAGCGCGGGAATCCGGTGGACGGTGCCCCTTCCCGTCCTGGCCCGCTACCTCAACGCGGTGCTGGACGGCGTGACCTTGTGCTGGCTGGTGGACCGCAACAGCGAGCACAGCCGCGAGGTGCTTCGTCTGGCGGGCGAGCACCTGATGACCCTCGTCGGCGAGGACGACTGACACTCCCGTGCTCATACTCCGCCGCGGAGGCGACGAACTTCGTCATGCCCGCCGCCGCGTCTCTCCGCTCACCTTCTCTCGCCTCCCCGTTTCCCGCCCGGAAACGTTGACTTCGGTTCGTTCGGAATGAGACGGTCACTCGTACGAGTCAAGCGTCTTGCACGAGTGACCAACTCAGCCCGGGCGACGTAAGCCCCGCATCCGCAGGGAGCCTCTGGAATGCAGCAGACGGCATCGGCCGCCTCCGCCCTCGTCCCTCTGAACGAGGTTCGGATGGCCCAACTCGATCGGGCCACCGAGCACTTGGATCCGCCGTTCGCCGTGGTGGACCTGGACGCCTTCGACGCCAACGCCGCCGATCTGGCACGCCGGACCGGCTCACGCGCCACCATCCGGCTGGCCAGCAAGTCGGTCCGCAGCCGCCACCTGATCCGGCGTGCGCTCGACCGGGAGGGCTACCGCGGCATTCTCGCGTTCACGCTGCCCGAAGCCCTGTGGCTGGCCCGGGAGCACGAATACCACGAAGACATAGTCATCGGCTATCCGACCACGGACCGCACCGCGTTGCGGCAACTGGCGAAGGACGAGCGCGCGGCCTCACGTATCACGCTCATGGTCGACTCCATCGGCCAACTCGACTTCATGGATGCCGTGGTGGGCGGGGGCCGACCTGACCTCCGCGTCTGCATCGACCTGGACGCCTCGCTGGAACTGGCCGGTGGACGCCTCCATCTGGGCCCGTACCGCTCCCCCGTGCACACTCCGGGGCAGGCCGCGGCACTCGCCCGGGCGATCGTCGCCCGGCCCGGGTTCCACCTTGCCGGGGTCATGTCGTACGAAGGCCAGATCGCCGGACTCGGAGACAACCAGCCGGGGTCACCCCTCAAGCGTGCCGCGCTCCGCGCCATGCAGCGCTTCTCGGCCCGGGAGCTGGCCGAGAGGCGCGCCGCGGCCATCGCAGCCGTCGAGGCCGTGCAGCCACTGGAGTTCGTCAACGGCGGCGGCACCGGCTCCATCGAGCAGACCGCCTCCGAGCACGTGATCACCGAGGTCGGTGCGGGATCAGGTCTCTACGGGCCCGGACTGTTCGACTTCTACCGGCACTTCCGTCCGCGGCCCGCCGCCTTCTTCGTGATGTCGGTCGTACGCCGCCCCTCCGACCGGATCGCCACCGTCCTCGGCGGCGGCTGGGTCGCTTCCGGCCCGCACGGCAAGGACCGTCTGCCCACCCTGAGTTGGCCCCGAGGCCTGCGGATGAATCCCCTGGAGGGAGCCGGCGAGGTCCAGACACCGGTGCTCGGCAGGGCGGCGCATGGACTGCGGCTCGGTGACCATGTGTGGTTCCGGCACGCCAAGGCGGGCGAGTTGTGCGAGCGCGTGAACACGCTCCATCTGGTGGCGGGCGGACAGATCGTCGACCAGGTCCCGACGTACCGCGGTGAGGGACACGCCTTCCTCTGACCCACCAACTCATCAGGTTTCGCTGCCAGTTCCACAGCTATCAGGAAGGAAGGTCGTGGAGACAACCCGCTACCGTACGCCCCGGGGCAAGGCGCACGAGCGCAGGAGGGTGTGGCAGAACTGGGACGGGAACGTCACTGCCCGCCCGGCACGCGACATCGCTCCCGCCTCGGTGGAGGAACTCCGGGCAGTCGTACGCCAGGCAGCCGAGGACGACCTGACGGTGAAACCCGTCGGCAGCGGCCACTCCTTCACCCCGGCTGCCGCGACCGACGGCGTCCTGATACGGCCCGACCACCTCGCCGGCATCCGCTCCATCGACCGCACGGCCGGCACGGTGACCGTGGGTGCGGGCACGCGGCTCAAGGCACTGAACCTGGCCCTGGCCCGGGAAGGCCTGTCGCTCACGAACATGGGCGACATCATGGAGCAGACCGTCTCGGGCGCGATCAGTACGGGCACCCATGGCACGGGCCGTGATTCGGCTTCGATCGCGGCACAGGTCCGCGGCCTCGAACTGGTCACTGCGGACGGCTCCTTGCTCACCTGCTCGGAGAAGGGGACCGACGAAGAACGCGCGGCTTTCGCGGCGGCCCGCATCGGACTGGGCGCACTGGGAGTCGTCACCGCGATCACCTTCGCCGTGGAACCGCTCTTCCACCTCAGGGCGCACGAAGAACCGATGACCTTCGACCAGGTCACCGCCACCTTCGAAGAACTCCACGCGGAGAACGAGCACTTCGAGTTCTACTGGTTCCCGCACACCGGGAACTGCAACACCAAGCGCAACAACCGAAGCGCGGGTCCGCTCGCCCCGGTGGGCCGGTTGAGCGGCTGGTTCGAGGACGAGTTCCTCTCCAACGGCCTGTTTCAGGTGGCCAATTCGCTGGGCCGTGCCGTGCCCGCGACCATCCCGACGATCGCGGGGATCTCCAGCCGGGCCCTGTCCGCCCGTACGTACACGGACATTCCCTACAAGGTGTTCACTTCGCCGCGCCGGGTGCGCTTCACGGAGATGGAGTACGCAGTCCCGCGCGAGGCCCTGGTGGAGACCCTGCGCGAGCTGAAGGCCATGGTCGACCGCTCGGACCTGCGGATCAGCTTCCCTGTGGAGGTCCGCACGGCGCCCGCCGACGACATCACGCTCTCCACGGCGTCGGCCCGCGAGAGCGCCTACATCGCCGTCCATGTGTACCGCGGCACGCCGTACCACCAGTACTTCTCTGCCGCGGAACGCATCTTCACCGCCCACGACGGCCGCCCGCACTGGGGCAAGCTGCATACACGGGGCGCCGACGACTTCGCCAAGGCGTACCCGCGCTTTGCCGAGTTCACCGCCCTGCGCGACCGCCTCGATCCCGACCGGCGCTTCGGCAACGCGTACCTGCGCCGGGTGCTGGGCGACTGATCCGGTGACACGGGTCGAGGGGGCGGGGTCGGCGGCCACCGCTGACGTTCTGTGCGGCAGGATGAACCCATGAGCATCGTCAAGATCAACGTCCTCACCGTGCCGGCCGAGCAGCGCGAGACGCTGGAGAAGCGCTTCGCCTCGCGAGCCGGACTCGTCGAGAGTGCCGACGGCTTCGAGTGGTTCGAACTCCTCCGCCCGGTCGACGGCACGGACAACTACCTCGTCTACACCCGGTGGCGCGACGAGGAGTCGTTCCAGGCCTGGATGGAGGGTTCGATGAAGGAAGCACATCAGGGCGGGAGCGACCGGCCCAAGCCGGCTGCCAGCGGTTCGACCGTGTGGACCATGGAAGTCCTGCAGCAGGCGGAACCGAAGTCCGACTGACCGTTCTCCCGCCGACGTGCTCGGGAGCGGAGGCCACTCCCGAGCACCGGCCCTTCGGGTCACATACCGTCGCGGACCATGGCGGCGACGATCTGGACGTGACGATCGGCCGCCGTGTTCGAGAACTCGTTCTCGTAGTTCAAGCCGTACGGCCAGAAGTGGCCACCGCCGGTGGACAGTTTGGCTCCCGAACCGTCGAACTGCCTGACCAGTGCCGTGGCCTGAGCACCGGTCCAGGTGCCGCTGCCGCCGAGGCGGGACCAGCCCGCGCTCGTCCCCACGCCGATGGTGTGGGCGATCTCGTGCAGAGCGGTCCGCTCGGTCATGTAGGCGCGGTTGCCGAAGCGGATGGTTCCGTTGATGTTGCCGTCGGCGGTGGGCACGCCCGGGTCGTAGCGGACGGTGATGTTCTTACCGAGGTCGCTGAGGTTGTTGTACCGGGCCACGGCCGCGTTCATCGCCCTCGTGATGAGGTCGTACGCCGCCAGCTGGTCCTGCGTCGGATTGCTCGCCCGCTCGAGGCTCCAGGTGATGCTGGCCGCCGCCACCCGTTCCCGCGCTGCCGGTGCTGCCTGCGGAGCTGCTTGCGAAGTGGCCTGGGCAACGCCGGGCCCGGCCAGCATGGCGGCTGCCAGCACGGCCACGGCCACCGTGTTACGCCAGGGTATGGATGCGCGCTCGGTGGGCATCGGCGTCCGTCTGCGGCTCATGGAAGGGTCCTCCTGTGGGGGTCGGCCGTCGGGTGTGGGGATGACGGCAGGTCAGTCCGGTCCGTCTGTCTTGCTGCGGGCGGAATGTCGTATGCCGGGCTCGGACGCTCAGCCAACTGTCTTTCCGACGCCCGCCCCGGCCCGGACGAGAGAGGGAACGTCGGCAGCCGGGTCCAGCGTGTACGAGTAGTAGGTGCGCGGCTCGGTCACGGTGCCGTTGGTCTCGCACGTACCGGACCCGGTGAGGACGTTGCCCCGCTGCACCAGCCGGCCCGGCCCCGACTCGTCGTACCCGCTCGCCGAGTGGCAGGGGTACTCAACGCCTTCGAAGTGGTTGCCCTCGACGAGCACCCCCGCGTTCATGGTCGACGCGACGCCGTACAGGGCGTTTCCCTTGTAGTAGTTGTTGTAGACGTGCACCGGTTCGCCGAACCGTACGCGCGGGTGACGCTGCCGCGAGCCGTCGAAGAAGTTGTGGTGGATGGACACCTTCAACTTGCCGGTGTCCTGGCCGCTGTTGCTGTCGGAGTGGCCGAGCAGCATGCTCTTGTCGGTCTTGTTGAACCAGTTCCACGACACGGTGACGTACTCGGAGCCGCGGACGATGTCGATCGCCCCGTCGACGGCCCCGACGAACTCGTTGTGGTCGATCCAGATGTGGTGCGATTCCTGGCCGACGTTGACGGCGTCGTCCTCGGCGCCTGTGAACTTGATGTTCCGCACGATGACGTTGTACGAGCGATAGAAGTCCAGGCCACCGCCGTTGATGACGGCCGAGGAACCGGCTCCGACGATGGTCTTGTTCGGGCGCACGCCCTGCTTGCTGGTGATGTCGATGGTGCCCTGAACCCGGATGACCAGCGGACCGGTCATGTCGATGTACTCCAGGAACTGCTCGGTGTTGGTGGCGGTGACGGTGGGGCCGCCGGCGCCGCCGGTGGTGCCGTTCTGGCCGAGCGCGTTGACCGCGGCGAAGCCGGTGGGCGACGTCTCGGCCCGTGGCGTCGATGTCTGCGCGGTGGCACTGCCGGTGCCTGCGGGCACCATCGTCGCGCCGAGCAACAGGGCGAGCGCGAGAGCGGGAACGCCGCGCGAGGTGCGTAACGGACGCTTCCTTGCAGACGCCTTCGGGAACGACGCCGTCTTGCGGTTCCTCGAGTGCATGTCGGCACTCTCCCGTCAGGAGATGCACCCCGGCGCGTCGGATGCGCGGAGGTGTGAATGCAGAGGCACGAGCAGGGAGAAAGCGCTTTCCAAGATTTCCTGAATGCTAATCAGGTGTTTTGAGCATGTCAACGGATCCGGGTGCGGAACCCCGCCACAGGCACGTGGCGTGATCGGGCGGGTGGACTCTGCCGGCCCGTCCGGTCCGCGAAACTTTCGTGATGTCCGGCAACCCTTTCGGAGGCGCGGGCGGCTGACGCATAGTGATGGCGCTGTTCTTCGGCCCCCATGAAGGGACAAGATGACGCGGAAGAAGGCCCTGGTCGTCAGAGGCGGGTGGGAGGGGCACCGGCCGGTCGAGGCCACGGAGCTTTTCCTGCCCTTCCTGCAGAGCAACGGATACACCGTCCGGGTCGAGGAGTCGACCGACGTCTACGCCGACACCGCCGAGATGGCCGGCACCGATCTCGTCCTGCAGTGCATCACGATGTCGGAGATCGCCCCCGAGCAGCTCGCGGGACTGAGTGCGGCGGTCGTGGCGGGCACCGGGTTCACCGGCTGGCACGGCGGCATCGCCGACTCGTTCCGCGCCTCCTCCGACTATCTCCACCTGGTGGGAGGCCAGTTCGCGACCCACCCGGGCAAGGAGCCGTGTGAGCGCCGGGGTGAAGCGGAGGACAACTACCTGCCGCACACCATCAACATCACCGAGCCCGGCCGCGATCACCCCATCACCGCGGGCATCGAGGACTTCGAACTGCACACCGAGCAGTACTGGGTGCTCCACGACGACCTGATCGATGTCCTGGCCACCACCACCCATCTCACCCGGCCGTGGCAGCCCTGGCACCGGCCGGCCTGCTCGCCTGCGGTCTGGACCCGCCGGTGGGGCGCCGGGCGCATCGTGGTGACGACACCGGGGCACAGCCTGGACGTACTGGAGAACCCCAACGTCCGCACCATCATCGAAAGGGGCATGCTGTGGGCGACGCGCACCGCATAGGCGTCGTAGGTCTCGGGGTCATCTCCCGCGCGTATCTGGACACGCTCATCGGCCATCCCGCCGTACGCGTCACCGCGGTCGCCGACCTCGACGCCTCCCGGTCGGCCGCGGTCGCCGCCGAACTGCCCGGCGCCGAGGCGCCGACCGTCGAGGAGTTGCTGAGCAGCCCGGACGTGGACACGGTGCTGAACCTCACCGTTCCCGCGGCCCATGCCCAGATCGCCCTCGGCGCCATCGGCCACGGCAAGAACGTCTACGGAGAGAAGCCGCTGGCCGCGACTCTCCCAGACGCCCACGCCGTCATGGAGGCCGCCGCGAAGGCGGGCGTCGGTGTCGGGTGCGCTCCGGACACCGTCCTGGGCACCGGAATCCAGACAGCACGGGCGGCCGTGACGGCGGGAAGCATCGGACGCCCTCTGTTCGCCTCGGCCGTCATGGTCACCCCGGGACACGAACGCTGGCACCCCCACCCCGACTTCTACTACACCGCCGGGGGCGGCCCCCTGCTGGACATGGGCCCGTACTACTTGGCATCGCTCGTCCACCTGCTGGGTCCGGTGCGTGCCGTGATCGGGGCGGCCGGCCGGCTCCGCGCCGAGCGCGTCATCGGTTCCGGCCCGCGGGCGGGCGAGTGGATACCGGTCGAGGTGGACAGTCATGTCTCCGGCGTGCTCGAGCACGTGGGCGGGACCCTGACGACGATCACGACGAGCTTCGACGGCGTGGCCACCACGGCCGCGCCGATCGAGGTCCACGGCGAGACGGGGACCCTCACGGTTCCGGATCCGAATGGTTTCGACGGCGAGGTGCGGCTCTTCGAACTCGGTGACACGCGGTGGCGCACGCTTGAGGCGTCGGCGGGCTACGTCGGCGGCGCACGGGGCGTCGGACTGCTCGACTTCATCGCCGCCGACGGGCGGCGGGCGCCTCGCGCGAACGGCGAACTCGCCCTGCACGTGCTGGAGACGATGAGTGCCCTCCTGCGCTCGTCGGCCGAGGGGCGACGGATCGAGCTGGCGACGTCGGCAGAGCCACCCGTTCCCGTTCCGCTGACGGCTGCCGAGGAGTGGAGAGGAAACGCCGCCTGGTGAAGCCGGCGGGCGTCAGTCCACGGGCCACGTGTGCGCGGGCGCGTTCATGTGCATGTAGTCCATGTACGTCGTGGTCATCCGCCTGAGCGCCTCCCGTCGGTCGGAGGTGTCGGCCTTCTCGAGGTGGTGGACCATCTCCGCCTGCCACAGGGCGCCGTTGCGGGCGGTGACGCAGCGCTGCTCGATGATCCCCAGCAGGGGTTCGCGCCACGCCGTGTCCATGCCGGTCAGCTCAAGGCCCCGGTGGGCCAGTGGCAGCAGGCGCCGCAACACCAGTTCCGTGACGGGTACTTCGCCCGCGCCGGGCCAGTAGAGGCGGGCGTCGATGCCGTCGCGGGCCGCGGTCTGCAGGTTCTCCTCGGCGACCGCGAAGGACATCCGCGTCCACACCGGCCGGTCCTCGTCGACCAGGGCACGGGTCAGGCCGTAGTAGAAGGCGCCGTTGGCGATGATGTCGGCCACGGTGGGGCCCGCGGGCAGAACACGGTTCTCGATGCGCAGATGTGGCCGGCCGTCGGTGACGGCGTAGACGGGCCGGTTCCACCGGTAGATGGTGCCGTTGTGCAGCGTCAGCTCCCCCAGTTGCGGAACGCCGCCTTGGTCGAGCGCCTGCTGCGGGTCCTCGTCGTCGCACAGGGGCAGCAGCGCCGGGTAGTAACGCACGTTCTCCTCGAAGAGGTCGAAGACGCTGGTGATCCACCGCTCTCCGAACCACACCCGCGGTCGTACGCCCTGGGCCTTGATCTCCTCGGGGCGGGTGTCGGTGGCCTGCTCGAACAGGGGGATGCGGGTCTCGCGCCACAGCTCCCTGCCGAACAGGAACGGCGAGTTCGCCGCCAGGGCGATCTGTACGCCCGCGATGGCCTGGGCCGCGTTCCAGTAGGCCGCGAACTCCTTCGGATCAACCTGCAGGTGGAACTGGGTGCTGGTGCAGGCGGCCTCGGGGGTGATGGCGTCGGCGTACATCGACAGGCGTTCCACTCCGTCCACCCTGATCCGCAGGTCCTCACCCCGCGCCGCGAAGATCTGCTCGTTGAGCAGCCGGTACCGGGGATCACCGGACAGGGCGGCCTCGCCCACGTCCGTCTCGCCCAGGGTCGGCAGAATGCCGATCATGATCAGATGCGCGCCCACGGCCGAGGCGCGTTCCTCGGCGTGGTTGAGCGCGTCACGGATCTCCTGCTCCCAGTCGCCGGGACCGCCGGCGGTCAGCTGCCGGGGCGGGATGTTGATCTCCAGGTTGAAGCGGCCCAGCTCGCTCGCCCAGGCCGGGTCGGCGATCGCCTGGAGAACCTCGGTGTTCCGCATCACCGGCAGCCCGTCGGCGTCCACCAGATTGAGTTCGATCTCCAGCCCGACCTGGGGACGCTCGCTCTCGAAGGCCGACTCGCGCAACATCTGCGCCAGCACATCGAGGCAGGTGTGCATCTTGTCCCGGTACCGACGGCGGTCTTCCCGCGTGAACACCAGGGCCGGCACGTCGCGTCCCATCGTGGCCCTCCCGAGTCCCCTCGGCGGATACCTCTCGTGCCCCCAGCGTCGCACTTGCGGCGGAATCCGGACAGTCAGCGGACAGTCGCGATCCCGTAGGTACCGAATGAGCCGGCGGTGCCTGTCGGGCCGGTCACAGGTCGAGGACGAGGCGAGGCCCGCATGAGCGCGAGACGCAGATGAGCATGGTGTCGCCGGCGGCTCGCTCGTCCTCGCTGAGCAGGGAGTCCCGGTGGTCGGGCGTGCCGTCGAGCACGTCGGTCTCGCACGTGCCACAGGTGCCTTCGCGGCAGGAGAAGTCCACGTCGACGCCTGCCTCCTCCAGGGATTCGAGCACCGAGCGGTCGGGAGGCACGGTGAGGGTGAGCCCGGCGCGGGCGAGCACCACCTCGAAGGCCGCGGCGGGGCGGGCTTCGGCTGCCTGCACCGGGGCAAACCGCTCGACGCCCAAAGTGCCGGCCGGCCAGTCGGCGCACTGCTCCTGCACCGCCCGCAGCAGGGGTTCGGGGCCGCAGGCGTGCACCAGGGTGCCCTCCTCGGGTGAGCCGAGGAAGGCCCCGAGGTCCAGCAGGCCGTACTCGTCCTGTGGCCGGACGAGCACACGGTCCCGGTTGGGCGTGAGGCGGTCCAGGAAAGCCATGGAGGTGCGGGTGCGGCCGCCGTAGAGCAGACGCCAGTCGGCTCCGGCAGCCTCGGCGGCCTCGACCATCGGCAGGATCGGTGTGATGCCGACGCCGCCGGCGATGAACAGATGGCGTGGGGCCGGCCGCAGCGGGAAGTTGTTCCGCGGCCCGCGGACGCGCACGGCGGTGCCTTCCGGCAGGTGGTCGTGGACGTACGCGGAGCCGCCGCGGCCCTGTGGCTCACGCAGGACGGCGATGCGCCACGCCTCCGGTTCGGCGGGGTCCCCGCACAGCGAGTACTGGCGGATCAGGCCGCCGTCCAGGAGTAGATCGATGTGCGCTCCCGGCGTCCAGGACGGGAGCGGCCCGCCGTCCGGGCGGCGCAGGGTGAGGGAGACGACGCCGTCGGCGACGTGGGTGCGGGTCGCCACGACGAGGGTCTCCTCGTCCAGGGGCAGCTGGTCGGTCATGGTGGGTCAACCTGGTCTCGTACGGATGTGGGGATGGACGCGGGTGAGAGGTGCGGGGTCAGGCTCGCGGTGGTACGTGCAGCAGCAGCGCGTCGCCCTGGCCGCCGCCCCCGCACAGGGCCGCCGCTCCGGTACCGCCTCCGCGCCGCCCGAGTTCTGTCGCGAGGGCCAGCACCAGCCGGGTGCCGGTCATGCCGACCGGGTGTCCCAGGGCGATGGCGCCGCCGTTGACGTTCACCTGCTCCAGCGGGATGTCCAGCTCCCGTACGGAGGCCAGGGCCACACCGGCGAACGCCTCGTTGATCTCGAACAGGTCCAGGTCAGCGGTCTTGAGCCTGCCGTCCCGGGACAGGGCGTCGCGGATCGCGCCGGCCGGCTGGACGAGCAGGGAGGGGTCGGGGCCCGCGACGGTGCCGTAGGCGCCGATCTCCGCGAGCGGGGTCAGTCCGTCCCGCCGGGCGCGTTCCGCGCTCATGACGATGACGGCCGCGGCGCCGTCGGAGAGCTGTGAGGAGTTGCCCGCGGTGACGGTGCCCCCGGCGGAGAACGCGGGCCTCAGGCGCCCCAGGCTCTCCGCGGTGCTCCCCGGCCGTATCCCCTCGTCGGCCGCCACCACCGTCTCCTCGCCCCGGCGCCCGGCCACCGTGACCGGGGCGATCTCCTCAGCCAACGCGCCGGACTCCTGGGCGCGCAGGGCCCGTTGATGCGACCGTGCGCTGTACTCGTCCTGCTCCTCACGGGTGAAGCCGAGCGGCTGCTGGTACCGCTCGGTGGCCGCACCCATGGAAACCCCGTCGAAGGCGCAGACGAGGGCATCCCTGTCGAGTGCGTCCTCGACCGCGGCCGGGCCGTACTTCCAGCCGGTACGGGCTCCGCGCAGCAGGTGCGGGGCCCCCGACATGGACTCCATCCCGCCCGCGACGACCACCTCGTGACGGCCGGAGGCGATCATGAGGTCGGCCAGGGCGATGGCGTGCAGACCGGACAGGCAGAGCTTGTTGACGGTGCTCGCCGGTACGGCGAACGGAATGCCGGCGCCGACGGCGGCCTGCCGTGCCGGATTGGGACCGGCCCCGGCCTGGACGACATGGCCCATCAAGACGGCTTCCACCGTGGCAGGGTCCAGGTGTACGGCGGCCAGAGCGGCGCTGACGGCGTGTGCGCCGAGGTCGGCGGCGGACAGCGGGCTCAGGGCACCCATCAGCTTGCCGATGGGTGTTCTGGCGCCGGCGACTATGACGGATCCGGGCACGGCCGGGACCTCCAGGTGGGATGTGGACAGGTCAGGCGACGGCGTCGACGGCGCGCTCGGCGACCATGTGGGCCGTCTCGTTCACCGAGTGCAGAACGATGCGTCCGCCCGGCAGTCGTCGCACCCGGCTGACCGAGGTGTAGCCGGGGTGGAACCAGAACATGCGGGAGAGGCCGAGCACCGTCGCCAGGTAGGTGTTGGTGATGCCGCCGTGGCACACGACCGCGACCCGCCCGCCGGGGTGGGCGTCCAGGATGGTGTCCATGGCCCGCGCCGCCCGCTCCCGGAAGGCGTCCCAGTCCAGGTCGGGCACGAAGTCCTCGTACCGTCCCTCGGAGAGCGCCACCGAACGGGGGTCGTCGGCGCGGATCTGCTCCGGCGGCGTGTAGGGGTGCGAGACGTCGGTGTCCCACTCGCGCAGGTCGTCGAGGACGGCGGCGGTCATGCCGGTGAGCCGCTCCAGCGGGGCCACCGTTTCGCGGGCCCGCTGGAAGGGGCTGGTGTAGAGGGCGTCGACGTCCTCGTGCACGAGCCAGGCCGCGAGACGTTCGGCCTGGGCGGTGCCCTCCGGCGAAAGGCCCGGGTCGTAGACGCCCGCCAGGGGAAGGCCGTGCCGGATGAGCAGGAGTTCAGTCATGGGGATCCTTCGTACGTACGTGGGGCGGGCGCAGATGCTTGTCGTGGCTCAGCCGGCGATGGTGCGCTCGGAGCGCCAGTAGGGGCGGCGCATCGCGCGTTTGTCGAGCTTTCCCATCGCGTTGCGCAGGAGTCGCGGTACGAACTCGTACGACTTGGGGCACTTGTAGGCGGCCAGCTGGTCGCGGCAGAACCGGTCCAGCTCCTCGGCCGACGGCTCGTCCCCGGCGGCCACAACCAGGGCACGCAGCGACTCGCCGAAGTCCGGGTGGGGCACACCGATGACCGCGATCTCGGCGACCGCAGGGTGGCGGCGAAGTACCGCCTCGCTCTCGGCCGGGTACAGATTGACCCCGCCGGAGACCACGACGTCGGCGGCCCGGTCGGTGATGAAGATGTAGCCACTCGCGTCGACGTAGCCGATGTCACCGAGCGTGAAGACGCCCGGCGCGAGATAGGCGGCCTTGGTCTTGTCCGGGTCCGCGTGGTAGCGCACCCCCCTGCCCTCCGGTGCCTGGAACGCGAGTAGTCCGAGCTCGCCGGGCGGCAGCGGATGGCCGTCGTCGTCGGTCACCAGGACCTCATACGGGGGCTGGGCTCGCCCGACCGAACCGGGATGCGCCAGCCACTCGGTGCTGCTGATGCGTGCCACGGTGCCCGCCTCGCTGGCGCCGTACGACTCGGTCAGCACCGGCCCGAACCACTCGATCATGGTCCGCTTCACGTCCGGTGGACAGGCGGACCCCGTGTGGGAGACCTGCAGCAGGCTGGAGACGTCGTACCGGCTGCGCACCTCTTCCGGCAGGGCGAGCAGGCGTTGGAAATGGGTGGGCACCATGACCGTGGACGTGACCCGCCACTCCTCGACACGGCGCAGGAACGCCTCCGCGTCATATCCGCCGAGTACGACCACCTGCTGACCGGCCGCCAGGTGCCGCAGGGACGTCAGTGGCGCGTTGTGCTGCAGCGGGCCGCACACGAGGTGCGGTCCCGGCGGGAATCCGGGGCGGGCCGCCATCGCCACCAGGTACGCGGAGCTGTCGGCGACCGGACCGCCCACCCAGCGCACCTCGGTGCCGCGTGCCCGGCCGGTGGTTCCGGATGTGTAGACGAGGGGCGGCCGGGCGGCCCGGCCTGTGGGCAGGTTCTGCCCACTGGGCGCCGCTGCCAGCCACAGGTCCCACTCGAAGGAGTGCCCGATGGCCGGGGTTCCGTGCGTCACGAGCGGCAGGCCGAGTTCGCGGGCCGCCTCCAGGGCGGCGACCGCACCGGCGGGTCCGGAGATGATCCCGGTGGCGCCCGCGTCGGTGATCTGGTCGACGAGTTCGCCCACCATCAGGTGCCGGGAGGTGGCGACGGTTCCCACTCCGGCGCGCAAGCCGGCCAGATGGGCCACCAGGGTGGGGATCGCGTTGTCGCCGAGGACGGCGACCCGGTCGTCGGGGCCGGGCGCGATCTCCAGAAGCCGTACCGCCGCCCGCGCGACCTGGTCGGCGAGCTCCGACCAGGTCAGCACGCCCTGATCGTCGACGAGAGCGGGCTCGTGGGGCGTCTCCTGGGCGCGACGGTCGAGTGGTAGCACAGACATGGCTCCTCCGGCGGCTCCTCGGGCCCCTCCCGGTGCGTGGGAGAGTCAATGCCGAGACTGTAGCGTTTATCAAGAAAGTACGGAACACTCTGACCCGAGCCAGAAGCATCCGCCCATGGCTCCGGCGGGCAAGGGGCCGCATCTACTCTCCCCGTTACTGAACCCGCCATCTGGTAACTGCTCTTGAGGAGGAGCCATGTCCCAGCCCGATCTGGACGCATGGCGCACACAGGTCCGGCAGTGGCTGGCCACCGTGCTCGAACCGGCCCGGGAAACCGAGGCCACCGGTGACCTCGCCGTCTTCCACAACCTCCCCGAGGACGAGGAACGCCTGCTGCTGGAACGCTGCCGCGTCTACCAGCGCGCCCGCTTCGACGCCGGGTACCAGGCCCTGACCCTCCCCGGGGACAAGGGCGGCGCGGGCCTGACCGCCGCCCACGTGGCGGCCTTCGCCCAGGAGGAGTCGGCCTTCGATGTGCCGCCCTCCACCGAGCTGATCAGCGTCACCGTGCGCCTGGTCGCGATGGCGGTCTCCCTGTTCGGGACGGCCGAGCATCGCGACGAGTACGCACGGTCGTTCCTGCGAACGGACCTGCTGGCCTGCCAGCTCTTCAGCGAGCCCGGTGCCGGATCCGACCTCGCCGCGCTGCGCACCCGCGCCCGGCGGGAGGGCGAGGACTGGGTGATCGACGGTCAGAAGGTGTGGACCTCGGGAGCCCAGTTCGCCGACTTCGGGCTGCTGCTCGCCCGCACCGATCCGGACGTCGTGAAGCAGGCCGGCATCACCGCGTTCCTGGTCCCGATGGACGCGCCCGGCGTGGAGGTGCGCCCCATCCGCCAGATGAGCGGCGGTACCTCGTTCAACGAGGTGTTCCTCAGCGGCGTACGCGTTCCGGACCGGCTGCGGATCGGGCGTCCGGGGCAGGGCTGGGAGGTCGCCAGTACCACCCTCGCCTTCGAACGGACCGCCTCCGGCAGCGGCAACCGGCGCAAGGGCGGCACTTTCCCGGACGTGCTCGCCCTCGCGCGCTCGCTCGACCGCACGGGAGATCCGCTGGTTCGCCAGCAGCTCGCCGACTTGTACGTGCGTACCGCGCTCCGTGCCGCCACCGTGGACCGCGTCGCCAGGGCGAGTGCCGCCGGTGACCGGCCGGGCCCGGAGGCGTCCCTGACCAAACTCATGGCCTCCGACCTGCTGAGCCGCACCGGTCAGGTCGCCGCCGAGCTGATGGGCGCCCGGATCAGCGCAGACACCGGGGAACCTGGCACGTTCGCCTGGACCCAGCACCTGCTCGGCGCCCCCGGCTACCGGCTGGCCGGTGGCACCGACCAGATCCAGCGCAACCTCATCGGCGAGCGCGTACTGAAACTGCCGCCGGAACCGCGGGTGGACCGGATGCCGTTCTCCCAGCTCCCCGGCAACTGACACACCGGCCGCTATGGCCATCACGCCATCTCGTCATCACAAAGGAGTGACTCCATGGATCTTGGACTGACAGGTACGAAGGCACTGGTGACCGGTGCGAGCCGGGGTATCGGGCGGGCGATCGCGGGAACCCTGGCCGCCGAGGGCTGTGCGCTGGCGCTGTGCGCCCGGGGTGAGGAGGCTCTGGCCAAGGCCGCCGCCGAGTTGCGCGGCGAGGGAGCGACGGTGTTCGCCGAGCCGGTCGACGTCACCGACCCGGCCGCGCTCGCGGGCTTCGTGGAGCGGGCGGCCGGAGAACTCGGCGGCCTGGACCTGCTGGTGTCCAACGTGTCGGCGGGCAACGTGAAGGGACCCGAGTCGTGGGAGGCCAGCCTGCGCGGTGACCTGGTCCCGTTCGCCGGACTCGTCGAGGCAGCCATGCCCTACCTGGAAGCCTCCGACCGCGCCGCCGTCGTCGCCATCGGCACCACCAACGCCTCCGACACCGCCCGCCCCGCCGGAGCCAACTCCTACTCCGCCATGAAGGCCGCGGTCGTCCAGCACGCTTCGGCTCTGGCGCACTCCCTCGCTCCCAAGGGCATCCGCGTCAACACGGTCTCTCCCGGTCCGATCGACTTCCCCGGTGGCGCCTGGGAGACCATCCGCACCAGCCGTCCGGAGGTCTACGAGGAGGTGCTCGCCAAGCTGCCCATCGGCCGCTACGGCACCGCCGAGGACGTGGCCGCGGCGGTGGCGTTCCTGCTCGGGAGGACCGGCTCCTTCTGCGTCGGCGTCAACCTCGTGGTGGACGGCGGGCTGCTGACCCGCGTCCAGTACTAGCCGTGGCGGGCCCGGCCGGCCGGCTGGACGCCGTACTGGTCTGCGGCGGCAAGTGGCACGACTTCGACTATGCGCGGCTGCGGCTGCTGGAACTGCTCGGCGAGCATCCCCAGGTGCGTACGACGGTCCACCAGGACTACGACTGCGTGGCCGAGCTGGAGCAGGCCGACCTGCTGATCACGTACACCTGCGACGTCCGGCCCCGCCCGGCCCAACGGGCCGCGCTGGCCCGCTTCGTCGAGCGGGGCGGGCGCTGGCTCGCCCTGCACGGCACCAACGCGGTGATCGAGGCGCCGACGCCCGGCATGCCGCGGGTGTTCACCACTCCGCGGCTCCTCGGAGAGCTCGCCGAGGTACTCGGCAGCCAGTTTGTCGCCCATCCGCCGATCGAACCGTACGAGGTCCAGGTCACCCGGCCCGACCATCCGCTGGTCGCGGGGATCGAGCCGTTCACGGTCACCGACGAGCTGTACGTATGTGAGCTGCACGGCGAGCTGGAAGTGCTGCTGCACGCCGAGTACACGGGGCCGTGCCGCGGTTTCGCCGAGGGCGACACGGCGGCGCTCGACGACGCGCCCCGGCCTGTGCTGTATCTGAAGCGACACGGTCTCGGTGAGGTGTGCTGTTTCACGCTCGGGCACTGCCGCGGGCGCTACGACGTGCAGGACCTTGGTGTGGATGACACCGGACGGGTGGACCGCGGGCCCTGGGAGACGACGGAGTTCGTGACGGTGTTGCGGCGGTGTGTGGAGAGGGTGGTTTCGCCCCCGCCGCCCCTACCCGTCCCATCCCGGGGGGCTGCCGCCCCCAGACCTCCGCTTTCGGCCTGAACGGCCTCGTCCTCGGACGCCGGAGGGGCTGAGATCAGCCCCTCCGGCGTTTGAGGAGCGGGGTTTCCGGGGGCCGGCCCCCGAGACGGGGTCCGAGGCGAAGCCCCTGGTGGGTCCGGGACGAAGCCCCAGAGGATGGGAAATGAGTAGGGGCGGCGGGGGCGAAAAACGCCCGCCCCACCCCGCCCCACCCCACGCGCCCCACCTCACCCGTGCGGCAGCACCACCGCACGGCCGTTGATCTCCCCGGCATGCAGGCGCTCGTACGCCGACGGAGCCTCCTCGATCGAGAACGTCTCCACATGGGAGGAGACCAGCCCCTCCCGCGCAAGCCCGACAACGTCGATCAGCTCCACCCGGCTCCCCCAGTAGGGCGCCGACGCGGACACCCCGAACGGCAGCCCACCACCGAAGCCGACCGCCAGAGTCCCACCCCCGATGCCTACGACGGTAACGTCACCCGCCACCGCCACCGACGCGGCGGCCACCGCCAAGGTCGCCTCGGCCCCCACGAAGTCCAGCACGACCTCCGCCCCGGTGCCGCCGGTCAGCTCCCGTACCCGTGTCGCCGCCTCACCATCGGAGAGCAGCGTCTCGTGAGCGCCCACCACTCGCGCCAACTCCAGCTTCTCCTTGCTCACATCGAGAGCGACCACCCGGGCCGACGTCAGGGCGCGCAGCAGCTGCACGGCGAGATGCCCCAGCCCACCGACACCGATCACCACCGCCGTACTGCCGGGCACCAGCTTCGGCAGTGCCTGCCTGATCGCGTGATACGGCGTCAGCCCGGCGTCGGTGAGCGGTGCCGCCTGCACCGGGTCCAGTCCGCCCAACGGCACCAGGTGGCGTGGCGAGTCCACCACCATGTACTCGGCGAGGGCACCGGGAGAGCCCAGGCCGGGCGGCATGATGCCGAGCCCGGCGGCGTGTGGGCAGTAGTTCTCCCTGCCCTCGGCGCAGGTACGGCAGCGTCCGCAGCCCCACGGTCCGTACACCGCCACCTCGTCGCCCTCCGCGACCGCGGTGACACCGCTGCCCAGAGCCGCGACGGTACCGACGCCCTCATGGCCGAGCGTCATCGGCAGCGGGTAGGGGAACTGTTCCTCGGGCCAGCTCATAACGGCCAGGTCGGAGTGACACAGCCCGGCGGCCGTCACCTTCAGCAGCACCTGGCCCGGGCCCGGTTCGGGCACCGGAACCTCGACCACCTCGGGCCCGGCACCCGCCGTCCGGTACTGAACCGCTTTCATCATCAGAACTCCTTGTCAGGGGTGGTTACAGGCTCGGCGGGCGGCGACTTCCGGCGGCGCAGAACCGCCGGCAGGGCGATCCGCCCACCCGTGAGGACCAGCGCGACGATGAGGACCGAGCCGGTGAACAGGCTCGTGGCCCACTGCGCGCTGGTGGCGAGGCCGAGCCCGGTGATTCCGGTGCCAAGCAGGAGTACGGCGATCACCGTGCCCCAGGCGTTGAAGCGCCCCGCACGCAGCTGGGTCGCTCCGACAAAGGCCGCGGCGTAGGCCGACAGCAGGTACGGCGTGCCGGCGGTCGGCGATCCGGATCCGACGGAGGCCGCGAACACGACCCCGGCGAAACCGGAGAGCAGCGCGGACGTAACCAGCGTCATGAAGCGCAGTCGGCCGGTGCGTACTCCTTGCAGACGTGCCGCGTTCTCGTTGAAGCCGGTCGCGTACAGCCGGCGGCCGGTGGCGGTGTGTTCCAGCAGGAACCAGATGGCCATCGCGGCGAGGAGCAGATACAGCACGGGCAGCGTGATGCCGCCGGCGTCCAGCTGGGCGATGCTCGAGAACGGCTTGGCCAGCAGTTGGAGGCCGGTGATCGAGCTGTCGTTGGTCACCATGGTGATCAGGGACTGGATCAGCGCGCCGGTGGCGAGCGTGGCGATGAACGAGTCGACCCGCAGCACCACCACCACGATTCCATTGATCACCCCGACCAGCAGAGCAGCCGTCATCGCCAGGGTGATCGCGGTGCCGGGGCCGAGGCCCGCGGAGACCAGGAAACGGGCGGTCAGCACGCTGGTCAGCGACATGGTGAAGGCGACGGAGAGGTCGAAGACGCGTGCGGCCAGCGGAGCGACAACGCTGAGCGCCACCAGACCGGCCACGGCGTTGCCGTTCAGTACCTGCTTGACCGTGGTGGCGGTCGGGAACGTCTCCGGCGCCCACACGGAGAAGATCACGGCGATGAGCAGCCACACGTAGACGGCGCCGATGTTCCGGAACGACAGGGCGGCCGCCGCCCGCCGGCCCAGCGCGACGGGCGTCCCCGCGGTGAACACCGCGGGGGCGTCCGGGTCGGTGACCGGCCGGTGTTCCGCCTGCCGGGTCGGGGTGGATGTCATGTCACTCGGTTCCTTCTCACTCGGTTCCTTCCATGGCGTGGACGAGCGCGGGCTCGGTGATGTCCCGGCCGCTGATCTCCCGCACGATCCGGCCGTCCCGCACCACCAGGACGCGGGTGCACAGCGTGAGCAGGTCCTCCGTGTCGGACGAGGACACGATCACCCCCATGCCGTCGCCCGCCTGACGTTCGATCAGCTCGTACAGCTGCTGCCGGGTCGCGACGTCGACGCCCGCCGTCGGTTCGCACAGCACCAGCACCGGCGGCCGCTGGGCCAGGCAGCGGGCCATGACGACCTTCTGCTGGTTGCCGCCGCTGAGCGTGGTGATCGGGGCCCCGCGTCCGGCCGTACGCACTTCCACGCGCCGGATCCACTCCTCGACGAGGGCGCTCTCCCGCCCCCGGTGCAGTCGGCCCAAGCGGGCGCGGAGCCGGTCGAGCAGGGGGAGGGTCAGGTTCTCCGCGACCGAGAAGTCGCCGACCACCCCCTCGGTCGCCCGGTCGGCGGGCACCAAAGGGATGCCGAGTCCGCCGGCGTCCCGCGCGTCGACCCACCGTGGGGAGCGTTCCGGTATCCGCACCCGGCCGCGCACCGGCCCGGTCCAGGCCCCGCACACCGCGTACGGCACTGCCTCGTGGCCGGAGCCGACCAGGCCCGTGATGCCCAGCCGCTCGCCCCTGGCCAGGTCGAAGCCGACGCCGCGCAGCGGGCCGACCCATAGATCTCTGACCTCCAGCGCGGCCTCGCCCGTCTCCCCGACCCCGCCGACGGCGCCGGAGGGCGGCTGCGGCCGGTGGGCGGTCTCCACCTCCTGACCTGCCATCAGCTCCGCCAGTGACCGGGGAGTGAGCTCAGCGACCCGGCGGGTGGCGATCCGGCGTCCGCCACGGATCACGGTGACCCGGTCGGCGAGCGCGAAGATCTCGTCCATGCGGTGCGAGACGTACAGCACGCCGGCACCCGCGTCGCGGATCTCCCGCACGATCTGGAAGAGGCGGGTCACCTCGCCCGGCGGCAGCACGGCGGTCGGCTCGTCGAGCACCAGCACGCCGCGCCGGCCCTCCCAGCCCTGCAGCGCGGCGGCGATGGCCACCACCGCGCGCTGGACAGGGGTGGCCGTGGCCAGCGGCCGGCGTACGTCGATGCCGAGGCCGAATCGCTCGACCAGTGCGGTCGTCCGCCGTTCCATCTCCGGCCAGCGGATGTTGCCGAACGCCGTACGGGCGAAGCCGCGGCTGAGCGCGAGATTGTCCGTGGCACTCAGCTCCTCCACCAGTCCCAGTTCCTGGTGGACGAAGCGGAGCCGGTCGTGCCGCGAACCGGTGACATGGCCCAGGTCGAACGGCTCGCCGTCGAGTTCGGCGACCGCACCGGGCTCGGCGTGGTGATAGCCGGCGAGGATCTTGATGAGGGTGGACTTGCCGGAACCGTTGGGCCCGATCAGTGCGTGGATCTCGCCGTGGGCGATCTCGAGGTCCACGTCCTTCAATGCCTGGGTTCCGCCGAATCGCTTCGACAGCCCCTCCACCCGTAGTACCGGGCGGTCCACCTCCGCCGTCCCCGCGTGCCGCCCGTGCGACGTCTGCGTCGAGGTGTCAGCGTGCACCGCTCCTCCATCCGTGGATGGCGCCGCCGCCGGCACGGGGCCGACGGCGGGCCGTGCCGGTCAACTCAGGCCCCAGAGCGCCTTGAACTGCTCCTTGTAGTCCTCGACGAGCGGGAAGTCGCCGTCGGCGGACGGCAGGTTCTCCTTGGTGACCAGCATGTTGGGCAGATCCGCGTTCTGATCCACCTTCATGGACTGGCCGGTGAAGTGGCGGGCCAGCGCGTCGACCTGGATCCAGGCGGTCTCGTACTGGTTCAGGGCCATGGCAGCGTCGGTGAGACCGCCCTCGATGTACTGGTAGCTCTGTGCGTCGCCGACGTTGACGACGATGCGCTTGCCGTTGATTCCGGCGGTCTTCAGCGCGGCCGGGACGCCCACGTTGAGCAGGCCCAGCGAGAAGACGACGTGGGTCACCTTCGGGTGCGAGCGGAGGTACGACACCACCCGGTCCGGCATGTCCTTGCCTATCGCGGTGATCGGCACGTCGACGGTGTCCAGCTCGCAGCCCTCGCACCACTCGCGGTACTTCGTCTCGAACCCGTCCCTGACGGGCTTGAGGATCGTGTACGCGGGCAGGTCGAAGTAGACGGTGTTGGCCTTCGCGCCGCTGTTCGACACGACCCACGAGGCGATCATCGTGCCCTGGACGTCCACGTCCGCCGGCCCGTTCTTCAGCAGGGAGATGCCGTCGCCCACCACGTCGTCGGCGTTCGACTGGAAGACAGGGATGCCGGCCTTCTTCAGTTGCGCCAACTGCTTGGCGTACACCGCGCGCGGGAACCCGGAGGCGACGACGGCGTCCGGCTTGTCACGCACCGCCTGTTCGTAGGCGGCCTGCACGGACTCCGGAGTGCCCTGGGTGGCGATCTGCTTGACCTCCCAGCCGAGTTCCTTCGCTCCGGCGGTGAAGTAGTCGGCCAGGTCCTTGCAGGACTGGACGCCGCACAGGATGAAATCGATCTTCTTGCCCTTGGGGATCTCCTTGCCCACCGGCTCGGTGACGGGGATCTTGGCCGGGCGCTGGATGTACTGCTCCATGGCCTTCGAGGCTGCGGCCAGGCCGGGGGAGTCGGACGCCGCCTCCGGCTTCGATTCGGCGGCCGGAGTGGCACCGCCGCCGCACGCGGAGAGCGTCAGCAGCGTGATGACGGGGACGATCGCGGTGAGGGCGCGGCGGACCGCGCTACGGGGTCTGGAACTCATCGTTGAGTGCTCCCACGCATGAAGGGTCGAGAAAGCTGCGTGAACCGCCGTCGTGGGGTACGGCGCGGGCCGCCGGGGTGACCGAGCGGCACTGCGGCCAGGGCGGCGCAACTCCGCCAAGGCCAAGAAACTTATGAGGCACTACAGCCTCAAGTGCGTCGGAGTGTGACACGCCCCGGCGGCCTTGGGGAGAGGTTCGTCACCACAAATTCAAGCCAATGCGGCACTTTTCCTCGACAACCTCGGCCGATGCGGGATCCGGACAGCGTCGCGAGTGTTGCTCCCGGCCACACTCGCTAACTACACTCACTCTAAAGTTTCTGCCAGAGGAGAGATGATGGACGAAACGTCGGAGTCGGTCACCGCGCGGTGCCCCGGGCCCAGCGTCCAGGACTACCTCGACCAGGACAGCCGCCCCGTTCCCGCCGCCCTGAGGCATGACAGGAACGACTACATCGGCAGCGAGGACATCGACTCCGCGCGCTTCGTCTCTCGCGAATGGGCGGAGCGCGAGATGCGGCAGGTGTGGCGGCGCGTATGGCAGTTCGCCTGCCTGGAGAGCGAGATTCCGGAGGTCGGCGACCACGAGGTCTACGAGATCGGCGACGACTCGCTGATCGTCGTACGGACGGCCCCAGACAAGATCCGCGCGTACGTCAACGTGTGTCTGCACCGCGGCCGCAAGCTGCGCACCAGTGGCGGCAACGTCGGCGAGTTCCGCTGCTCGTTCCACGGTTTCGCCTGGAACCTCGACGGAACCATGCAGACTCCGCCCTGCGCCTGGGACTTCCCGCATGTCACCCCGGAGAAGTTCTCGCTCCCCGAGGCCCAGGTGGCCACCTGGCGCGGCTTCGTCTTCATCAACATGGACCCGTACGCGGAGTCGTTCGAGAGCTATCGCGGCACCTTCGACGAGTACTACATCTGGCCGCTGGAGGACCGCTACAAGTCGCTGCACATCGCGAAGGTGCTGCCCTGCAACTGGAAGGTGGCACAGGACGCGTTCATCGAGTCCTTCCATGTGATCGCCACCCACCCGCAGATGCTGCCGTGGCTGGCGGACGCCAACTCCCAGTACGACGTCATGGCGGACCAGCCCAACTGGAACCGGATGATCAACATCCAGGGTGCTCCCAGTCCCCATGTGGCGGACTCCGTCACGGAGGAGGACGTACTGGAGACGTTCTACGACTCGCGTGCGTTCTACGCCGCGGCCCAGGGTCGTGACCTGGTGATCCAGGACGGGGACGAACTGCCCGCGATCCCGGCCGGCGGCACCGCACGCCAGATCCTCGCCCAGCGGATGCGCGAACAACTGGCGGCCACCTCGCACCAGGACTTCTCAGGGACCGCCGACACCGAACTGCTGGACGCCATCAACTACTTGCTGTTCCCCAACTTCAACCCCTGGGGCGGCGCCAAGTCCAACATCATCTACCGGTTCAGGCCCAACGGTCTCGACCCCGACTCCTGCACCGCCGAGATCATCTTCATGTCGGCCCCGAAGAAGCCCGGCGAGATGCCGCCCCCGGCCAAGATCCGCTGGGTGCCCGAGGACATGCTCTTCGCGGACATCCCCGAACTCGGTGTCCTCGGGCCCGTCTTCGACCAGGACTGCGAGAACCTCCCCTACGTCCAGCAGGGGCTGAAGGCGATGCGCAAGCCGGGCATCACCCTGGCCAACTACCAGGAGAGCCGCATCCGTCACTTCAACCAGACGCTCGACCGGTGGATGAACACGTGACCCACCGCGTGGCCGTCCGGCCCTCCGGCGTCGAACTCGAAGTGCTCGACGGGGAAGACCTGCTCAGCGCGGCACAGCGGCTCGGATACCGCTGGCCCACCGTCTGCGGCGGCAAGGGCACCTGCCGTACGTGCTTCCTGGCGGTCGAGGAAGGCACCGAGAACTGTTCACCCGTGGACCCATTGGAACGCGAGGGCATCGAGGCCCTGCGCAGACCCGTGGACGGCCTGACCCGGCTCGCCTGCCGGCTCCGGGTCGAGGGCCCGGTGACCGTGACCAAGCGCGGCGTACGCCGCCGAGTGCAGGAGTGAGCCCCATGTCCAAGCAAGTGATCCATCCGCTGACCGGGCATGTGTACCGGCTCACCGAGGACGGTCTGGTCGAGGTGACCGACCCGAAGTCCGGAGCACGGGGCATCTTCGACTTCCAGGCCCGTTGGCAGTCGGGCGAGCTGCGCCATGCCGATCTTCAGATGGCCGGCTGGGTAGGCCGCCTCGCCCGGCGGCGCGTCGCCGAGCAGCCGGAGGAGTGACCCCGTGACACCCCGTACGACCCGGGTGGTCTGTCTCTTGCGCCGCCCCGACGGAGAACCGGTCCCCGGCGACTTCGCCGTCGAGGAGCGCCCGCTGCCGTCCCTCGGCGAGGGACAACTGCTCGTCCGCAACCTCTATATGAGCGTCGACCCGTCCATGCGCGGGCGGCTGGAGAGCACCGAGAAGCACTACACGCACAACTTCACGCCCGGATCGCCGCTCGACGGCCGGGCGCTGGGCGTCGTGGAGGAGAGCCGCTGCGCCTCCGTGCCGGCGGGTGCGTATGTGCGCCACCAGCTGGGCTGGCGGGAGCGCGCTGTTCTCGACGCCGCGGACACCGATGGCGCCGGTCGTATCGACCCCCAACTCGCGCCACTGCCCACCTGGTTGGGGCTGCTCGGGCAGACCGGCTTCACCGCGTACGTCGGGCTGGCCCGGATCGCCGGGCTGCGGCCCGGCGACGCCGTCTTCGTGTCGGCGGCGGCCGGTGCCGTGGGCAGTGCCGCCGGACAGTTCGCCCGGCTGCTGGGCGCGGAGCGGGTCGTCGGGACCGCCGGTGGGCCGGACAAGTGCGCCCTGCTGGTGAAGGAGTTCGGCTACGACGCCGCCGCGGACTACCGCGCCGAGCCGGTGCGCGAAGCGCTGGCCCGGATGGCACCCGACGGCGTCGACGTCTACTTCGACAACGTGGGCGGGGAGCAACTGGCCGCCGCCCTGCACGCGTTGCGGACCGGTGGCCGGGTCGCCCTGTGCGGCATGATGTCGCAGTTCGGCGAGGAGCGGCGGTCCGCCGACACCAGCCGACGGTCGGCTGACATCAACCAGTTGATCCAGGCGGTGCTCAAGCGGCTGACCCTGCGCGGTTTCATCGTCCGCGACCACGAGGACCTGCGGCCGGAGTTCGAGGAGCGGGTCGCGGACTGGCTTCGTTCGGGCCGGATCACCGTGCGCGAGACGGTTGTTGACGGCCTGGAGAACGCTCCCGGGGCGCTGCTGTCCCTGCTGGACGGTGGCAACATCGGCAAGATGCTGGTCCGGCTGGGCGATTCCGCGTAAACCGCACGGAATTCGCCGTCAGCGCATGGGGCGGGATGCTTCGACCACGTGGACCTGCAAGGAGACGCCCACGCGGGTCAGCCCGGCCACGGCCGCCCGGAAGTCCTTGATGTGCGGGGTGGTGAAGTGGTCGTCGAGGGCACACTGAGAGGCCCAGCGCTCGTACACGCGGATCCGCCGCTCGTCGCTCGGGTCCGCGGTCATGGCGTAGTCCAGACAACCGGGCTCTTCTTCGAGGGTCCGGTGCCCCAGTTCGACCAGATGCCCCAGCATCGTGTCGCGGTCGCCGGGCTCGTAGTCCATCCAGCCGGCGACGATGACTTCCTCTGACACGGTGTTCCTTCCTCGGGTCATGCACGCGGGCCCGTCGCCCCTGTCAGGGGAAGCGACGGGCCCGCGGCGGTTCAGATGACGAGCGCGGCCGGGACGCTGTCCACGGTGACCGTTCCCTTGTCGCCGTCGATCGTGATCACCATGCCGTCCCGTAGCCGCCGCGTTCCGCCCTCGACGGAGATCACGGCTGGAATACCGAGCTCGCGGCAGACCACGACGGCGTGGCTGTTGAGCGCGCCCACGTCCACGACGGCGGCTCCGGCGACGAGGAACAGCGGGGTCCAGGCCGCGTCGGTGATCGGCGCCACCAGTACCTCGCCCGGCTCCAGCGCCTCGCAGGACGCCGGGTCGGTGACGACGCGGACCTTTCCGGTGTAGGTCCCCTGGCTGCCGCCCACTCCGCTGAGCACATCGCCCTCGATCGCGGCCTCGGTGCGTTCCTCGGTGCGCCGCGGCCAGGTGTCGATCTCGGTCTGCGCGTCCGCCGCGACGAAGAACGGCGGTTCCAGCTCGTGCAGCCCCGCGTACTCCTCGAGGCGCTGGGCGATGACGGGGCCGAAGGGCTCCGGGTCGGCGACATAGTCGTCGAGTTCGGTGTCCAGCAGCATCATCACGTCCTCCGGCCGGGCGAAGCGCCCCGCCTCGACGCCACGGCGGCCGAGTTCACGTACCGCCATCCGGATCTCGTTGATGACGGTCACACAGTTCGCCTTGGTCCGCTCGCGGGCCGGGATCCACACCTGGGAGGCGTGCATTCCGGCGTCGAACATCGGCTGCGCGTCCTCCGGGAGCAGGGCCCGGATCTCCGAGGCGAGCTGCTCGCGCCGCTCCGTCAGCCGGCGGTGACGTTCGGCGGGTGAGTCGTCGTCCGCGCTGTGCCGGATCCGGTCGACCAGGGCCAGCGCCTGGACGGGCGAGGCCTCCCAGGACAGCGCGTGGATGTCCCACTCGTTGGGCCCGCGGTCGCCGGAGGCGTCCAGGAACTCCTCGAAGGAGTCGCGGAACGCCTTCACGTCCCCGCTCGCCCCGTCGAGCGCCCGCTCCACGGCGGCCGGCCCCTGGTCGAACAGCGCGGTCAGCTCGGCCGAGGCCACCACCTGCCGGGACAGCGTCCACAGCCCGGTCGAGGGGGAGGCCGAATCGACATTACCGAGACCGCTGATGAGGTCCAGCATGGTTCCCGGACGGTCCACGCTCGCACACAGCGGGCCGAGGATCGCCGGTCCGACCGACGCGGGCAGCGAGGTTTCGACGTGCCGTTGGAAGGTCGTCTCCACTTCGTCCAGCAAAGAGCGGGCGTACGCCACCAGCTCGACGTCGGACAGGGACGCCAGTCCGGGTCGCTCGCGGCGGATCCGGCGCAGCCGCTCCCGGTCGGCGTCGCCCTCCGGGTAGTCGGCCTGGCCGAGCATCCGCTGGAGCGTTCCCCCGGCCTTGGCCGTCAGTTCCGGGTCCTGGTCCTCGGGATGCGGCACGTACACCGGTGTGTCGGAGCGCTGGCCGACGAAGGCCGAGTCGATGTCGTCCGCGGTCTGCCCCATGCGGATGCCGAACAGCCTCAGGTGCGACAGGTTGAGGTAGAAGTAACCGCCGAAGATTCCCACGAACGGAGGCCGGTCGCCGGTGATCTCGTCACCGCGGTAGATGCCGAATTCGACGAAGCCGCGGCGCCAGCCCTGCAGACCGCGCCCCCAGATCAGGGACCAGCCCAGCGGACTGGCCGGCTCCGGCAGGGTCTCGCCCGCGTTGGCCCGGGTGTAGTGGGGCAGCCGCTCGCTGCGCTGCCAGTCGGTGATCCAGTGCTTCATGGCGATGGGTCTCCCGCTGTCCGTTCTCTCGCTCACCACTGCGACGTTCCGCCGTCGACGCTGATCAGCGTGCCCGTGATGCCGGCGCCGGCGTCGCTCGCGAGCAGTGAGGCGACGCCCGCGATCTGCTCCACGGTGGTGATCTTCTTGGTGGCGGCGTGCTCGGCGAACCGGCCCAGCCACTCCTCGTACGAGATGCCCTCGGCCTCGGCCGCGGCCGGACCGGCGGCCCGCATCAGGTCCGTGTCGACGGCACCGGGGCAGATCGCGTTGCAGGTGATGCCCTGGGTGCCGTACTCGAAGGCGGTCGCCTTGGTCAGACCGTGGATGGCGTGCTTGTTGGTGATGTAGTGGCTGATCGCCGGCTTGTTGGCCTGCTTGCCCTCGACCGAGGAGATGTTGATGACACGGCCCCAGCCACCCTCCAGCATGGGGCCCAGTGCGCGGCGGGTGCCGTAGAAGTAGGCGTTGAGGTTCAGGTCGAGCGCCTTGTGCCACGCCTCGTCGCTCAGTTGGTGGACCGGGGCGAACCCCTCGGTGCCGCCGACGTTGTTGACCATGATGTCGAGTCGGCCGAACCGCTCGACCGTCCAGTCGACCAGCGCCTCGATGTCCGCCTGGCGGCTCGAGTCACAGGCGTGGAAGACGGCCTTGTCGCCGGCCTGGAGTTCTTCCAGCGCCTGCTTGCCCTTGATCTCGGAGCGGCCGCTGAGTACGACCGTGGCCCCGTCGGCCAGGAAGGCCTCGGCGATGGCGCGTCCGATACTGCGCGTGCTGCCTGTGATCACCGCGACACGTCCGTCGAGGCTGCCCGTAGCCACCATGCTGTTCTCCTGCGAGTTCTGAGGGTTCGTCATCTGGACGCTTCGTCCAGGAGGCCGTGGATGGTGCGGTGGAAGTGCTGGAGTCCGGGCTCGTTGCGTCCGAAGACGAAGTCGGTCCCGGCGAGGGCCTTGAGTCCCCGCTGCACTCCGTAGGTGGTCGCGTAGTCCTCGTCGCGGACCACCTCGTAGAACCACTCGCCGAACTGGTCGGCGGCGTGCCGCTCCTCCTCGGTGACGGCCGGCTCGCGCAGCAGGATGATCTGCTGCGTCACCGATTCGGTGGCCGTCCGGGGGATCACGATGGAGACGGCGATCTTGTTGCGCCAGGTGCCGGCGATGGCCAGGCCGGGGAAGAGCCAGTAGATGGCTCCGACCACGTCGCCGGGGTCACGCTTGTCCGGCGGCAGGTCCACCACGTCGGCGACGGGCCGCAGGGCGGCGCCGAGGCGCTGGTGAGGGCCCCAGGTGTCGTGGGCCATCATGTTGGAGAAGTTCGTCTCGAAGACCGTCTTCGTGTGCAGCGAGGCGAAGTGGTAGGTCTCCAGGTACCCGTCGAGGGTGACCTTCCAGTTGGGGCTGGTCAGCTCGCGCGTGGCGTAGTGGTGGCAGTCCGCGAAGCGGAGCCCCTCCAGCAGTGGCTGCAGGTCGCCGAGCCAGGCGTCCAGGTCGTGTTCGGCGGAGGGGTCCAGTGATACGAAGACGATGCCGGCGCGCTCACCCACGGGGAGCTGTACCAGGCTGCGCTTCTCGCGCGGTACGTCGCCGAAGGTCTTCTCGGCGTACACGCCGCGCAGTTCGCCCGAAAGGTCGTACGACCAGGCGTGGTAGGGGCAGGTGATGCGCTTCGCCACGCCGCAGCCCGGCTCGACGAGTTCGGCGCCACGGTGCCGGCAGGCGTTGATCATGGCGTGCACGACGCCCTTGCGGTCCCGGGTGATCAGGATCGGGATGCCGAGCACGTCCAGCGCCTTGTAGGTGCCCGGTCCGGGAAGCTCGCACGACATGGCGAGGGGGAGCGGAACACTCCGGTGGACGGCGTCCATCTCCCGCAGCCAGCGGTCGGCGTCGAGGTAGTTGTCGACGGGTTCCGTCCACTGCTCCTCGACCTCATGGGTCGTGTTGTTGCGGTAGTGCTCGATGACACGCTCGGCGAGCTCGGCCGCGTCCTGCCGCATGGCCGCGCTCGCGGCATCGGTGGCGTCGTTCTGGCCGATCCATGAGTGGTATTCCGGGGCGGGCGGCGGCAGGGGACGCTCGTCGCCTGCCGCTCCGGTCTCCGGTGAATTGATCTGGACCACGATGTCCTCAATCCTCCCAGCCGCGAGCTGGTGAAGGGTTCTGGTGCTACAGCTCCGCTGCGATCGCCACAACAACAGGAGTTAGTGTTGTGTGTCAATAGAAAGTGCCGAAGTCGGCTGCACGAGATTCCGCAGGTCACCTTCGCTATCTGCTGCGAGGATAATCCTGGCCCGACTCGATCTTTCTAGGGATCGGCTCCAGCTGTGGGAGTACGGTGGACGATGGCCCGACGGAAGGTGGTCCGGTGACCCATGAGGCACCTGATCCGGCGAGGGCTGCTCCGGGGGCAGCGATGACGCAACCCTTCGAGGCCGGTCTCGTGGTGCGCGACCTGGAACTGATGGAGCGCTTCTATCGTGAGGCGCTCGGCTGCGTTCCGGTGCACCGGTCACACATCCCACAGTCGATCGGTGGCCCCGCCGGGCTGGGCGGGCCGCTTCTGGTCGTATGGCTTCAGGTGCCCGTCGGGGCGGCATCCGGGACGTCCTCCGGGGGGCGGATCAAGCTGGTGCGGCCGCGGGTGAGTGCCGGACCCGCAGCCGCCCCGCCGGCCGTGCCCCTCACCGCACGCCGCGGCTTGTCCTATCTCACCTTCCACCTGGAGGACATCGCGCCGGTGGTCGCCGCACTCCCGGCCGCCGGTGCTCGCCCGCTGTCGTCCCCGGTCGTCCTGGCGGCGCGGGGCCGGCGGATCAGCTTCTGGGCGGACCCGGAGGGCAACGTCGTCGAGCTCGTGGACGGGCATGGCGGCGATCCGGGGCCGGATCGGACAGAGGCGTAGTAATTAGAGAGCCTGTTCAGTAAGGTGCCCACTGCTACTTACTGTAGACCGACATAACAAAGTCCGATTGCGTGGCACACCTCCCTCGGGCGAAGGGGCGGACGATGGCTCAAAGGGCATCAAGCACATCCAGGTCGTCAAGGGCACAGAAGAAGTCGGCCGATCCGGCCGCGAATCAGGCATCCGCGCAGGTCATCAGCGACCTGCACGAGCGCATGGTGCGCATCCGGCTGTTCGAGACCGAGGCGGGCAAGCTCATGGAGGCCGGCAAACTGCCCGGCTTCCTGCACCTGTACGTCGGCCAGGAAGCCGTGGCCGCCGGGGTGATGGCGGCACTGCGCGACGACGACCAGATCACCTCCACCCACCGCGGACACGGGCATGCCGTGGCCAAGGGCGTCAGCTTCAAGCACATGTACTCCGAGCTGTACGGCCGCGTCACCGGCGCCTGCCTCGGCCGCGGCGGAAGCATGCACATCAACGACGTCACGCTCGGCATGCTCGGAGCCAACGGCATCGTCGGCGCCGGCATCCCGATCGCCGTCGGCGCCGCCTTCGCCGCCCAGTACAGGGGCGAGGACAACATCGCCGTCACCTTCTTCGGCGACGGCGCCACCAACATCGGCAGCTTCCACGAGGCTGCCAACATGGCCGCCATACTGCGCCTGCCGGTCCTCTTCATCTGCGAGAACAACGGCTACGCCGAATTCACCCCGCAGTCGAAGCACATGCTGATCACCGACGTCGCCGACCGGGCCGCGTCCTACGGCATGCCCAGCGTGATCGTCGACGGCATGGACGCGACCGCCGTCCACCAGGCCACCGTCGAGGCCGTCGCACGCGCCCGGGCCGGCGAGGGCCCCATGTTCATCGAGGCCAAGACCTACCGCTACTACGACCACCAGGGCGTCAAGGGACTGCGTCACCCCTACCGCTCGGACGCCGAGGTCGAGGAGTGGAAGGCCCGCGACGCGATCGACCTGCTCGAAGCCCGGGCAATCGCCGACGGCACCGCCACCCGCGCCGAGCTGGACGACACCTGGCAGCGCACCCGCGACGAGATCGCCGAGGCCATCGCCTACGCCGAGGCCAGCCCGCTGCCCGACACGGCAGACCTCCTCCTCAACGTCTACTCGGGATGACCGCCATGACCACCATCACCGAAGCTCCGGCCCTTGCCCCGGACGGCACGGGCCGCAAGCTCACCTACGTCAAGGCGTTCAATGAGGGCCTGGCGCAGGTCATGCGCGAGGACGAGAACGTCTTCGTCGCCGGGGAGGACGTCGCCGGGTACGGCGGTGTCTTCCGTATGTTCGACAACCTGCTCCACGAGTTCGGCCCCCGCCGCATGATCGACACCCCGATCTCCGAGGCCGCGCTCGTCGGCCTGGGCGTGGGCGCCGCCGCCCGGGGCCTGCGCCCCGTCGTCGACCTGATGTTCATGGACTTCATCGGCGTCTGCCTGGACCAGATCGTCAACCAGGCCGCCAAGATGAAGTACATGTTCGGCGGCTCCGTGTCGGTGCCGCTCACCATCACCACCGCCTCGGGCGCGGGCCTTGGCGCCGCCGCCCAGCACAGTCAGAGCCTGGAGGCCTGGCTCGCGCACGTGCCCGGCCTCAAGGTCGTGATGCCGTCCGACGCGTACACCGCCAAGGGCCTGACCGTCTCCGCGATCCGGGACAACAACCCGGTCGTCGTCATGCTCAACAAGGTCCTGCTGGGCAGCAAGACCGAGGTGCCCGAGCAGATCTACGGCATCCCGCTCGGCCAGGCGCACACCGCGCGGCAGGGCTCCGACGTCACCGTCATCGCCCTGGGCCGCATGGTGGGCGAGGCCCTCGCGGCGGCCGAGGAACTGGCCTCCGAGGGCATCGAGGTGGAGGTGATCGACCCCCGCACCGTCCAGCCCCTGGACACCGAGACCATGATCGCCTCCGTACGCCGCACCAACCGGGTCCTCGTGGTGCACGAGGCCGTCACCTTCGGCGGGCTCGGCGGCGAGATCGCCGCTCAGATCCAGGACGCGGCCTTCGACTACCTGGACGCGCCGGTCCTGCGCATCGGCGCCCCCTTCTCCCCCGTGCCGTTCTCCCCGGTTCTGGAGAAGGCGTACGTCCCCGATGGCGCCCGCATCGCGCAAGGGTGCCGCCGTCTCCTCGAAAGGTCGTGACGAAGTGGCGGTCGAGGTTCTGCTGCCGAAGATCGGCCTGACCATGCAGGAAGGCACGATCGACGAGTGGCTCGTTCCCACGGGAACGGCCGTCTCGGAGGGCGAAGCCCTGCTCCGGCTGGCCACCGACAAGGTCGACGTGGAGGTCGAGGCGGAGGCCGGCGGAATGTTCCACCCGGTGGTCCCGGCCGGGACCACGGTCCCCGCCGGGGCTCTCATCGGCTGGCTGCTGGCCGAGGGAGAGCAACTGCCGGAGCCGGGAGGTGCGCCGATGCCTTCCCGATCCGGGTCCAGCGGTACGGCTGCGCAGTCCGTGGCCGTGGGTGCTGTCTCCGCAGCGTCGGCGTTCGACGCCGACGGGACTTCCGCGCCCCCGGCACTCAATGGCAACGCCGCGGGCGCGGCACCGTCCGGTCACGGCGGTAATGGCTTCGCGGCGCCCTCCCTCAACGGCAGCGCGGCCTCCTTCGGTCACGGGGGCCGACTCCTCGCCTCACCGAACGCCCGCAGGGTGGCGGCCGAGGCCGACGTCGACCTCACCGCCATACGCGGCACGGGACCCGGCGGCCGGATCGTCTCCGAGGACGTGGAGGACTTTCTCGCCGCCGCTGCCGCCTCACCCGCGGCCCGCGTGCCGTCCGCCGCCGCCTTGCACGGCGACACGGTCACCCCTGTCTCGCCGCTGGTACGCCGGCTGGCGAAGGAGCGGGGCATCGACCTGTCCGAGGTGAGCGGCACCGGGCTCGGCGGCCGGATCCGCAGGTCCGACCTCGATGCCGTCACCACGGCGACCGAACCGGCGCCCACAACAGCGGCCGCCCGCCGCAGTGCCGTACCCCAACCGGGAGACGTCCTCCCCCTGACCGGAATGCGCGGCACCATCGCCCGCCGGATGCATGCCAGCCTCCAGGAGATGGCACAGCTGACGCACGGCTATGAGGTGCGGATGGACGCCGTCGTGTCCTTGCGGGCCCGGCTCAAGGACGAATGGGCCGACAGCGATTTGCCCGTCCCCAGCCTCAACGACTTCCTGCTCAAGGCCGCCGCACTGGCCCTGCGCGAGCACCCGCTGCTCAACGCGACGGTGCGGGAAGACGGCATCCATCTGCTCGGCGACATCCACCTCGGCTTCGCGGTGGCCGTTCCGGGCGGACTGATGGTCCCCGTGATCGAGAACGCGGTGCTGATGCCCTTGCCCGAGATCGCCCGCCGGTCGAGAACCCTGGCCGAGGCCGCGCGTGAGGGGCGGATCTCCCCGGCTCAGCTGGAAGGCGCCACCTTCACCGTCACCTCGCTGGGCGGATACGGCGTCGACTTCTTCACCCCTGTGATCAACCCCGGCAATGTCGCCATTCTCGGCGTGGGCAGGCTCAGGGACGGTGTCGAGTGGGTGGACGACCGGCCGCTGCGGACGCAGGTGCTCACACTGAGCCTCACCTTCGACCACCGCGCCGTCGACGGGGCACCGGCAGCCGAGTATCTGCGCACGGTCGGTGAGTTGCTGCGCAAGCCGCTCCGGCTGCTGGTCTGATCCTGGGCTCAGAGCTGATCCTGGTCCGCGGGCTATTCAGCCGCCGCCGGGTCGGCGATCCGCTCGGCGAGGCGGCCGACCTCGCGGACGAAGGAGCGGTGTCCGAGCGAGCGGTAGACGTCGTCCCCGCGGACCTGCGAGATCGCCGAGGTCTCCAGCAGCGACAGCAGGCCCAGGGCGATGACGGCGGCCTCCGCGTCGGACACCGATTCGCGGGCCTTGCGGGTCAGCCGTACCAGTTCCTCCAGCAACTGCGTCCGGCTCTCGTGGCGCAGCGCCTCCGCCTCCTGGCTCATGCCGGCCGAGGACGTGAAGAACACGGTGGCGGCGGACCGGTGTTCGCCCAGCCAGGCCACCAGCGCGGTGAGGGCCGGTCCGAGGGGCGAGCCGGGCGTGTGGGCCTCCGTGAGCGCATGCAGCTCTTCGCGCAGCGCACTGGCGAACACCCGCATCCCTTCCACAAGAACCTTGTCCTTGGAGGAGAAGTGGTAGTAGACCGCTGCCGAGGTCATCTCCGCACGAGCGGCGATGTCGGCCACCGTGACCTCGTCCGGCGACTGGGTGGCGAACAGCTCCGTGGCCGCTTCGATCACCCACTGCTTGCGCGAGGGACGGTGCGCGGCGCGGGCTCCGGATGTCGTCATGGTGTCAAGTATGCCGCGATCTTCGTACTCCGACGGCACACGCGTAGCAGGAATTACGCCATCGACCTGGCGGAGTTACTGGATAGCATGGTCAGTGGACAGGGCCCACAGACGCGGGTTCGCGGCAGCCGCCAGGGAGCATGATGGCCACCACGCAGAACGGCAAGCAGCCCGCCCACCGACCCTCGCGACGACAGCACATCATCACCGCCGCCGTGCGCGTGTTCGGCCGCAACGGAGTCGCGGAGACCAGCATCCAGGACATCGCGGACGAGGCCCAGGTGGTGCCCACGGCCGTCTACTACCACTTCGACGGCAAGGAAGAGCTGCTCGAACTCGCCATGCGGCGAGTCTTCGACCAGCTGAACGCGGTGGTGGAGGCGGCCCGCCCGGAGTCCGAGCCCGGTAGTGCGGAGGGTCTGCTGCGGGTCATCGACGCGGTATGGGACTGGGTGGAGCAGAACCCCGAGGAGGCCCGGCTGTACCAGGTGCAGATCGCCTCCGCCAACGGCAACGTCAAGGTGTTGCGGGACGAGTTCGAGCAGCGGCACATCCAGCGGGCGTACGACTATCTGCCGGAGGGCACCACGCGCAGTCCCCGGGCGGCCAAGTCACGGCACGCGGCGCAGGCGCTCGCGGTCCGCACGCTGATCAGTACGACCATGCTGGTCACCGCGCTGCGAGCGGAAGGCGGGCCGTTGTCCCAGCTGCCCTCCCGTTCCGTACAGGAGGCGGTCAGGTCGCTGGCGCTGCGGATCGTCACCGCCGAGGAGAAGCCGGCCTCCGCATCCGCCTGAGGCGGTTCACCAGGGCCAGTTCACCAGGGCAGGGGCTTGCGTTCGGCGAACAGCCCGCCCGTCGTCCCGTCGCCCTCGGGGAGGGTGGCCAGCCAGACCGGGGTGTCCGCCCCCTCCTCCGGACCACGCGGGGCAGCGGAACCGCCCATGCCGCTGCGGGTCCAGCCGGGGTCGGCGGCGTTGACCAGGACGCCTGTGCCCGCCAGTTCGGCCGCGAGCATACGGGTCAGGGCGTTGAGGGCGGTCTTGGAGATCCGGTAGGCCGGGTGGCGGCCGGAGTCCATCAGCGCCAGCGAGCCGTACGAGCTGGTGACGTTGACGACCCGTCCGTAGCCGGCCTCCACCATGCCTGGCACGACGGCTTCCGCCATGCGCCAGGCACCTGCGAGATTCGTCTCCAGGGTCGTGCGCAGGATCTCCTCGTCGAGGTACGGGGGCCGTAGATCTCCGTCCAGGGACACTCCCGCATTGTTCACCAGGACGTCGATCCCGCCAGTCAACTCCCCGGCTTCCCGGACCGCTTCGGCGACGCCCTTCGCCGAGGCCACGTCCAGGGCCAGTGGCAGTGCTGCCGGACCGATGGCGCGGCACGCCTCCTCGGCCGCCTCCCATCTTCGCGCCCCGACCAGGACCCGCAGCCCTCGGTCCGCGAGCTGTCGGCATACCTCCAGGCCGATGCCGCGCGCTCCGCCGGTGACCAGTGCGGTTCTGTCGCCGTGCCCCATGGTGTGCCTGCCCTCTCAGACGGTCAGCACCGAGCAGGCGCTGATCCCGGGCGCGCCGTACACATGGGTGAAGCCCACCCGGGGAGCACCCGGCACCTGCACACCTGGAGCCCGGCCCTGCAACTGTCGTACGACCTCGTGGAACTGACGCAGCCCGGAGGCACCGACGGGCTCGCCACCGGCCAGGCAGCCGCCGTCGGTGTTGACCGGGATACGGCCCGTGGGATCGGTGTCCCCGCCGGCGAGGAGTTCCTCCTGCTCGCCGTGGCCGCACAGTCCGGTTTCCGCCAGGTGGATCAGTTCCGATCCGCTGTCGGTGTCCTGCAACTGGGCGACTTGTACGTCCGCGGGGCGTAGACCCGCGGTGCGGAAAGCCGCCTCCGCAGCGTCGACGCTCGGGCTGCGGTGCGGTCCGGGCGGCAACCAGGGCGAGAACACCTCGAACGAGCCGAACCGTCTGGTCCTGAAGGCCAACGACGCCAGTTTGACCGGCCGTTCGCACAGGTCGAAGGCGCGGTCGCCGAGCGCCAGCACCAGAGCCGCCGCGCCCTGCCCCGGCGAGCAGAACATGTACTGGGTGAGGGGCGGACTGACCTCGGCGGAGTTGAGGATCTCCTCCTCCGTCAGCTCCTTGCGCCGCCAGGCCAGGGGGTGCTGGGAGCCGTTGCGGAAGGCCCGCGCGGCCACCGTCGCCAGCGACCGCTCCGCGATCCCGTGCTCGTGCAGGTACCGCTGGGTCTTCAGGGCGAAGAACTGGGTGGTCAGCATCATGCCGGTCTCGGCGTACCAGTCGGGCAGTCCGTAGCGTGCCGCGGAGACGTGGAAGGCGCCCCGCTCGTGCTTGTCGAAACCCACGGCCAGCCCCAGTGAGGCCTCGCCGGCGCGCAGCGCGTTGGCCACCGCGAGCACCGTCGAGGCACCGGTGGCGCAGCCGTTCTGCACATTGGCGAACGGCACACCGGTCAGCCCCAGACGGCCGACCAGGGTGTCGGGCTTGCCGGACACGTCGGAGCCGCCCACCGCGTAACCGATGTCCTCCCAGGCGACACCGGCGTCGGCCAGGGCCTCGCGTACCGCACGCTCCGCCATGTCCATCCCGGTGACGGTCTCGTCGCGGCCGAAGGGATGCATGCCACAGCCGACGACATAGACCTCGTCGCTCCAGCTCATCGCTCCCCGTCCCTGTCCGTGCGGAACGCGAAGGTCAGAACCTCGGTCCCGTCCTCGTCGTGGTACGCGGTCACCATGGTGAGCCGGACCGGCAGCCCGATCCGTATCTCGGTACGGGGAACCTCCAGCCGCGCCTCGATCAGCACCTCACCGAGGTCGACATAGCCCACGTGGTACGGCCGGTAGCCCCCGGTCGGCGGCCGGTACGGCGGCTTGGGCTGGAACGCCTGCAGCGTCCACGACCACACCCGCCCGGTCACCGGCAGCACGTGCGCGGACATGTCTCCGTCCGAGCACTTGGGGCACGAGTCCTGCCGGGGGAAGACCACGGTGGCGCAGCCGGAGCAGCGCGCGCCCGAAAGGCGCGGTGGATTCGCGCTCTCGAACAGTCCCTCGTCGATGAGTCTGCTGATCATGCCGTCCTGCCCTTTTCTGCACGGTCGTCGTGCGGTGGTGCTGTGACCGCGGGTGAAGTCACCAGCCCAGCAGTCCGGCCAGCCGTTCCCGGTGGTGTGCGGCGCCGCCCAGCAGGACGGCGTCGGACTGGGCGCGCCGGAAGTACAGGTGCGCGTCGTGCTCCCAGGTGAAGCCCATGCCGCCGTGCAGTTGGACGCACTCGGCGGCGACGGACACGAACGCCTCGCCGCACCATGCCTGCGCCACCGCCGCCGCTTCGGCCAGCGACTCGGGCGAATCGGCCGCGCGGACGGCGCGCACCACCGCCGACCGCCCGGCTTCGACCTGGAGCAGCATGTCGGCACAGGTGTGCTTGATCGCCTGGAAGCCGCCGATGGCCCTGCCGAACTGCGTGCGGTCGCGTACATGGGCCACCGTCATGTCCAACGCGGCCTGCGCGCCCCCGAGTTGCTCGGCGGCCAGGGCCACCAGGGCCACATCCAGGGCACGGCTCACGATGTCCGCCCCCTCTCCCCCGGCGGTCAGGGGCCGGGCACGGGCGCCGGAGAAGGAGACCACCGCCTGTCCGCGGCTGAGGTCCAGGGTGGGCACTCGGCGGACCGTCACCCCGGGCTCCCCGGGGTCGGCGAGGAAGAGGTCCAGGCCGTCGGCGCCGCAGGCGGCGACGACCAGGCGTTCCGCGTCGGCACCGTCCAGTACGAAGGGAGCGGTGCCGTCGAGGAGCGGGACGCCGCCCCGCCAGGTGACGGCCACCGGCACGGCGTCCGGCCGCCACACCCCGTCGGGCGCCGCCACCGCCAGGGCGTGCACCTTGCCCTCGGCCAGGTCCACCAGCGCCCGGTCGGCTGTGCCGCAGCCGGCCAGCACCTGCCCGGCGAGAACGGTGGAGGACAGCAGGGGCACCGGCGCCAGGGTCCTGCCCAGCTCCTCGCAGACCGCGGCGATCTCCGCGAGGCCGCCGATACCGCCGGCCGCCTCGGGCAGACCCAGGGCCGCGAGTCCGACCTGCCGGCCGAGGGTGTCCCACAACTTGGCGTCGATGCCCGGGGAATGCTCGGACAGCCGGCGCACGGCGGCGGTGCCGCCGGCGTCGGCGCACACAGACCGTACGGTCTCGCGCAGGTCGTCCAGTTCGGCGTCGGACAGGGCCGTGCCGTCGGTCACGGTGCTCGTCATCGTGCGCTCCCGCTCTCGTCGCGCTGCTCCAGCACGGCACTGTGTGCCGCGGCCATCCGGGCGACCGGCACGCGGTGCGCGGAACAGGACACGTAGTCGAGGCCCAGGCCGTCGCAGAAGGCGATGGACTCCGGGTCTCCGCCGTGCTCACCGCACACGCCCAGCTTGATGTCCGGGCGTACGCTCCGTGCCCGCTCCACCGCCAGGGCGATCAGCGCGCCCACCCCGTGCGGATCGAGCCGGGCGAACGGACTGGCCGTCAGGAACCCGCGCTCCTGGTACGAGGCGAGCACCTGGCGCTCGACGTCGTCCCGGGAGAACCCGTAGGTGAGCTGGGTGAGGTCGTTGGTGCCGAAGGAGAAGAACTCGGCGTGTTCGGCGAGTTCGCCGGCCAGCAGCGCGGCGCGCGGTGTCTCGATCATCGTGCCGAGCCGGTACGGGACCTCCACCCCGGTGCGGGCGGCAACCGCGTCGGCGGCACCGCGTACGTACGCGGCCGCGGCGGCCAGTTCCTCCGGCAGGCTGACGAGCGGGATCATCACCTCCAGCTCGGGCCGCACTCCGGTGGCGGCGACATCGGCCCAGGCGGTGAAGAGCGCCTCGGCCTGCGCCGGGTAGAGCCTCTCGTGCAGCAGGGCCAGGCGCACGCCGCGCAGACCGAGCATCGGATTCGCCTCACGCAGTGCGGCGGCCCGCTGCTCCTCGGCGGCGTCCTGCGCCTCCCCGGCGGCGGGCAGGAACTCGTGCAGCGGAGCGTCCAGCAGGCGCACGGTCACCGGCCGGTCCCCGACCGCGGTCAGCAGGGCCTTGAAGTCCTCGTGCTGGGCCTGTTCCAGTGCCGACAGCGCCTCGTCGCGGGCCGCGGCGTCGGCCGCCAGGATCACCCGGCGGATCAGCGGCAGCCGGTCGCCGAGGAACTGGTGCTCCGTACGGCACAGCCCCACACCCTCCGCGCCCAGGGCGACGGCGGTGCTCACCTCCGCCGCGGTGTCGGCGTTGGCGCGCACGCCCAGTCGGCGCATCCCGTCCGCCCACTCCAGCAGGGTGGACAGTTCGGGCGGCGGTCCGGCGACACTGACGCTCAGCGTCCCCTCGTAGACGGCTCCGGTACGGCCGTCCAGCGAGACGGGATCGCCTTCGCGCAGTACCCGGTCCCCGATCTGTACGGTGCCGGCGGCCCGGTCGGCGCGCAGTCCCTCAGCGCCGCACACGGCGGGTTTGCCCGCACCGCGCGCCACCACGGCGGCGTGCGAGGCGATACCGCCGCTGCCGGTGAGCACGGCGACGGCGGCCAGCATCCCGGGGACGTCGGCCGGAGTCGTCTCATGGGCCACGAGCACGACCTGCGTGCCGTCCGCGGCCAGTTCGAGGGCGCGTTCGCTCGACAGGACGATCGCACCGGTCGCCGCCCCCGGGGAGGCGGGCAGTCCCTTCACCAAGAGCTGCTCGCCGCCGGTCAGCCGGAGTTGGGGGTGCAGCAGTTCCTGTACCTGCGCGGGGCTGATCCGGCGTACGGCTTCTTCCCGGTCGAGTGCTCCGTCCCCGGCCAGGTCCGCGGCGAGGCACACCGCCGCACGTAGCGGCGGGCGGCTCTGCGCCGAGGCGGCCAACAGCGAAATCTCGCCGTCGCGCACCTCGAAGTCGACGGTGACCGGGGCGTGCAGATGACGTTCGAGGGTGAGCAGCGAGTGCTCAAGCAGCGCGGAACTCCCGCCCAGCTTCTCCAGCGGCTCGCCCATGCGCGGGGGCGGCGCGCTGCGGCGTACGCCCCGGAAGAAGGAGCCCTGCGGCGAGAAGCGGCCGCTGTCGGGGTGCCGGCTGACCGCCGTGCCGAAGCCGGAGTGGTCCCATGGCCCGATGCGCACGGCCTGGACATGCAGTGCGATGCCCAGCTCTGCGGGGAGCCGCTGGGCTTTGCGGGATCGCCTGGCCCGGGGTGAGGCCCACCTCCCCAGCACCGCCCGAGCGGCCAGCGCGAGCTGCTCGGCCGGGTCGTCGGGGTACGGCCGCTCGGCATGCCTGGTGACCGTCGAGAGCAGTGCGTCGACGCGGGCCCTGGGATCAGGGGCGTCGAGCGATGCGTCGTCGAGCTCCGGTGCGGGCACGTCAAGGGCGTACTCCGCGATCATCCGGACGGTGGCCGCCCATACCTCGTACAGCACCTCGTCGCGGCCGATGACGGCACGGATGCCATCGGCGTCGGCCGGGGTGATACCGATGCAGGCGAGTTCCGGCGGCAGCCCGGCGACCTCGGTCGACGCGCTCGCCGACAGACGCAGCAGCAGCGGCCTGCTCCGGTCGCCGATCCGCCGTCCCGACAGCTGCTCCACGAGCTCCAGGGCGGCGCGGGCGGTACCCGGCTCGTACAGCGACGCGGCCGAGCCCGCCGACACCGTCAGTCCGGGCACCACTGGAAGCCCGAGGGCCACCAGCCGGTCCATGGCAGTGCCGTGCGTGCCCAGTTCACCGGCGTCCAGCCCTCGGATCCGTCCCTGGCCGTAGGGCACCAGGGCGTGGCTGGGGGTGTGCGTCTGTGCGAGTGCGCCGGAGTGGCGGTCGGTGATGCTCAACCCCGGCTCCTGGTGACGAGTTCCTCTTCGAGCGCCTCGTCCTTCGCCCGGCTGATCCCCAGAACCAGCAGCAGCTCCTGGTGGAGCCGCATCCACACGGTGTGGTACGAGTCGCACAGGGGCGAGGCCAGCCACTCCACCGCGCCGTCGTCGAAGCGGTCGAGGGCTTCCTCCAGGGCCGTGACATACTGCCCGCTGCCCGACGGCAGCCCGTCCAGCCTGCGCAGTACGGGCTGGATGGCCTCGTGCACGTCTTCCAGCGACTCGCGCACCCCGGCGTCGTAGACACTGTCGCTGTGGTCGTTGACCGTGCCGTCGGGCCGGCACTGCCAGGCCGTGCACACCTCGCGCAGCTTCCGGTTGACGGGCAGGAAGGCCTCGTACGCCGCGGTGATCTGCTCCTCCTGCGGGGAACCGACCGGAATCCGGAGGATCCGCGCCGCGGCGGCCTTGGCGGGCTCCGTCGGCAGCACCATGGGGCCCTTCACCATGGCCAGCCCGGCGTCGACCAGGGGGCGGTGGTCCGACTCGGGCCTGCCGCGCCACATCCCACGCAGAACGAGGTCGACAACGGCTTCGGTGAGGTTCTCGTCGAGAGCGTCTGTCCGGCCCACGGCAGCAGATTGCATCGCCACACCATTTCCCCGGTGCTGTCGCCCGGTCCTCAGATCTGTGTTGCCCGGAGGTTACGCTCCGACGGAGGTGTTAGTGAAGAGCTAATCAAGAAACACTTTCCGGAGCGTTCGGCAGAGACCGGCCGCTGCTCGCCCCCGAACGCACCCGGGCGGTGAGGAACGACGTCATCCGCGCCTGCGCCTCACCGCTCCCGGCCAGGTCGGCGATCAGCCGCGCCTCCTCGTCGAGGTGACGGCTCAACCCGCCCTCGGCACCGTCACGCAGCAGGCGCTTCGCGGCGCGCAGCGCCTCACCCGCCCCACCTGCCAGTTCGGCGGCGGTCCGGTACGCAGCCTCGTCCACTTCGTCGTCCTCGACGGCCCGGGAGACCAGACCGAGCCGCTCGGCCTCGTGGCCTGTGAGGACTCGGTTGGTGAGGACCAGGTCGGCCGCCAGACGGGGACCCACCAGGCGCGGCAGGAGCCAGGTGGCCCCGCAGTCCGGGGTGAGCCCCATCGCCGTGTAGGCCAGCCGGAAGCGTGCCGACCGTGCGGCCAGGACCATGTCGCCGACCAGGGCGAGACCGATTCCGCCGCCCGCGGCGGCGCCGCGCACCGCGGTCACCACGGGGACGGGCAGCTCGTACAGAGTTCGCACCGCCACGTGTGCGGCGGTCGCCACGGCATGCACATAGGCACCCGTCTCCTCACCCCGGCCGGCGAAGGCGCGCAGGTCACCGCCCACACAGAAGGTGGCGCCGGCCGCCCGCAGCAGAACCGCGCCGCCCGGATCGGCAGCCACCTCGACGGCTGCGTCCCGCAGCGCCTCGGCCGTCGGGAGGTCCAGGGCGTTGCCTCTCCCGGGGTCCTCCAGCCTCAACTCGACGACTCCGCCGGGATGACGGACGACACGGACCGGCTGGGTGCTCATAGGGTCTTCTTCCGTCGTCGAGGACCGCCGGGCCGAGTGCTCCCAGATCAAACGCTCCTCAGATCGCACGCTCCTCAAGTCGAGCGCCACCCAGCAAGATACTGAAGACGCTGTACAGTTTCTAGGACGCGACGGGCATCGGTGCCCGTAGCCCGTCGGCAGGAGGAACCGTGCCTATCCAGTTCGATGTCGATCCACTTGTCGCCCGACTCGCCGCCGCCACCGCGGAGTTCGTACGCGACGTGGTCATCCCGGCCGAGCGCGAGTGCGGAGGGTCGGTGCACGACGCTCCGGAGGCCCTGCGCGACACCCTTCAGAAAGGCGCCCGCGAGGCAGGCGTGTTCGCACCGCACGTGCCGGCGCGGTGGGGCGGGCACGGGCTCGACCTGCGCGGACAGGCGGTGGTGTTCGAGGCCGCCGGGTACTCGCTGCTGGGCCCGCTGGCGCTGAACTGCGCGGCTCCGGACGAGGGCAATATGCATCTGCTGGAGAAGGTGGCCACGGAGGAGCAGAAGGACCGCTTCCTGCGGCCGCTCGCCGCGGGCGAGGTGCGGTCCTGCTTCGCGATGACCGAACCGGCTCCGGGGGCGGGCGCCGACCCCCGCTCCCTGCGGACCACCGCGACACGGGTCCCCGGCGGGTGGCGCATCGACGGCCGCAAGTGGTTCATCAGCGGGGCCCACGGTGCAGGCTTCGCGATCGTCATGGCCCGTACCTCCGGCAGCCCCGGCGACCCGGGCGGCGCGACCATGTTCCTGGTCGACGCCGACACGCCGGGCATGCGCATCGTCCGGGACATCGAGACCCTGGACGAGGGGCTCTTCGCCGGGCACAGCGAACTCGCCTTCGAGGAGTGCGTGGTGAGCGAGGACCGAGTGCTCGGAGCCGTGGACCGCGGCTTCGAGAACGCCCAGGTCCGGCTCGGCCCCGCCCGAATGACCCACTGCATGCGCTGGCTGGGAGCAGCCCGTCGCGCCCAGGACGTCGCACTGGAGCGGGCGGGCACCCGGACGGCGTTCGGCTCCGTACTGGGAGACCTCGGCATGGTGCAGCAGATGGTGGCCGACTCCGAGATCGACATCGAGGCCAGCCGCGCCCTGATCCTGCGCACCGCCTGGGAGCTGGACACCGGCTCGGCCGCCGCCTCGCAGCTCACGTCGGTGTCCAAGACCTTCGTGGCGGAGGCCGTGAACCGGGTCGTCGACCGGGCGGTGCAGATCTGCGGAGCACTCGGCATCTCGGCCGACGACGCCCCGCTGGCGCGCCTGCTCAGGGAGGTGCGGCCGTTCCGGATCTACGACGGCCCGTCGGAGACGCACCGCTTCGCGATCGCACGCCGCGCGGTGAAGCCCTACCGGCAACCACGCCCGGAGGCCGCTGCCGGCTCGTGACCGGGCCGGCTCCGGCGACTGCCGGGGCTCTGGGAACCTACGGCGTCATCACCAACCACCCAATCGCGTACGGCAGATCATGGCCGACCGCGTCATGCGGCTGCCCACGCCCAGCCATGGCCCGATGCAACCGCGTGGCGAAAAACACGTCCGGGGCGCGAGGCGTGCCGAACTCGCCGTACGCCGATTCGACTCGGCGTGCGGCGCGCCCTCTCCGGGTCTTGCCAAACCCCTTGCGTTGCAACGCTGTTGGACCGCCTGCGCGAGAGCGCAAAGCGTGGAGAAAGATCGAATAAGTCGGCAACCGGGCGGAGATGTCGCATTCCATACCCGGCACCGCCGCCGACATCACCGTCGGCGTTCACTGCGCGCGGGCACATACTCAGACATGCGCTGCTGTTTCTCCGCTCCCCTCGCGGCCCTGTCGGCCCTGCCCTCTCCCTGTGAAGTCCTACGATCCGGTGCCCTCTTCGCCCCCTCTTTACTGCGGGCCGCTGCCGGTGCACTCCATGGCTCCGCACGCAAAAGCCGCCGTCACCCCGACACCCTGGCAGCCGTCCACCTGGAACTGGTCACCCTGACCGAGGACCGCGCCGTCATCACCTGGTACACCGGGATACCCGGCACCGACGACGGGCTGGGCCACATGCTCCCCGCCGTCACGGAGGGCGAGGTCGTCTACGGCACTCACCCCGCCCGGCTGGACCGCAGTGCGGCGGAGGACCGGCCCACAGCGCACCACCATGTGGAGCTCACGGGCCTGGAGCCGGGGCAGACGTACTACTACCAGGCCCGCTCGCGGGGCGCGGTCGCCACGCCCACCCCGCTGCACCTCGTCCGCGGCAACGCCGTCGGCACCAACCTCTACGGTCTCGGCACGAGCGGAGGTCCGTACTCCTTCACCACACCGCAGCCCCCGCCGGGACGGCACCTGATGTCGATCGCGCTCTGCAACGACCTCCACATCGGGGAGACCACCGCCGGCCTCATGACCGGCGTACCCCTGCTGCGCGGAGTGGCGCAGGAGCCGGGGCTCGCACCGTATCCGGAGATCATGAGCCGCGCCCTGGTGGAGGAGGCCAGGCGGCGCGGAGCGGACGTGCTGCTGGCCGCGGGGGACATCTCGGCCGGCGGTGCGCTGCGAGACCTGGCCGAGGCCAAGCGGATCCTGGACGGCTTCGGCAGCCACGGACAGGACTACTTCGTCGTACGCGGAAACCACGACCGGCCCCGCCGCGACAGCGGCGGTGACGCATTCCGCGAAGGGTTTCTCGGCGGCGAAGGGCCCGCGTACTTCGCCCGCGACCTCGGCGGGCTGCGGATCGTCGGGCTCGACACGTACGAGAAGGACGGCAACGGCGCCGACGCCGGCGGGCTCGGCGCCGAGCAACTGGCCTGGTTCCGGGCCCGGTTGAAGGAGCACAGGGACCAGCCCACCATCGTGTTCGGCCACCATCCGCTGACCGTACGGGACTCCGTCTTCCCCGTGGCCCGCGGTCAGCGCCTGGGCCGCCGTCAGGCCCGCTCCATCCTCGAGGCCTACGCCGCCGCGCCCGGTGTCTTCCTCCACCACGCGGGCCACACCCACCGCAACAAGCGCACCGTCCTGCCGCAGGCCCCGCACGTCACCCTGCAGGAGGTCAGCGCCGCCAAGGACTACCCCGGCGGCTTCTGCCTCCTGCGGATCCACTCCGGCGGCTATGCCCTCAACCACTACAAGACCAGCAGCGCGGCGGCCCGCGCATGGGGCGAACGCAGCCGCCGGGTGGCCGGTGGCCTGTGGCCGCACCACGCCCTCGGCCGCTCGGTCACCGACCGCAACAGCATGACCGCCCACGACCTGTCCGGCATCAGCCCTCTTCGACTTGCGGCCACAGGGCCGGCGGGCCTCTGACATCCCCTTGCCCGCCTACGCCACCCACCTGGTCGCGGCTCTTGTGCGCCGACCGACCCACCACGTGCGGTGAGGCATTAGGACAATCGGGCTGTTTCTGCTCGTATCCGATATTCGCCCGGCGGGCAAGTGCATAGACACCTGGACTAGACAGACCAGGGGTGTGCCATGACCATCAACCTCCCGGCGCAGGCCGATGCGCGCCGCGCCGCACAGCTTCAGGCTCCACCACCGTCCCTGATGCTCAGGACCTACCGGAGGCTGCTGCCCCTGCGGATGCGCAGGGTCGTCCGGGCCCGGTTCGGTGCGGAGCAGTGGGAGAGGCTGCGGCAGCGGCTGGAGAGACCGGCGGCCCTGGCGCGCGAGGCACGGCACCGTCGGCTATGCGCGCGCCTGAAGCGCCGAGGGCTGCTTCGGGGCGGCGAACGGGTGCCCGTACAGACCGCCGGAGGGACCCGTATCGCCCTGCTGCAAGCGGGCGTGACACCCCTTCTGGCCCGGGAGCACAATCTGCGACTGGTGCTGAGCACGCTGGAGAAGGCGGGCGTTGAGCACTTCGTCGTACGCAATGCCGCGAGCACCTCCTCCGCCGTGGGGATCAGCTCCGAAGACCGGGCGGCAGCCGAAAGCGCACTGGTCGCCATGGGCGCGGACGTGCCGGCCTACCTCACGCGGACGGGTGGATCCGAACGGGCCCGGGACCAGCGTGCAGAACCGGCCGGCTCCCGGCGTTCCTGGGACCGGGCCGCCGGCCGGCAGGTCATCCGCGTCTTCTGCTATCTGGTCGACGCCGCCGCGCCCGGAATGGTGCTGGGCGCGGGCTACGGCTGCGACATCGAGTTCTGGCGACCGTCCGAGGAGGGCGCCGAACTCGTGGCGCCGCGCCGCAACCGTACCTGCGAGCACGTCTGCCGGGAGGCGCCGGCGGTAGAGGTCCCTGGCCGCCGCTTCACCCGGCTCGCGTCCGAGCACACCCTGCCGCAGCCCGCCACCGTACGCACCCGGCGCGAGTTCGCCGAGCCGGTGCCCGACGACATCCAATTCCCCGTCGACGCCGTGTACACCTGGGTCGACGGCTCCGACCCCGAATGGCAGCGGCGCCGCGCGAGGGTCGTGGGAGAGCCGTACCACCCGCAGGCCGCCAACGCGGCCCGCTATCTCAGCCGTGACGAGCTGCGCTATTCGCTGCGCTCGCTGCACATGTACGCCCCCTGGATCAGGCATGTCTACCTGGTCACCGACCAGCAGGTTCCCTCTTGGCTGGAGACCGGACACCCTCGGCTCACGGTCGTGGACCACCGGGAGATCTTCACGGACCCCGCCGTGCTCCCGACGTTCAACTCGCACGCCATCGAGAGCCAGCTGCACCACATCGAGGGGCTCGCCGAGCATTTCCTCTACTTCAACGACGACGTCTTCCTCGGGCGCCCCACGGTGCCGCAGCACTTCTTCCTGGCCAACGGCATCAGCAAGTTCTTCGTCTCGAAGGCGTTGCTGCCGCCCGTCGGAAGTGCGGGTGCGGACGACGTACCGGTCTCCGCCGCGGGCGTCACCAACCGCCGGCTCCTTCAGGCCCGCTTCGGCAGCAGCATCACCCAGAAGATGAAGCACACACCGTCCGCGCTGCGGCGCAGTGTGCTGGCCGAGATCGAGCAGGTCTTCGCGGAGGACCACCAGCGCACCGCCGCCCACGCCTTCCGCAGCCCGGACGACATCTCGATCACCAACTCGCTGCACCACTACTACGCGTTCCACACGGGCCGGGCCGTGCCCGGCGGCATCCGCTACGACTACATCGACATCTCCCAGCCCAGCAACGCCCCACGGCTGCGCCGTCTGCTGGCCACCCGGTCGAATATCGCCTTCTGCCTCAACGACACGGTGACCTGCGACGCCGAGAACCACACCGATGTGGCACTCGTACAGCGCTTCCTGGACAGCTACTTCCCCGCCCCCAGTCCCTTCGAGCACCAGCCCGACCACAAGGAAGCGCTCACCCTGCCATGCCCCTCGCCATCAGGCTCCCTCACCATTCCGGCATCCTCGAGGCCGACAGATCCTATCCACGCGCGCTCAACGTCCTGAGCCGCAAGCAGACCGCCGTACAGCGGCAGCTGCGCCGATCGGGCCTGGCGGGGTACGAACCCGTGACCCAGGCGACACTGCTGGCCCTGGCGCAACAGGCGCCGCCGGGCAGCGCGGTGTACGACGTCGGCGCGCACATCGGGCTCTACGCCGCACTGATCGACGCGGTGTACGGCCACCGGCTGTCGGTGCACGCCTTCGAACCGACACCGGACACGGCACGCATCTGTGGGGACATCCGCCGGCACAACGGCCTCGGCTTCGAGCTGATCACCTCGGCGGTCTCCGACACGCCGGGCACCGCCGAGCTCTGTCTGTCCCTGAAGGCCGAATCCTCCAACTCCCTCAACGCCGCACATCGCAAGCACACCGAGACGGTGAGCGTGCCGGTCACCACGCTGGACGCGTTCACCGAGGAACGGTCGGTCCGGCCCCACCTCATCAAGATCGATGTGGAGACGCTGGAGGGCCAGGTGCTGGCGGGTGCGCTGGAGACGGTGCGCCGGCACCGGCCCTGGATCGTGCTGGAGATCCTGCCCAGCTCCGACCATGACGCCTTGGGCCGGGCGTTGGATGTGCTCACCGAGCTGGGGTACGGACTGCATCTCCTCCAGCCGGAGAGCCCGTGGCCCGGCAGAAACCGCGGCGACTACCGCCCGCACGTGGGCAGTCCGTGCCGCGACTGGCTGCTCGCACCCGCGCCGCTCACGTACGACTTCCACCATGCGGTACGCACCTGGCTCAGGGCCATCCTGGCGTGCGACGAGCGCACCAACCTGATCGTCCCCGCCGGCGTCCCCTTCCCCCGCGGGTGGAACGCCCCGTATCGGTCCGCCCTGGTGAGCTCACCTTGAAGATCCTCTGTCTCAATCGCCGTACGTTCCCCTCGCATACGGCCCGGTTGAGGCTCTGGCATTCAAGGGTTACATCGTCGGATCCGTACACCGAAGGCGCGAGTGCCGCGACGGTAGCCGTGGCCTCCTGTGCACCTCCAGCGTCTCGCTGTTGCGAGTCAGGACGTTGCTGACGGTGGGGCCAATCAAGCCAGTGGGGCCCGCTCCGACGTAGGGCGTGTCAGCTTCGGAGGGTCCGGAGGTGTATGCGCCCTCCCCTTGTCCGGCTCCCTGGGGAACCAGTCCGCGCGCCACCCGCTCCGCGGCTTCGGCGACCGTCTCAACCACCTGGGCCGACGAGCGTTCGGGCGATCGGAGCACCAACCGGTTGTTCTGCGTTGTCCCACGTCAGACAGCCACCGAGAAGGGAGATCACGTGCTCACGTGACGCTCGGGTGTCACGTCGTGGGCCCTGGAAAACGACGTGCGAAAGCTGACCGTGAGGGCGCGGGTTGCATTCGGCCACGCCACCGCCTTCGCTGTCAACCGCGGACAAGACGGTTTCCTGCCATGGGAGTTGGGCCCTCGCGGAGTCGACAGCCACGCCCTTGTGGAGCACGTCGTCGATGCTCCACGTCACTGCCCGACGCACCCGAGGCACCGGGGCCGCGTCCGCATGATGCAGCGGCTGCACGGGGATTGACTGTGAAACCGGTCCCCTCCTACGGTTCCACCGGCGAGCCGAACACAGTTCGGAATATCGAACTCTGGCGTGCCGCGAGGAACGCCCCATTCCGAAGGCGAAAGGACGAGCCGCCCATGCCTTCCGTGCCCGGCTATCCGCCGCCCGCCACGGCGCAGCCCCGGCCCCGTGTTGCTTCTGCTCGCCATCGGTGTGGCGGTGTACCGGGGACGTGGACGGTGTTGCCCGTCCTCGCCGATGAACCGGCCCGGGCGCGCGCCGCGTTCCCCAGCCGGTGAACCGCGCCACCAGCACGGAGCACTGCGCGGAGCGGATCCGACGGCACGCGGGACACCAGCCCGCTCGGGGGCTGGGGACCGCGACTGCCTGGCTCGCCGCAGACATACCCTCTCCGGACACCCTGCCGCGTGGCGCGGTGACGCTCACCCGTGGCACGGACGCAGACCCACCCCCCGCCGTGAAAGGTGCCGGACGGCAGCCGCAGACGTCTGGTGCCGATCAGCTGGCACAAGGGAGTCATGGCAGAGGTTCCGATGCCGGCGGCATGACCGCGGCCACGGCATCGCGACCCCTGCATCGAGAAGACCCAACTCCTGCCTCCGGCCGCCCGTTCGCGGGCCGTCGTCACCCCTGGGAGGACTGCCGCCGATGGGCCGGACATCGGCGGCCCCAAAGGACAAGGACCTGAGCCCTGCATCGCAATCCCCCTGGAAACCAAGTTCCTGGTTCAGGCACACGACACCAGTGGCGTCGACAGCACGGCACTGTGCACCGGGCACACCAGTCGGAACCGCCCACAAGACGTACGACAAGAAGAAGGAGTCGAAGCCGGATGGGCAAACAGAGAAGACTCGGATGGGTGTCGCTTGCTGCGGCAGCCGCCATGGCCCTGGCGGCAGGAGTGATCACTGCCCCCGCCGCCTACACCGCGGATGATCCCGTAGAGGTCATAGTCAACGGAAACGACGTTCGCAGCGACAACAGGAACGGCTTAGCCTATAAAGGCCTCGGCCTGCTCAGCTGCAACAGCACGAGCAACCTGCTGATGGACTACAAGGCGGAGAACCCCGGCCGGTACTGGCAGCTCATCAGAGTTCTGTTCGGCGGAAAGAACCCCCTGATCAACCACGTCAAGGTCGAGATGGGATCGGACACGAACACGTCGACCGGTTCCGATCCGGCGACGATGCGCACACCGGACGAACTCGCTGACGCGTCCCGTTCCCCGGGCTTTCAGCTGGCCGCCGACGCCAAGACGGTCAACCCGAAGCTCAAGGTCTCGATTCTCCGCTGGGAAATGCCCGAATGGGTCCAGAACGAATGGGACAAGGGCACAGGCACCGACGAGATGTACAAGTGGTACAAGGAGACGATCCTCGACGCCTACGAGAAGTACGGGTACATGGTCGACTACGTCGACCCGGACAAGAACGAGACGCGGAATCCGGACGAGGCCTTCATCAAGTGGTACAAGAACGCGATCGTCACCGACACGGACTTCGCGAACCCGCGGTACGGCATCCCGGCAGGCAAGCAGCGGAAGGCCAAGAAGGCTTACCACAACATCAAGATCATCGCCTCCGACGAGAACAACACACACCACATCGGGCCATCAGTGCTCAGCGATGCGGAACTCTTCGGAATCGTCGACGCGGTGGGCTACCACTACAACACCGACGACCGGCTCGAGGGGAACGCTGACAGCGACACCTATCAGCCGTACACCAAGCTGGCGACCGGCAAGAACAAGTACAACGAGGACAAGGAAGTCTGGTACAGCGAAGGCACCGCCTCGTTCGGCCATACCGAGTACCGGGTCAACAACACCGAAGGCGCGAATGGAGCGAGCACTGGCATCGGCGGCGTCCAAAGCGCCCTCGACCTCGCGAACCGCTCCGTCAAGAGCTACGCGAACTCGAAGAGGACGCACTACATATTCCAGCCGGCGATCGGGTCCTTCTACGAAGGCGCGCAATACAGCCACAAGGAGCTCGTCAGTGCCCGCGACCCGTGGTCGGGCTATCTCCACTACGACGCGGCCCTGTATGTGATGCAGCACTTCACCCAGTTCGCGAAGACCGGCTGGGAGAACGACACGAACACGGCGGGCATCTGGCGCACCGTGCCCGAGGCCAGTTACAGCGGCGTGAGCGGCACCGAGAACGTCGACGGCTCGAACGGGGCCCCGAGTTACATGACGCTCGCGGATCCCCGTAAGAAGGACTTCTCCACGGTCGTGGTCAACGACAGCGACCAGCCAAGGACTTACCGCATCAAGGCCGAGAACATGCGACTCGGCTCCGATTCGACCATGGAGATCTGGGAGACCCGTGGAGCGGACGCGGGGCAGGCCTACGACGCGAACTTCAAGCACCTCGCCGACGAAATCCGGCCCGGCGGCGACGGCTTCTACACCTATTCGGTCAAGCCGCGGTCGATCGTGACCCTGACGACCCTGGACAAGAGCCACGACAAGGCGACGAAGCAACGTCTGCCCAAGTCCTGGGACCGCACGGTGCTCGACACCGACGCCACCGGCAAGAAGCGCAACACCCGCGACGACGTCCTGTACGCCGACGACTTCGGGTACGAGGAGGAGGGTCGGGTCCAGGTCGGCACGGCCGACGGCGCGCGCAAGGTGTCCCGGCCCTACCTGATGTCCCGTGGCAACCAGCCGCGTTACATGGTCGACCAGACCGGCGCCTGGGAGGTCGGGAAGGACGCGCGCGGCGACAACGTGCTGTACCAGTACATGGACCAGTCCATGAAGGACACCGGCGCATGGAACCGGCACACGCCGAACACGACGGTCGGCGACTTCCGCTGGGAGAACTACAGGGCTACGGTCGACGTCTCCTTCCCGGACCCGGCCGGCGGACTCGCCGCCCTGGGCGTCCGCCAGCAGAAGGGCATGGCGATCAGCGACGCCGCCTACAACGTGCGCATTCGCCCGAACGGCGCCTGGACGTTCTACGAGTACGGCACCGCGATCAAGACGGGAACCGTCGCGGCGTCCGGCACGTACCGCCTCGCCATCGAGGCGAAGGGCGCGACGATCACGACCTTCATCGACGGGAAAGCCGTCTCCACGTACCAGGATGCGACTCCGCAGACCGAAGGCCGCGTCAAGCTCGGCAGCGACTTCTACAAGACGGCGTTCGACAACCTGAAGGTCGAGAAGATCGACGGGTACACGCCCTACGCCGGCGCACAGATCGACAACATGGCCGGCTCGGTCGCCTACGAGGGTGCCTGGAGCAGGAAGAACGCATTCGGCGACGCGATGGACTGGTACCGGTCGACGTCGACGAGCACAGGTGCCGGCGCGTCCTTCACGGTCCCGTTCACCGGTACGGGCATCGACATCATCGGCGGCAACGACGGCAGCGCCGTTCTCGATGTCTACGTCGACGGCAAGCCGATCGCCAAGGACGCGAAGACCGCTGCGGTCGACAAGCGGCTCGCGACGTACACGCTGCGCGGCCTGCGTGATGGCAAACACACGGCGAAGTTCGTCCTCAAGTCCGGAAAGATCGTTCTGGACGCGTTCAACGCCATTCCCGGTGACGTGGACGGCCCTGTGGACACGACCCCGATCCGGAGCACCCTGGACAAGATCGGAAGCCCGACACAGGCTGACTACACCGCCGACTCGTGGGCTCTGTTCGACTCCGCGCTCTCGGCCGGGAAGACCGCCGTGACCGGGCAGAAGGGCCTCGACGTCCTCGGCGCCGAGCAGATCGAGAACAGGCTCGACGAGGCCTACAACCGGCTGGTGCGCAAGGACGCCACCGCGGAGTAGTGGGCCCTCGGCGTCACGGGCGCTCTCCCGACCACGGGAGAGCGCCACGCCGGAGACTCTCAAGGCGGCGGGAGCGTACCGGTGCGGCGCGGTGACTGCCGCCCGCAGTCTGGCTTGCTGCCGACGCGATAGGCCCAGCCCATAGGAGTTCCCTCAACCCATGAGGGCTCCCTGCCGTGGCCGGGAGCCCCCATGGGGAAAGGACGCGGTTCAGCCCATGCCCTGGAGGCGCCAGACCTGGTTCCTCTTGTTGTTCAGCGCGCTCGCCGGGTCGCAGGTCCACTGGTGGATCTTCGCTCCGGGTGCGGTCGAGACCTGGCTGACGTCGACGCACTTGCCGCTGTGGACGGCGGCCAGCTGGTAGTCCTTGCTGTTGCCGAGCGCGGTGACGGGGTTGAGGGTGAACATCTGGTTGGTGGCGCCGTTGCAGGTGTACTGAATGACGGCGGCACCGTCGGCCGTGGAGCGTCCCGAGACGTCCAGGCACTTGCCGCTGTGCTGGTTGACCACCGTGTAGGTGTTCGCCCGGCCCGCGACCGGCTTGAAGTCGAACATCTGCTGGTAGCCGCCCTCGCAGTCGTACTGCTGGTACTGCGTGCCGTTGGCGGTGCTGAGGTTGGTGTCGTCCAGGCACTGGCCGCTGTGCTGGGCGACGGCGACCGTGGAGATGGCGGTGTTGGACGGCGGGAGCAGGATGACGGTGTAGCCGTCAGCGGCATTCGTCCACGGCACGCTCACCGAAGCCGAGTTGCCGCTCACGGTCAGGGTCTGGTCGGAGACCGTCACCGGACCCGTCACCGCGCCGCCGCCGTTGTTCGGTATGCGCTGGACTATCGCGCGGACCCGGCCGTTCTCCACCACCGAGGTGGTGTCCAGACGGTCGAGGTCGACGGTGACCGTGCCGGTGTTGCCGTTGCTGCCCAGCAGGATCTTCGCGTTGCGAGCCGTGTTGTCCTTCGTCGCCAGCCCGTCGGTGTTCGTACCGGGCGTAACCTTCACGACGTTCCCGGTCTGCGAGCCGTAGTACCGGTAGAGGAACCACTCGCCCAGCGGCAGGTACTGGCCGGCGCTGTTCTTGGTGAGCAGGTTCGCCTGGAAGTCGTGCAGGTTGTTCGCGGACGCCCAGTTGGCGCGCAGGCCGTCGGCCCCGGCCCGCTCGAGGCGGGAGATGTACCAGCCGCCACGTCCCGGGGTCTGTTCGGTCGGGCTGGCGTACTCGTTGACCTGGAACGGCCGACTTGTGGTCATCGACCGCGCCGCCAGTTTCGACCTGACCGCGCCCGCGTCCACGACGGGGTCACCGGGCAGGTTGTGCCAGCTGTAGATGTCCGGCTCGACGTTGTTGGCCTTGACGTAGTCCAGGTACGTGTTCCACCAGGACGAGCCGTTCGACGCGGGCTTGAAGGCGCTGCTGGGGCCGACGACGACCGCGTTCGGGAAGACCGCACGGATCTTCTGGTAGGCACGCTTCCACATCTCCAGGTACTGGGCCTGCGGCCGGTCCCAGAAGGGATGCCAGTCGGGTTCGTTCCAGATGTCCCACTGGATGTCGGTCATGCCGGCCGCCTTCGCGTCGGCGAGGAGGCGGTCGTAGAAGGAGTCGAAGAGGGTCCAGTCGCCGTTGTCACCGGGGAACGTGGGGCTGGTGGTCCCGTCCGCGCCCCACAGGTCGTGCGGCAGGATGGCGAAGGTGCCGCCGAGCGCCTTGGTGCGCTTGTACTGGGCCAGGGTGGAGTTCCAGCGGCGGTCGTACTTGCCGGCGACCCAGCCGCCGGGGTTGTCGAGCTGGGCGCCGCCGGCCCGCATGAACTGCCACTTGATGTCCTTGTAGAAGTGGTCCTGGGGCAGCGAGCCGTTCTCGGACATCCCGTAGATCGTGCCCGAGGCACGGTACGTGGGGGCGCCCCCGGCGGTGGCGAAGTCGACGGCGACGCTGGTGTCGGCGGCCTGGGCCGACGTGCCGGGCAGGACGACGGCCGCGACCGACGCGAACAGCGCGGCGAGCGCGGTGGTCCTGCGGAGACGGCGGCCTCCTGCGGAGCCGGGCTCCGTGGTGCGTCTGGGCGGTGGGAGGAAGCGGGACATGTGCATGTGTTCTCCCGGAGGGGTGGGTGCTGCCTGGGCGGGGCGTCCAGGGGGTCTCTCAGCCGCCGGTGTGTGCGGCGGATGCGGGTGCCGTGCGCCGGAGTTCGTGGGCTTCGGCAAGGAGGAGGTAGCTGCTGGCGGTCCAGGTGTAGGCGCGGTCGCGCAGGCCCGTGCCGGTGAGGGCGTCGAAGTTCTCCGCGAATCCGTGGGTTTCGCACAGGGCCCGGAAGCGGGCGCTGATCTCGTCCGCGAGGCGGTGGTGGCCGGCCCGGCGCAGTCCGTCCTCGATGAGGACGGTGGCGGGCGCCCAGATCGGGCCGCGCCAGTAGCCGTCGGGGCGGTAGTGGGGCGAGGTGGGCAGTTCGGTGGCCAGTCCGTACGGGGTCAGGTGGGTCTCGATACGGGCCGCCAGCACGGCGGCGACGTTCTCGGGCAGGTGCTCGCCCAGGGCGATCGGCATCAGGTCGAGCAGGCTGGAGCTGCTCCAGGTGTCGCCGCTGTCGGCTCCCCGCGCCACGAACCGCTCCCCCGTCCACAGCTGGTCGAGCACGGCCGCCTGGGTCTCCTCCGCGGTGCGCGTCCAGCTGCGGGCCTCGTCGGCGAGACCGAGTTCCATTGCCAGGGCGGCGAGTTCGTGGAGCTGGAGGGCGAGGAACGCGGCCAGGTCGGCGGTGACGACCACGCGTTCGGGGTCGAAGGTCGTGGCGTTGTCCCAGCCGCTGTCGTTGCCGTGCTGGTAGTGGGGCAGGGCGGCGCCCGGTACGCGGCGCGCAGTGAGCCAGAAGTCCGTCCAGCGTCGCAACCTGCGGTAGGTGTCGGTGAGTTCCGTCCGGCCGATGGGGTCGGGGAACCGTCGGCGCAGGTGGGCCAGGGCCCAGCCGTGGATGGGTGGTTTGACGAAGTTGTGGAGGACCTCCGAGTGGGTCACCGAGTCGGGCAGGGCCCCGCTCTCGTCCTGGTGGTCGAACGGCAGCGAGAACTGGTCCCAGGCCAGCGCGGGTGCTCCGGGCGCCAGGGCGAGGGCGTTGAAGCAGTGGTCCCAGCTCCAGACCTTGTCCATCCAGTGCTTGGACATGAGCACCGCGGGCCGGGTGACAAGGGCTGCCGGGCGGACCGTCGCCGACCACAGGACGTACGCGGCGAGTTCGGCGGCCGGGGTGCCCGACGAGCGCCAGGGGGCCACCGTGTCGGCGAAGGCTGCAAAGGCGTGCTCCACGGCCGCCACGACCTGGCCGAACGTCTCCGAGGAGGCGTAGGGGCGGCGCGCGCTGTCCAGTTCCTCGATGGCCGCTTCCCAGACCCCGCCGACGTCCGCGGTGATCGTGAGGCCGCGATCGCCGCCGCCGAGGGCTTGGCTGCCGGACACCTCGGCGACGGCACCGGACAGCACGGTGATCCGGTAGCGGCGCCCGGTCTCGTACGAGGTGAACACGTGCGCGCCGTCCACCGGGTCACGGTAGAAGTAGGCACCGGTGAAGGGGGTCAGGGTCTCAGCCGCCGCGGTGATGCGCAGGCCCAGTCCTTCACCGCGCAGACGGACCGTGTCCGGTGATGCGTAGGCGAGGCCGATACGTCCGCCGTCATGGACCCACGCGAGCAGGCTCGGTCTCGTCTCGACGCGGGTCTCGGCCCGGTCACCCGTCATCGTGTCGAGAGGCACGAAACGCAGGACGGCGTGCATGCCGTTCTGATGGGAGACCAGGTGGAGGTCTTCGGCGCGCGTCCTCTCCGCGAGCACGGGAGAGATGCCGAACCAGGAGCCGTGCATGCTGAACGGGATGTCATGGATGGAGAAGGCCGGGCCGGGCCGGGCGGCGGTCATCAAGCGTCACTCGTTTCTTCAGCAGTGGTCTGCGGCTCTTCAGCAGTGTTCTGAACCAGGGATGGTCACCGGTGAGGACCGACCCGGGGCTCAGTCCTTGACAGCTCCGGCCGTCACTCCGGCGGCGACGTAGCGCTGGGCGAGGACGAGGATCACCGTGGCGGGCAGCGAGGCCACGACGGCGGTGGCCATGATGGCGTTCCACTCCTGGTTGTTGTTGCCGATGTACTGGTAGATGCCGAGGGTGATCGGCTCGTGGGCCCCGCCGTTCGCGAGCGTGCTGGCGAAGACGAAGTCGGACCACGACCACAGGAACGCGAACAGCGACACCGTGACGACGGCATTGCGGCTCATCGGCAGCACGACCGACCGGAAGGTCCGCAGGGCCCCGGCTCCGTCCATCTGTGCGGCCTGGAGGAGTTCGCCGGGGATGCCGGACATGAACGCGGTGAAGATCAGGACGGCGAAGGGGACGGCCAGCGTGGAGTCCGCGACGATGAGGCCGGGGACCGACTGGAGCAGACCGAGGCTCAGGTAGATGGCGTAGAAGCCCATCGCCATGATGATGCCGGGGATCATCTGGGCGACCAGGAAGAGGAAACTGAGCATGCCGCCGCCGCGGGGCCGCAGTTTGGCCAGTGCGTAGCCGGCGGGCGCGGCCAGCACCACGGTCAGCACGACCGTGCCCAGACCGATGACCAGGCTCGTGGCCAGGTAGGGCAGCTGCTGGTCGAGTACGGCGCGGTAGCCGTCCAGGGTGCCGTGGACGGGGAACCAGTCGGGCGGCGACTTGCGCATGTCCTGGTCGCGGGTGAAGGACACGTTGAGCATCCAGTAGACCGGGAACAGCATGACGGCGGTGAGCAGGAGGCCCGTGGCCGTCTTCCACCAGGTGGTCCCTGCCCGGCGCGGTCGCCGGTGCGTGCGTGGTGTGGTGGCGGTGGTCATGAGGCGTACTGCTTTCGCTGGATCCTCAGGTACACCAGGCCGAAGACCAGGGCCGCGACGACGAGCAGGTTGCCGACGGCCGCTCCGGGGCCGAAGGCGGGCAGCAGGTTGCCGAAGCCGAGCTGGTAGGACCAGGTGGCGAAGGTGGTGGACGAGTCCGCCGGGCCGCCCTTGGTCATGATCCAGATGATGTCGAAGACCTTGAGCGTGTAGACCAGGCCCAGCAGGAGGGTGATGGCGGACACCGGGCGCAGCAGCGGGAAGGTGATGTGCCAAAAGCGATGCCAGACGCCTGCGCCGTCGAGGGCGGCCGCCTCGTAGAGGCTGCGGGGGATCGACTGGAGACCGCTGTGGAGCACGACCAGGTTGAACGGCACGCCGATCCAGACGTTGGCGATGATCACCGAGGTCAGCGACCACGACGGTGAGGTCAGCCAGTTCACCGGACCGATGCCGACGGCGTGCAGGCCGGCGTTGACGATGCCGGATTCACTGTTGAGCATCCACGACCACGTGGATGCGGACACGATGAGCGGCAGCAGCCAGGGCACGAGGAACAGGGCCCGCAGGGTCGCGGAGAGCCGGAAGTGCTGGTTGAAGAAGACCGCGAGTGCCAGGCCGATGACGTACTGGAAGACCAGGCAGACGGTGGTGAACACCACGGTGTGCATGAGCGCGGGGCCGAACGTCGGGTCGTCGAAGACGGTCCGGAAGTTGGCGAGGCCGGTGAAGGGTGCGTCGCCCTGGACGAAGGAGCGGACCGTGTAGTGACGCAGGCTCAGGTCGAGGTTGCGGTAGAGCGGATAGGCGTAGAAGAGAGCGAGGTAGAGGGTCACCGGGGCGAGGAACGCCCAGGCGGCCCACTGCTGGGAGGTGGGACGGCGCCGGGTGACGGTGCGGGCCGGGGGCGGGGCGGTGGTGGCCGCCCCGCTCCGGTCACGCACCGGACGGCGGTCCGGCAGGTGTGTCGTGCGGTTCATCAAGGAGCCCCGGGTTGCGGTTGCTTGACGGTTTACTTGACGGCGTCCTGTGCCGCGGTGAGCGCGTCCTTCGGCGACTGCGATCCGCTGAGGGCGGACTGGACCGCCTTCCACAACTGCTCCGAGATCTTGGGGTACTTGGTGCCGAGGTCGCCGCTGGTGCGTCCCTTGGCCGCCTTGACCGCGTCGACCCAGGGCTGCAGCTTGGCGTCGGCCGTCACCTGCTTGTCCTGCACCTCACTGGTGGGAGCCACGTACGACAGGGTGGTGTCGGTGTCGTAGAGGTTCGCGGTGCTGGTCAGGCAGGACACCAGCTTCTGTGTGGTGGCGTATCGGCCGGTGTCGCCCTGGACCGGCACGGTGACGAACTCGCCGCCCGTCGGGGCCGCCGCGTTACCCCCGTCGACGCCGGGGATCGGCAGGACGCCGTAGTCGAAGCCGGCCTTCTCGGCGTTGGCGAGCTGCCAGGTGCCGTTCTCGGCGAAGGCGTAGTCGCCGCTCGCGAACTCCTGCCAGCTGGTGGTCTGGGTGTTGTTGATGACCGAGTTGGGGGCGTAGCCCTTCTTCAGCCAGTCGCTCCACAGGGACAGCGCCGAAGCGCCCTGGGCGGAGTCGAGTTCGGTGAGTTGCGCACCCGAGCCCCAGAACCACGGCAGGAACTGGAAGCTGCCCTCCTCCGTGCCGATCGCGGAGAAGGTGATGCCCTTCTTCCCCGCCTTCTCGACCTTCGCCAGCGCCGCCGTCAGCGACTTCCAGTCCTTGACCGAGGTGATGTCCACACCCGCGGCCTTGAGAACGTCCTTGTTGTAGTACAGGGCGAGGGTGTTGGCGCCTATGGGCGTGCCATAGGTCTTGCCGCCCGCCTGACCGGCCGCGAGGAGGTTGGGATCCACCTTCGAGGTGTCCACCTTGTTCTCGTCGGTCGTGGTGAGCGCCCCTGCCTCGGCGAGGGTCGAGACCACCGGGTTGTCGAGGATGAGGACGTCCGGTGCGTTGTCCTGCTGGGCGGCCAGCAGCGCCTTGTTCGTCAGGTCGCTGGTGTCGAAGGCCGTCCGCTTGATCTTGACCCCGGCCTTGTTGCCGCATCCGTCCAGCAGCTTGGCCCAGTCCGAGTCCTTGGCGAACTGCGGATAGGGGTCCCAGATGGTGTAGCTGCCGCCGTCCTCCGCCTTCGCGGACTGGGTACCGTCGCCGGAGGAGCAGGCGGTGGCGCCGGCGGTGAGGGCGACGACGGTCATGGCGGTGGCGGTGAGACGGCGTCTGGTGGATCTGTTCATGGGTGTTCCTCGGGGTTCCGGTTCACGGTTTTAGGCATGGGCATGCCAGGGATGGTGGTGGAGGGACTTCAGTCCATCCGGCTTTTGAGGAGCAGGGGGCCCGGGGTTGGCCCCGGACATCGGGTCGGGGGCGGAGCCCCGCGGCAGGTCGAAGGGGCGCAGCCCCTGGGGACAGGACGGGTTGGGACGGCGGGGGCGAAGAACGCCTCCGACGCGGACAGTCGCGGCCCCGACAGGGGGCAGCAGGTCAGGCGGTCAAGTCGGCGCCGGGCGGCGCGGGAGCAACGGTGCCGGCGGGCCCGGTGCTGGCGCGGAGCGAGATCGGCGGGGCGAGCAGGTGGTGGCGAGGCGGCGCGTCGGGGCGGTCGAGGCGCTCGGCGAGCAGTTCGACGGCCAGGCGCCCCATCTGCGCTGCCGGCACGTCGGCCGCCGTGAGTTGCGGGGTCACCGTTTCGGCCCATCGTGTGGCAACGACGCCGGTGACGGAGAAGTCGCGCGGCACATGGCGACCGGCCTCGGCCAGGCCCCGGTAGAGGCCGCCCAGTGCGGCCTCGTTCAGGGTGACGAGGGCCGTGGTGGCGGGCTCGTCGTGCAGGATCCGCTCCAGGCAGGCCTGCCCGGAAGGAGCGTCGTCCCCGCAGTTGTACGTGCGGACGGTCAGCCCGCGCTCCGCCGCGGCCTTTGTGAAGCCGTCGAGCCCTCGGTGCGCAGACTCGTACCCGGCACGCAGGAGCCGCTCGGGCCGGTTGACGAAGGCGATCCTGCGGTGGCCAAGGTCCGCGAGGTGGTGGACACAGGCCGCCGCCAGCCCGGTGTGGTCCAGACTGACCCACCAGTCGCCTTCCGGCTGCGCGGTGCGGCCGATGCAGACGGAGGGGAAGTTCTCGGCGAGGAGGTGGTCGACGCGGTCATCCTGGAGCCTGATCTCCATCAGGATGGCGCCGTCGACGCGTCGTTCACCGAGCAGCCGCTGGAACGAGCGGTCACTGTCCACACCACTAGGGGAAAGCAGCACGTCGTAGTCGTTGGCAGCCGCGGCCTCCACCACACTGCCGATGAAATCGAGCTGCATTCCGGTGTAGTGGTCACCGGCCGGCGGGAAGACCAGACCGATGGTGCGGGTCCGGCCGTTGGCCAGGGCGCGTGCGCTCGCGTTGGGCCGGTAGCCCAACTCGTCGATGACCCGCTGGATCTTCTCTCGGGTGCGGTCCGACACGGCACGCTTGCCGCTCAGTGCGTACGACACGGTGCTCCGCGAGACACCGGCCCGCTTGGCAATCTCACCGATGTTCACGGGACTCCTTCATCGAACCGGTTCGCTGCTCCCTGAGAGGGAGGATCGTACGGGTCGCAGGTGCTGAGGGATCGAAGGGGCGGCGGTTCGCTTTTGTCGAACCGGTTCGCGTGAAGGGAAGGTAAGGAGCCGACCGGGCGGGTGTCAATGCCTTGGGCGCACTTTGGAAACAGCCCGGAAATCCCATGCATGGAGAACACGGGGACCGGACGCACCCAGCGCCATCGCCTTCACCAGGCATATTGCCCTTCCGTGGGGTTCTCACAGCGCCTGACGTCCGCCCGCACCGAGGTGGAGAGATCGCGTCGGGAGTATTGCTGGCCCGGTTCGCCGGTGCTAGCTTCCGGCGAACCGGTTCGACAAGTGCGCGAAGCACCACTCCGCCGTCGAAGACACCTCCCCATGACAGCGAGCGATGCAATCACGGTCATCTGTCGAACCGGTTCGAAGCGATGGCCGCAGCGGAGCCGACCGCTGCCCCCAGCCCCCTTCTTTGCGCCCTCAGGGACAACACGGAGACTTCGGTGCGACGCAGAAGACGAACAAGCAGCAGACGAACGACAGGAGGAGGTGCCGTGGCGGTGGCGTCCTCTCCACCGCGCTCGCCGCGACCGCCGCCGGCACGAACGGCGGCGGAGCCGGAACGGCTCGCCGTGGACCTCGCGACCGACACCGGCCCCTTTCACGGCGGCGCCTCCGGCTCGCTGTACGGCGTCTGCGGCGACGGAGTGCCGAGCCGCCACCTCCTCGAGGGCATGCCGCGCGCCGCGATCCTGCTTGTCGACCACCAGGTCGGCCTGCTCCTTGGCGTCGAGGAGCGTGAAGTTGGTGCCACGCGGCGTCAGGCTGAGGGGGATTCCCGAGTCAGCGCATGGTCGAGCGAGGTGGGGCACGACTCCATACCCGGGTGTGTGGCGAGACTGATCAGCAGGTCGAGTCGGCGGCCCGCGTCCTGCAATGCGGCGACCTTCGCTTTGATACGGGAGCTCTCGTCGAGCAAGCGTTCCAGCAGCTCGGGGTCGACATGGCGGGCGTCGATGGCGGGCAGGAGGGTCGCGATCAGGCGGCTGCCGAGACCAGCTGTGTAGAGCTGCTGGATGAGCCCCACACGGTCCACGGCCGACTCCGGGTAGACGCGCTGACCGCTGGTCGTGCGCTGGGGCTGCAGCAGGCCCTGTTCCTCGTAGTAGCGCAGGGCGCGCGTGCTGACCCCAGCCTTGCTGGCCAGTTCGCCGATACGCATCGTGACTCCCCTTGCCCGCATGTCGCCTGTCGGGACTTGCCCTTGACGTCAACGTCAAGTTTTAGCGTAGGCGGTCCAGGGCGGAAACGAATCTCCCTCCGCCCGCCGAAAGGAATGATCATGGATATTGCCGGTTCCACCGCACTCGTGACCGGAGCCAACCGCGGGATCGGTCGGCGCTTCGTCGACGAGCTGCTGGCCCGGGGAGCCAAGAAGGTCTACGCCACTGCTCGCCGCCCGGAGCGCATCGATACGTCCGACTCGCGGATCACGCCGCTGTACCTGGACTTGCTGGACGAGAAATCGATCGCGGATGCAGCCGCAGCAGCGCAGGACGTTGCGGTACTGGTCAACAACGCCGGCATCGCGACCGGGGCGCAGCTCCTGACCGATGACTTGGACAGGATCCGGCAGGATCTGGAAACTCACCTCTTCGGTACGCTCCGGGTCATTCGTGCTTTCGCTCCACACCTCGCTTCCAACGGCGGAGGAGCGATCGTGAACATTCTGTCCGTGCTGTCGTGGGTCGCCACCCCCCAAGGATCGGCGTCCTACTCCGTGGCCAAGGCCGCGGAGTGGAACATGACCAACGGAGTGCGCGTTGAACTCGCCGATCAGAAGATCCTCGTCCAGGGCGTGCATCTTGGGGCCGCGGACACCGACATGATGGCGGGACGCGACGCCCTCAAGATCGACCCGGCCGATGTCGCACGCGCCAGCCTCGACGGCGTGCAGGCCGGGGCCATCGAGGTGCTGGTCGACGACCCTAGCCGCTTCGTCAAGGCCGCCCTCTCCGGCGACCCTGCGCAGCTGTACAGCGTGCCTTCCGGGAACTGACCCGTCCCGGTGCGCCCAGATCGCGGCGCAGGTTCTCGCCCAGCACTGAGCGGGGCTCGGTACTGGCATGCGGCCATTTCGGAGCAACTGGCTCCGCGGACATCACGACACCGGCTGACTGAGCGGGCGGGGTCGGAAGACCACGCCGACGGCCGGACACCCTCGCAGGACAGCGCGCCGTCACGTCTCGCATGCGCGGATACGCGCACTCGGTGAACGGACCGTGGCCACTCTCAAGACCTGGCGGATTCTGCGCAAGCTGCGATGCAGCACCACCCGCATCACCAGCCTCGTCCAGGCGGTCCTCGCGCTTCACCTCAACACCTCAAGCCGAGGAAAGGGCTCACAGTCCGCGTATTGAGATTTCAAGTGGGAAGCGGATTGCTGGGCGGGCAAGTTGACGAGCCGGACTGGTTCACGGTGCGGGGAGTATCGAACCTCGGCGGAGCTTGGAGGGGGAGTGCGTGCGGGCTCTGATCGAGACGTCGCGACTGCAGTTGCGGTGCTTCCGACCGGAGGACACAGCTGAGCTTCACGAAATCTTCAGTGACCCCCAGACGCACACCATCGGCAGCGGGCCCTTAACTGCAGTTGCGCAGACTGCAGACTGGATCGAGCGCAGGATGCGTGCGATGCAGGGCGGGTTGGCCTGGTATGGGCTGCGCCTGCGCGATAGCGATCTGCTGGTGGGTACCTGCGGGGTCTTTGCGGGACGAACGGGTGCCGTTGAGCCGGAGATCGGCTACGAGGTCCGCGCCAGCCATCAGGGACGTGGGTTGGCTGGTGAAGCTGCCCAAGCGGTTCTAGAGGAGTGCTTCTCGGCCGGAATTCACCGAGTGTGGGCCACGATCCGACCGGCTAATGCAGCCTCGCTGCAGATCGCCGCCCGCCTCGGCATGGTGATGCAGTACGCACGTGCGGACGAGCGCGGAGAGCTCCTGTATCTGGCTGTCTCGTTTCGCACGGAGTGAGCTGACGAGCGGGGCTGAACAACCTCAGGACGAGGTTGGAAAAGGCTCACTGTCCCGCACGTCAAGGTGGGCCCACAGATCCTTCGCCGGCTGTGCCGCGGACGTTTCGTCGATGGGGTCCGCTACGGGGGCCGTCACCTCGGCGCGGTTCGAGAACGCCACGGTGCGGCGGGCCTTGGCGATGACCTCGGCGTGCTCCTCACCGAACGTCGCGGCGTCGAGCCGGGCATTGAAAGCCGTCAACACCTCGGGACCGATCACCGCGAGCGCCGCGCGCAACTCGCCGAGCGTCTGCGGGCCCTCGGCCTGTTCCAGTCGCTGCGGATCCGAATCGGCCTGCGGGCTCGGCTCGTGCGGTAGCACGGACATGTGCGTGACCTCCGGTTGCGATGCCTCCACGGTACGCGGTCGCCGTGCCCCGCAGTGCAAGGGTACGGACGATCAACAGCCCCCGCGCACGACCGTTCCCCTGACGGTATGGCCGACATCCAAGCGACCGAGACGATACCCGGCCTACCCCACCGCGGGTTCACCGGGCGGGCGCCGGCCGTCGCGGCGCAGCCCGTCGGCGCTCAATGTCCGCGGAACGCCTCCTCAAGCCACCAGGCTCCTTGGTCTCTGACCACCTTGGTGTCGATGAGCAAAGGCGCGGATCGTGGTCCGGCGATCCAGTCCTCGACGGCCTTCAGATCCCCCCGCGTGCGCACGGTCACCGCCTCGAAGCCGTACCCTCGCGCCACTGCGGCGATGTCCGTCGGCGGGAACTCGACTGTCTCGAGCGGATATCCGCCGGGCCCGAAGTGGTGCACCTCGGCTCCGTAGGCGTCGTCGTTGTACACGACGACCACCATCGGCAGCCCGAGCCGGCGTACTGTGTCGAGTTCTGCGGCGCCCATCATCGCGCCGCCGTCCCCGAGCGCGGCCACCGGAAGCCGGTCCGGCTGCGCCAGTGCCGCGCCGATCGCGGTCGCCAGTCCCAGGCCGATCGACTGGAACGCCTGGGTGAAGCACAGGCCGTTCTCGTCCGGCACCGACAGGTACATGCTCGGGTATCCCATGAAGTTGCCGGAGTCCACGCCGATCACCCGCTCCGCGGGGAGGATGTCGTCGAGCGCGATGCTCAGTGTTCGCGGGTCGATCCGCTCGCGGCTGCTCGTGTCCTCGTACGGCACATCCCGCCAGCGCACGCGTGCGGCGATGGCCGCGGCGATGTCGGCGGTCCGGTAGCCCTGCCGTTTCCCGCCGCCCGTCTCCAGCACACGCCGCGCCGTGAGTTCCACATCGCCGGTGACCCCGAGATTCACCTCGCGATGCGCACCGAGCGCCGACGCGTCGTCGTCCACCTGCACCACGGTCGTGTCGGCACCGATCAGGCGGCCGTGCCGCATTGTCCACATGTTCAGCGCGCAGCCCCAGCCCACGATGGTGTCCGCAGCCCCGATCAGCTCCGCCGTCAGGGGCGACGAGAAACCTCCGGACACGTCGAGCGACCACGGATTGCCGTGGAACAGGCCTCGGGCCACGGCCGACGTCGCCAGCAGTGCACCGTAGCGTTCCGCCACTGCTTCGAGGACATCCCGGCCACCAGGCGCGCGTGATCCCCGGCCGGCCACGAAGACCGGCCGTCGAGCCCGCTCGAGCACCTGCGCCAGCGCTGCCACGTCCGCCGCCGCCGGTTCGACCGCCACCCGTTTCGGCGGCGGCGCGCTCCACGTCCGGGCATCGTCAGGCACGTCCAGTGCCTGCACCCTCAAGGGGAGGTTGAGCAGCACGGTGCGCCGTTCGTGCAAGGCTCGTCGCACCGCGGTGCAGGCCTCCCCCACCGCACCCTCCGCCGACGTGACTCGCACCGGCACCGCGCCCACCGAACGCGCCAGCGCCTCTTGGTCGACGTAGAAGTTGGACCTCGGCTCGGTCACCTCGGCTGCCAGCACGAGGAGGGGTGTACGGCTCTTGGCCGCCTCGGCGACACCGGTGAGGGCGTTCGTCAGACCGGGCCCCTGATGGATGCTCAGGGCGGCCACCGTGCCGCTCATGCGCGCGTACGCGTCGGCCATCGTCGCCGCGCCGCCTTCGTGGCGTGCGGCCACGAACCGCGAACCCGCCGCCACCATGGCGTTGGTCAGATGGAAGTTGCCCGATCCGACCACCCCGAAGACATGGCCGACGCCGGACGCGGACAACGCCCGCCCGACTGCCTCCGCGACCTTCACGAGCGCTCCACCAGCGCCAGCACGCGAGCAGGAGCCCCGGACCCCGTGACGATGGGCAACGGTCCCGCGATGACGACGCAGCCGGTCGCCGGCAGCAGCGCCAGGTTCCGCAGCTGGGTCAGCCCGTATTTGTCACTGCCCATGAGATGGGAGTGACACGGGAAGGCCGGGTCGAACGCGTGCCCGCGTCCGGCGTCGGTACCCACCGTCTCGACGCCGAGGCCGATCACCGGCGACTCCTGAGCCACCCACCGGGCGCATTCCGGCGACAGGCCGGGAGTGTGCGGGCCGTTCTCGTCGGCGTTGACGAACGCCTCCTGCGAGTGCGCGCGGGCGTCCCAGCCGGTACGCAGCAACAACCAACCACCGTCCGGCAGCGGGCCGTTCTCCGTCTCCCACGCCTTCACGTGATCGACCTCGACGAGGAAGTCCGGGTCCTCCTCCGCTTCGGCGGTGAAGTCCAGCACGGCGGCCGGTGCGACCAGCCGACGCGCCGGCACGGACGCGACGTCGTCGAGGTCCCTCCCGGTCACCCAGTGGTTGGGGGCGTCGAAGTGGGTGCCGGTGTGCTCGCCGCTGCGGAAGTTGTTCCAGTACCAGGCCGGCCCCCGGTCGTCGTACCTGCTGATCTCCTCCAGTTCGAACACCGCGGTCTGGCCGAACTCGGCCGGCAGCTGGATCACCGGTGTCGACGACGACAACGGCGATGTGAGGTCGACGACCTCGATCGACCCACCCCGCAACCCGGACACCAGCGAAGTGAGGACGGACGGCTCGGACATGAGGGCCTCCTAGGGCAATGCGGAACTGACAGCATGGCAGCCCGATATGACGGTTGTTCAGGTGAATGAGCCAATGTCCCGCCATGCCCGCCCTCAAGTCCGCCGACTCATCCACGCGGCGGGGGCAGTCCGCCGACTCGAGCGAATGATCAACCAGCCGTTGACACGATGCGGGGTGCCAAGCCGCCGCGACGAGCCGGCGTCTGTCCCTCAGCACTCCCCCGCGGTCGCCCCGTATCGCCCTCGTCCTGCCCACCGCAGCCGCGTTCACGGGCCGACGGTGGGGCACACGCAGCCGGTCCCAGGCACCCGTCATTGCCGGCGGCCGCCAGACCCGGCACCACCTCGACGACAGTCGCCATCAACCTGCGGCATCGCCGGTCAGCGCTCCGCCGATACCGCGGCTGTGCCGGGATGTCACACCCGATCTCGCCCGTTCCCGCCGTCTCCGTCCGGCAAGGTGCCGGTGCGGGCCACGTCGGCGTACCACCGTGCGCTGGCCTTGGGGATGCGCTTGCCGGTCGGGTAGTCGACGTAGACGGCACCGAAGCGCTTGCTGTAGCCGTAGCCCCACTCGAAGTTGTCCAGCAGGGACCACAGGAAGTAGCCCCGGATGTCGACGCCGGCCACAAGCGCCCGGTGCACGGCCGACAGGTGGCCGTGGAGGTAGGCGATGCGTTCCGGGTCGGCCACCTCGCCCTCCGGGTTGACGTAGTCGTCGAACGCGGCCCCGTTCTCAGTGATCAACAAAGGCATCGCGGGGAAGTCTGCCTTGAGTCTCATCAGCAGGTCGTACAGACCGCTGGGGTCGACCGCCCAGCCCATCGCCGTGGTACTTCCCGGAGGCCGGTGGAACGCGACGTTGTCGGCGCCCGGCCAGGGGCTGTGCTCGCTCATCCCGTGTCCGTCGGAGCCGTGGCTGGCCTCGCCGGTGGCGGCGGAAACGACGGTGGGTGTGTAGTAGTTGACGCCCAGGAAGTCGAGCGGCTGGTGGATCGTGGCGGTGTCGCCGTCCCGTACGAAGGACCAGTCGGTCAGGCTCGCCGTGTCCTGGAGGAGATCCTGTGGGTACTGGCCTTCCAGCAGAGGGCCGGTGAAGACGCGGTTGGCCAGCGCATCGATCCTGCGGGCCGCGTCGACGTCCTCGGCTGCCTCGGTCAGCGCGCGGACGTGGTGAATGTTGAGTGTGATGGACGCCTGTGCACGGGCGGGCAGTTCGGCACGCAGCGCCTGAACGGCCTTGCCGTGGGCGAGGTTGAGGTGGTGTGCCGCGCGCAGGGCCGCGACCGGGTCGGTGCGCCCGGGCGCGTGGACGCCTGAGCCGTATCCCAGGAAGGCACTGCACCAGGGCTCGTTGAGGGTGGTCCAGGTGTTCACCCGGTCCCCCAGCGCACGGGCCGCCAGGGCCGCGTAGTCGGCGAACCGGTCGGCGATGACGCGCTCCGGCCAGCCGCCCGCGTCCTCCAACTCCTGTGGCAGGTCCCAGTGATAGAGCGTGACGACCGGCTCGATGCCCTTCTCCAGCAGCGCGTCGGTCAGGGCACGGTAGAAGTCGAGCCCTTTCTCGACGGCCGGGCCGCGGCCGGTCGGCTGCACACGCGGCCACGACAGGGAGAACCGGTAGGCGCTGACGCCGAGGTCGGCCATGATCTCGACGTCCTCGCGCCAGCGGTGGTAGTGGTCGGTGGCCACGTCACCGGTGTCGCCGTTGCGCACCCTGCCAGGTGTGTGCGAATAGGTGTCCCAGATCGAAGGGGTGCGTCCGTCCGCGGAGGCTGCACCCTCGATCTGATAGGCGGCGGTCGCCGTGCCCCAGGTGAATCCCTGCGGGAACCTGGTGACGGTGGTGTTCTCCGAGGCGGGCGCGACACTTCGGGTTGCGGTGGTCACGTGGGTCCTTCCAGATGACTGCGGGGTGGGAGAGGCGAAGCGGGGTGGCGGGCGTCGTAGGGCCGCGGCAACGAGGGGACGGCAGGGTGTTCATCCCTTGACCGCTCCCTGCATGATTCCGCCGACGATCTGACGGCCGAAGACGATGAACAGGGCGAGCAGGGGCAGCGTGCCGAGCAGGGCGCCCGCCATGATCAACGACTGGTCGCGCACGTATCCCGCGCTGAGCTGGGTGAGCGCGACGGGGACCGTCGGATTGCTCATGTCGAGCACGATGAACGGCCAGAAGAAATCGTTCCAGGCGTGCACGAACGTGATCATGAACAGGACGGCCATGGGAGGCCGGGCGATCGGCAGCACGATGCTCCAGAAGATGCGCAGGGAGTGCGCACCGTCCACCCGCCCGGCCTCGACGAGTTCGTCGGGCAGCGCCTCGGACAGGTACTGCCGCATGAAGAACACCCCGACGGCGCTGACGAGCGTGGGGAAGATGACGGCGGGCAGCTTCTGACCCCAGCCCAGTTCCGTCATCATCATGAACAGCGGTACGACGCCGAGTTGAGGCGGCACCATCATCGTGCCGATCACGAGCATCAGCAGGACGTTGCGGCCCTTGAAGCGCAGTTTGGCGAACGCGAAGCCGGCGAGGGTGGCGAACAGCACCGTGGACAGGGCGATCACGCCGGCCACGATCAGGCTGTTGAGCATGGCCTTGCCCAGTGCGGCGTCCTGCCAGGCCTTGCCGAGGTTTTCCAGAAGGTGGGGCCCCGGCAGGAACGGCGGAGGCGTCTGGGTGACGCGCGTGTTGTCGGTCGACGCCGCCACCATCGTCCAGTAGAGCGGGAAGAGCGAGAACAGCGCCGCGATTCCCAGGAGGATGTAGGCGACGGGACCCGCATGGTGCTGGCGTCCGGCACCCGGGTGCCGGAACAGTTGGCGGCGCCGGCCGCCGGACGGCGTGTCCTTCCGTGCCTTCTTCGCGACCCCGGGGCGCGCGTCCGTCGCCTGGACCGGGATGCTGTCTGTGGTCATGGAAATCTCCCGGTCAGGCCTTGCGCGCCATGACGCGCTTGACGACTCGTTGGACGATGAACACGACGATGAGCAGCAGGAACATCGCCCAGGCGACCGTGGCGGCCCGCCCCATCTGGTAGTTCTTCCAGCCCTCCTCGTAGAGCAGCAGACCCAGCGTCTGGTACTGGTTGTCGGCTCCCCCGGTGATGCCGTTCGGGCCCTGGCCGAAGATCAGGGGCTCACCGAAGAGCTGGGTGGCGCCGATCGTGGACAGGACGATGGTGAAGACGATGGTGGAGCGGATGCCGGGGACGGTGACCTTGAGGAACTGCTGCCACCGCGATGCGCCGTCGATGGCCGCGGCTTCGTACCGGTCGCGCGGGATCGCCTGCATCGCCGCGAGGTAGAGCAGGGCGTTGTAGCCGGTCCAGCGCCAGATGACGATCGTGGAAATGGCCGTCTGCGCGGCCCACTTGTTGTTCTCCCAGTCGACGTTGTCGACACCGACCAGGCTCAACATCCAGTTGATCATGCCGAAGTCGCGTTCGAAGAGCATCGTGAACACGAGGGCTGCGGCACCCACCGACGTGGCGTACGGCGTGAGGGCGGCGACGCGGAAGAACGTCGAGCCGCGCAGCCGGTAGTTGAGCAGATGCGCCAGTCCGAGCGCCATCAGCAGTTGCGGCACGGTCGACAGGACGCCGATGGTGAAGGTGTTGAGCAGCGCGTTCCAGAAGCGGTCGTCGTCCCACAGGGCCGTGTAGTTGTCGAAGCCGACCCACTCCATCAGGTTCAGGGTCGACAGTTCGACGCGGTGCAGCGAGATCCACGAGGTGTAGATGAGCGGGTAGAAACTGAAGGCGGCGAAGACGATGAAGAACGGGGCGACGAAGGCGTACGGCGCGCCCCGGACGTCGAGGCGGTGCAGCAGCGTACGGCGACGCTGACGGTCCCCGCCGGTGCCGGTCCCGGCCGGCGGGGCGGTGCCGGGCGCACCGTCTGGGGGTGTCGAGGTGGAGATGGCCACCGGAAGGCGTCCTTCCTGGAGGATGAGGGAGGCGAGCAGGGGCCCGGCGGCCCACACGGGCCGTGCGTGGGGCGCCGGGCGGCTACGGGGACGGGCAACGGGGCCCGAGGTCAGCCGGCAGCCTTCTCGATGCGCTTGTCGCTGGTCTCCCACGCCTCGTTCGGGCTCTTGTTCTGCGCCTCGATCAAGGTCAGACCCTGCGAGAAGATGTCCTTGATGGTGCCGTCCTTGCGGCCGAGCACCTGCTCATCGGGGATCTCCTGGGCCGCGGCGCCGAAGATCTGCCCGATGGGCGCGCCGCTGAAGTAGTCCGACTTGGCATTGACCACTTCGGGCATCTCCAACGCGGTCTGCGACGAGGGGAGGTTGCCGAGCTTCTTGAAGATGTAGGCCTGCTGCTCAGGGGCGGTGAGCCAGGCTACGAGCTCCTGCGCCTCCTTCTTGACGGGGCTCTTCTCCATCACTCCGAGGAACGCTCCGCCCCAGTTGGCGCCCTTGGGTGCCTTGGCGACGTCCCACTTGCCCTTGTTCTTCGGGCCCGCCTTCTCGCTGATGTGCGCGAGCATCCACGCCGGGCAGACCGTGCTGGCGAAGGTGCTGTTGGCCAGACCGGGGTCCCAACCGGGCTGGAACTGGCGGAGCTTCGCGGTCAGATCGGACGTGGCCGCCTCGGAGGCCAGCTTCCACGCGTCCTTCACGACAGGGTTGGTGGCGTAGATCAGCTCGCCCTTCTTGTCGTAGAACTGCTGGGAGTTGCCGTAGATCATGGCGTTGAACAGCCCGCTGGAGCTGTCCATGAAGGCGACCTTGTCGTTCTTGGACTCCGCCTTGAACCGCTTGCCCGCGTCGACGTACTTCGACCAGTCGCCCTCCCACAGCTTGGCGACCTCGTCGCGGTCGGTGGGCAGGCCGGCCTGCTCGAAGAGGTCCTTGCGGTAGCAGACCGCCATGGGGCCGATGTCGGTGCCGAGGCCGATGACCTTCTTGTCCGAGGTGGTGACCTGGCTCTGCTTCCACGGAAGGAAGTGGTCCGTCCCGGCCACGCCGGCCAGATCGACGAACTTGTCCTTCTGCGTGTCGGACAACTCCTTGGCCCGACCAATCTCTATGCCCTGGATGTCCTTCAGCCCGCTGCCGGCGGCCAAGTGGGTCTGCAGGGCGGTGTAGTAGGTCTGTTCGTCGCCCGCGACGTCCGCCTTGATGACGACGTTCGGGTTTTCCTTCATGTACTTGTCGAGCAGACCGGTCTCCTTGAAGCCCATGACGCCGAACAGGCCCATGGTGATGGTGACCTTGCCGTCCTTCTTTCCCCCACCGGTCCCCCCGTCACTGCTGCCCCCGCAGCCCACGACCAGACCGAGAGCCGACACAGCCGACACGGTGGCCACGACCCTCGTACGCAACTTCCTTCGGAACTTGTCCATTCGTCCTCCTAGCGGCGGCGCTGACGCACCGGAGTTCGAGCCTCACGGTCCGCTCCGCAGGCACGATTTGTCCGGTGGGTACGTTCCCAAACGGTGGTGGGAACGTGCCCACCCGGAAGCCCGAAGCCTGGCCGTCACGAAAGGCGTCTGTCAAGAAGTTGAATCCACTTTGTTGCCGCAGGATGTCGTACCGCTGCGCTCGGGCCCTGCGGGCGCTCTCCGCGGGTCTGGCACAATGCGCAGGTGAACGCCGTCGGGGCAACGCGCAAGCGAGGGAGGTCTCATGGAGGGCAGGCAACGCCCGACCATCAAGACCGTGGCCGCGCGCGCCGGCGTCGGACGCACCACGGTTTCACGAGTCATCAACGGCTCGGAGCTCGTCAGCGAGCAGGCCAGGGCCGCCGTGCTCGCCGCCATCGCCGAGCTGAACTACGTCCCCAACTCGGTGGCCCGGGGGCTGGTGACGAGCAGGACGAATTCCGTGGCCCTGGTGATCCCCGAGTCGGAGAGCAGACTGGGCTCCGAGCCCTACTTCTCGGCCGTCATCCGAGGGGTCAGCACCGCCCTCGCGGAAACCCGGACACAGCTCCAACTGGTGCTCGTACGCGACCAGGCGGAGCGTGACCAGCTCACCGAGTCGGTGGCGGAGCGGCGCGTCGACGGGGTGCTCCTGGTCTCGGTGCACGAGCAGGACCCGCTGCCGGGCATGCTGGAGGACATGGGACTGCCCACGGTGCTCGCCGGTCGCCGCTCCCCCGCCGAGTCGCTCAGCCACGTGCACTCCGACAACGCGGGCGGAGCCGCGACGGCCGTCAGTCACCTGCTCGCACGGGGGCGGCGGACCGTCGCCACCATCAGCGGTCCCCTCGACATGGACGTGGCGCGCAGCCGGCTCCAGGGCTGGCGGGAGGCCCTCGAGAAGGCGGGCCGGGATGCCTCGGAGCGGCTCGTGGCCGCGGCGGACTTCACCGAGGAGGGCGGCGAGGCCGCGATGCGTTCACTCCTTGAACAAGTTCCCGGGCTCGACGCCGTGTTCGTCGCCTCGGACGTCATGGCGGCGGGGGCGCTTGCGGAGTTGCGCAGGCAAGAGCGCAGCGTCCCGGACGAAGTGGCGGTGGTCGGATTCGACGACTCCATTATCGCCCGGCACACCAACCCGCCCCTCACCAGCGTGCGTCAGCCCGTCGAGGAGATCGGCAGCATGATCGCCCACATCCTCCTCAAGGAAATCGGCAATCCCGAGGAGCCGCGTCAGCGCGTCGTTCTGCCCACCGAACTCGTGGTACGCGAATCGTCATAAGTCCATGAGAAGCGTTCGCGGTTGGCGTTTCACGATGGGGACAGAGGCGCGGCGCGAGGAGTGGCGTTCCACACCCCGAGCAGAGGCGCGACCCATTCGAATTGGGGCGGGCGGGACGCACGGATTCGGCTGACAAGGTTCCCAGGTGCACCACGGAAGTCACGGATCGTTCGCGACGGTGCTCAGAGGGCGTTCGGCCTTGTGCGCATCGCCCCGACCTTGACGGTCGCCTGGATCTCTTCGGGCATGGCATTCACCACCCACGGCGGGGCCGGGGCACGGCCTCGCGCGTTGAGTACGCCCTGCTCGTGGCGATCGTCCTCATCCTCACCGCGTACGAGCTGCTGGTCCGCGCCGTGATCCGCCGGATGGAACCTGGCGGTGAGGCGCTCGAAAACCAGTGGAGCAGCGCCGCTGTGCGCCATTACCGTGCTGCCGAACCAAGTCGTCCAGGCAAGGACGTGCCGTTGTACACCCTGTGAGACCTCCCGAGCGCTGAATCGTCGCGCGTCGCGCAATGTGCGCCGCGCTCCTTTTTGCTGCGGACTTCTCACTGAAACCGGTGTACTTCTGTGCTCAATAGCTGGGTGGTCATGCCCACCTGCCTGCCGACCGTTCTCCGCCGTTGCCACGCCTGCGCGTCCGAACGCTTCCGGGCAAACGGCAAATTCCGCGTCAACGCAAACCACAAGCTCCTCGACGCCTGGCTCCTCGTGCTCTGTACCGCTTGCGGGGACACGGCAAAGCTCACGGTCCTGGAGCGGATGAACGTGCGCTCCGTACGAGCTGAGCTGCTGGACCGGATGCATGACAACGACTCTGGTCTGGCAGCTGAACTGCTCCAGGATCCGGTCGTTCGGCGCCGTAATCGCATCGCCCTCGACTGGGCGGGCGCCTGGCGCCTCGACACCGGCGGATCGGATCAACTGGACCGCGAGGTGAGCGATGTGCTCGATGTATCGGTCCGCTTTGCGGCGCGGATCCCTGTCCGGCCGGTGCGACTGATCGCTGAAGGTTGCCGTCTTTCGCGGGCCGAGGTCGAGAGACTGATCACGGAGGGGAAGCTCGTTTCGGCAGTCCGGCTGAGCGGCAAGCTCTCCGGCGACTTCACCTTCACGCTCAAACGCTGAGCACTCCTCGGGACCAGGGGCCCGTCCGGCAAGATCCGCCGGACAGGCCCTGGTCAGTCACTGTCCCGCACGTCAAGGTGGGCCCACAGATCCTTGGCCGGCTGTGCCGCGGACGTTTCGTCGATGGGGTCCGCTACGGGGGCCGTCACCTCGGCGCGGTTCGAGAACGCCACGGTGCGGCGGGCCTTGGCGATGACCTCGGCGTGCTCCTCACCGAACGTCGCGGCGTCGAGCCGGGCATTGAAAGCCGTCAACACCTCGGGACCGATCACCGCGAGCGCCGCGCGCAACTCGCCGAGCGTCTGCGGGCCCTCGGCCTGTTCCAGTCGCTGCGGATCCGAATCGGCCTGCGGGCTCGGCTCGTGCGGTAGCACGGACATGTGCGTGACCTCCGGTTGTGATGCCTCCACGGTACGCGGTCGCCGTGTCCCGCAGTGCAAGGGTACGGACGGTCAACAGCCCCGCGGCTGACGGTCCATGACTCGTCCTCCGGCGGGGAAGTAGGGTCCTTCTCGGCGGATACGACGAGCGCGGTCGCACGGATCGCCCCACGCTGGATCCCGGTCGAGCGGCATGCCGAAGCGAGTCCCGATTCACTGACGGCGTACGTCGCCGACGTGCCGCTGTGCCGTAGGGGCCGGCCCCAGGACATCGCCGCCGCGGCAGCCTTCTCGCCTGCCCGGCGGCGGCGTTCGTCACTGGCGAGCGCATCAACGTCGACGCGGTCATACCCTGAGCCAGTACCAGTCACCGTCCTCGTCGGGCCGATGCCCGGGCAGCGCACCCGTCTCACAGCCACGGGGCGAGCATCCCGCCGCGCTTCAGCGAGGTCAGGACCATCGACACTCCCAACGACATCACGTCCCCCAGCCAGCCGGACCCCGTCACGAAGTCGTAGAGGGCCGACTCGTCGGGAAACGCCCCCAGGACCAGGATCTGACGTTCACCGGCGATGAAGCTGACGTACCGGACGTGGACGGACTGAGTCAGTGCCGCCGTGACCACCTCGACCCTGGACGGCGCGGTGCGCACCCACAACACCGCCTCCACGGGCAGTCCGAGGAGCGTCGGCTCGATCACGGCCCGGATGCGCACCCTGCCCTCCCGCCTCAGCGCACCCAGCCGCCGTCTGGCGGTGGCCTCCGACACCCCGGCGATACGGGCGAGTTCGTCGTACGTGCAGCGCCCGTCCTCGGCCAAGGCGTGCAGCAACAGCCGGTCCTGGCGGGAGAGTTCCTGTGTCGTGTCGCCGGTCGACAGCACATCACCGGTGAGTGGGGGCGCGGAGGCATTGGACGACGCGCCCCTCAGTCCGTCGATCTCGGTATCGGTGAGCAGGCCCGCGTGCCATTCGCGGATCGTCCGGACATGGCGCAGCACCGGGTACGTGAAGGTCTCCACAACGCCCGGCAGCCCTGGCAACTCGTCCATCACCAGGCCGGCGAGACGGTCTCGCGTGCAGAGCAGCTCCGCGACGCAGTCCGGGGTTCCGGTCAGCACGTGGGCGAAGACGCAGTCGGGGCGCCGGGCCAGTGCCGTCGCGGCCACCCGTGCCTGTCCGGGGGAGCAGCGCACGCCGACCACCGTGCTGCGGCCGCGCACCTCCATGGCACCGATGCGCACCAGTCCGGACTCCAGCAGCCGGGCGCCCCGGCGGACCACGGTGCGTTCGGGTTCGCCGAGCGCCGCCGCGATGCGGTGCCAGGAGGCCCGGCCGTCGATCTGCAGCGCGCTGACGATGCGCCGGTCCAGCGAATCCGCCACCTGACCGGTCTGTGGTGCGTCCATCGGACCAAGCATATGGCCGATTCCGTCATTTCGGCCGAGATTCTTGTTCCCTTCCGTCAGCATGCCTGAATCTGCCATGGGGACCGACAGGACCTCATGAGCCGCACGAACCCGTGACCCCGTAACTCACGCCACGTACGGAGATGGTCGACGTGACTGCGACGCCTGGAAGTTCCCTTCGACACCAAGCGGCCGAATCCGCCGAACCCGCGCCCGGCTCCCTGCGCGGGCGGCTCGCGCTTCTGGGCCCCGGATTGGTGCTGGCGGCTGCGAGCGTGGGCGCGGGCGACATGGTGACCTCGCTCGCGGGCGCCGCCGGCTACGGGATGGCCCTGCTGTGGGCGATCCTCATCGGCGTCGTCCTGAAGTTCGCGCTCACCGAGGCGGTGGGACGCCTGTACATGGCGTCCGGGCAGACCGTGATCGCGAGCCTGCGCTCGGCCGGCCGCTGGCTGCCGGTGGCGTTCTTCGTGTTCGTCCTGGTCATCGCGCTGCTCTACGGGGCGGCGCTGAGTTCGGTGGCGTCCTTGGCGCTGTCCACGCTGTTCCCCGCTCTGCCGCTGCGGCCGGTGGCCGTCGGAATCGCGCTGGCCTCCGCCGCCATCGTGTACGTCGGCCGGTACGCGGTGTTCGAGCGGGTGATGAGCGTCTTCATGCTGGCCAAGTTCCTCGGCATGGTCGTCCTGGCGGTCGCCACCCTTGCCACCGCCGACGACCTGCCGGACTTGCTCTCCTCGGTGCGCCCGAGGCTGCCGGAGGGGGACGTGGTGACGGTGCTCGCCCTCATCGGCGGCGTGGGCGGCACGGCCGGGATCGCCTCGTACAGCTACTGGGTGCGGGAGAAGGGCTGGCGGGACCGCAGCCGACTGCCCGTCATGCGCGCGGATTCCGCGGTGAGTTACGCCGTCACCTTCCTGTTCGTGCTGTGCACCACGGTGGTGGGAACAGGCCTGCTCCACGGCAGCGGTCGGACCATCACGGGCAACGAAGGGCTGGCCGCGCTCGCCGACCCACTCGGCGCCGATCTGGGATCGGTGGCCCGTGTGTTGTTCCTCGGGACGTTCTTCCTGGTGACGCTGAGCGCGCTGGTCGGCGGGTTCAACGCCCTGTGCTATCTGCTGGCCGATTCCCTGCGGACCCTGCGCGGCGTCCCGGACGACGCGGCCGAGCCTCACATCGCCCAGCACAGCCGCCCGTTCCGCGCCTTTCTTCTCTACGCCGCGGTCGCCGCCGTCGCCGTCACGTTCCTGGGACGGCCGGTGCCTCTGGTCCTGACGTACGCCGCCGTCGGCTCACTGATCCTGCCTCTGCTGTCCGGGGCACTGCTGGTCCTGCTCAACCGCCGGGGCGTCCAGCGGCCGTACCGGAACAAGGCCGCCTCGAACGTGCTGCTGGCCGGCTCCTTCGTCCTCTTCGGAGTGCTGGCCGTCGTACAAGTCAAGGAAACGATCGGAGGGTTGTGAACCACACCGTGACCACCACGGATCTCTGCCAATGGACCGCCACCGAACTCGCCGCCGCCATCAGGCGCCGTGACGTGTCCGCCCGGGAGGTCGTCACCGCCCACCTCGAACAGATCGAGCGCGTCAATCCGGCGGTGAACGCCATCGTCACCCTCGTCCCCGAGCGGGCGCTGGAGCAGGCGGCCGAGGCCGACGCGCGGCTGGCGGCGGGGGCGGACGTCGGCCCGCTGCACGGGCTGCCCGTGGCGCACAAGGACCTCCACGACACCGCGGGCATCCGCACGACGTACGGCTCACCGCTCTTCGCCGACCGCGTTCCCGACCGGGACCACCTGGTCGTCGAGCGCCTGAGGAGGGCCGGAGCGATCACCGTCGGCAAGACCAATGTGCCCGAACTCGGCATGGGTTCGCACACCGTCAACCCCGTCTTTGGGGCCACCCGCAACCCGTACGACCCCTTCCGCAGCGCGGGCGGCAGCAGCGGTGGTGCCGGCGCGGCCCTGGCCTGCGGGATGCAGCCGCTGGCCGACGGCAGCGACACCGGCGGCTCGCTGCGCAATCCCGCCTCCTTCAACAACGTCGTCGGACTGCGCCCCTCCCCCGGGCGGGTTCCCTCGTGGCCTGACAAGGCGCCGTGGGGACAGCTCTCGGTGAAGGGCCCGATGGCCCGGACGGTGACGGACGTGGCGCTGGCCCTTTCCGTGCTCGCGGGCCCCGACCCGCGCAGCCCCCTCGCCCTGGAGACACCGGGTTCCGCCTTCGCCGAGCCGCTGGCCGGGGACGTACGCGGTCTGCGGGTCGCCTGGTCCCCCGATCTCGGCGGGACCGTCCCCGTCGACGCGGAGGTACGGGACGCGCTGCGCCCGGCCGTCGACGTCTTCGCCTCGCTCGGCTGCGAGGTCGAGGAGACCTGCCCGGACCTGTCCGGGGCCGACGAGGTGTTCCTCGTCCAGCGTGCCTGGCAGATGGAACTCGCCTACGGCTCCCTGCTGGACGAGCACCGCCACCGGATGGCGACGGACGTGGTGTGGAACATCGAGGAAGGCCGCAAGCTCACGGGTCCGGACCTCGGGCGTGCGCAGATGCTGCAGGCCGCCCTCTTCCACCGAGTCCGGGAGTTCTTCGAGTCGTACGACCTCCTGCTGCTGCCGGTGAGCCAGGTCGCCCCGTTCGACATCCGGCTGCCCTACCCGACCTCCGTGGACGGCACGCCGATGGAGACCTACCTGGACTGGATGCGCTCGGCCTATCTGATCTCCGTCACCGGCTGTCCGGCGCTGTCGGTGCCGGCCGGTTTCACCCCGGCGGGTCTGCCGGTCGGACTGCAGATAGTCGGTCCGCACCGACAGGACCGGGCGGTCCTCGACGCCGGATACGCCTTCGAAAGGGCGACACGTACAGGGGAGCGCAGGCCGGCCGTCGCTTCGGCGGGAAAGGGTGGAACATGACGGCGCCGCGCAGCGCGCTCGTCGTCGGCGCGGGCATGGCGGGACTGGCCACGGCCTGGTACCTCCAGGAAGCAGGTGTGGAGGTCACCGTCGTCGACCGCCGGGGCGTGGCGGCAGGGGCCTCCTGGGGGAACGCCGGCTGGCTGTCCCCTGCCCTCACCGTGCCTCTGCCCGAGCCGGGCGCCCTACGGCTGGGACTGCGGACGCTGTTCTCACCCACCTCGCCGCTCTACGTTCCGCCCCGCGCCGACGCCCGTCTGGCCCGTTTCCTGCTGTCTTTCGGCCGGAACTGCACGAGCCGGCGCTGGCAGGTCGCGATGAGCGCCTTCGCCGCACTCAACCGCGGTGCCCTCGCCGCGTACGACGAGCTCGCCCGGGGCGGAGTCGCCGAACCGACCCGGGCGAGCGACCCGTGCCTCATCGCCTTCACCACGGAGGCCGGTCGCACGCCGTTCGTCGAGGAACTGGAGGCCGTGGGCGCCGCGGGCCAGCGCGTCGACTACGACCTGCTCACCGGCACCGAGGCGCGGGATCTGGAGCCGACGCTGTCTGAACGGATCGACGCGGCGGTGCGGCTGCACGGCCAGCGCCACCTCAACCCCGGGGCCTATGTCGCGGCCCTCGCCGACTCGGTCCGCGACCGGGGCGGAAAGATCGTCACGGGGCGGGAGGTCACCCGGATCCGGGACATCGGTACCGGGATCGCCGCGCGGAGCGCCGACGGAACCGAGGTGCGCGCCGATGTGGCCGTCCTGGCCGCGGGAGCCTGGCTCGACCGGCTGGCGGCACCCTTCGGCGTGCGCGCCCCGGTTCAGTCCGGCCGGGGCTACAGCTTCCTCCTGCCGCGCGAGGGTCTTCCTTCACGGCCCACCTACTTCGCCGCGCAGCGCGTGGTCTGCACTCCGGCGGGCGACCGCGTACGGGTCGCCGGAATGATGGAGTTCACCGGGCCCGACCGTCCCGCGGACCCCCGCCGGGTGCGGGCGATCGTCGACGCCGCACGCCCCCTGCTGCCCGCCGCCGACTTCGGCCGCCGCACCGACGCATGGGTGGGACCACGCCCCTGCACCGCCGACGGCCTCCCCCTCGTCGGCCCCACCCGCTCACCGCGCGTCCACGTCTGCGGCGGCCACGGGATGTGGGGCATCGCCCTGGGACCGCTGAGCGGCAGACTCCTCGCCGAATCGATTGTCACAGGCCGACCTGCCGCCGAACTCACCCCGTTGCATCCACTGCGCTGAAGGAGCGGCCACGGCACCACGGCTCCATTGGCACGCCTGCGACCCTGGCTGCAGGGGTGGGGGCACGCTCTTGCTGGACGGCACCCTGGAACGCCCGATGTCCTGGCGGAAGCGAGCTTCCCGTGCGGGAAGCTCGCTTCCGCCAGGACATGACGGGCAAGGTCTAGTGCCAGTTGCTGATCTTGACGTCGTGCGGCGCGGGCTCGCCCTTGCCGGTTTCCACCAGCTTCTTGAGGCTCATCAGGAAAGTCGCCCACTTGGTGCTGCAGTGGTACATGAACTCCACTGGCTCCTTCCAGCCTTCGTGCCGGAACAACACGATCGTGAAGCCGTCCTCCTGCTTGAGTTCGAAGCGGATCTGCGTGCCGATCCACTCCTCAGGGCCGTCGACGACCTCCCAGACCACGCGCTCGGCGGGCTGAGCCTCCAGAACCTTCATGTCGAACCCGCCGGGCTCGAAGCGGAACCGGATTACTCCCCCGACATCGCCGTCGCCGTCCGTGTCCTGCGTCCACCAGCTCGCCAGCCCATCGACCGTGGTCAAGGCTGCGTAGACAGCGTCGGGAGGCGACGTGATTCCGATCCTGTGCAGGATGTCCACCATCTCGATACCTCTTTCTCGTGTAGGCGCCCGCATTCGGGCGCGGCTCATCAGCGCGCCTCGGATGTGGCGACGTTCGTTCGTGAGGGTCAGCCCTCTTGGCTGCGCTGGATTGCTTCGGCGATCCGCTTGATGCGATGCAGCCGGGCATCCCAGCTGGCCCCGACCGACGACAGCTGCGCGACCGCGCGGGCGAGCTGGGCCTCGTCCACCTCGTAGAGGCGCTCGCGTCCGGACGGCGTGACGTTGACCAGCCCGACCCGGTGGAGTACGCCGAGGTGTTTGGCGACCGCCTGCCGCGTGACCGGCAGCTGCTCACTCAGCGTGGTCGCCGTCCCGCCGCCGTCGGTCAGCAGCAGGTCGAGCATCCGCCGCCGGGTCGGTTCCCCCACCGCCGACCAGAGCTCGTCGTCGATGGTGGCGCTCATGGCGTCGACACGAGCCGAGCCACGTACGTGACGAGGCGGGGCAGGAAGTAGTCCCAGCCGGTGACGTGCTCGCGGTACTGCTCCTCGAGCACGGCCGCCTCCCATCCCTTCTCCCGGAACCCCGCCTCGGTGAAGCGAAGCAGCGTGCCGGCACCCGACGGGACCAGCTCGAAGGTCACCAGGAGCGAGTTGGCCGATGTCGCGGCCTCATCCTCGTCGTACACCCACCGGAAGGAGAACCGCCGGGGCGGGTCGGCCTCGATCACCGTGAGTGGTGCGACCTTCGCCTCCGGCGCGGTCCCGAACGAGATGACCCCGGTGGCGCCGGGCACCGGTTCGAGCTCTGCTTCGTCCGGCCACCACTCCCGCAGGTGTTCGGGCCTGCTGATGACCTCGTAGACCACCTCGGGTGTGGCTTCGATGTGGATCTCCCGCTCGATGCTGCCGTACTCCATCCCGCTCCTCCCGCTCTATCGCAACCTTTAATTGCACTTGACTGTAGAGCTTTCTTCCAGCATGCGCAACCAATGGTTGCTCTAAGAGTCTGCAGACTGCAGATCCCTGATCTGCGTCGCCGCACCCTCGCTGCGCAAGGCCTGTAGTGCACGGCTCGGACGCGCCTCCATACGGAACGCCTGGCGCACCACTCCCGGATTCGGTCCGAATCTCACCCCATTCGGGGGTTGCCTGTTCCTGTTCCGCCGGGCTGTGTGCCGACGGGTCGAGAGAGGCGAGGTGCGCAGCGGATCAGCTCAGCCGACGGCAGTACAGCGCGTCGGGGGTGCGCGACGAACCCACCCGGCCCGTGTAGGCGATCCCGGCCGCGTACTCGCCGTCCGCGCACTGGCCCTTGTAGTGGCCTTGAGCGAAGTCGCCGCCCTTGGGGGTCGAGCCCCTGTTGTCGCCGCGGTCGAACCAGACGGTGCGGCCGCTCGTGCCACCGATCGAGCCGGGCGGGGCGGCGACGCACAGGACAGCGGAGACGGCGGCGCCACGGACGCTGTATCCGGTCAGGAAGTGGCCGCCGGGGCACTGGAGTTTGGTGTATCCGGTCGCCCAGTCCCGGCCCGGCGTGACGTACCGCTCGTCGACGATCACCTTGTGTCCGGCGGCCGGGTCCCACACAGGGCCGGCGGAGACGTCGGAGCACAGGCCCCGGTTGCCGGTGTGGCTGAGGCCGAGGAGGCGCTGGCCGTCGGGGCAGACCGCCTTGCGGGCTCCGGGGTCCCAGTCGGGCAGGACGCGTATCCGCCGCGACTGGACGAAGTCGCCGTGGTCGGGGCTGAGCATCGACCAGTTGGTCACCGGGTTCACGCGGCCGGTGCGGCCCTGGGCCCCGATGAGCCGGGTCCAGGCGGTAGCACGCCAGTCGTCACCGTCGTACAGGCCCATGCGGTTGCCGGCCGCGTCCCAGTGCAGCAGGGCCCAGCCGTTGCCGGTGCGGTTCTCGTGCCAGCCGACGAGCGGCCAGTACGCGAAGTCGGCGTCGGTACGGATCAGGTGGTCGACGAAGTTCTCGAACCAGGCGCGCTGCCTTGCTCCGGTCTCCTCACGGCCCCCGATGCCGAACTCACTGATCCAGACGGGAGCGGTGAAGTGCTGGTCCTGTTCGCCGTTGACGAAGAACGCCTGGCGGTTCAATACGTCGATGAGTTCGGCGGGGGTCAGGTCGCGGTAGCGGGGGTCCGTGGTCTCGCCCGTTCCAGTGGCGCCGCTGTGGTTGGGACCGGTGTAGTCGTAGAAGTGGGCGGAGTACACGAGCTTGCCGGAGTCGACGAGCGCGTGCGAGAGGCGGCGTACGGGTTCCAGGGTGGGGCGTTCGTGCGCGAGGCCGTCGACGGGGATGCCGGTCCAGTTGATGCCCTCGACGATGATCAGCAGATCGGGGTTGGCCTCCATCAGGATGCGGTCGCCCACGCGCTGCGAGGCGGTGAACCAGTCATGGTTGTCATCAAGGCCCCAGTTGGGGTCGTCCCAGATGTCGCGGCGCACTTCGTTGTAGAGGTCGGCGCCGACGACGCGCTCGTTGCCCTTGTAGCGGCGGGCCATGAAGAGCCAGTCGTTCTCCCAGGTCTCGGTGGACCGGCTCGCGTTCCAGCGTTCGTTGCCGTCGACTCCGCAGCACCAGCGGGTGGTGTTGGTGTGGTTGTTGAGGATCACGGCGAGTCCCGCGGCGGTGAGTTCGCGGACGACGGCGTCGTACACCTGGAGTGGGGTCCTGCCGCGCAGGGAGGGGTTGGCGGCGACGGCGTCGTCCGTGACGGGGACGCTGTCGTGGATCATCTCGTTGGAGAAGGGCAGTCGGATGCTGTTGATCCCGATCTCCCGGAAACCGGCGATGATCTCGGCCACGGGGACGCGGTCCAGGCCGAGCGGTATCCGGCCGGAGTTCTCGCCCGCGTGGTGGTTGGCGTCCTCGTCCACGCTTCCTGAACCGTTCCAAGTGCCGCTGGCTCCATGCCAGTTGCCGGACCGCAGCTTGAAGCGGTCTCCGTCCGCGTCGACGATCCAGCGGCCCCGCGTGCTGAGCGGTGCCGTCCAGTCCGCGGCGGTCACGGCGGTTTCGGCGGTCAGCGCGGTTTCGGCGGTTTCGGATGGAGTGGCGGTCTCGGGAGCTTGATCCTGTGCGGCCGCCGCCGCGGGGACAGGCGTCAGGGGCACCAGCAGGAATACGGCGGCCAACGTGGCCCTGCCCAAGGATCCGCGCACGGTCACCATCCAGGAGACAGTCTTGTCATGGCGGCGTCATCATGGCTGACGGTGCGACACCAGTCCAGTCCTGCGCGTACCGGGCCCGCCCCCGCCCTCGACGAGCCATGGACACCTTGCAGAGCCCGAAGCCCCTGGCGACCAGACGGTCGCCGACACCCTTGCCCCGGCCACCCACCCCACCTAGCCTGATTTTGTGCCGCAAATAAACAAATCCCGAACGCACAACGCCGTGCCGGGCAACCGCAACGACCTCACCCGACTCCGCATCGCCCTCACCGCCTTCTTCGCCCTCGACGGCTTCATCTTCGCCGGCTGGGTCGTCCGCATCCCCGCCATCAAGGAGCAGACCAACGCCTCCGCCAGTGCTCTCGGACTCGCGCTCTTAGGCGTCTCGGCAGGCGCCGTCGTCACGATGACGCTCACCGGCCGACTCTGCCGCCGCTACGGCAGCCACCCGGTGACCGTGATCTGCGGCGTCCTGCTCTCGCTCAGCGTCGCCCTGCCGCCGCTCACCCACTCGGCACCCGCCCTCGGCGCCGTACTCCTCGCGTTCGGCGCCTCATACGGCGGGATAAATGTCGCATTCAACAGCGCCGCAGTCGACTTGGTGCGTGCGCTACGACGGCCCATCATGCCCAGCTTCCACGCCGCTTTCAGCCTCGGTGGGATGATCGGCGCCGGGCTCGGCGCGCTGGTCGCAGGGACGCTGTCCCCGACGCATCATCTGCTCGGTCTCACAGCGGTCGGTCTGCTCGTCACCGCCCTGGCGGGCCCCACCTTGCTGCGCCTCCGTCCCCCGACACCGCCGGAGAGCGCAGCGCACGAGGAGGCCGCACCACGCCGCCTGGACACCCGCACCCGCTGTCTTGTGATCACCTTCGGCCTGATCGCCCTGTGCACGGCTTACGGCGAGGGAGCCCTGGCCGACTGGAGCGCGCTGCACCTGGAGCAGGACCTGGAGGCCACACCGGGAGTCGCGGCAGTCGGCTACTCCTGCTTCGCACTCGCCATGACCATCGGCCGGCTGACCGGCACAAAGATGCTCGAACGCCTGGGCCAGACCCGCACCTTGGCATACGGCGGCACGACCGCCGCCGCCGGCATGCTGCTCGGCGCGCTCGCTCCCTCCCTGTGGGCAGCGCTCCTCGGCTTCGTGATCACCGGGCTCGGCCTCGCCAACCTCTTTCCCGTCGCCATCGAACGCGCCGGCTCGCTGGCCGGCGCCGACGGAGTCGCGATCGCCTCCACACTCGGCTACGGCGGCATGCTCCTGGGACCACCCGCCATCGGGTTCATGGCGGACTGGTTCTCCCTGCCCACCGCCCTCATCAGCGTGGCCGCGATGGCAGCGGTCGCCGCCCTCATCGGCGTAATGACGCGGCATGCGGCAGCGAGCTGACACCACCTCCAGCCGCCTCACCCATACAGGCGCACAGACTTGCGAGGGCCGCCTGGTAGAACTCGTCGAGCGCCCTCTTCTCCTCCTTACCTCCGTCGCCGTTGAGCTGGTCGAGGAACCGTGGCCGGGGAAGGGGTGGCGGCTGACGCTCCGAGGCCGAGAGCGGCACCCGCTCCGGTGGTGAGCAGGCGGCGACGGTTGGGAGGGCTGGTCATGTGAGTGAGACGTCCTGGGCGGTGCCCGGGCCGGTTCGTGTGAGTCGGATCATGGCGCGGTAGAGGGCGGTGGGGGTGGGGGCCTCGGGCAGAGGTGGGATTTCGGTGCCGAGGGGGTGTAGGAGCGGAGCATGTGGCCGACGAGGCGGCGCCAGGCGTCGGGGGCGGCGTCGCCGGTGGCGGCGATGACGCCGGCGTTGGCCATGAGCAGGATGACGAGGTCTGCAGGCTTCCACCCGTAGGCCTGGATCGTCGCCGATAAGTGCGCCGAGGGCGGCCAGTCCCCCGTGCAGGCTGGTTCCACCCACCACGTGCCTCGGCGTCGATGTCCAGGACCCGCTTCATGTACCAGAAGCAATCCAGGACCACACTCGGCCCGACCGCGTTGCCCGCCATGCTCGTGCCACCGCCCGGGGCCGTGACCGGCAGACCACGCTCACGGCATGCCCGCAGCACCGCGACCACGTGGTCGGTGGTGGTGGGAAGGCCACGGCTCGTGGCAGCAGACGGTAGCGGGAGGCGTCGTAGCGTAAGGGCCCGTCGATCCCCGGGCCGGTCTCCACCCGCAGACCGGGTGCGATCCGGCGAGACGTACGACCAGTGATGCGAGGGGGCGTCATACGTCCACCGCCCCTCTGCTCAGCATCTCCGTCTCGCGCCTACTTGATGAGGTCCTTGAACTTGTAGTAGCCGCCCGCGAAGGGCAGGAACCAGGGCGGGCCGAAGTGTCCCGGGATCCGCCTGAAGGGCAGGTCGCGCCAAGGGTTGGCGGTCGGCGTGCCGTTCATGTAGTCGGCCATCTGCTTGCCCATGTGCGTGGCCATCTGGACGCCGTGGCCGGAGTAGCCGAGCGAGTAGAACAATCCGTTCTGCTCGCCGGCGTGCACCATTCGGTCCATGCTCATGTCGACCAGACCGCCCCAGCAGTAGTCGACGCGCGCGTTCGTCAGCTGCGGGAAGACCTCGGTCATTGTCTTTTGCAGGATGCGCCCGCTCTTCGCGTCCGACTGCCGGTTGGACATGGCGAACCGGGCGCGGCCACCCCACAGCAGCCGGTGGTCCGGGGTGATCCGGAAATAGTTCAGCAGGTTCAAGGTGTTCGATGCCACCCGCCGATTCGGCAGAAGCGCGTCGCAGACGTCCTTGCCCAGCGGTTCGGTCACGATGATGAAGCTGCCGACGGGCGCGATCCTGACCTGGTGCCAGCGGAACGGCCTGCCGGTGTACCCGCTGGTCGCGACAAGCACCTGGTCGGCCCGGACGGTCCCGCGCGGAGTGACCAGCTCGTGCCGCGTGCCGTCCAGTCGACTGACCTTCTCGATCGGTGCCTTCTCGTGAATGGTGACGCCGATCCGCGCGGCGGCCTCGGCGAGACCCTTGGTGAACTTGCCGACATGCAGCCCCGCGCTCTTGGAGTCGACCAGCCCGCCGTGGAAGCGGTCGGAGCCGATCTCCGAGCGGATCTCGCTCTTGGGTATGAGCCGGGTCTCGATCCCGAGACGGCCGGACATGACCTCGTGGGTCTTGCGCAGACCCTCGACGTGGGCCGGCTTGGAGGCCAGGTTCAGCTTGCCCGTGCGGGCGAAGTGGCAGTCGATACCTTCTTCGTTGACGAGCTTCTCGAGGGTGTCGACCGCGTCGTGGTAGGACATCAGATACGCCTTCGCGGTGTCGAACCCGTAGCGGGAGACTGCCTGCCCGAACCCGATCGACAGGCCCGTGGTGGCCATGCCGCCGTTGCGGCCCGAAGCGCCGAATCCCACCGTCTCCTTCTCGAAGACGTGCACGTTCGCACCTTTGCGCGCCAGGTGCAGTGCCGCGGAGAGGCCGGTCAGGCCGGCCCCGATGATCGCCACGTCGACATGCCCAGCGATCTCGGTCCGGGACCGGTCCGGACCCTGGGGAGCGGTGTCGAGCCAGTAGGGGGTGAACTTCATGTCGCTGCTCTCTCTCCTGCTTGTGCCGTCCGCTGTGAAGGCACGTGCGTCAGGCCCTTCGAGGGTCCGCCGTCGGAAGTGTGCTCGCTGCCACTCCGACACCGTTCATTCCAGTTCCCATGCAAAAAGCCTCTTGACGTCCGGCAGAGCGGGCCTGAGGGACGGTTCGGGCCTGTTGACAGTTGTCGACCATACTCATATGGTCGACAATCGACAAGCGACACTGACTGACTGCCTTCGATCGACACCTGGAGGAACCGTGGAATTCGAGAGCAAGCCGAAGTTCGTCACGTTCGACATGAATGGAACGTTGATCCACTTCCGCATCAACGAGGTGATCCGCCGGATCCTGGGCGACCGGCTCCCGGCTGAGATCGCCGACGAGTTCCTGCGGACCGGCAACCAGTACCGGATCGACGAGTGCCTGGGCGAGTACAAGCCGTTCCACCAGGTCGTCGCTCACTCGCTGGAACGGACCATGTGCAGGTTCGGCCTTGAGTACCGTGAGGGCGACGGTCCGGCGGTGTACGAGGAGATCCCCACGTGGGGCCCGTACCCCGGCGTCAGCGAGGCGCTGCGGCGCTTGGCCGAGGAGTACCCGCTGGTGATCGTCACGAACTCCGACGACGTGCACGCCAAGCGCCTCTCGGAGAACCTCCAGGCCCCGTTCGAGGTCGTGATCAGTGCCGAGGAGATGGGCGTCTACAAGCCCCGGCTCCGTGCGTTTGAATACACGCTGGACAAGCTCGGCGTGGCACCCGACGAGATCGTCCACGTCTCGGCCAGCCCGAAGTACGACCTCCGCTCCGCGGCCCACATGGGGATCAAGAACAAGGTGTACGTGGACCGCGGCTTCGAGCACGACGAGCACTGGCTCGGCTACAAGCGGATCACCGACATCGCCGACCTCCCCGTCCTTCTCGGCCTGCCGCGCCCGTGACACGAAGAGCGAGTACCGCTCCATCAACCGTCTGTCGCGCGACAACACCTTGTCTGCTGCGGGATCACGTCTTGGAGTGACACCAGGCCGGACCGATCTCCGTGCGGGTGTGGGTCACAGAGGCATTCTCTGCATTGCCGAGACACAGAGAAGAAGGCCATCCCGTGACCCACGAGGACAGGCTGTACGGCCGCCGGCTGCGGCTCGTCGAGCACCCGTCAGGATCGGAAACGTCACCGATCTGCCAGGTGCTGCGCCGGCCTCCACGGCGCGACGCAGTGTGTGAACGGTTCCAAGACACCGTGCTGCGCGAGTTCCACCGGCTCCGCTTCCACCGCGGCGCGGTAAACCACGCCGGCTCAGCTTGGGCACCAGAACCCACTGTTCCAGTGCTCAGTTCATCCCGGAGGTATAGTCGACAAACGACCAAGTGGTCGACAACTACCAAGGGAGGGCGACGGGGTGGACCACAAGTTCGAGTGGCTGGAGCAGCGGACGACGACGCCGGACGGCGTCTACCGGACACTGCGTGCCGCCATCCTCGACGGGACCGTACCTCCTGGTGGACAGCTGCGCGAGGCGCACATCGCCGCGGACCTCGGGATCAGCCGGTCCCCGCTGCGCGAGGCGCTGACCAAGCTGGAGGAGGAAGGGCTCGTTGTGAAGATCCCCTTCCGTGGGGCGTTCGTCGTAGAGGTGAGCGCTCGTGACGTCGCCGAAATCGCCTCGGTCCGCCTACGTGTCGAGCCGTACGCCGCTGAGCTCTCGGCCGCAGCACTACGCGGTCCTGAGCGGCCACGGTTGCTGCAAACCGTCGAGGATCTCCACCGAGCAACGGAGAAGAACGACATCGCTGCCGGCATCGACGCACACCTTCGCTTCCACGGGCTCTTCTACGACCTCTCGGAACACAGCATCCTGCAGAGTCTTTGGAATGGCTGGGAGACCAAGCTGCGCCTCTACCTCAGCGTCGACCACCGCACGTACAGCGACGATCCGCATCAACTGGTCGTCGAGCACGAGAGGTTGGCTGCGGTTGCCCTGGAAGGCGACAACGACGCATTCCGCCAGGAACTGGCTGCCCATTTCCAAACGGCGCTGCGAGGCCAGGCGGGAGATCAAGGGGAACGCGCGCCCCGGCATGCATGAGGTCATGCAGCCTGTGTGAAGTGAGTGGCGACCACGGGCAGGACCTCGGTGAAGGGCACGCGCCGGGGTTCGACGTCGCCCTCGGCCGCGGCCTGCCCCTGGAAAATCCCCAGCAGCTGGCGTGTTGTCCGGCAGGCGTGGACCTCCTGCTCCATGCCGCGCGGGCCGCGTGAGCGCAGTAACCGGCCCACACAGCGCTGGGTGACCTTCAAGGCCGTGTACGTCAATTCAATCTCCCACATGCGCGCGTACCAGATCGCCGTCTCCCGTGCGGGAAAGGCAAACTCATTCAGCGGGGTGGACGCGAAGCAGTACAGCTCGGTGCGGCTGGTGCCGTCCACGCAGGTCACCGTCATCACCGGTTCGGTCAGCCGCCGTCGGCGAGGAGCATGCGTAACCTTTGGTCGGCACGGTTCCTGAAGCCGCGGACGACGCGTCGGTGAAGCTCGATGAAACCGTTGACGGCGACCTCGGTGTCGGCGCGGCCTGTCTCGCGGTGGGGCAGGAACGCCTCGCGGCACTGCTTCAGGGTCTCGCCGAGTCGCCTGATCTCGGGGATCGGGCAGGTCGGGGACGCCGGAAAGGATCTTCGGCGACTCGTCGGCCCTCACGCTCCCGGTAGTCGGCCTTCGTCTGCGTCAGTTCACGGCTCGGCATGGTCGGCAAGCCCGGGGAAGTCCTGTACTCCGCCGCCAAGGGAGGTCTCATCATGCTCGCCAAGGGCGCGGCGATCGAATGGGCGCCGCGCAACATCCGTGTCAACGTCGTCGCCCCGGGCCTGACCGCCACGCCGATCATCGAAGCGTCGATCCAGCGCAACCCCGACCCCGAGGCCTACCGCCGCGAGCGCGAGATGCAGATCCCGCCCCAGCGCCTCGCCACCCCCGAAGAGGTCGCCGACGCGGTGCTCTTCTTCGCATCGCCCGAGTCGTCGTACGTCACGGGAGCGGTCCTCCCCGTCGACGGCGGGTACACCGCCTTCTGAACACCCTGCTGGGCATCACCACCAGCACTGGACTGGGCGACCTGTCTTCGTCTCGCCTTCTGCTCGGGCAACCCCGGATTGCGGCATGACCGATCGACCACGAGTCGAGCGCATGCCCCTACAGCCGTTGGGGTGCGCGGCGGCCAGAGTCGAGAGCCTGGCCCAGAACGCTCCACGATGCCCGTGGCTGCAGTTGGAGTGCGTGGATGAGCGCCAGGTCCTCCTCGCTCAGCAACCTGACGTCATCCTGCACGCGGGCCCACCCGAGTGCGGAATTCCTGCGATTTCCTGTCCTTCGGCTTTCAGTCTTCCATCCTGGCAGGGGCGCGGCACTCTGCCGGCCTACGCGATGGGAAGGACATCACATGAAGCAGACGTTCGGCTCCTTCGAGGACGAGATCTACCTCAACGGGCTGGCGGGGGTGCTGCCGTCCTTCCCGATGAGCCATGGGGAGTTGGAAGCCAAGGCTCAAGCGGCGCTGTCGCCCTCTGTGTGGTCGTACGTCGCCGGAGGCGCCGGGGACGAGCGAACTCAGCGGGCCAACGTCACGGCTTTCGACCGCTGGGGGCTCATCCCGAGGATGTTCGTCGGTGCTGCCGAGCGCGACCTGTCAGTGGAGCTCTTCGGAATGACGTGGCCGTCACCGGTGTTCATGGCCCCTGTCGGGGTCATCGGGTTGTGCGCCCAGGACGGGCACGGTGACCTGGCCACCGCACGGGCCGCTGCCCGCACCGGAGTGCCTATGGTCGCCTCCACCCTTTCCGCCGACCCGATGGAGCAGGTCACCCCCGAACTCGGCGACACACCAGGCTTCTTCCAGCTGTACACGCCGAAGGATCGGGACTTGGCGGAAAGCCTCGTCCACAGAGCCGAGGCGGCCGGGTTCAAGGGCATCGTCGTCACCCTCGACACATGGATCCCCGGCTGGCGTCCGCGCGATCTCGCCAGCGGCAACTTCCCCCAGCTGCGTGGGCACTGCCTGTCCAACTACACCACCGACCCGGTCTTCCGGTCCCGGTTGTCGCGCACACCGGAGGAGGATCCCCAAGCGGCCGTCGTGCAGTGGGTCCAGGTCTTCGGCAACCCCCTCACCTGGGACGACCTTCCGTGGCTTCGCTCACTCACCGACCTGCCACTGATCGTCAAGGGCATCTGTCACCCCGAGGACGCCCGGCGCGCCAAGGACGGCGGTGTGGACGGCATCTACTGCTCCAACCACGGCGGCCGGCAATCCAACGGCGGCCTCCCCGCCCTTCAGGCACTGCCCGCTGTCGTCGAGGCCGCTGACGGGTTGCCGGTCCTGTTCGACTCCGGCATCCGCAGCGGAGCCGACATCGTCAAGGCCATCGCCCTCGGTGCCACCGCCGTCGGCATCGGCCGGCCCTACGCCTACGGCCTCGCCCTAGGCGGCACCGACGGCATCGTCCACGTGCTGCGCTCGCTGCTCGCCGAAGCCGACCTGATCATGGCCGTCGACGGCTATCCCACCCTCGGCCACCTCGCTCCAGAAGCTCTCCAGCGCGTCATGTGAGACGCCCCAACGCGTTCGCCACGCGGTTCTCGCGGGCAGCGGGGGCCGGCCCGGGTCGACGAAGGGCAGCCTTCGCGCTCGCCGTGACGATCGGCCCGCTCAGCGGGACGACGTTCCTGGAACGGCTCGTCCGCACCCGGACGGTGGTGGGGCCGGCGGCGCCCTGGCCGCCGGCGGCATGCTCCTGGGACCACCTGCCATGGGGTTCATGGCGGACTGGTTCTCCCTGCCCACCGCCCTCATCAGCGTGGCCGCGATGGCAGCGGTCGCCGCCCTCATCGGCGTAATGACGCGGCATACGGCGGAGCATTGGCGTACGCGCGCCTGTCCACATGCCCATCCGCATGCCCGACGGCTCCTTCCCCATCGGCCAAAATGGCTGAAGTTCGATTGCCTTCATGTGAATTCAGTCCTCCGGGGGGCATTCTCCCGCCGGGAATTCCGGGTAATTGTCGCGCGTATCGAGGCATGCCGAAAACGTCTGCTCCACCCCTGGCTGGGGGTGTTAGGCGGGATTCGAAGGCGATGTGGCGTCCGTTGGGGCGTATCACAGGCACGGCTACCGTGGCTCACTATGCGTCGACCTGTTTTCGACATGTGTGGGCGGTGTGGAGGTCCGAGTTCCGGCCGGGAACGCGTGGTTAGCATGTTTCACATCAACCGCCGTTGCACATAGGTGACTTGGCGTTCCACGCCTGCGCGGCAAGCACACCACACCCCCACAACCATCGAGGATCGCGGCATGGCACATCCCGACGCGTCCAGCCCACGCCAGAGGTCGGCATGGCGGCTTCTGCCGGTCGCCTCACTGGTGGTGACCGCGGCTGTCGGCACTCCTCTCGTGCTCGCCGCACCGGACGCCGCACGCGCCTGGGTCGCGGGCACCGTCGTGGGGGCGGGAGGCTGTCTCGTGCTGCTCGCCTCGGCGGCCGCCCGGCTGCACCGCAAGCTCAGTACTCAGGTGGACAGGTCGGTGGCGGAGTCGGCGCGGCATCGCTCAGAGGCGGAGTATCTCGCCGGCGCGGTGCTCCCGGAGCTGTCCACGGCGATGAAGGACCCCGCGGGAGGTCCCGTATCCGCCGCGATGGGACCGGGCAGTGCCTGGCATCCGACGGAGCCTCAACTCAGGGCGGTGCAGAGCGCGGTGGAGGAGGCGCTGGGCGCTGCGCAGCGGCGCGCGGTCACGGCGGACGGCGAACGCGAGCAGGCGGTGCGGGCCCTGGAGAGCATCACCGACGCTCTGCTCAAGGCGAGGTCGCAGATCCTGCCCACAGCAGTACGGAGACTGGGCGAGGGAGCCTCGCTGGACACGGTCCGCGCGGAGCTGAGGCTGTCCGAGTTCTCCAGCACCGTCGTGCGCGACCTGGTGGAGGTCGGCGTACGCGAACTCGCGGTCAGCGAGCGGCGTTCCGCAGCGGCCCGGGCCGCCAGCGCGAAGGCGCTGAGCCGGGTGCAGGCCCAGGCCGTGGGCATCCTGGCGGATCTGCGGGAGATGCAGGACCGGCACGGCGAGGCGGTCCTCGGCGACCTGCTCGAGCTGGACCACAGCACCTCCCAACTCGGCCTCCTCACCGACCGGTTGGCGTTGCTCATGGGCGGGCGCGCGAGCCGGTCCTGGAACAAGCCGATCCCCATGGAGAGCATCCTGCGCGGAGCCGTGGGACGGATCTCCGCGTACCGCAGGGTCAGCCTCAACTGCGCCAGCAAGGCGGCGGTGGCCGGGTTCGCGGCCGAGGGCGTGATGCACCTCCTCGCCGAACTGATGGACAACGCGACCAGCTTCTCCGCGCCGATCGACCAGGTCCATGTCTATGTGGAGGAACGCTCCGCCGGCATCGTCGTCACCATCGAGGACAGCGGTCTGAAGATGGCCGACGCCGCCCTGCGGCGCGCCGAGGAGGCGGTGTCGGGCGCGATGAGCGACCTCGCCTCCCTCCAGGGGACCCGGCTGGGGCTCGCGGTCGTGGGACGGCTCGCCGTCAAGTACGGCATCTCCGTCAGCTACCGCCCCTCCTCCCGCGGAGGCACCGGAGTCGTCGTACACCTGCCGGCCCAACTGCTTGCCCAGCAGCGCACGGCGCTTGCTCAGACCCCGCTGCACGACCCGTCGGCGCGACCGAGCGAGCGAACAGCGGCCGCCACCGAGCGCCCCGAGGTGCGTGCGGCCGACGGGAGGCGGGCGGCACCGGTCGCCGGTTCGCGAACACCGGACGCCCCGGCCGCCGGTTCGCGGATGCCCGACACCCCGGCCGCACCGGCCAGTTCGCGGATGCCGGACACACCGGCCCCGGCACCTACCGCCTCCTCGCCTACGTCTTCCGCCCCGGCCGGCGACAGCGCTTCGGTGACCGCCAACGGCCTGCCGGTACGTCCCCCAGGCCGCACGATGGCGGCCGCCGACCGCGTCCGTACGCCGGCGGAGAGTTCACCAAGGTGTCCCGCCGCCCGTGACGCGGGGAAGAGCTTCGGCGCCTTCCACCGCGCGCGCCTCGCCGCGGCGGCCGGCGAAGCCGCGGCAGCCGCGGAAGCGGCCCCAGCCGCCGAACCGGCCGACCCGGACCCGCACGACGCCGACTGAGCCCGGCCCTTCTTCTCGCGGGACGCCTCGACCGGGCGCCCCGACCCGCCACAGACCGGAGATTGGAGGAAAGGGCCGGTGGCCGGGCTTGAACGGATCACCAGCTCTTCACCCACGCATGCAGACCACTGACACCACACTGACCTGGCTCCTGGAAGGTCTTCTCGAGCGCGCCCCCGGTACCCGGCACGCCCTCGTGCTCTCCCGCGACGGGCTGAAGCTGTGCTGGACCGAGCAGTTGGGCGTCGACCAGGCGGATCAGCTCTCGGCCATCGCCTCCGGGATGCAGGCCCTGGCACAGGGCGCCTCGGTCGAGTTCGGGGACGGCAGCGGCGGTGTACGCCACTCGATGACGGAGTTCTACGGCGGACTGCTGTTCATCGTCGAGGCCGGTGAGGGGGCGCACCTCGCGGTCGTCGCGGACGACGGGGCCGACCCGGGTGTGGTGGGGCACCACATGACCGACCTGGTGGAGCGGATCGGCGAACACCTGCGTGCCGAGGCCCGCGCCCCGATAGAGGAGAGCTGATCCCATGAGCCGACGTCCGGTCGACACCGGGGACCCGGACCGGCTGTACACCATCACCGGGGGCCGCAGCGAGGCTCCCGACGATCTCGACCTCGTCTCACTGATCGTCAGCGAGTGCGAGCCTGCTCGTGGCATGCAGTCCGAGCACGTCCGGATCCTGGAGCTGTGCCGTCGCCCGGCCGCCGTGGTCGAGATCGCCGCCGAACTCCGGCTCCCGGTGACGGTGGTCCGGATCCTGGTGGGCGACCTGCTGGCGATGGCGAGGGTCACCGCTCGCCATCCCCGGTCCGCCCCGGCGGTGGCCGCCCTGCCCGAATCCGCTCTCCTGCTGGAGGTTCTCGATGGACTCCGTAAGCTTTGAGCCCTCCACAAGCTCCGAGCACTCCGCCCGTACGCCGCTCAGCGCCACGGCCGAGACCGGGCTCAAGATCGTCGTGGTGGGCGGCTTCGGTGTCGGCAAGACCACTCTGGTCCGCTCGGTCAGCGAGATCCGGCCGCTGAACACCGAAGAGGTCATGACCAAGGCCGGTGTCGGCATCGACCGGACGGCGGGTCTGGCCGACAAGTCCACGACGACGGTCGCCTTCGACTTCGGCCGGATCAGCCTGACCGAGCGCACGGTCCTGTATCTGTTCGGTGCCCCGGGCCAGGAGCGCTTCTGGTTCCTGTGGGACCGGCTCTTCGCGGGGACCCTGGGTGCGGTCGTCCTGGTGGACACCCGGCGGATGAGCGACTGCTGGTACGCCATCGACCGCCTGGAGCACCACAGGACGCCCTTTGTCGTCGCGGTCAACCGGTTCGAGGGCGACACCGACGCCTTCTCCCTGAGCGAGATCCGTCAGGCGCTCACGCTGCCCGAGCACATACCGCTGATCGACTGCGACGCACGGGTCCGCTCGTCCGGCAAGAACGTCCTGATCACTCTTGTCGACCACCTCTACGAACTGGCCATGGCCCGGGAGATGACCCCATGAACGACGACGCGACCGGCTCCGACCCGCGCCCCGCCGACCCGAAGCAGAGCACCTCGGGCTGCCCGGTGCACGCGGACGCCGTTCCGCTGAGCGGCCTGGAGTACCAGCAGACGCCCGCCACGCTGTATCAGGAACTGCGCCGCTCCCACGGCTCCGTGGCGCCCGTACTACTGGACGGGGACGTGCCCGCCTGGCTGGTGCTCGGCTACCCGGAGGTCTCGTTCGTCACCGCCCACGACGAACTCTTCGCGCGCGACTCGCGGCGCTGGAATCAGTGGGAGAGCATCCCCGCGGACTGGCCCCTGCTGCCTTTCGTCGGCTACCAGCCCTCGGTGCTGTTCACCGAGGGCGCCGAGCACCAGCGGCGGGCCGGTGTCATCACCGAGGCCCTGGAAGGCGTCGACCAGTTCGAGCTCGGCGTCAACTGCGCGCGGATCGCCGACCAGCTCATCGACGCCTTCGCGGGCAGTGGCGAGACCGAGCTGATGAGCATGTACGCACACCCCTTGGCGATGCGGGCCGCGGTGGAGATGTGCGGTATGGCGGCCCACAGCACGGACACCGACGACCTCGTACGGGACTTGCGGATCTCCCTGGACACGGGAGAGGGCGAGGATCCGGTCGCCGCCTACGTCCGCGTACAGGAACGTATCCAGCAACTGGTGAAGGACAAGCGCGCGGAGCCCGGCGCGGACGTGGTCTCCCGCATGCTGGCCCACCCCGAGGGACTGAGCGACGACGCGATCGTCCAGGACCTGATCTCGATCGTCGCGGCGGCCCAGCAGCCCACCGCCAACTGGATCTGCAACACGCTGCGGCTGCTGCTCACCGACGACCGCTTCGCGCTCAACGTCTCCGGCGGCCGGGTCAGCGTCGGAGAGGCCCTCACCGAGGTGCTGTGGCTGGACACGCCCACCCAGAACTTCATCGGCCGCTGGGCAGTGCGCGACACCCTGCTCGGCGGGCGCCGGATCAAGGCGGGCGACTGCCTGGTCCTCGGGCTCGCGGCAGCGAACACCGACCCGCAGATCTGGCCCGAGGGCCATGTCGGCGCCGAGGGGAACGGCGCCCATCTGTCCTTCTCCAACGGCGAGCACCGCTGCCCCTACCCGGCTCCGCTGCTCGCCGACGTCATCGCGCGTACGGCCGTCGAGACGCTGCTGGAGCGTCTGCCCGACGTCGTCCTGTCGGTCGAGCCGGAGGAGCTCGTATGGCGACCGTCCATCTGGATGCGGGGGCTGACCTCACTGCCGGTGGAGTTCACGCCCACTCTGCGGTGAGACCCGCCCGTGCCCTTACGAGCATGTCGTACGGGCATGTCGTACGGGCATGTCGTGGCCGGAAGGGATCAGGGCGTGGCCGGTGTGAAGCGCACCGGCAGCGCCTGCGGTCCCCGCGTGAACACGCCCTGCTCGGCTGGCTGGAAACCATCGGCGAGCCGTATGTCCGGCATGGCGTCGAGGAGTTGGCTCACCCCGACCTCGACCTCGGCGCGGGCCAGCAGGGCTCCCACGCAGAAGTGGCGGCCCAGGGCGAAGGCGAGATGGTCTGCCGCGGCGGAGAAGGCCTTCGTGGTCGTCAGATCGTCGCGGAAGATATCGAAGCGGTCCGGCTCCCGGTAGCGGGCGGGGTCCCGGTTCGCCGCCCCGATCAGGCAGGTCACCGTGGCTCCCGGCGGAACGGTGCCGCCGCTCAGCTCCACCTCCACGGCCGACTGACGCATGATCATGTGGACCGGCGGGGAGTACCGCAGAGTCTCCGCGAAGGCTCGGTCGATCAGTGAGCGGTCCTCCCGTACGGCCTGTAGCTGTTCGGGATGCGCCAGCAGGTTGGCGAAGATGCCCGCCAGCGCCTTGTCCGTGGTCTCCCCGCCCGCCGCGAGGAGCAGGCTGCAGAACGCCTTGATGTCCTCGTCGCTCATGCGCACGCCTTCCACTTCGGCGGCGCACAGCGTGGACAGCAGGTCGTCGCCGAGGTGGTCACGGCGGTGCCGGATGATCGGGATCATGTACTCGGCGAACTCCACGCGGGTGCGCTCACCGGCCGCGGCGACCTCCGGATCGCCCGCGAGATTGCCGAGGAAGGCGATCACCGATGTGTACCAGCGGTGGAAGCGGTCGTGGTCGGCCTTGTCCAGGCCGAGCATGTCGGCGATGACGTTGACGGGAAAGCGTGTCGCGAAGTCCGCGACGAGGTCGGCACTTCCGGCGTGGCGGAAACGGTCGATGAGTGCCCGGGCGTTGGCCTCGATGACAGGCAGGAACTTCTCCTGCAGGTCACGGCCGCGGAAGGCCGGGGCCACCAGGGCCCGTCGCACCGCGTGCTCGCGCCCGCTGAGCGTCAGGATCGTCCGGCCGTGTACCGGCTCGATCTGCCATACGTAGTTGTCGGTGGTGAACTGTCCGTCGCGGTCCTTGAAGATCCGTTCGACGTCTTCGTAGCGCGACACGATGTAGCTCTGGGTGGCCTCGTGCCAGATCAGCGGGGCGCGCTCGCGCATGACCCGGTAGGCGGGATAGGGATCCTCGGCGAATTCGGTCGACAGGATGTCGGGCAGGTCCGGTGCGGTGGTCACGTGGGGGGACTCCTTGAAGCGTCAACCGGCAGACCGTTCAAGGCTATTGATCATGTGGGGCCGGGCACAGCCGATTACTGGCCGAGCCGCGCCCGCGAGACCAGGGCACTTCCCTTCCCCTCGACCGCACTCCATCCGGCAGACTCACCACATGGAGACTGCGCAGCTCATCGGAACCCTGGACATCGAGGGCCAGTTGCTGGCGACAGCAGCAGAGGAGGCCGGGACCTCCGCGAAGGTGCCCACCTGCCCCGGCTGGCAGGTGCGGGACCTGGTGCGGCACACGGGCATGGTGCACCGGTGGGCCACGGCGTTCGTCGCCGAGAGACACACCTCGTACCACCCCGACGAGGGGCTGCCGGATCTGGACGGTACGGAATTGATGGCCTGGTTCCGCGAGGGCCACCGGCGGCTCGTCGACACGCTCGCCAACGCCCCGGCCGACGTGGACTGTTGGAGCTTCCTGCCCGCCCCCTCACCGCTCGCCTTCTGGGCACGGAGACAGGCGCACGAGACGACGGTGCATCGGTACGACGCGGAGTCCGCGCTCGGCGGGACCGCGGGCGCGATGGCGGTCGACTTCGCGGTCGACGGCATCGACGAGCTGCTCTTCGGCTTCCAGGCACGCAAGAAGAGCGCAGTGCGCACGGAGGTGCCGCACGTGCTGAGAGTGCGGGCCGAGGACACCGAAGCGGTATGGACCGTACGGCTGTCAGCTGGGCCGCCGGTCAGCGAACGGGGCGAACTGGCCGACGCCGGCTGCGAGTTGGCCGGTCCGGCGGGCGAGCTCTACCTGTCGCTGTGGAACCGTCGGCCGTTCCCGAGCGTGACCGGAGACTCCTCCCTCGCGACGCTGTGGCGCGAGAAGTCGGCGATCACCTGGAGCGGCCCCGCGCGCCGGTGATCAGCCACCCGGACCGTCCGCCAGCATCCGCCCCAGCACCGCGCGCTGCACCGGCAGCACGTCGCCGTGCAGCATGCGCCCCTGCGGCGTGAGCGAGACGCGTACACCCCGCCGGTCCTGGGGGCACATGCAGCGTTCCACCAGGCCGTCCTTCTCGAGCCTGCCGATCAGCCGGGACAGTGCGCTCTGGCTGAGGTGGACCCGATCGGCGATCTCCTGGACGCGGTACGCACCGGCATCATCGGAGGCGGCGCATCCTGCCAGCACGTCGAGCACCTCGAAGTCGCTGGCACACAGGCCGTGTTGATGCAGTGCGCGGTCGAGCTCGGACACGGTGCGCGCGTGCACCGCGAGGAGGTCGCGCCACTGGTCGACGAGCCCCTGCTCGGCGTTCTCCATAGCCGCCATGAGGTCGCAACGTAGCAGAGAATCAGAATTGTTGCATCCGAATTAAATGCGCTTGCATTGAATGCATACGCATGTAGCGTGAGGCACATGACCTCTCCGCTCACCAACTCCGCGGCCCAGGAACGCTGGACACCTCGCCTGTGGGGCACCCTCCTGGTGCTCTGCGCCGCGATGTTCCTGGACGCGCTGGACGTATCGATGGTCGGCGTCGCCCTGCCGTCCATCGGCTCCGAACTCGACCTCTCCACCTCGGCCCTGCAATGGGTCGTCAGCGGCTACATCCTGGGCTACGGCGGCCTGTTGCTCCTCGGCGGACGGACCGCCGACCTGCTCGGCCGCCGCCAGGTCTTCCTGGTCGCGCTGGCCGTCTTCGCGCTCGCCTCGCTGCTCGGCGGACTCGTCGACTCCGGCCCGCTGCTGATCGCCAGCCGCTTCATCAAGGGCCTGAGCGCGGCGTTCACCGCACCCGCGGGCCTGTCGATCATCACCACGACCTTCGCCGAGGGCCCGCTGCGCAACCGCGCTCTCTCCATCTACACCACCTGCGCCGCCACCGGCTTCTCCATGGGCCTCGTCCTGTCCGGTCTGCTCACCGAGGCCAGCTGGCGCCTGACCATGCTGCTGCCCGCACCCATCGCGATCATCGCCCTGATCGCCGGTCTCAAGCTGCTCCCGCGCAGCGAGCGGGAGAAGGACCACAACGGCTACGACATCCCCGGTGCCATCATCGGCACGGTCTCGATGCTGCTGCTCGTCTTCACCGTCGTCCAGGCCCCGGAGGTCGGCTGGGCCTCGGCCCGTACGCTGCTTTCGTTCCTCGCCGTCGCCGTCCTGCTCGCGGTCTTCGTCCGGATCGAGCAGCGCTCGGCGGGTCCGCTGGTCCGGCTCGGTGTGCTGCGCTCCGGCAACCAGATCCGGGCCCAGCTCGGTGCGATGACGTTCTTCGGCTCGTACATCGGCTACCAGTTCCTGGCCACCCTGTACCTGCAGACGCTGCTCGGCTGGTCGGCCCTGGAGACGGCGCTGGCCTTCCTGCCCGCGGGCGCCCTGGTGGCGCTGTCCGCCACGAAGATGGGAGCCGTCGTCGACCGGTTCGGCACCCGGCGGCTGATCCCGGTGGGCTTCGCGCTGATGGTCCTCGGGTACGCGCTTTTCCTGCGCATCGACCTCGAGCCGGTGTACGCGGCGGTGATCCTGCCGACGATGCTGTTCATCGGCGCCGCCTGCGCGCTGGTCTTCCCCTCGCTGAACATCCAGGCCACCAACGGCGTGGACGACCATGAGCAGGGCATGGTCTCGGGTCTGCTCAACACCTCGGTGCAGGTGGGCGGCGCGATCTTCCTGGCGGTCGTGACGGCCGTCGTGACCGCGAGCGCCTCCGACGACGCCTCTCCGCAGGCCATCCTCGACAGCTACCGCACGGGGCTGATCGTGGTGACGGGGATCGCGGTCCTCGGGCTGCTGATCACGGCCACGGGGCTGCGGACGCGGCGTGCTCCTCAGCAGACGGTCCTGGTCGCCAAGTCCGAGTCCGTCCAGGAGGGGCAGAAGGAGCGCGAGGAGCGGGTACCGGTCCGCGACTGATCCCTCTCTCGCATCCCTCTACGCAACTACGCGCGCCCGGCGGGCAGTTCTTGCCCGCCGGGCGCGCTGCTGTGAGACTTCGGCGCATGGGGAACAGCGGGGTACGGCGGACTCAGGCCGAGCGGGACGCGATGACCGTCGAGATCGGATACGCGCTGTGCAGTGCGGCGGTCGTGGCTGTCCTGGTCTTCGGGGCCGTGTCCGGTCCGGCGCTGCTCTTCGACCTGCCTGCCGGCGCCGAAGACCTGCTGGTCATGGCCGGGTGCGGGCTCGCGGTCGTGGTCTTCTTCGTACGGGTGGTCAGTGTGCTGGTCCGTTTCCAGCGTGGCCCTCAGCCCAGCCAGCCCGGCCGCACCAAGCCCGACTCGTAGGCCAGTACGACCAGTTGGGCCCGGTCGCGCGCGCCCAGCTTCACCATCGTGCGGCTCACATGGGTCTTCGCCGTGAGCGGGCTGACGACCAGGCGGCGGGCGATCTCGTCGTTGGAGAGCCCGATGCCCACCAGGGCCATCACCTCCCGCTCCCGCTCCGTGAGACCGGCGAGCGACCGAGCGACGGCCGGCTCCTTGGACCGGGCCGCGAACTCGGCGATCAGCCGCCGCGTCACGCCGGGCGACAGCAGCGCGTCGCCCTCGACCACCGCCCTGACCGCGCGCAGCAGTTCGTCCGGTTCGGTGTCCTTGACGAGGAAGCCGGAGGCCCCGGAACGGATGGCCTCGAAGACGTACTCGTCGAGCTCGAAGGTGGTGAGCATGACCACCTTGACGTCCTGCATGCCGGCGTCCTCAGTGATGCGGCGGGTCGCTTCGAGACCGTCGAGCAGGGGCATACGGATGTCCATCAGGACGACGTCGGGGCGCAGGTCACGCGCCTTGCGCAGCGCCTCCTCGCCGTCGGCGGCCTCCCCGGCGACCTCGATGTCCCTCTGTGCGTCGAGGAGCGCCTTGAAGCCTGCGCGGACCAGTGACTGGTCGTCGGCGAGCAGTACGCGGATCACCGGTCCTCCTTGAACCTGACGAGCTTGGCCCTGCTCTCCAGCGGCAGTACGGCCAGTACCCGGAAACCGCCGTCCTCGCGCGGCCCGGCCTCGATCGTGCCACCGAGGGCCGCGGCCCGTTCCCGCATTCCGGCCAGTCCGTTGCCGCTGCCGCCCGCGTCGGCGCCGGTCGCCGGTCCGTCGTCGTCGATACGGAGCTTCAGGGCGTCGTCCTGGTAGCCGACCAGTACGCGCGCGTGCCGCGAACCGGAGTGCCGTACGACATTGGTCAGAGCCTCCTGGACGATGCGGAAGGCGGCGAGATCGGCGCCCGGTGGCAGCGCCCTGCGCTTCCCCTCGGTCTCGACGCCGACCGTCAGCCCGGCACTCGCCGCCTGCTCGACGAGTTCGGGCAGCCGCTCGAGACCGGGCGCCGGTGCACGCGGCGCGTCGCCGGAATCAAAGGGGGCTGCGCGCAGCGCACCACTGGCAGGGCGGTGGTGGGAGACGGGCGGACGGAGCGTGTCGAGCACCTGGCGGACTTCCCCGAGGGCCTCCTTGCTAGCCGACTTGATGGTGGTGAGGGCGGTACGGGCCTGATCCGGGTCGGAGTCGAGCAGCGCGAGCCCCACGCCCGCCTGGACGTTGATGACCGAGATGCTGTGCGCCAGCACGTCGTGCAGATCGCGGGCGATCCGCAGCCGCTCCTCGTCGGCGCGCCGCCGGACCGCCTGACGACGCTCCACCCGGTCCCGGTCCCACTGCTCACGGCGAACGCGGACGAGTTCGGAGAGCGCGGCGATGGCGACCATCCAGGTGGCCACCGAGACGTCCTCGCCCCAGGAGCCCACGGTGTCGTCGTTCGGCGGCAGCCACCGGTAGAGCCAATGGCCCACCAGGAGGTGCACCGTCCACAGCATCGCCAGCGCCGCCCAGGCCGCCCGGCGGTGCCCGGCGACGACAGCGCTGAAGCAGCCGAGAGCGACGGTCAGGAAGACCGGCCCGTACGGATATCCGGCGACGAAGTAGACCGTCGCCGCGGCGGAGGTGCCGAACACCACGAACACCGGATGCCGCTGCCGCCACAGGAGTACCAAGGAGCCCACAAACAGCAGGACAAAGGCAAAGGGATCGAGCGGCTCACGAGCAGGCTGTGCCTGGGCGGCGAAGGTGCTGCCGATCAGCACGACCAAGGTGAACGGCAGCGTCGAACGCCAGGGCCAGCGAGGACACCCCTCCTCCGCCTCGTCGTCGCCCCCGCTCCACCACGGCGGCCTGTGCCGCCAGAGCCATGGAGGTCCGCCCCGTGCCCACGGTGGCCCGCCCCGCGCCCACGGCGGACAGCCGCTGAGGCGTGTGCGCTGCTCTTCCATGTGAGCCACGCTAGACGCCACGGGCCGTCCGGGCGTCCGCCGAGCGTGGTGATCAGACGTACTCCCAGGGAAGTACCTCCCGTGTGTGCGGCTGCTCGCGCCGACCCTGCCTCAGGATCCTGACCGGCTGCCGCCGCCTCCCGCTCCTCCCGTGCCGGTGTCCTGAGGGAACACCAGGCCCACGTCATGGCCGAGTTGGGCGGCGGCGTGCCGGAAGAAGGCTTCGCGGTCCTCCACCACGCGGTTGAACTGGCCGAACAGCTCGAAGCCGATCAGCCCGGACAGCTGGGCCCAGGCCGCGACGAGGGCCGTCACCACCTCCGGCGGCAGGTCCGGCGCGAGGTCCTGGGCCAGCCGCCGTGCCTCCGGCTTGAGTTCGGCGGGCAGGCGGGGCAGGGCAACGCCCACGCCCTGGTGTGCGTCGCGAACGATGCCGATGAGCAGCAGCGCGACCCGGGACGCCGCGGGCACGGTCGAGTCCGGCGCGGCGTATCCGGGCACGGGCGACCCGTAGATCAGCGCGTACTCGTGCGGATGCGCGAGCGCCCAGCCGCGTACCGCCTCGCACACCGCGGCCCAGCGCCGGATCGGGCCGGCGTCGGCGACCTTCTCGTACGCGGCCTCCGCACTCTCGCCAAGCGAGTCGTAGGCGTCGATGATGAGGGCGGTCAGCAGGTCGTCGCGGCTGGGGAAGTAGCGGTACAACGCGGAGGAGACCATGCCGAGTTCGCGGGCCACGGCCCGCAACGAGAGCTTGGCGGCGCCTTCCTTCGCGAGCTGTCTGCGCGCCGCGTCCTTGATGGCCGCGGTGACTTCGGTCCTGGCGCGGGCGCGGGCTCCTCGGGCGCTACTCATGTCAGGCAGTGTCCCATGAAGTCGGAGCACTGCACACAAACGTGAGCGGTGCTCCGGATTTGGATCGACGCTCTTGCACCGGCACAACGCTCACCCTCGAGATCAACGCTCCCTCTCGAGATCAGTGCACACATTCGAGAGCACTGCTCTTGCTTTGGATCACTGATCTCGTGCACACTGCTCTCAAGTGAGAGCAGTGCTCTCGCAACCGACATCACAAGTGGGGTCCCGCGATGGCACAGCAGCGTTACATCAAGCCCGGCGGCTTCGAGGCCGGCATGAACCGCTTCATCGGCTGGCTCGCCCGCCGCGGCCTCAGTCTCGTCGGCAACGCCGAGCTCTCCGTCCGCGGCCGCAAGAGCGGGGAGTGGCGGCGCGTGCCGGTCAACCCGCTCCCCTACGAAGGCGGCCCGTACCTCGTCTCGGCGCGCGGCCACTCCGAGTGGGTCCGCAATCTGCGGGCGGCCGGCGGCGGGCGGCTCCAAGTGGGCCGCAAGGCACAGGAGTTCACGGCCGTGGAGCTGCCCGACGAGGAGAAGCCCGTCGTCCTGCGCACCTACCTCAAGAAGTGGGGCTGGGAGGTCGGCCGCTTCTTCGGCGACGTCACGGCCAAGTCCAGCGACGAGGAATTGCTCGCCGCGGCGCACAACCACCCCGTCTTCCGGATCACCGTCAAGAGCTGAACACGCCCCGCGGGTCAGCGGTCGAGCGCGGTCAGGGCGCGCCCGGCCAGGGGATGCGTACGGACGATCTCGCCCAGGGAGGTCGCCCCGCGGGTGATCCCCGTGAACGCCTTCCAGGCGGGCCTGAAGCCCGTGAGCGCCGCGTGGAACATGCCGGGACGGCGTGCGAAGACCATGAGCAGGCTCTTTCCCACGCTCATTTCGACGCCCAGGCCCGCCTTGATGGCGAAGGCGTAGTTCAGGGCCTGGCGCCGGGTGTCCACGGCGTCGTTCGCCTCGGCAATCCGTACCGCCCACTCCCCCGCGAGCCGCCCCGACCGCAGCGCGAACGAGATTCCCTCGCGGGTCCACGGCTCGAGCAGCCCCGCCGCGTCCCCGCACACCAGAACCCGCCCCCGCGAGAGCGGCGAGTCGTCGGCGCGGCAGCGCGTCAGATGCCCCGACGAGATGCTCGGCTCGAAGCCGGCGAGCCCGAGCCGGGCGATGAAGTCCTCCAAGTACCGCTTCGTGGCGGCTCCTTCACCACGCGCCGAGATCACGCCGACGGTGAGGGTGTCGCCCTTGGGGAACACCCATCCGTAACTGCCGGGCATGGGGCCCCAGTCGATGAGGACGCGCCCCTTCCAGTCCTCGGCGACGGTCTCCGGGACGGGGATCTCCGCCTCCAGGCCGAGGTCGACCTGGTCGAGCTTCACCCCGACGTGGGCTCCTATCCGGCTGGCGCTGCCGTCCGCGCCGACCACCGCCCGCGCCAGCACCGTCTCGCCGTCCTGCAGTACGACGGCCACGGTGCGCCGGTCCGGTACGGCGGAGCCGTGCTGTTCCACGCGCGCGACGGTGACGCCGGTGCGGAGTTCGGCGCCCGCCTTCTGCGCGTGCTCGACGAGCCGTTGGTCGAACTCGGGCCGGTTGATGAGCCCGAAGAGCATCTGCTTGGAGCGCCGGGTACGCGTGAACCTGCCGTCGAGCGAGAACGTGACCGCGTGGACCCGGTCCCGCAGCGGCAGCTCGAAGCCGGGCGGCAGGGCGTCGCGCGAGGGGCCGATGATGCCGCCGCCGCACGTCTTGTAGCGGGGCAGCTCCGCCTTCTCGAGCAAGAGCACGCGGCGCCCCGCGACCGCTGCCGCATAGGCCGCCGAGGCGCCCGCGGGCCCCGCACCGACCACGACGACGTCCCATACCCGCTGTGCGTCGTCCGAAGAGTTCTCGCCGCTCACGATGGTCTGCTGCTCCGATCCAGCCGCCTGCCGCTCCTGCCTCACGCATCCTACGGCGGACCTCGGCGGACTCCGCTGTGGGAGTATCGGCAGCGTATGCACGATGCGCACCCGTACGCGCGTGCATCCTCGCGCGAACCCATCCGTACAACGTCGCACCCACGAGGAGCGTGCCCATGTCGTCGAACCCGGTCGCCGAGACCGTCGCCTCGCTGATGCCCAGGGCGAAGGCGGAGCTCACCGAGCTGGTGGCCTTCAAGTCGGTGGCGGACTTCGACCAGTTCCCCCGCAGCGAGAGCGAGGGCGCCGCGAACTGGGTGGCCCGGGCGCTGCGCACCGAGGGCTTCCAGGACGTGGCGCTGCTCGACACCCCGGACGGCACCCAGTCGGTGTACGGCTTCCTGCCCGGCCCCGAGGGCGCGAAGACGGTGCTGCTGTACGCGCACTACGACGTACAGCCGCCGCTCGACGAAACGGCGTGGGCGACACCGCCGTTCGCGCTGACGGAGCGCGACGGCCGCTGGTACGGACGGGGCGCCGCCGACTGCAAGGGCGGCGTCATCATGCACCTCCTCGCACTGCGCGCGCTCAAGGCGAACGGCGGCGTCCCGGTCAACGTCAAGGTGATCGCGGAGGGTTCGGAGGAGCAGGGCACAGGCGGTCTGGAGCGGTACGCCGAGGACCACCCGGAGCTGCTCACCGCCGACACGATCGTCATCGGTGACGCCGGCAACTTCCGGGTCGGTGTACCGACCGTCACCACGGCGCTGCGCGGCATGACCCTCGTACGCGTCCGGATCGACACCCTCGGCGGCAACCTGCACTCGGGGCAGTTCGGCGGCGCGGCGCCCGACGCGCTGGCCGCGTTGATCCGGGTACTGGACTCGCTGCGCGCCGAAGACGGTTCGACCACGGTCGACGGGCTGACTGGCGAAGCGCGCTGGGACGGACTGCAGTACGAGGAAGGCCAGTTCCGCGAGGACGCCAAGGTGCTCGACGGTGTGGAGCTGATCGGCTCCGGCACGGTCGCCGATCGAATCTGGGCGCGTCCTGCCGTGACCGTGCTCGGCATCGACTGCCCGCCGGTGGTCGGCGCCACCCCGTCGGTGCAGGCGAGCGCCCGCGCCCTGGTCAGCCTGCGCGTGCCGCCGGGCGTGGACGCGGCCGAGGCGACCAAGCTGCTCCAGGCCCACCTGGAGGCGAACACGCCGTGGGGCGCGCGGGTGAGCACCGAACAGATCGGCCAGGGCCAGGCGTTCCGCGCCGACACCACAAGCCCGGCGTACGCGGCGATGGCCGAGGCGATGCGCCTCGCGTACGACGGGGAGGAGATGCAGTACGCCGGGCAGGGTGGCTCCATCCCGCTCTGCAACACCCTCGCGTCCCTCTACCCGCGCGCGGAGATCCTCCTGATCGGCCTGAGCGAGCCGGAGGCGCAGATTCACGCGGTGAACGAGAGCGTGTCTCCTGAGGAGCTGGAGCGACTGTCGGTCGCCGAAGCGCTGTTCCTGCGCAACTACGCGGCGGGCTGAGCGAGTTCGGTCAGCCCTCGACGGACGAGTGAGCCGGGGCGCCTATCCCACGGGCACGCCGGCCTCCAGATAGAGCGCCGCTCCCCGTTCCCGCGCCCGCAGTGCCCAGCGCAGCCGCTCGTAGCGGACCGGGGGCAGCAGGGTGGCGGCCTCCTCCTCGCTGACGAAGCGCCAGTCGCGCAGTTCGGGGCCCGGCAGCAGCATCCGTCGGGCCTCGGCGCCATCGAGCCGTCCGCCGTCGAAGAGGAGGCGCAGTCCGCCGTAACCGGGCGGCGCGGGCGGCTCCCAGTCGACGACCAACAGACTTGGTACGTCGTCGAGTTGGATGCCGGTCTCCTCGGCGACCTCGCGCATGCCCGCGCGCGCGGGCGCCTCGCCGCGTTCGACGACACCGCCGGGGAACTCCCAGCCGGCCTTGTACGTGGGATCGACGAGGAGTACGCGATTCTGCTCGTCGAAGAGGAGCACCCCGGCGGCTACGGTCTCCGCGGTGGGCTCCGGAGTCTGCACGATGTCGCAGACGGGGACGGCGCCGGTGCGCACGGCGTCGGCGATGCGCTCCGCGGACTCGTACGGGGTGAGCGCGCTGGTGTCCACGAGGTGGGCGTCGGCGGTGAGCCAGCCGGCCAGGGCGCCACGGTAGGGCTCGATGTGGTCGTACGACCACTGGCGCACCCGTATCTCCCCGTCGGGCAGGTCGGGTGGCACCTCCCGGTCCGCTATTCGTTCCCGCAGGATCGTTTCCGCCGGGGCGAGGAGCACATGCCGTACCGGAATCCTGCGGGAGGCGAGCCCGCCGAAGATCTCGTCGCGGTATTCCTGGCGGAGCAGGGTCATGGGAATCACCAGGACGCCGCCGAGTTCGGCAAGCAGCGCGGCCGCGGTGTCGACCACAAGCCGGCGCCAGATGGGCAGGTCCTGGTAGTCACCGACCTCGGCGAGGTGCTTGGGCGGCAGCAGGTGCGTCAGCCCGGCTCCGAGGAGCTCGGGGTCGAAGAGTGTGCTGTTCGGGATCAGGTCGATCAGTTCCCGTGCGGTGGTGGTCTTCCCCGCACCGAACGCGCCGTTGATCCAAACGACGGTCACGGTTCCCCCTCTTCTGTTGACCCCCTGAGGCTTGCCCTCCACCTTGCCACGGAAACCAGGTCCTGATGAGGGCGCCTTCCGCCGCCCGGAGACAGGGGGCCGGACACACGGGCGGACACAGGGTCGTACACATGCGGAAGCCCGGCCGTGGGCGGGCCGGGCCTCTGTTCGGGACACCGAGATGTCGAGATGTCGAGCTACAGAAATGTGGGGGTACAGAGCTGTCCGGATGTCGAGCTACAGCCCCGCGCGCCGGGGTTGACTCAGCTGGTCTGCCGCTGAGCGTTCTCGACCAGGGGGTTGACGGCCGCCTCGCCGTCGCCGACCGACTTGTCCAGCATGCCGAGCGTGTCCTGTACGTCGAGCTTGCCGAGGGTGTCGCCTTCCAGTGAGTGGGACGGGGTGACGGCCGCCACCACGAATCCGGCGGCGAGGGACGCGACGGCGAGCATGCTTCGCTTCTTCATGCCTGGCTCAACTCCGAAACCGGGCATGAGTCACGGTCAGCCCTTCGCAAAGCCGGGCGTACGCCCGGACACCCGACGTTCCGCGTGTCGGAGCGCTCGCCACAGCCGCACTGTGCGCCACCGAGCTCACGGCTCCGTCGCGGCACAGGTCCCGGGCAACCCGACGGGCGTCACCGGCCCCCTTCTCGGCGACGGGCAGGCCCGCACCCCGCCGATGGGCTTCGACAACTGGAACGCCACGCACCGCCGGGCCGAGTTCAACGAAGCCATGGTCCAGGGCGTCGCCGACGACCCCGCACGGCGCGGCGTCAGCCCCCCACCCCCGCCGCTGTCGCGCTCTGCTTCCCGCTGAGCGCGGCCGCCGCCGCGCCGACCAGCCCCGCGTCCGTCCCCATCTGGGCGGGTGCCACGGTGAGGCGCTGGACGAACGACAGCGTCGCGTAGTCGCGGAGGGCGGCGCGCAGGGGGGTGAACAGGAGGTCACCTGCCTTGCCCACTCCCCCGCCGATCACCGCGATGTCGATCTCCACCAGGGTCGCCGTCGCCGCGATGCCCGCAGCCAGGGCCTGGGCGGCGCGCTCGAAGGACGCCAGAGCGACGGGGTCGCCCGCGCGGGCGGCGGCGGCCACCGCGGCGGCCGAGGTGTCGCCGTCGGGGCCGGGCTGCCAGCCGCCCTCGATGGCACGGCGCGCGATGTTCGGCCCGCTCGCGATGCGCTCGACGCAGCCGCGGGATCCGCATGGGCAGAGGTCGCCGTCGAGGTCCACGCTGATGTGACCGATGTGGCCGGCGTTGCCCGTGGGCCCGGAATGCAGCCGGCCGCCCAGGACCAGACCGCCGCCGACGCCTGTAGAGACGACCATGCACAGTGCGTTGTCGTGTCCGCGGGCCGCGCCCTGCCAGTGCTCGGCGGCCGTGATCGCCACGCCGTCGCCGATCAGCTCCACGGGCAGCCCTCCGGTGGCGGCGCGGACCCGCCCGACCAGCGGGTAGTCGCGCCAGCCCGGGATGTTCACGGGGCTCACCGTGCCGGTCGAGGCGTCCACCGGGCCCGCGCTGCCGATGCCGAGGGCGGTGGCGCGGCTCCACAGCGGCGAGCCGGTCAGCTCGCCGAGCACGGCCTCGACGGCCCGCATGATGGTGTCGCCGTCCTCCTGCGCGGGCGTGGCGCACTGCGCGCGCAGGAGGATCCGGCCATGGCCGTCCACCAGCGCTCCGGCGATCTTGGTGCCGCCGATGTCGAGCGCGGCCACGAGGTCGGTGTGCATCTGTGTCTGAGTCTCCCGGTGCGGTGTCTTTCCTGCGGCGGCCCGCGGCGGCGCCGCCCCCGAAGTCTTACCAGGGATGCCCCCGGCCCACCGGCCAGACCAAACAGGCAGCACGACTGGCCTCGAAGTCAGGCAGCACGACTGGTCCCGTAGCAGGGCAGGCCGGAGAATGCGGGGGATAGTGTCTCCCGCATCTGACAACGTTGTCCAGGCCCTATGCTCGACGCCACACCCGCATTCAGCACGTGTTGAGCACGCAGTGAGCACGTCAGGACCAACCCATCCCGTGGACAACAGGACAGGACAGCGCATCGTGGCCGAGACCGCCCGCCGAACCGACAACCGCTACGGCAACCGTCCGACCATGAAGGACGTCGCGGCGCGTGCCGGAGTCGGCCTCAAGACGGTGTCGCGCGTAGTCAACGGTGAGCCGGGGGTCACCCCGGACACCGAGCGCCGGGTGCAGGAGGCGATCGACGCGCTGGGCTTCCGCCGTAACGACAGCGCGCGGGTGCTCCGCAAGGGGCGCACCGCGAGCATCGGCCTGGTCCTGGAGGATCTCTCCGACCCCTTCTACGGCCCGCTCAGCCGCGCGGTCGAGGAGGTGGCCCGCGCCCACGGCGCCCTGTTGATCAACGGCTCCAGCGCCGAGGACCCCGACCGCGAGCAGGAGTTGGTCCTGGCGCTGTGCGCGCGCCGCGTGGACGGGCTCGTCGTCATCCCGGCCGGTGACGACCACCGCTACTTGGAGCCGGAGATAAAAGCGGGCGTCGCCACGGTCTTCGTGGACCGCCCCGCCGGTCAGATCGACGCGGACGTCGTCCTGTCCGACAACTTCGGCGGTGCGCGCGACGGCGTCGCCCATCTCATCGCCCACGGGCATCGCCGGATCGGCTTCATCGGCGACATGCCCCGCATCCACACCGCCGCCGAGCGGCTGCGCGGCTACCACACGGCGATGGAGGCCGCGGGCATTCCGGTCGACGAGGCCTGGACGTCCCTGGGCGTCACCGATCCGCAGCGAGTCCGGCGGGCTGCCGAGGCCATGCTGGCAGGACCCTCTCCCGTCACCGCGATCTTCACGGGCAACAACCGCGTGACGGTCACCGTCATCCGCGTCCTCGCCGAACACTCCGGGCCCGTCGCCCTCGTCGGTTTCGACGACATCGAGCTCGCCGATCTCCTCCAGCCCGGCGTCACCGTCGTCGCCCAGGACTCCGCCCAGCTCGGCCGCACCGCCGCCGAGCGCCTTTTCCGCCGGCTCGACGGCACGCTCGCCCTCCCGGAGCGCTTCGAACTCCCGACCAGGCTCATCACCCGCGGCTCCGGCGAACTGCCGCCGGCGGGCTGACGGATGACGTATCCGGATCACCGCACCCTCGCGGCGCTCGGTCTCGCCGAGGCCCCGCGCGACCACCCCCTGACATACCCGGGCGCCTGGCCCGAGGAGTCCGGACTCCTGGACGGCGACCTGCTGTTGCCGCTGACCCGCCTCACCTTCGAGGACCGCGTCCCGGTCCTCTCGGTCGGCTCCAACGCCTGCCCCGCCCAACTCCGGCACAAGATGCGGGAGTACGGGGTCACCGCCCCCATCCCCCTGGTGAAGGCGAAGGTCACGGGTATCGAGATCGGTGTCTCCGCGCATATCACCGGGCTCGGTTACGTGTCCGCCTCGCCCTTCCGCGCTCCCGGACTCACCCGGGAGTTGTTCCTCATCTGGCTGAACCCGGCGCAGCTCGACGCCATCGACCGGAGCGAGGGCGTCACCGCGACGTCGGGTGCGTACGACCGTGTGCTGCTGCCCGCTGCCGACGTTCCGGTCGAGCTGGAGTCGGGCGAGCTGCTCGACGGCGCCCATCTCTACGTCAACCGGCGGGGCGTCCTCCACAACGGCTCCGGTACCCCGCGCAGGCATCCCGGCGAGCATGCGCTGCTCACCGAACTCCTCGCCGGTTCACCGAGGTTGAGGGAGCTGTTCGGCTCCACACCCGAGGAGTTCTGCGTCCGGGCGCGGGGCGACCAGGCACTGTGCATGCGCGGCACCCGGCTGTTCGCCGAGGAGGGGTGGACGACGGCCTCCGGCCTGGAGAAGTACGTACGCTCAGCAGACGGGTAGTCCCGGCACCGCTGCGTCGTTGTCGCCGCCCTTGATGTAGACGTCGCTGATGAAGACGTCCGTGTTGCCGCTGTCGTCGTCCGTCTTCGCCCACCAGATGTTCGTCCACTCGCCGTGTGTCTCGCGGCGGCCGAGGTTCTGCTGGCAGTAGAAGTAGTTGGTGCCCGCGTTGAGGTTGCCGACCGCGGCTCCGTCCGTGGTGTAGGACGTGGCGGTGCGCCAGACCTCGCAGTTGTACTTGCCGTCGCCGATGGAATTGCAGACGGGAGCGGGGTCGGCGCCGCCTCCACTCGTGCCGCCCGAATTGCCGCCGCCTGTGGCTCCGACGTCATCGGTGGGGCTCGGCGAGGGGGCGGGGTCCTTCGTCGGCTTGGCGGCCTCCGTGCCTCCCGGCTTCTCGGGCGTGGGCGTGGACTGCTCATCGCCCTGCTGGGTGGGGTCGGACTCGGGGGCGCCCGGCGCGTCCACCGTGCCACGACTGGCGCCCGCCGAGGACCGGGAGTCGCCGGCTTCCCGGGTGGCCGAAGGCCCGGAGGCCGTCTTGGAGTCGCCGGAGTTGGTCAGCAGGGCCACGGTGGCGCCGGTCGCGGCCAGGACGGCGGTGACGGCGGCGGCGGCGAGAAGGGCTCGGGTCTTACGACGCCGGGGGCCGCCGTCGGAGGCGGTGGCCCGGTCTTCCGGCTGTGGCGCTCCGAAGCCAGGTCCGGCCGGGTCCGGAGCCCCGAAGCCGGGCGGTACCGCCGGGACGCTCCGACCGGTGGCCTCGCGTTGCTTCGGTGCGGGTCCGCGCAGGCTGGTGGTCGGGGAGTCCTGGCCGTCCGCCTGCGCCGCCGCTTCCAGCAGCTCGCGTGCCCGGTCGGCGTCCGGCCGGTCCTGCGGCTGCTTCTGCATTAGCTCCCGCAGTACGGGGCCCAGCGGCCCGGAGGCCCTTGGCTCCGGCAGCGGGTCGGCCACGATCGCGGTGAGCGTGGACCAGGTCGACGTACGGCGGAACGGTGAGGCGCCCTCGAGGGCCGCGTACAGCGTGGCGCCCAGGGCCCACACGTCGGAGGCGGGCCCGAAGTCGTGGCCCTGGGCACGCTCGGGCGCCAAGTAGTCCAGGGAGCCGACCAGTTCACCGCTACGGGTGAGATGCGTGGTGGATCCGTCGCCGGGGTCCTCCATCGTCGCGATACCGAAGTCGGTGAGGACCACGCGGCCGGAGCGGTCGAGCAGGATGTTGCCGGGCTTCACGTCGCGGTGCAGGACTCCCGCACGGTGGGCCGCAGCCAGCGCGTCCATGACCTTTGCGCCGATCTCGGCGGCCTCGCGCGGTTCGCGGGGGCCCTGCTCACGGAGGACGTCGTCCAGGGAGGGCCCGTCGACCAGCTCCATGACGATCAACGGACGCCCGTCGACCTCGGCCACGTCGTGCACGGCGACGACTCCGGGGTGGCGCACGCGGGCTGCCGCGCGCGCCTCGCGCTGCATCCTGCGCCCCAGGTCGGCCAGTTCGGGCGCTGCGGCGTCGGTGTACGTCCGCAGTTCCTTGACCGCGACCTCACGGCCCAGGACCTCGTCAAGGGCCCGCCAGACGACACCCATACCGCCGCGTCCGAGCTGGGCCACGACCCGATAGCGACCGGCGAGCAGCCGGCCGATCCCGTCCGTGTGTTCGTTCTCCCCCGAAGACACCGCTGCCCCGTTCCTGTGACACACCCATCAACTCCCGTACAGCCTAGGTGCCAGGGGTGACAGCACGCGCCAGTGGCAACTCCTGTGACAGGTCCGCTACTTGACGAGGATGTTCTCGGTCACTTGGCGGAAACCGTCAGATCGCCCCGCCTCGGCGCCGCGTAACCCTCCAGGTCCGTGCGGGTCAGGCCCGTCACACGCGCCACCTCCGCGATGTCGAGGGCGCCGCAGTCCAGGCCGCGCAGCAGGTAGCCGCTGAGCGCCTTGGCGGTCGCGGGTTCGTCCATCACGTTGCCGCCCGTGCGGTTGACGTACCGGGCGAGGCGCCCGGCGGCCTGCTCGAAGCCCTCGCGATAGTAGGCGAACACGGCGGCGTACCGGGTCGGGAGGTGGCGCGGGTGCATGTCCCAGCCCTGGTAGTAGGCGCGGGCAAGGGCGCGGCGGGTGAGGCCGTAGTGCAGCCGCCAGGCGTCGTGGACCTGCGAAGTCGGGCCGACGGGAAGGACGTTGGTGGAACCGTCCGAGACGCGTACGCCGGTGCCCGCCGCCGCGACCTGCATGATCGCCTTCGCGTGATCGGCTGCCGGATGGTCGCTCGCCTGGTGGGCGGCGCTGACGCCGAGGCAGGCGCTGTAGTCGAAGGTTCCGTAGTGCAGGCCCGTGGCGCGGCCCTCGGCGGCCTGGATCATCCTCGCGACGGTCGCGGTGCCGTCGGTGGCGAGGATGGCCTGGCTGGTCTCGATCTGGATCTCGAACCCGATCCGCCCCGGCTCGAGTTCATGCGCCTTCTCGAATGCCTCCAGCAGCCGCACCATGGCGGTGACCTGCTCGGCGTACGTCACCTTCGGCAGCGTCAGGACCAGCCCGTCCGGAAGTCCGCCCGCCTCCATCAGCCCGGTCAGGAAGATGTCGAGGGTCCGGATGCCCCGGTCGCGTACCGGCGCCTCCATGCACTTCATACGGATGCCCATGTACGGGGCTGCCGTGCCCTTTCCGCACGCCTCCGAGACCAGCCGTGCCGCACGGGCGGCGGCCTCGTCCTCCTCCGCGTCGGGGTGCGGGCCGTAGCCGTCCTCGAAGTCGACGCGCAGGTCTTCGATGGGCTCGTGCTCCAGTTTGGCGCGTACGCGGGCGTGGACGGGCTCGGCCAGCTCGTCGGCGAGACCGAGGGCGGCGGCGAACGTAGCGGCGTCCGGAGCGTGTTCGTCGAGGGCGGCGAGGGCCTGGTCGCCCCAGGAGCGGATGGTGTCGGCGGCGAACACGTCGCCGGGGACGTAGACGGTGTGGACGGGCTGGCGGGTGGCGGGGTCTCCGGGGTAGCGGCGCTCCAGTTCGGCGTCGACCGGGGCGAGGGAGGCGCTGATCTCCTCGCTGACAGCGCCCGCGAGACTCGTCGCCACCTTCTCCTGCGCGCCCTGGCCCATCCCGACACCCTCTCCAGTTTCCGCTGGCCGGAATCAACAATCCGTAGAGCGAAGTTATCCGCGGACCTTCCCGCTGGTCAACACCCACTTCCGCCCAGGTCCACCCCGGGACTTCCCTCTGTGGCCACCGCGGGCTCTCGACATGTTCACGCCCACCTCCGACACTGCGGTGCGCACGACTCGCCCGGCATCCGTCACCGAAGGAGCCCTCCCGTGCCCATCAAGCACAGTCGAGTCACGCGTCGTCTGGGCCTGAAGACCGCCATCGCCGCCGCGGTCGCCCTGCCTCTGACCAGTACAACACCTCTCACCGCGACCGCCGCGGCGCCCGACAGATCCGGCCACCGCCTGGAGGTCATGTCGTTCAATCTGCGGTACGCGAGCACCAGCGAACCCAACAGCTGGGCCGCCCGCCGCCCCGTGACCCGCGAACTGCTGCGCCGTGAAAGCCTCCACGTCATCGGCACTCAGGAAGGCCTCTACCAGCAGGTGCGCGACATCGAGGCCGACCTCGCACCGAACTACGACTGGATCGGCACGGGCCGCGCCGGCGGCAGCCGCGACGAGTTCATGGCGGTCTTCTACGACACCCGCCGCCTCACTCCCGTGGAGTACGACCACTTCTGGCTTTCCGACACGCCCAACGTGATCGGCTCGAACACCTGGGGCGGCGGCTCCATCCGCATGGTGACCTGGGTCCGCTTCCGCGATCTGCGCGACGGGGGGCGGGAGTTCTACTTCCTCAACACCCATCTCGACAACGCGAGCCAGAACGCACGCGCGCGTGCCGCCCAGCTGATCACCCAGCGCATCGCGGGCCTCGACCGGTCACTGCCGCTCATCGTGACCGGCGACTTCAACGTCGCCGCACATCAGAACCCCGTCTACGACACGATGCTGGGCGCCGGCCTCGTGGACACCTGGGCCACAGCGGCCGAGCGGAGCAAGCTCTACGCGACCTTCCACGGTTACCGGCCACTGGTCCCGGACGGCGACCGCATCGACTGGGTCCTCACGACTCCCGGCGTGACCGCGCACCGTGCCTCGATCAACACCTTCTCCGTGAAAGGCCAGTTCCCGAGCGACCACCTGCCCGTCCAGGCGTCGCTGACTCTGGGCTGAGCACGGGCATGAGCACGGGATGAGGCGAGGCCCCGGTGACCGTACCGACGGTCACCGGGGCCTCGTACGTTCGGAGAAGCTCAGCCCTTGCGGGTCTTGATCTCATCGGTGAGCTGCGGGACGACCTCGAAGAGGTCGCCGACCACGCCGTAGTCGACGAGGTCGAAGATCGGGGCCTCGGCGTCCTTGTTGACCGCCACGATGGTCTTCGAGGTCTGCATACCGGCCCGGTGCTGGATCGCGCCGGAGATGCCGGAGGCGATGTACAGCTGCGGCGAGACCGACTTGCCGGTCTGGCCGACCTGGTTGGAATGCGGGTACCAACCGGCGTCCACCGCGGCCCGCGAGGCACCGACAGCAGCGCCGAGGGAGTCGGCCAGCGCCTCGATGATCGCGAAGTTCTCGGCGCCATTGACGCCACGGCCGCCGGAGACGACGATCGCGGCCTCGGTCAGCTCCGGACGCCCCGTCGACTCACGCGGCGTACGGGACGTGATCTTGGTGCCGGTCGCCTGGTCGGAGAAGCTCACGGACAGGGCCTCGACCGCGCCGGCGGCCGGGGCCGCCTCCACGGCCGCGCTGTTCGGCTTGACCGTGATGACCGGAGTGCCCTTGGAGACACGGGACTTGGTGGAGAAGGCGGCGGCGAAAACCGACTGCGTGGCCACCGGGCCCTCGTCGCCGGCCTCCAGGTCGATGGCGTCGGTGATGATGCCCGAGCCGATACGGACTGCAAGGCGAGCGGCGATCTCCTTGCCCTCGGCCGAGGAGGGAACGAGGACGGCGGCCGGGGAGACGGACTCGTACGCGGCCTGCAGCGCGTCCACCTTCGGGACGACCAGGTAGTCGGCGAACTCTGGGGCGTCGGCGGTCAGGACACGGGTCGCGCCGTGCTCGGCGAGCGCGGCGGCGGTGTCGGCGGCACCCGCGCCGAGGGCGACGGCGACCGGCTCGCCGATACGGCGGGCAAGCGTCAGCAGCTCCAGGGTGGGCTTGCGGACGGCACCGTCCACGTGGTCGACGTAGACGAGAACTTCAGCCATGGGACTTCTTCTCTCCTGCTTGCGAAAGATGAGGGGCGGTAAGCGGGTTGGCCTTAGATGAACTTCTGGCCCGCGAGGAACTCAGCGAGCTGCTTGCCGCCCTCGCCCTCGTCCTTGACGATCGTGCCGGCCGTGCGCGCCGGGCGCTCCGCGGCGGAGTCGACAACCGTGTAGGCGCCCTCCAGACCGACCTCCTCGGCCTCGATGTCGAGGTCGGACAGGTCCCAGGAGGTCACCGGCTTCTTCTTGGCGGCCATGATGCCCTTGAAGGACGGGTAGCGCGCCTCGCCCGACTGGTCGGTGACCGACACGACCGCCGGGAGGGAGGCCTCCAGCTTCTCGGAGGCGGAGTCGCCGTCGCGGCGGCCCGTGACCGTGCCGTCCTCGACGGAGACCTCGGAGAGCAGGGTGACCTGCGGGACGCCCAGGCGCTCGGCGAGCAGTGCGGGAACGACGCCCATGGTGCCGTCGGTGGAGGCCATGCCGGAGATGACCAGGTCGTAGCCGGCCTTCTCGATCGCCTTGGCCAGCACCAGCGAGGTGCCGATGGCGTCCGTGCCGTGCAGGTCGTCGTCCTCGACGTGGATGGCCTTGTCGGCGCCCATGGACAGCGCCTTGCGCAGCGCGTCCTTGGCGTCCTCGGGGCCGATGGTCAGGACGGTGATCTCCGCGTCGTCGGCGTCCTCGGCGATCTGCAGGGCCTGCTCGACCGCGTACTCGTCGAGCTCCGAGAGCAGACCGTCCACGTCGTCGCGGTCGACGGTCAGGTCATCGGCGAAGTGCCGGTCGCCAGTGGCGTCGGGCACGTACTTCACAGTGACAACGATCCTCAAGCTCACGCCGGCTCTCCTACTGCAATCGTCATTTCCGAGCTGCCTTCTTTCAGGCAGCATAGGCGCCTCAAGCGGCCCGTCCCTGTTGGGGCGGCCTGCGCTCCGAACCAAATATTACTCGCCAGTACATCCAGTTCTTGCCCGCTAAGCAAGCGCTCTGAACTGTGACCTTTGCAACGCAGCGTAATCGGAACCCGACGCTTGCGCACAAGCCGGCCCCTCACTCACGCAGACCGTTGAAGCGCCCCTGGTGGTAGAGCAGTGGGCGCCCGGCGCCGCTGGGATCACCGAGGACGACCTCGGCGAGGATCAGGCGGTGGTCCCCCGCGGGTACGCGCGCGACGATCCGGCATACGAGCCAGGCCAGCACGTCGTCGAGTACGGGCACACCCTCGGGACCCTCACTCCAGCCGGTGGGCGCGCCGAAACGGTCGGCGCCGCTGCGGGCGAAGGTGGCGGCCAGCTCCCCCTGATGCTCGCCGAGTATGTGGACACCGACGTACTCCGTCTCGGAGATCACCGGCCAGCTGGAGGCGCGCGTGCCGACGCCGAAGGAGATCATCGGGGGCTCGGCGGAGACGGAGGCGAGCGAGGTGGCGGTGAAGCCGACCGGGCTGCCGCCGCTCTGGGCCGTGATCACGGCCACTCCGGCCGCGTGCCGCCGGAAGATGGAGCGGAGCAGGGCGGGAGAGGCGAGTTGAGGGGTACTGAGGCCGGGCAGGGCCGTCATGGAGTTTTCCTTCTGGGGGACGTCACGAGCCGGGCGCGGGCTGCTGCTCAACGGCTCGGACAGCGCGCGCTCGCGGTGCGGCCGAGGTCCACATGGATGCGCTCGTAGAGAAGGAGTTCCGGGGGCACAGGGTCAGGCTCACGATGGGTGGTGCGTGCAGTCAAGTGCGTTCCAGCATCTGGGAGATGCATCACCGACATCGACATGGGGCAGGCACCCCTGCCGTCAGGGTGTTCCAACGGCCTCTCCCAGCGCTGCGATCACGTCCGCCTTACGGGGCTGCCCGGCGGCGCGCCGGACGATGCGCCCCGCCGTGTCGAGCACCAGCACGGTCGGGGTCTTGAGGATGTCCAGTTCGCGTACGAGATCCAGGTGGTCCTCGGCGTCGATCTCGACGTGGGTCACGCCCGGGACGATTCCGGCCACTTCGGCAAGCACCCTGCGGGTCGCCCGGCAGGGCGCGCAGAACGCGCTGGAGAACTGGACCAGCGTGGCCCGTTCACCGAGGTTCTCCCCCAACTCGGCCGCGCCGAGCCGCCTTTCGCCGTCGCGCCCGCGCACGTTCACCCTCCTGCTTCCGCTGCCGATGTGGGAATCTGCACTCGCCCGCCCTCGCGAGCACCACATCCCTTCAGCACTTATGAAAGCCTGAAGATTCCCGGCCCACTGGAGTCGGGCTGTCCCCCGAAGTGACGAGAATCTCGCGGTTCAAAGGAACCAAGACTGGCTACTCGTCCGTTCTTCGGGCACGATCTGCGCAATGCCGTAAACCTACGGCTGCGTAACTTCCCGCCGGGAGCCCCCCTTCCCAGGCAGAGAGAAGGGTCCACTCCGTTCATGGCTGAGCTTGCCTACCGTCCCGCCATCGGTCTCGCCCGCACGCTGTTCAAGGCCTGGGACCTGAAGATCGACTGCAAGGGCTCGGAGAACATCCCGCGCTCGGGCGGTGCGGTGCTGGTGAGCAATCACATCAGCTACCTCGACTTCATCTTCGACGGTCTCGCCGCCCTGCCGCAGAAGCGTCTGGTCCGCTTCATGGCGAAGGAGTCGGTGTTCCGGCACAAGATCTCCGGCCCGCTGATGCGCAACATGAAGCACATCCCGGTGGACCGCAAGAACGGTGAAGCGGCGTACGCGCACGCGCTGGACTCGCTGCGTTCCGGTGAAATCGTCGGGGTTTTCCCCGAGGCCACCATCTCGCAGTCGTTCACGCTGAAGAGCTTCAAGTCGGGTGCCGCGCGCATGGCCCAGGAGGCCGGCGTCCCGCTGATCCCGATGGCCCTGTGGGGTACGCAGCGGCTGTGGACGAAGGGCCACCCGAAGAACTTCAAACGCAGCCACATCCCGATCACCATCCGGGTGGGCGAGGCGATCGAAGCCTCCCGTGACAAGTACGCGGGCGCGATCACTCGCCAAGTGCGCGAGCGCGTCCAGGAACTCCTGGAAGCAGCCCAGCGCGCCTACCCCGTACGCCCCAAGGACCCGAACGACACCTGGTGGATGCCGGCCCATCTCGGCGGCACGGCCCCCACCCCCGAAGAGGTCAAGGCCGCCGAGGCGCGCTGACACACGTCGACCTGGGCATGCAGGGCTAACTCCGCAAGCCAGGGCTGAACACCCCGCGGAGCTCCTACAAGTTCGCACCGCTCTCGAGCACTCCCGGCTGTCTCGACGCTTGCCTCAGAGTGCGGTGGGGAGCGTCTTCCCCAGACACTCCCGGTCGGGGGCGGCCTTGAGGGCGTGCAGAACGGCCGGGTGAGGCTCGGCATACAGAACTGAGTAGTCCATCTCACCGGACTTGGGGTCGGGCACCCAGGCCAGGCGTTCACCCTTGAGCGAAAACTGTGCGTCCACCCCTGGCTTGTTGCCGCGGCAGTCCTGCCGGTGCCATGCCCCGTTGAACCGCACGGCGACAAGACCGTGAACGCAGAGCGCACTGCCGTCGTCATGCATCAGTGACTGGTAGCACAGCGCCGTAGGGATGTCCTCGGCCCGCAGCAGCGCGGCAAGTGCGTGGGCCTTGGCGTGGCAGATGCCGGTTCCCTGCTCCAGGACGTCCGAGGCGCGCCAGGTGACGCGCGGGTCACCGCTGTCGGCCGAGTGCGGGATGGCGTCCCGGATGAACTCGTACGCCGCTCGCGCATAGGCATACGAGTCGGCAACCGTCGACGCAAGGCGCGCGGCCGTCTCCCGTACGAGCGGATGATGGTGGTCGATGACCTCGTCGGCGCCCAAGTAGGCGGACAGGTCAGGCGTTTCCTGGATCAGCTGCATGCCCGCAGAGCATAGGAACGTGACGAGCAGGGAGTCAATTGTTTTTCTGAAGTACGCATATTTATGCAAGAACTGCACCGGACCCCACCTTGCCATCACTATCGAATATCGATAGATTCCCATCGTGGTTCGATCGAGGGAGAAGCGATGGGAAAGCTGACAGTGCTTGCGCTGCGTGCCGTGCTCGTGGCGCTGCTCGCCGGCTCGGTGTTCGTTCAGGCAGTGATGGTGCCGCTGCTGGGCCGTGATCTGGAGGGCGTCGACCCGGACCTCGCGTACCCGCCCGCCGCGTACCTCGTGATCATCGTCCTGGGCATCGTGACGGTCCAGGTCGTTCTGGTCTGCGTGTGGCGGCTGGTGACGATGGTGCAGCGCGGAACCGTGTTCTCCCACGCCGCCTTCCGGTACGTGGACGTCGTTACCGGCGCGATCGTGGCTGCCGCCCTCCTGGTGTTCGCGCTCGGGGTCCTCCTGGCGCCGGGCGAAGCCGTCGCGCCGGGCATCGTCCTCCTGATCGGCGGAGTCGTCGTGGCGATCCTGGGGGTCGCGTTCATCGTGCTCGTGCTGCGGATGCTGCTCGCCCAGGCCGTCGCCCGCGACGTCGAGGCGACGCGGATGCAGGCCGAGCTGGCGGAGGTGATCTGATGCCGATCGCCGTCGACATCGATGTGATGCTGGCCAGGCGGAAGATGTCCGTGGGCGAGCTCGCGGACCGCGTCGGGATCACGCCCGCCAACCTGGCGGTACTCAAGAACGGCCGCGCCAAGGCGGTGCGCTTCACCACCCTTGCGGCGCTCTGCGAGGTGCTCGAGTGCCAGCCGGGAGACCTGCTGCGCTGGGAGGCGGAGGACGCCGAGGAGGCCCGGACGGGCGAGGTCAGCCGTCGGTGAAGGTGGCCCCCGGACGTCCTAGCGCGCCATCTCCTCCTTCAGTGCCGCCACGAATCCGTCGACGTCGTCCTCCGTCGTGTCGAAGGAGCACATCCAGCGGACGTCGCCCGCCGGCTCGTCCCAGAAGTAGAAGCGGTAGCGCTTCTGGAGGCGTTCGCTCACGTCGTGGGGCAGCCGGGCGAAGACCGCGTTGGCCTGGACGGGGTGGAGGATCTCGACGCCGTGCACCGCGCGAACGCCCTCGGCGAGGCGCTGGGCCATCTCGTTGGAGTGGCGGGCGTTGCGCAGCCACAGGTCCTTGGCGAGCAGCGCCTCCAACTGCACGGAAACGAAGCGCATCTTGGAGGCGAGCTGCATCGACATCTTGCGCAGGTGCTTCATATGGCTGACGGCGTCCTGGTTGAGGACGACGACGGCCTCGCCGAACAGCGCGCCGTTCTTGGTGCCGCCGAAGGACAGGACGTCCACGCCGACCGCGTTGGTGAACGCGCGCATCGGCACGTTCAGCGAGGCGGCGGCGTTGGCGATCCGGGCCCCGTCGAGGTGCACCTTCATGCCGCGGGCGTGAGCGTGCTCGCAGATCGCACGGATCTCCTCGGGCGTGTAGACGGTGCCCAGTTCGGTGTTCTGGGTGATCGAGACGACCTGCGGCATCGCGCGGTGCTCGTCCTCCCAGCCGTACGCCTGCCGGTCGACCAGCTCCGGCGTGAGCTTGCCGTCGGGGGTGGGCACCGTCAGCAGCTTGAGACCGCCCATGCGCTCGGGTGCGCCGCCCTCGTCGACGTTGATGTGCGCGCTTTCCGCGCAGATCACCGCGCCCCAGCGGTCCGTGAGCGCCTGGAGTGCCACGACGTTGGCGCCCGTCCCGTTGAAGACGGGGAACGCCTCGGCCGTCGCCCCGAAGTGGCTGCGCATCACCTGCTGGAGGTGCTCGGTGTACACGTCCTCGCCGTACGAGACCTGGTGACCGCCGTTGGCCATGGCCAGGGCAGCGAGCACCTCGGGATGGACCCCCGCGTAGTTGTCGCTGGCGAAGCCACGGACCTCCGGGTCGTGATGACGTCGCGCGTCGGTCTTCGGAGGGTTCACGGCTTCTTTGTCAGCCACAGACGCTGTCCGTTCACTTCGGCGGCGGGCTGCTCCCAGACGTCGGCGATGGCATCGGCCAGGTCCTTGACGTCCGTGAAGCCCGCGAACTTCGCGTTGGGGCGCTCGGCGCGCATCGCGTCGTGCACCAACGCCTTCACGACCAGGATCGCAGCCGCCGACGTGGGGCCGGCCTCGCCCCCGGCCTTGCGGAAGTAGTCGGCCAGCGCCAGTGTCCAGGCCTCGGCGGCGGCCTTCGCGGCGGCGTAGGCGGCGTTGCCCGCGGTGGGCTTGCTCGCCCCCGCGGCGCTGATCAGGACGTACCGGCCGCGATCGCTGCGCTGCAAGGCCTCGTGGAAGGCGAGGGAGGTGTGCGCCACGGTACGGATGAGCAGCATCTCGAGGAAGTCCCAGTCGTCGAGGCTCGTCCTGGTGAAGGTCTCGCTGCCGCGCCAGCCGCCGACGAGGTGGACCAGGCCGTCGACGCGGCCGAAGTCCTTCTCGATGCGGGTGGCCCACTCCTGGGCGGACTGCCGGTCGAGCAGGTCGACCGTGTCCCCGACGACGGTCGCGCCACCATGCGCGTAGCTCGCCGCGTCCACAGCCTCCGCGAGCCGCTCCGGATCGTTGTCGGATCCGATGACGACCGCTCCCGCCTCGGCGAGCCGCATCAACGCGGCCCGGCCGGCCGGACCACCAGCACCGGCCACCGCGATCACCGCGCCCTCGAGCGCCCCGTTCCCCATGGTCCTCGCCTCCTGAGCAATGTTGATGGCGACGTCGCTCACGCGGCGACCCGCTCGGCGCTCTCCGCGGTGATGCCCTTGGTGGAGGCGATCACGTTCTTGAGCTTCTTGGAGAGTGCTTCATAGAACATGCTCAGCGGAAACTCGTCCGGAAGCACGTCATCGACGAGTTTTCGCGGCGGCTGACTCAGATCGAGGGCGTCCGGGCCCTTGGCCCACTTGGAGCCCGGGTGCGGGGCGAGGTAGGTGGAGACCAGTTCGTAGCCGGCGAACCAGTGGACCAGCTTCGGACGGTCGATGCCGTCGCGGTACAGCTTCTCGATCTCGGCGCACAGCTCGTTGGTGACCTGTGGGGCGCGCTGCCAGTCGATGGACAGCTTGTTGTCGGTCCAGCGGACGACATCGTGCTTGTGCAGGTACGCGAAGAGCAGCTGGCCACCGAGGCCGTCGTAGTTGCGGACGCGCTCTCCGGTGACCGGGAAGCGGAACATCCGGTCGAACAACACCGCGTACTGGACGTCACGGCCCTGCGGGACACCGTCGGCCTCCAGCTGCACGGCCTCCTTGAAGGCGGTGAGGTCGCAGCGCAGCTCCTCCAGGCCGTACATCCAGAAGGGCTGGCGCTGCTTGATCATGAATGGGTCGAAGGGCAGGTCGCCATGGCTGTGGGTACGGTCGTGGACCATGTCCCACAGGACGAAGGCCTGCTGGCAGCGGTCCTGGTCGGCGACCATGTCGCGGACGTCGTCGGGAAGCTCGAGCCCGAGGATGCCCACGGCGGCCTCGGTGACCCGGCGGAACCGGGCGGCCTCGCGGTCACAGAAGATGCCGCCCCAGCTGAACCTCTCGGGAGCCTCGCGCACGGCAATGGTCTCCGGGAAGAGGACGGCCGAGTTGGTGTCGTAGCCCGAGGTGAAGTCCTCGAAGGTGATGCCGCAGAACAGCGGGTTGTCGTAGCGGGTGCGCTCCAGTTCGGCGAGCCAGTCCGGCCAGACCATGCGCAGCACGAGGGCTTCGAGGTTGCGGTTCGGATTGCCGTTCTGGGTGTACATCGGGAAGACGACAAGGTGCTGGAGGCCGTCCCGGCGGTCGGCTGCGGGCTGGAAGGCCAGCAGTGAGTCGAGGAAGTCGGGCACTTTGAAGCCGTCGTCGGCCCAGCGGTGCAGGTCGCCGGCCAGCGCCTTGTGGTACGCGGCGTCGTGCGGCAGCAGCGGGGCGAGCGCCTCGACGGCGTCCACGACACGACGTACGGCGCGATGGGCATCGCCGGGATCGGGGGCGCCCTCGGCTTCGAAGTCGATCGAGCCGTCCTTGGACTGCCATGGCCGGATCCGCTCCACGGCATCCTTGAGCACGGGCCAAGCCGGGTGCTCCACCACCCTGCCGCCGGGAGGAACCTGCTCCTCCGCACCCACCTGCACAAGAATTTCCGTCATGACCCCATCCTCCACGGGAGAACCTCGCGTACCCACACCGTATGCATGCGGGGTTCCCTGTCACAAGTGGAGGTCCGGGAAATCGTCCTGCGCCACCCCACTGATACCGCTCTTTTTCCTGCCAGATACCGTTTCGGCGATTACTTCTACCACTTCCTGGGTAGCCGCCGGAGTGATCGGCGCATGGTCCGTCAACCCACTTGGGGACTCGCCCACCCAGGGGTGAGCCGGAGTGCCGCGACAGGCTGCGTCCGGACGACTGCACGGCGTTCTGACCGGCGGCTGGAAGGCGTGATTCCTCGCGTTCGGACCGGGTTCATCGCCGAGCCGGGCGATTAGGCTGCCGCCTGGCCGCGTGAGCACGGGACCGCAGCGCGCGGCAGCCGAGCCGCCGTCGACGGAAGCGGAGTCAGCCTTGAACTTCCTCACCATCGGTCACCGCGGAATCATGGGTGTCGAACCCGAGAACACCCTTCGTTCCTTCGTCGCCGCCGAGCAAGCGGGCCTGGACGTGATCGAACTCGATCTGCATCTGAGCAAGGACGGCGCGCTGGTCGTCATGCACGACGCCGACGTGGACCGTACGACCGACGGTTCGGGGCCGATCGCCGAGCAGACCCTCGCGGAGCTGCGCGCGCTGGACGCGGGCCGCGGTGAGCGCATCCCGGTCTTCGAGGAGGTCCTGGACGCCGTCACGGCTCCGCTCCAGGCCGAGATCAAGGACGTCGCGGCGGCTCAGGCGCTCTCCGAGGTCATGCACCGGCGGGATCTGTCCGGCCGGGTCGAGGTGCTGTCCTTCCACGACGAAGCGATCGCCGAGATCGCCCGGCTCGTCCCGGGCGTACGCACCGGGCTGGTCGCCAGTCGCTACGGCACCGATGTCGTCGAGCGCGCCACGGCGGTCGGCGCCACCAGTGTCGTACTGAACATCCGGCGGCTCACCCTGGAGATCGTCGAGTGCGCGCGCAAGGCGGATCTGCGGATCATCGGCTGGGTGGTGAACACACAGGACCATCTGCGGCTGGTACGCGCCCTGGAGCTGGACGGCGCGACCACCGACTACCCGGAGATCAAGCGCACAGGGCGCTTCACGGCCTAGCCGTTCGTGCGAGCTGCTTCACCAGCAGCTCGAACTGCAGGTCGTCGCGCTGCGGGATGCCGAACCGCTCGTCGCCGTACGGGAAGGGCGTCATCTGTCCCGTACGGCGGTAGCCGCGCCGCTCGTACCAGGCGATGAGGTCGTTTCGTACGGAGATCACGGTCATGTGCATCTCCGAGGCGTCCCAGATCTCGTGTGCGTACCGCTCGGCCTCGGCGAGGATCACCTTGCCGAGGCCCCCGCCCTGCTGCGCCGGGCTGACCGCGAACATGCCGAAGTAGGCGTGATCACCGCGGTGTTCGAGCTGACAGCAGGCGATCAGGGTGCCGGCGCGCTCGACGACGCGCAGCCGGCTGTCGGGCGACTTGATGACCTCGCGCACACCCTCCGGGTCCGTCCGCTGCCCCTCCAGGATGTCCGCCTCGGTGGTCCAGCCGGTCCGGCTGGAGTCCCCGCGGTAGGCCGACTCGATCAGCGCGACAAGGGAGTCGACGTCGGCGTCCGTGGCATCGCGGAAGGTCAGTCCGGTGGAGGCGGCGGTGTCCATGGAAGGGATTCTCCGATCTCGGCGCGGCTCGGGCACCGACGAGCGTAACCCTCCCACTAAGGTGCGACTCCATGGTGCATGTACTGAGCAGCCGGACCCTGCTCCGCCCGACCGATCCCGAGCGCTCCCGCGCCTTCTACGGCGAGCAACTGGGCCTCGCCGTCTACCGCGAGTTCGGCACCGGCCCCGAACGCGGCACCGTCTACTTCCTCGGCGGCGGCTTTCTGGAGGTCGCCGGCCGCTCCGCCGAACCTCCCTCCCCCGCGGTCAAGCTGTGGCTCCAGGTGGCGGACGCGGCAGCCGCGTACGAGGAGCTGACGGCTCGGGGCGTCGAGATCGTGCGGCCTCCGGTCAAGGAACCGTGGGGTCTGATCGAGATGTGGCTCACTGACCCGGACGGGACCGAGATCGCGGTGGTGGAGGTGCCCGCGGACCATCCGCTGCGGTATCGGCCGTAAGGCTTCCTCATCAGTCCCAGCACAGGCAGAACGGATGGCCCACCGGATCCGCGTACACGCGGAAGCGTCGACGGCCGTTCTCGTCGTCCAGGTCGAGTGGGGTGGCACCGAGGGCCAGTACCTGGGTCTCGGCGGTGTCGATGTCCGGGACGGTGAAGTCCAGATGCATCTGCTGGGAGTTGTCGTCGGCGCGCGGCCAGTCGGGCGGGCGGTAGCCGGGAGCGCGCTGGAACGAGATGTGGTGGCCGCCGGGCACGTAGAGGTCGTACCAGTCGTCGTCGTACTGCTTCACGTCACCGCCGAGCACATCCGCGTAGAAGGTGGCGAGGGCCGGGGGATCCGGGCAGTCCAGGGCTACGAGGCGGTACTCGGCGATGGCCATGGTGGGTAGATCCTTTCGCGCGGGTCTCGCAGGGGTCTCACGGAGCGGGTCTCCTTCAGAGCTCCTTCAGCGCCGGCAGCAGCTCTTTCTCCGCCCAGTCCAGGAACGGCTGCTGGTGGTCGCCGCCGACCTGGACGAGGGCTATTTCCGTGAAGCCCGCGGTGACGTAGGGGCGTACGGCCTCGACGAAGGTGTCGACGTCGTCGCCGCACGGGATGGTCTGGGCGACGTCCTCGGGGCGTACGTTCCCGGTGGCCGCGTCGAAGTTCGCGGGGCCGGGGAGTTCGGCGTTGACCGGCCAGCCACCGAGCGACCAGCGGAACTGTTCGTGGGCCCGGGTGACGGCGGCGTCCTTGTCGGGGTCGTAGCAGACGGGGAGTTGGCCCACCCTGGGCTTGCCCGTTCCGCCGTGGCGCTCGAAGGAGTCCACCAGCTCGGACTTGGGCTCGGTGGCGATCAGCAGGTCGGCCAGCCTGCCGGCGAGTGCGCAGGAGTGCTCGCCCGAGGCGGCGATGCCGATCGGGGTCGGTTCGTCGGGGAGGTCGTACAGCTTGGCGTTCACCACGTCGAAGTGCTCGCCGTGGTGGTTCAGGGTCTCACCGGCGAACAGTGCGCGGATGATCTCCACGGCCTCTTCCAGCATGTCCAGACGGATGTGCGCGGCGGGCCAACCGCCGCCCATTACATGCTCGTTGAGGTTCTCGCCGGAGCCCAGCCCGAGCCGGAAGCGGCCCTCGGCGAGCAGCTGCGTCGTGGCGGCCTTCTGCGCGACGACCGCCGGGTGATAGCGGGTCGTCGGCAGGTCACGTACGTCATGAGCGGAATCGTGGAGGTGGCATGCGCCGCGGCGCCGAGCACGCTCCACGCGTACGGGGCGTGGCCCTGTTCCTCGAGCCATGGAAAGTAGTGGTCCGAGGTGACGGAGAAGTCGAATCCGGCCTGCTCCGCGGCCACCACATGCCGTACGAGTTCACGAGGGCCTGCCTGCTCGGTCATCATCGTGTATCCGATTCGCACCATGCGTTCCGGGTGGCCGGTCGGGGGTACCCGAAACGTGCCCTCGATGAAGGAAGGGATTTCCATGCCCAGGCCGCAGATCAAGGACGAGAAGACGTATCAGTCGCTGCGCCGTGAGGGTGCGGGCAAGGAGAAGGCGGCGCGGATCGCCAACAGCCCGACGTCCTCCTCCCGCAAGGGCGGCAAGCGCGGCAAGTACGAGGAACAGTCGAAGTCGGACGTCTACGAGGAAGCCAAGAAGGTCGGCATCAAGGGGCGTTCCTCGATGTCGAAGGACGAGCTGATCAAGGCGCTGCGGAACCGCTGACACCGAGCCCCGGGCAAGCCCGGTGCATCGGCCGGACGGCGAGTGTGCCCTGGCCGCTGCCGGGTACCGGAGCCGGGCACGCCACATCCTCGTGTTGCGACGGAGGTTTCCATGGCTCTGCCCGGCAAGTCCCTGACCGACTCCTGGAGGCACTGGCGGCGGGGACGCGCCCGGTTGCCGGTTTCCCTCTCGTCCACCGACGTGGAGGATGCGAACCGGAGGTTTCTGCTCTTCGGGATGCTGCCCCTGTGGGTCGTGCCCGCGGTCGCCGACTGGTGGATGCACCGGCGCACCCGAATCGAGCACACGGCCGGCACGAAGGAGTCCGTCGTGCACGCGCTCATGATGACCGAGGCCGGGGTCCCGGTCGCCATGGGCCTGCTGGCCCGGATCAACCCGCTAGTCCTGTCCGTCATGGGCGGGGCCGCGGCGGCCCACAGCGCCACCGCCCTGTACGACGTGACCCTGGCCACCGAGAAGCGCGAAGTCCGCCCCATCGAGCAGCACATCCACAGTTTCCTGGAGGTGCTGCCGCTGGCGGGGCTCGCCTTCATCGGCTGCCTGCATGCGGACCAGGTGCGCGCGACGCTGCGTGGTGGGCCCGGCCGCGACGACTGGAAGCTGCTGCCCAAGGAGAGGCCGCTGTCCGCCCCGTACCTGCTGGGTCTGGGCGTGGTGATCGGTGCCGGTGTCGCGCTGCCCTACGCCGAGGAGTTGAGGCGCTGCGTCCGGGCAACGCGCGCTTCATGACACCGCGCCGAATGTCTCCTTGGCCACTGCCGTCACCACGTCAGATCCTGCTCGGTGGTACGGGCCCGGAGGACGTGGTCCTCGACCACGAAGGCCGTGTGGTCACAGGCGTCGAGGACGGTCGCATCCTGCGCGTCCACATCCACGGTCCCGCCCGGGTGGAGCAGATCGCCCGTACCGGAGGGCGGCCTCTGGGGCTCGAAGTCCTGCGGGACGGACGGTTGTTGGTGTGCGACGCGGATCGCGGACTGCTGCGCGTCACCCCCGGCTCCGGCGGTCCCGGCGGCTCCGGTGAGGGCAAGGTCGAGGTTCTCGTGGACTCCGTGGCCGGAGGGCCGCTGCGGTTCTGCAGCAACGCGACCGCGGCGGCTGACGGCACCGTGTACTTCACCGCCTCCAGCACGCGATACGGCCTTCAGGACTGGCTCGGCGATCTGATGGAACACACGGCGACCGGCCGGCTGTTCCGGCTACGGCCCGACGACGGCGCGCCGGAAGTCCTTCTGGACGGCCTCGACTTCGCCAACGGAGTCGTCCTGTCGCAGGACGAGTCCTGTGTCGTGATGGCCGAGACCGGCACGTACCGCCTGACCCGGTTGTGGCTGTCCGGCCCGCGGGCCGGCCGCCGCGACACCCTGATCGAGAACCTCCCGGGCTTCCCGGACAACCTCTCCCGTGGCGCGGACGGGACGATCTGGGTCGCCCTGGCCGGTCCGCGGCAAGCACCTCTCGACTGGCTGCGACACGCGCCGGTCCAGGTTCGCCGGGCGGTCTGGCGGGCCGCACGCCCCCTGCGTATCCGCCCGCTGCCGGTCGCGCGCGTCATGGGCATCGGCCCCGACGGCGGCGTCTGCCACGACCTCAGGCGGCTCAGGGCGGACTACCGGATGGTGACCAGCGTGTACGCACACGACGGAGGCCTGGTCCTCGGCAGCCTCCTGGAGGACGCGGTCGGCGTGTGCGAAGTACCCGGGCTCAGCTGACCGGGTGCCCGGCGGTGATGTCGGCGACATCGCTCAGGCACAACGGCTCCCGCTCCGCAGGCTCCTGTGCCTCGCCCGTGACAGGGCTGAGGAGGAATCCGATGTGATCGCCCCCGTCGACGTGCCCTTCGACCCGGCCGACGAACCAGGCGAGTGTGTCGTCCAGTACGGGAAGGCCGCCGGGGCCCGGCGTCCAGTCCGTGCGGGCGAACTTGTCCACGCGGTCGCCGGTCTCGCCGCCGAACAGTTCCGCGAGCGCGTGCTGATCGCGCCCGAGCAGATGTACGGCGAGCTGTTCGGCGGACCGTGCCACCCGGTAGGTACGGTTCAGTGTCGACAGCCAGACCATGAAACGGGCCGGCTTGATCGAGCACGGCGAGGCGAAGGTCACCAGGCAGCCGGCTTGCTCCCCGTCGGCGACGACGGTCACCACGAATACGGGGTGGTCGAGCCGGTCGACGAACGACTGCATGGCGGTCACGGCCACTCCCTACTGCTGACGCCTGCGCCCAAAGCCCCACCCGGCCGGGTCGCGCGGGCAGCCCTCGACGGGACGGGGCTCCGTCACAAGCCCCGCCCCTTCGTGGACCGGCCGGCGACCCTCAGTGGTGTCCGGGGCTGCCGCTGCCGAACCCGCCGCTGCTGTTCGGGCTCCACCGCGGCGGCCTCTGGTCCTTCGCGGTGTGCGAGCGGATGTTGCCGAAGCCCCGCAGCTCGTGCGGGAGGAGCACCCCGCCGTCATGCGGCACCTCGTCGGGCTCGCGCATCTCGCGGATCTCGTGGACGGGACCGGATTCGGGGAGATGGGGCTGGTCCTCGGGACTCGGCGGCCCGGGTTCCCGGTCACGCACGCGCATGCCCCACCACACCGCGAGGACCAGCATCGACGCGATCACCACCCCCATCACGAAGGGGATCGCCCCTGCCGAGATTTCGTGAGGGATGGCCAAACCTCTGCCGAAGGTGTCCATACCCCTCGTGTACCCCGGGGCACCAGCTGAAACGGTTCCCCGAGGGCCCTTCTGGGGGCGCGCACGCCGGCGCGCGCGGGCCCACGGCATGGCGGACGTGGCCCCGGGTACTGGGAAGGGATGCGTATGGGAGTGCTTGATGTCGGCTCGAACACGGTACGGCTGGTCATCGCGGAGACGGACGGCGCCGTTCCACTGCCCGTGCACACCGCGAAACGGCGGCTGAGACTCTCGGAACACGTCGAGCGTGGCGGCCACCTGCCCAACGAGCAGGTGGCCCGTCTCGTCGATGCCGTCACGGCCGCCAGGGACGAGGGCAGGCGGTGGGGTGTCAGGCGGCCCTTCGCCTTCGCCACCGCGATCGTGCGGGACGCGCCGAACCGCGCGGAGATCCTGCGCCAGGTCGCCGCGGAGTCGGGGGTGCCGCTGCACGTCCTGCCCGGCGAGGTCGAGGCCGAGCTGACGTTCCTGGCCGCGCGGCGGTGGATGGGCTGGCGTGCGGGTCCGCTGGCCATGCTGGACATCGGGGGCGGCTCGCTGGAGGTGGCGTTCGGCCGCAGCAAGCTGCCGGACTTCGCGATCTCGCTGCCGCTGGGCGCCAACCGGCTCACCCGCGAGTACTTCCGCGGTCAGGATCCGCCGTCGGAGCGCAGGATCAGGGCGCTGCGCCGCCATGTGCGCCACCAACTGCGCGATGTCGCGGCCCGCATACGCTGGGAGGCGCCGCGTACGACCGTCGCCACCTCGCGTACGTTCCAGCAGCTGGGCCGGCTGTGCGGGGCGCCGCCCGGCCGGTCAGGGCCCTTCACACCGCGCGGCATGACCCGTGCCGACCTGCGCCGGGCCACAATCCGGCTCGCGGAGCTGTCGGCCACGGAACGCGCCGCTCTGCCGGGCATCTCCGCCGCCCGCGCCGGTCAGTCCCTGGCCGGGGCGATCGTCGCGCACACCACCATGAAGCTGATGAGCATCGAAGAGGTGACCATCTGCCCCTGGGCGCTGCGAGAGGGCGTCCTGCTCCGCTGTATCGAGGACGGCAACGCCGACTGGTGGGACGGCACGGCTCCCTCCCTTCGCGAGCATGAGGCGGTGCCGCCACGGGTGCTGCACTCCGTCGGCGGGGACGACGCCGCGACAGTGGGCGCTCAACTCCCGGGTGGGGCCGGATAGTCGCCCGTACGGGTCGGCCGGTGCACCCAGCCGCGATCCGTGCGGGTCAGCTCATGGAACCCGGCGGCGGTCAGGCGTCCGATCGCCTCCGTGTCCTCGAAGGCCTCGTACGCGAGGAGCCGCTCCACTCCACAGAGGCGCAGCCAGTGGGCGGCCTGGGCGAGGAGCCAGGAGTCCAGGCCGTCGAGCGGCTGCTCGATGTGGAAGTTGCCGATGTCGGCGAGGCCGCCGCTTCTGGCGTGGCGCTCAGGGCGGCTCAGGGCGGTGTCGATCTCGATGAAGCCGACAGCGTGCCGGACTGTCCGTGCAGTGAAGCGGGTGCCGCACTCGCCGAGGGTGCGGTCGACGGAAACACCGGAAAGCGGCGTCAGTGACGGCAGATCGGCCACCTCTGCGATCAGGATGACCTCCGTTCCGCCCGTGTGCCGGAAGCCGGCCCGTTCGTATGCGGCGCGGATGTGCGGCCAGGGCCGGGGCACGCCGTACACGGCGGGCGCGGGCAGGGCGCCGTCGGCATACCGCACGCGGACGTTCCAGCGGGCGAGCTGGGCGACGCAGGCAGCCATCAGCAGCTCGGCGGCGTCCTCGGAGTCCGGCCAGAAGGAGGCGGTCGGATGGCAGACGAACCAGTTGATCTCACCGGCGTCCCGGTAGTCCTCGCCGACCTCGGCGTCGGCGCGGTAGCGCAGCAGATGCGCGCCGGCCACCACGTACTGGCGCTGCTCGGCGACGAGGGTGACCCGCTCGGCAACCCAGGGTTCGGTGATGAACTCGTCGGGCTGACGCTGGAGTTCGCTCAGCACGGTGTTCACGGAGACGGAGACACCGGGGACGACGGCGGCGACATGAGCATTTACGAGCTCGGTGAGTTGATCGCGGTCGTCGCGGCGGAAGGGGCGCACCTTGAGCGCGGACATGCGGGGACCTCCGGGGAGATGAGCGTGAGGAGGCCGCCATGAGGTGCGGTACGACGCCGAGCGTACGCCGCCTGGGGCCCGCTCGCGATGGGGTTTCCGTCGGATGGCCGAGACTGCGGGGCCGGGTTTAGCGTGCTGGGAGAAGCGCTTCCGGCGGAAGGACAGCCATGAAGTTGGACAAGGCGGTGCCCGGCGGGCCCTGCTGGACCGAGCTGGGGACCAGTGCTCTGGAGGCGGCCAAGCGGTTCTACACCAACATCTTCGGCTGGCGCCCGGAGACGGATCCGCGTCAGGAGGCGGGCGGCTACACCATCGCGCACCTCGACGACGCCCCGGTCGCGGCGCTGACCCCGCTGAACCAGGAGTCGCAGCCCGTCGCCTGGAACGTGTCGTTCTGGGTGCCCGACGCGGACGTGGCCGCGGCGGCCGTACGGGCCGAGGGCGGTGATGTCCTCCTGGAGCCGATGGACGTGTTCGACCTGGGCCGTTTCGCGGTGGTGACCGATCCGGGCGGCGCGGCCCTGCAGCTGTGGCAGGCGCGGTCCTTCCCCGGTGCGGGACTGTTCAACGCGCCGGGCTCGCTCGGCTGGGTCGAGTTGATGACGCGCGACCCCGTGGCGGTGACCGCCTTCTACACCTCGGTGTTCGGCTGGACGGTCCACGCCTCGGAGTCGTACACGCAATGGGGCATCAAGGGATCCGACTTCGGCGGCATGGTGGAGATGGGCGACAAGTTCCCGCACGAGGTGCCATCCCACTGGCTGCCCTACTTCGCCGTCGAGAATGTCGACAGGACCGCGCAGGACTGCACCGACGCCGGCGGCACCCTCCTGATGGAACCCACCACGGTCGGGGACGGCAGGCGCATCGCCGTGCCACGGGATCCGCAGGGGGCGATGTTCGGTCTCTACACCGCAGGCGAGGAATAGGCCCGGCCGCTACCGGCGCATCACTCGCTCTCCTTGAGGGGCAGCTCGGCTCCCCGAGTCGTGAAGACAGGAATGCGTTCGATCGGCGCCTCGACGGTGAGCGTCCGGCCCCCGTCGTACGCGTCGCCCGTCCAGGCGTCGGTCCAGGTGCGGCCCGCGGGGAGGTACACCTCGCGGCTACGCGCGCCCGGTTCCGTGATCGGTGCGACGAGGATGTCCGGGCCGAAGAGGAACTGGTCCTCTACGGCCCAACTCGCCTCGTCCTGTGGGAAGTCGATGAAGAGCGGCCGCATGGGCGGCACACCGTCGGCCGCCGCGACCCGCATCTGCTCGTGGAGGTAGGGCCGCAGCCGCTCGCGCAGGAAGAGCTGTTCCTTCAGAATCCCGTACGCCTCCTCGCCGTACGACCAGACCTCGTTGGGGCCGCCGGTCTGCGCGTATCCCCAGGGCATACGGGGTTCGCGGTCGCCGTGCAGGCGGAAGAGGGGGCAGAAGACGCCGTACTGGAACCAGCGGATCATCAGTTCGCGGTACGCCGGATCGTCCGGGTCGCCGCCGTGGAAGCCGCCGATGTCGGTGGTCCACCAGGGGATGCCGGAGACGGCGATGGACAGTCCCGCCTGCACCTGTGCGCGCAGCGAGTCCCAGGTCGCGGGAATGTCGCCGGACCAGACGGCCGCTCCGTACTTCTGGGCGCCCGCCCAGGCCGAGCGGGACAGCAGGACGGTACCGGGCTGTCCGGCGGCGGCCATGCCCTCGGCGAAGAGGCGGGCGTTGTCGCGGGGGTAGACGTTGACGGTCTGGGCGCCGGGACCCGCGTACAACGTCGTGTTCTCGTGGTGGGCCGGGTCGAGTTCGGGCTCGCAGGCGTCCAGCCAGAAGACGCGGATGCCCAGGTCGAGGTAGTTGCGCCGGATCAGGTCCCAGACGTACGCGCGGGTCTCGGGGTTGGTCGGGTCGTAGACGGAGACCTGCATCCGGGCCGCCATGCCCTTGTCCTGGACCAGGTGGTGCACTTCGGCGCCCTGGTCGGAGCCGAGGAGCAGACCGAGGTCCCGGAAGTCCTCGAAGTTCTCCGACAGGGGTGACACCGTGGGCCAGATGGAGACCATCAACTCGACGCCGAGTTGGGCGAGTTCGTCGACCATGGCCCGGGGGTCGGGCCATTCGGCGGGGTCGAAGCGGTAGTCGCCCATCGCCGACCAGTGGAAGTAGTCGGTGACGATGACGGACATGGGCAGTCCGCGTCTGTTGTGCTCGCGGGCCACGGTGAGGAGTTCGTCCTGGGTGCGGTAGCGGAGCTTGCACTGCCAGAAGCCGCTGGCCCAGTCGGGGAGTTCGGGTGCGTGGCCGGTGGCGTCGGCGTACCGGGCGAGGATGTCGCGCGGGGTGGGCGCGGCCGTGATCCAGTAGTCGATTCCGCGGGCCTGGTCGGCGGTCCAGCGGGTGGCGTTCTCGGCGAACTCGACCCGGCCGAGGGCCGGTTGGTTCCAGAGGAAGCCGTAGCCCCGGCTGGAGAGCACGAAGGGGATGGACACTTCGCCGTTGCGCTGGACGAGGTCGAGCCGCAGGCCCTTGTGGTCGAGGCGGCCGTGGGTGTGCTGGCCGAGACCGTAGAGCCGCTCGCCCTCGTACGCCGCGAACCGCTGGTGGATCTCGTAGGCGCCGGACCGGTTGCCCTTGAACTCCCGGGCGCCCGGGGCCCATGGGTGCTCCGGCTGCTCGGCGAGCAGTTCCTCGCCGGTACTGGTGCGGGTGAAGGTCAGCCGTGACTCGGCGCCGTGGAAGGCGACCGTGACGGTCAGCTCGCCGTTGACCAGTTGGGCCGTGGTCTTCTCGGCGCCGACGGTCACGGTGCTGCCGCGCTCCGGCGCCGTGTCGAGGGCGCCGACGCTGTCGGTGGGGATGCGGTACTGGGCGACCCGGACGCGGGCACTGTCCGTACCCCAGGCCTCGACACGCAGCACCTCGTGCCGGTGCCGCACCTCCAGGGCATCGTCGAGCACACGGAAGACGGGCATGGATCTCCTTGCGTACGGGCGGTGCTATTTCAGTCGCTGAGGGAGTTGTGGTGGATCTCAGAACGGGTCTCAGGAGTGGTCTCAGGATTTGACGCTGCCGGCGGTCAGACCGCCGACGATGTAGCGCTGGAGCATCGCGAAGACGCATACCACGGGGATGCTGACGAGCGTGGCGACCGCCATGAGCGGCCCCCAGTCGGTACCCGTCTGGCCGACGAAGGTGTTGAGCAGGACGGTCACCGGCTGCACCTTCGGATCACTGTTCAGCGTGATCCCGAAGACGAACTCGCCCCAGCCGAGCAGGAACGAGAAGCCGCCGATCGCGATCAGTCCCGGTCGCATCACGGGCAGTACGACCCGCCACAGCACCCCCGGCAGGCCGCAGCCGTCGACCAGCGCCGCCTCCTCCACCTCGACGGGCATGGCCCGCACCAGTGGACGCAGCACGATGACCGCGAAGGGCAACGTCAGCGTCGTATCGGCGATCACCAGGCCGATGAGGGTGTTCGTCAGCTCGACCTGCCGCAGCACGATGAACAGCGGCGCGGCCAGCACGATGCTCGGCAGCAGCTGCGCCACCAGCAGCGACAGGATCATCGCGCCGGAGCCCCGCATCCGGATCCGGGCGACCGCGTACGTCAGGGGCACCGCGAGCAGCAGCGTCAGCGCCACCACACCCAGCGAGATGACGACGCTGTTGAGCAGCGCCTGGCCGAGCATCGGCTTGTCGAGGGCCCGCGAGTAGCTGTCGCCGGTGAACGGCGAGGGGATCCACTGCGGTGGCGAGACGAGCACTTGGTCGGGCTTCTTCAGCGAGGTGGCGATCATCCAGTACAGCGGCAGCAGGAAGAAGGCCGTGATGACGCCGGCGACGAGCGTGAGCAGCCAGGGCCGTTTGGTACGGGTCATGAGGCGGCTCCTTCCTTGCGCAGGCGCCGTACGTAGACGATGGCGACGATCAGTGGGATGACCAGCAGGAGCGTGCCCGCGGCCGCGCCCCGGCCGAGCTGGAAGAGTTTGAAGGCGATCTCGTACACGTACAGCGGCAGGACTCTCGTACTGTCGACGGGTCCGCCGCCGGTGAGGACGAAGACCAGGTCGAAGACCTTGAAGGTGTAGATGAGGCCGAGCAGCAGCACGGCCGCCGAGACCGGCTTCATCATCGGGACGGTGATGTGCCGCAGGCGCTGCCACGGTCCGGCGCCGTCGATTTCGGCCGCCTCGTAGAGCGTCGGGTCGATGGACTGCAGGCCGACCAGGAGCAGCAGCATGTTGAAGGGCACGCCCACCCAGATGTTGGCGGCGATGACGCCGGGCAGGGCGGTGCTGGGGTCGGTCAGCCAGTTGTGCGCGAGGGCGTCGAGGCCGACGAGGCGCAGGAGTTCGTTGTACGCGCCTGCGTCGGCGTCGAGCATCCAGCGGAAGAGGGTGCCGCTGACGATCGGCGGCAGCAGCCAGGCCACCAGCATCAGCGAGCGGAACAGACCCGCGAGCGGGAACGTCTTCACGAACAGCAGCGCCAGCGCGAAGCCGATCGTGAACTGGAAGAACAGCGAGCCGGCCGTGAACACCAGCGAGATGCGCACCGCGTGCCAGAAGGCGCCTTCGGAGGCGACGCTGTCGTAGTTGTCGGCGCCGCTGAACTGCCAGTCTCCGGTGAGGAGATCGCCGATGGCGACGTCGTGGACGGACGTCCAGAAGTTGTAGGCCAGCGGGAAGAGCATGGTCGCGCCGAGGAACAGCAGGGCCGGCGCCGACATGACGTACCCGGCCCGCGTGCGGCGCACCGCCAGTGAACGGCCGCGCCGCACGGTCTCCGTCTTCTCCACCGCCTTCAGCGGCTCGCGAGCTTTCACCTGAAGGCTCATTCCCTGCCTTACTTCTGCAGCTTGGGCGTGATGGCGGACGCGGCCTTCCGCGCGGCGGCCTGCGGGCTGGAGCTGCCCGTGAGGGACGCCTGGAGGGCCTCGGCCATCGCCTGCGACAGCTGCGGGTAGTTCGGGCCGTAGGAGCGGGGGCGGGCGTTGGCGAATTCCTGCACGAAGACCTTCAGGGTGGGGTCGGTGGCCCACTTGCCCGCGTCGGCCATGTCGGAGCGGGCGGGCAGCAGGCCGAGTCCGTCGAGGTACTTGGCGAGGACCGTCTTCTCCTGGCTGCGCACGATGGCCTCCCAGCACTGATCGGCCTTGCCGCTGGTCTTGAGGATCACCCAGTTCTCACCGCCGAGGCAGCTCGCCGGCTCCTTGTCGACGGGAATCGGGACGACACCCCACTTGACCTTCGTCTGGTCCTGAAGGGCGGGCAGTTGCCAGGGCCCGTTGATCTGCATGGCCGCACGGCCCGACACGAACTGGTTGTTGGCGTCCTGCTGAGTCCAGCCCACGCACTGCTTCGACAGCGAACCCGCGTCCACCAACTCCTTGAGGAACCCGAGCGCCTTGGCGCCGTCGGTGCCGAAGGTGTCCAGGTCACCGCCGGTGGACCACAGGAAGGGCTCGAACTGGAAGACGCCCTCCTCGGTCTTGATCGCGCTCATGGCGAATCCGAACGTGTCGCCCTTGGTGAGCTTCTTCGCCGCCTCGGCGAGCTCGTCCCAGGTCTTCGGGGGTTCGACGCCCGCGGCCTCGAGCATCTCGGTGTTGTAGTACAGGCAGAGGCAGTTGGAGTTGTTGGGCACGGAGTACGTCTTGCCGTCGATGACGCCGCTGTTCCAGGGGCCCTCGTAGTACGCCTTCGACTGGCCCCACTCCTTCACACGGTCGGTGAGGTCGGTGAGGAGTCCCTGCGGGACGAAGGAGTTCATCGAGGTGTTGTCGACGATCGCGATGTCCGGCAGGTCCCCGGAGGCGGCGCCCTTGATGATCGCGGGCTCCAGCTCGGCGAAGGGGAAGGTCCGTCGGGTGATCTTCACGCCGACCTGCTTCTCGATGTCGGCGATGAGAGCCTTCATCCCGGGCTGGCGGGCCTCCTCGACGAGGTAGTCCCACCAGACGAGCTCGTTCGAGCCGGACGAGCCGCTCTCCGAGCCGCCGCAGGCGGTGAGCGGGCCGGCCAGGCCCGCGGCGAGAACTCCAGAGCCCGATATCCGCATGAACGAGCGGCGGTCGAACCGGTTCGACATGTGCGTCTCCCAGAGGGTGCGTGGATCAACTGCGCGTCTGCGCGGGGCCGGTGCTCGCGCGGACCGTGAGTTCGGGGGTGAGCAGGTGCTGCCGGGGATTCGCCGTCGAGGAGCCCTCCAGTCGTGCCAGCAGGAGGTCCACGGCGAGCCGGCCCATGACGTCCGACGAGTTGTCGAAGCCGGTCATCATCGGGGTGACCGTCTCGGCCCAGCGGGCGCCGACGACGCCGGTCACCGAGACATCGCCGGGCACGGACAGTCCGGCCCGGTCGAGCCCGCGGTACAGGCCCACGAGCGCCGCCTCGTTGAGGACCACGATCCCGGTGGTCAACGGGTCGTGGTCGAGGAGTTCCCGGACGACCGCCTCGCCGGAGGCCGCGTCGTCCCCGCAGTGATGGATCTCGCCGGTCAGCCCGAGCTCGGCCACGGCCGTCCGGAAGCCGTCGACGGCTCGGTGCGCGGCCTCGTACCCCACGGCGAACAACTCCCGCGGCCGGTTCACCAGGGCGAGCCTCCGGTGACCGAGCTCGGCGAGATGCCGTACGCAGCGGGCGGTGAGCTCCGTCCAGTCCATGTCGACCCAGGACAGCGCGTCGGGGTCCGCGGTCCGCCCCATGGTGACGAAGGGGAACCCGGTACCGAGAAGCCGGTCCACCCGCGAGTCCTGGACGCGTATCTCCATCAGGATCGCGCCGTCCACGCGGCGTTGGCCCACCAGCCGGTCGAAGGCCTCGTCCCAGCCCTCACCGCTGCGGGACAGCAGTACGTCGTGGTCGTGCGCGGCGGCGGCGTCGATCACCGCGCTGAGGAAGTCGAGCTGCATGTCGGTGTAGCGCCGTCCGGCCGGCGGGAACACCACGCCGATGGTCTGCGTGCGGCCGTGGGCCAGGGCGCGGGCGCTGGCGTTGGGCTGGAAGCCGTGCTCGTCGATGACCTGCTGGATGCGTAGCCGGGTCCGTTCCGAGATCGGCCGCTTGCCACTCAGGGCGTACGAGACCGTGCTGCGCGAGACACCGGCGAGGCGGGCGATCTCGCCGATGTTGACGGGGCTGGGACTGCCGCTGTTCACAGGAATGCGACTGCCTTTGGGCGCGGGGGTGCCGCTGCCTGCCTGCACCGAGGTGCGGCTGCTTTCGGCCATCTCGTCGAACCGGTTCGACATCGCGGACACACCTCCCCCACACCCAGAGTCGTTCGACATTTCGCACGTCAACCGGTTCTCCGAACCGGCGTGCCGAACGTAGGAGTGACATAGGTCTCATGTCAACGGTCGGTAACCAAAAAGTTTCTGACGCGACGGAAGCGCTCAGACCCGCGGCGCGCCCAGTCGCTCTTCCAGTCGGCCCAGCAACTCCCCCAGAAGCGTGCCGAGTTCGCCTTGCGTCGAGGCGTCGAGCCCGGACAGCACGGCCGTTTCGTACGCGAGTTGTTCGGGGACGACTTCGTCGACGAGTTCGCGTCCGGCGTCCGTGAGACGCAGATGGGCGACGCGCCGGTCACGGCTGTCGCCGCGGCGCTCGACGAGGCCGCGCCCGGTCAGCTGCTTGAGCCGCTTGGTGACGGCGGCGCCCGAGGAGAAGGTCTCACGGGCCAGCTCACTGGGGGTCAGCTCACGGCCGGTGCGGCGCAGGGCGGCCAGCAGCTCGAACTCGGGGCGGGTGAGACCGGCATGGTGCAGCGGGGCGTCCTCCGCCTGCTGAAGTAGGGCGGCACAACGGTTGATACGGCCGATGATCTCTATGGGTCCGGTGTCGAGGTCGGGACGGACCGTCCGCCACTGCCGTACCACCGCCGCGACGGTGTCCCCCGCTATCGCCCGCCCGTTCGCTGTCGTCATGCCTGTGCGCCCCCGAGTGCCCGCAGTCCTTGGCAGTCCTGTCGTCGTATTCGTCGTTGCGAGCGTACGGCGTCCGGCCTGCCCGGCGCGCAGCAGCCGCTCCCGGGGCAGGTGCACCCCCGCACGCTCCCCGAGTACACCCCTGCGCTCGCGTGCACGCGAGCAGGCCAGGGCATCCCTTCGACCGGACTGTCCGAAACACCGTTGATCGGGGAGGTGTGGGGTGCACGGACCGGTGTCGGCGCTCTGGCTGCTCGTCGCGTTGTGCGCGGCGACCGGGGCCTACTGTCTGCTACGGATGCGCAGTTCCGTCGAGGAGCAGCGGCGCACGGCGGGCGGTGAGGCCCTCATGGGATTCGGCATGGCCGCGATGGCCGTGCCCGCCGCCGTGCTGACGCCCCCGCGCTGGGCCTGGCTCGCCTTTGCGGCCGTGTTCGGTATGGCCGCGCTGCAGGCCCTGTGGACGGCGCGGGCCGACCGGCATCACCTTCACCACCTGGTGGGAGCGTCCGCGATGGTCTACATGGCGGCGGTGATGGCAGGCGGGACACACTCGGGGCCGCCCGCGCTGACAGGGACACTCCTCGCGTACTTCACCGGGTACGTGCTGTGGACCGGGACACGGCTGGTGCCCGTCGCCGTCGCCGGACCCGAAGGGGGCACCCGAGGCACCCGCACGGCCGGACTGGCCGATCGCCCGGAACTGGCTCAGGCCTGCCGGCTCTCGATGGGGATCGGGATGCTGGCGATGCTGCTCACCATGTGACGGGCAGCCAGGGACTGCACGAGATCGTGGTCTGTGTCACTTTGCCCCGGCAGCCCGTATCCCCTCGCGGCACCGCGCAAATAGGCTGCTCCCATGATGGTCCCCGCGGCACTGCTGCTGCTCGGCGCCCTGGCCGCCGTCCTGGCTCCGCGGCTGCTCGCCCGAGCCGGCTGGGCGGACCGCGAGCCGGTGGTCGCCCTGTGGGTGTGGCAGTGCGTGGTGGTGGCGATCCTGCTGTGCTGCGTGCTCTCGATGACCCTCAGCGCGGCTGCCGCCTGGCAGGCGGTGCGCGGCCATGTGTTCGCTCCCGCCCCGCACGACGTCGTGGACGCCTACGCGCTCGCCGAAGCAAGCCCCTGGGCCGCGGTGACCGCCGTGGCGCTCGCCTGCGGCGGCCTGTGGAGCGCGGCGATGCTGGTCCGCGAGATCGTACGGGCCCGTGCGCGACGCCGCCGCGAGCGGGCCGAACTCCGCGTACGCGCCCCACTGTTGCCCGGCGAGGAGCCCGCCGGCGACCGGCTCGTCGTGCTGGAGGGCGAGCGTCCGGATGCCTGGTGGCTGGCCGGGGCGGCGCCCCAACTCGTCATCACCACCGCCGCGTTGCGCCGTCTGAAGGGGAGCCAGCTGGACGCCGTGCTCGCCCATGAGCAGGGGCACGCGCGGGCCCGGCACGACTGGCTGCTGCACTCCTCGGCGGCGCTGGCCAACGGGTTTCCGCAGGTACCCGTGTTCGCGGCGTTCCGCGACGAGATGCACCGACTGGTCGAGCTCGCTGCTGACGACATGGCGTCCCGCCGCTTCGGCCGGCTGACGACCGCCCTGGCGCTGGTGGAACTGAACGAGGACCGGGGCGTGTTCGGCCCCTGCCCCACACCGCAGGCCCACGTCCCGCAGCGCGTCAACCGCCTGCTCACTCCCCCGGACCGCCTTCCGCCCGTCCATCGGCTGCGGCTCACGGCGTCCGCGGCGCTGGTGCCGGTGATTCCACTGCTGGTGGCGTTCGTGCCGGGGCTGCGGGCGCTGGGGTAACCCAGCGTTCAAGAGGACGTACGCAACGGAGTTGGCCTTCCTCCCCACCGGTCAGCGAGGATCAATACATGCACTCCCCCACCCTCGACTCGCCACCCCGCACAGCGGCCCCCACAGCCGCCGTTCGCGTCGCGGTGGCCCTCGCCGTTCCCTCCGTGCTGCTGATCGCGCTGGTCACCCTGTCCTGGGACCCGCTCATGGACCTGGACGGCGATATCGCGCGTACGACGCACGAGTGGGCGGTCGACGAACCCGACGTCACGCAGACGGCCCGTATCCTGACGGACTGGGTGTGGGACCCCTGGACCATGCGTGCCCTGGCCACCGCGACCGTGCTCTGGCTGATCATCCGGCGCTCGGCCTGGCGGCCCGCCCTCTGGCTGGGAGCTGTCACCCTGCTCGGCACTCTGCTTCAGCAGGGCATGAAGGCCGCGGTCGGCCGGGAGCGCCCCGTGTGGCGCGACCCCGTGGACTCGGCCCATTACGCCGCCTTCCCGTCCGGCCATGCCATGACGGCGGCGGTGGTCTGCGGCCTGCTGCTCTGGCTCCTGCACCTGTACGGCGCCGGACGCGTCCTGTGGCGTATCGCCACCACCGTCGCGGCGGTCTCCGTCATCGGCGTGGGCCTGACCCGCGTGTGGACAGGCGTGCACTGGCCGACGGACGTGCTCGGCGGCTGGCTGCTGGGCGCCCTGACCGTCGCGCTGACGGTGGTGTCGTACGAGCGGTCTCGGACGCCTTCGACCGATGCGCCACAGCCACTCGTGGACCAGGAACACCGGTAGGGTCCAGCGCGTGGCTACTGTCTTATTCGACTTCTCCGGAACACTCTTCCGTATCGAATCCACCGAGTCCTGGCTGCGCGCGGTGCTGGCCGAGGCCGAAATCTCCCTTACAGGGCCCGAGTTGATCCGGGCGGCCCGGCACCTGGAGGCGGTGGGCGCGCTGCCGGGCGGATCCTTCCCGTCGGGGCCGATCCCCGACGAGCTCGCGCCCGTGTGGGAGATCCGCGACAAGAGCGCCGAGCTGCACCGGGCCGCGTACACCGGCCTCTCACGTCAGGTGCCGCTGCCTGATCCCGCCCTGCACGACGCGCTGTACGACCGCCATATGACACCGGCCGCCTGGCGCCCGTACCCCGACACGGCCGAGGTGCTGGGCGCGCTGCGTGAGCGCGGTGTGGCGGTCGGTGTGGTCAGCAACATCGGCTGGGATCTGCGGCCCGTCTTCCGTGAGTACGGCCTCGACCAGTACGTCGGCGCATTCATCCTGTCGTACGAACATGGCATCCAGAAGCCGGACCCACGCCTGTTCGCGACCGCCTGCGACGCACTCGGCGTCGATCCACGGGAGGCGCTGATGGTGGGCGACGACCGCCATGCGGACGGCGGCGCGGCGGCCCTGGGCTGCGGGGTGCACTTCGTCGACCATCTGCCGGTTTCGCAGCGTCCGGACGGGCTCCGCCCGGTCCTGGAGCTGGTCGGCTGAATCTCCCGTCCGCCTGGACGATCCCCCGCGTCGCCCAGGCGGACGGCAGTCCGAAGGGACCCCTGGGACGGGGCCGCCGTGGACGCGCTGAGTATAGTTGGCTGGCAGCCAGTCAACCCAGGAGTTACAGGATGTCCCCGCGCAGCCGCTCGGTCAATGAAGAGTTGCGGCGGCGATCCCGGGAAAGGCTGCTGCAGGCGGCACTTGAGCTGGTCAGCGCGCATGGTTACGAGGCGACAACACTTGGCGACATCGCGGATCGCGCGGGCTCCGCACGCGGACTCGTCTCGTATTACTTCCCGGGCAAGCGGCAGCTCGTACAGTCGGCTGTCCACCGGCTGATGGCCTGCACACTCCAGGAGGCGCTGGAGCGCGAGCCGCGCGCCGAGGACGGCCGGGAGCGCATGGCGCGCGCCATCGACGCCACCCTGGGCCTGACCCGGGACCATCCCGTGCTGATGCGCCAGCACATGGCGGGCATCCTGCAGGCCGAGGGATTCGTACAGTGCCCGGAGCAGCAACGCCTGGCGGAACTGCTCAGGGACACCGTCAGCCGGTACGGTTCGCCGGATCCCGCCACCGACTATCCGATGCTGCGGGCACTGCTGATGGGCTCGGTGTACGCGGCTCTGGTGCCGGGCGTCCCGATGCCTCTGGCGGCCCTGCGGGCCGAGCTGTTCAAGCGCTACCGGCTCGACTGGGAGCTGGGTGTCCCGCCGGGCGCCGAGGCGCCCGGCGGGACTTCTGGCGAGGACCTGTCACGGTTCTTCTCGCCCCAGGGCCGTGAAGCCGACGCGGCAGGCCGGGCCGGTCAGGCCGGTCAGCCTCGCCAGTCGAAGTAGTCCGGCTGCGTCTGCACGTTCAGCTCGGACATACGGATCCACTTCGCCGGGTCCGTGCGCCGGTCGCTGATCTTCAGGACGTCGAAGCCCTTCACCATGTCGTTCGAGTAGATGTAGCCGTTGTAGTAGTACGCAGACCACGCGCCGCCGCCGACGAGGGTGTCGGTGGAGATCGGACCGCGCTCGAAGTAGGCGATTTCCCTGGGCTTCGAGGAGTTGGTGAAGTCCCAGACGGAGACGCCGCCCTGGTACCAGGCCTGGACCATGAGGTCCTTGCCCTTGACCGGGATCAGCGAGCCGTTGTGGGCCACGCAGTTCTCGGTGTCCGCCTGGTGGCGCGGGATCTTGTAGTAGCTCTTGAAGACGAGCTTGCGCTTGTCGCCCTTGCCGACGATGTCGTAGATGCCGTCGGCGCCGCGGTTCGGGCCGATGGCCGCGTTGCAGGTGGCCGCGCCGCCGCCGCCCAGCTCGTCGGTGAAGACGACCTTGTTGGCCCTCTGGTTGAAGGTCGCCGAATGCCAGAACGCGAAGTTCACGTTGTCCTGGACCTGGTCGATGACCTTCGGGTTCTCCGGGTCCTTGATGGAGAACAGGATGCCGTCGCCCATGCAGGCGCCCGCGGCGAGGTCCTTGGAGGGCAGCACGGTGATGTCGTGGCAGCCGGTGGTCTTGGAGACGCCCGGGTTGGTGGGCGAGCCCGGGTTGCCGCCGCCGTCGGGACCCTCACCCGGGAAGATCACCGGGAAGCCGACGACCGCCGCCTTCTGGGGCGCCTTGCGCGGCACCTTGATGACCGAGATGCCGTCGTGCGGCGGCTGGCAGTCCGGGAAGGTGGCGCTGGGAGAGTACGAGGAGACGTACACGTAGACGTTCCGGCGCTCGGGCACCAGCGTGTGCGTGTGCGAGCCGCAGGCGGTCTCGACGGCGGCGACGTACTTGGGGTTGCGCTTGTCGCTGATGTCGAAGATCTTCATGCCCTCCCACGAGGACTTCTCGGTCGCGGGCTGCGAGGTGCTGTTGCAGGAGTTATCGCTGCGCGAGGAGTCCGTGGAGAGGAAGAGCAGGTTGCCGGAGACGGAGATGTCGTTCTGCGAGCCGGGGCAGAGCACCTGGGCGACCGTCTTCGGGGCCTTCGGGTTGCTGATGTCGAAGACGCGGAAGCCGTCGTAGTTGCCGGCGTACGCGTACTTGCCCTGGAAGGCCAGGTCCGAGTTGGTGCCGGGCAGGGCGTCCTTGGGGATGTTGCCGAGGTGGGTGATGTTGTCCGAGTGGACGATCTCGTCCTTGCCCGGTATGTCGCCGCTCTCGATCGCTTCCCTGACCTCGGCCGCCGTGCTCTTGGAGACCTTGTCCGGGGTGGCCGGCGTGTCCCCCGGGTCCGGGGTGGCGACCGCCGGACCGGCCGTGAGCAGCGCGGCCAGGAGTCCGGCCGCGGTGGCGACAACTCCCAGGCGTCTGCGCCGTGTTCGGTGGTTGTTCAACAGGGTCACTGCGTCCTCCCTTGTAGCCGTTCGCAGTTGAACGGTTAAGGCACCACCGCAGTATCGTCTTCATCATGCTCAGAACAACAGGGCGCAATGCAGCCGTAACGAATTCGTCTGATCATTTACGAACGGCAACGCGTCATTGACGATCGGCAACGGGGTAGGACGGTTCTCAACACCCACAAGGTGTCCGCCATTTCGTGTGCCACAGGAGGCCACTGTGCTCATCCGTCGTACGTACCGTCACGTGGTCACCGCCTCCGTGACGGTCGCCGTGCTCACGCTCGCCGGCTGCACCGGTTCGGACGACGAGCCCAAGTCCGCGTCGGGCAAGGGTCCTTCGGTGATCGCTCCGGGGAAACCGGGCGAGGCGGCCGAGACGCTCTCCGCCGAGGACGCCGAGAAGCGGCGGCCTGACGACTCCCCCAACTCGGCGGACTTCGCCTACGCGCGGATGATGATCGAGCATCACACCCAGGCCCTGGACATGACCGAACTCGCCCCCAAACGCGCCGAGTCGACCCAGGTGAAGCGCCTCGCCGAGCGGATCGCGGCCGCGCAGGGGCCTGAGATCGAGGTCATGAAGGGCTGGCAACAGGCTCACGGCGGCGAGAAGAAGAGCCAGGGGCACGACCATGAGGTGATGCCGGGCATGGCGACCGAGGCCCAGCTGAAAAAATTGCGCGCGGCTCAGGGCGAGGCCTTCGACGAACTGTTCCTCAAGTTGATGATCACCCATCACGACGGCGCCATCACCATGGCCACGGATGTGCTCGCGCAAGGCAACAACGTCCAGATCGGCGAAATGGCCGATGACGTGATCGCCCAGCAGACGACAGAGATCAACAAGATGAGGGACATGCCCTGACCCTGACGGCTCGGCGCGGCGCGGGCGGCGCCCGGCGTGGTGGCGGGCGCCGGTGGCGCGCGGCTTCGGAGTGGGTCGTGCCGGCCACGCGGTGATGCACTCCGGTGGCGTAGTGACGCGTTCTTGGCCTCCCGTGGGGAGCGGGTCGGTGCGATTCTGGAAGGAGCAGCGATCTCCTCGTTCTCCTGCCGGGAAGGAGTTCCGCCGTGCTGCACGTCGCCGTGGTCGGTTCGGGGCCGAGTGGGGTCTACGCCGCGCAGAGTCTCGTCCAGCAGAGCCAGGTGCCCGGGGTCCGCGTGGACGTCCTGGACCGGCTGCCGTGCCCGTACGGACTGGTGCGGTACGGCGTGGCACCCGACCACGAGAAGATCAAGTCGCTGCAGAACAATCTGCGTACGGTCCTGGAGCACGAACGGGTGCGATTCCTGGGCGGTATCGAGGTCGGCCCGCACGGGCTGCCCGCCGCCCGGCTGCGGGAGCTGTACCACGCGGTCGTGTACTGCGTGGGAGCCGCCGCCGACCGGCGCCTCGGAGTGCCGGGCGAGGAGCTGCCGGGCAGCTGGTCGGCGACCGAGTTCGTGTCCTGGTACAGCGCGCATCCGGATGCTGTCGCAGACGGCTTCGTGCTCGGCGCGCGTGCGGCCGTCGTCATCGGCGTGGGGAACGTGGCGGTGGACGTGACCCGGATGCTGGCCCGCGGCGCCGCGGAGCTGAGCCCCACCGACATGCCGCAGGGAGCACTCGCCGCGCTGGCCCACAGTCAGGTGCAGGACATCCAGATGGTGGGGCGGCGCGGCCCGTCGCAGGCCCGCTTCACCACCAAGGAGCTACGGGAGCTGGGCGCGCTGCCCGACACCGAAGTGATCGTGGACCCCGAGGAGTTGGCGCTCGATCCGGCGTACGCAGACCCCTCCGCGCTCCCCGCCGCCCAGCGCCGCAACGTGGAGGTGCTGCGCGGCTGGGCCACACAGTCACCGCGTGGCGGCTCCCGCCGGATCCGGCTGCGCTTCTTCCTGCGCCCGGTCGAGCTGCTCCCCGATGGGGGACGCGTGGGCACGGTGCGCTTCGAGCGGACGGCGCCTGACGGGCACGGCGGCGTGGTGGGCACAGGCCAGTACGAAGACGTGGAGGCGCAGCTGGTCCTGCGCTCGGTCGGCTATCGCGGGGTGCCGCTGGAAGGCCTGCCGTTCGACGGGGAGCACGGCACGGTGCCGCATCTCGCGGGACGGGTCCTGCGCGACGGCTCGGTGGCGCCGGGCGAGTACGTGGCCGGGTGGATCAAGCGGGGCCCGACGGGCGTCATCGGCACCAACCGTCCCTGCGCGAAGGAGACGGTGACCTCACTGCTGGAGGACGCCCCCGAACTCGTACAGCGTGAGGTGCCGGACGATCCGCTGGCGGTACTCCGCGCGGAGGGCCTGCGGCCGGTCGAGTGGTCGGGCTGGCTGGCGATCGAGCGGGCAGAGGCGGAGCTGGGTGCCTCGCTCGGGCGGAGCGTGGTGAAGCTGCCCGACTGGCAGTCACTGATGGAAGCGGCCCGATCGGTTCAACAGAGTCACTGACTCTCGCCTGGGCATGACACCTGGTGGCAACAGGCAGGAAATCAACAAACTGTTTAAGCCCTCTACGGTCACGAACAGTCCCCGCTCCCCGCCGCTCCTGGAGTACCCATGCCATCCACCACCCCCGCACGCCCAGTGCACCCCGTGGACGAGGTCCCACCCGTCCGCCAACTCGCCGCCTTCGGACTGCAACACGTGCTCGCGATGTACGCCGGCGCTGTGGCCGTCCCGCTGATCGTGGGCAGTGCGATGAAGCTGTCGCCCGCGGACATGGCATACCTGATCACGGCCGACCTGCTGTTGTGCGGTGTCGCGACGCTCATCCAGTGCGTCGGCTTCTGGCGCTTCGGGGTGCGGCTGCCGATCATGCAGGGCTGCACGTTCGCGGCCGTGTCGCCGATGGTGCTGATCGGCACGGGTGGCGGCGGACTGCCCGCGATCTACGGGTCGGTGATCGTCGCCGGCCTCGCGATCATTCTGCTGGCACCGGTCTTCGGAAAACTGCTGCGGTTCTTCCCTCCGCTGGTCACCGGCACAGTGATCCTGATCATCGGACTCTCACTGCTGCCGGTGGCGGGCAACTGGGCGGCAGGCGGCGTGGGCGCGGAGGACTTCGGCGAGCCGAAGAACGTGGCGCTGGCGGCCTTCGTGCTCGCGGTGGTGCTCACCGTGCAGCGGTTCGCCCCGGTGTTCCTGCGCCGCATCGCGGTACTGATCGGCATCGTCGTGGGCCTCGCCGTCGCGGTGCCCTTCGGTTTCACGGACTTCGGCGGGGTCGGGGACGCGGACTGGCTGGGGATCAGTACGCCGTTCCACTTCGGCGCACCCACCTTCGAGGCGTCGGCGATCGCGTCGATGCTGGTCGTAGCTCTGGTAACCATGACCGAGACAACGGGTGACTTCATCGCTGTCGGCGAGATGACCGGGCGGAAGGTCGAGCCTCGCCCGCTCGCCGACGGTCTGCGCGCCGACGGCCTGTCCACGGTGCTCGGCGGTGTCTTCAACACCTTCCCCTACACGGCGTACGCGCAGAATGTCGGCCTCGTCGGCATGACGCGGGTCCGTAGCCGCTGGGTCGTGGCGGCGGCCGGCGGCATGCTCGTTCTGCTCGGCCTGCTGCCCAAGCTGGGTGCGGTGGTCGCGGCGATCCCGGCGCCGGTGCTCGGCGGCGCGGGCCTGGTGATGTTCGGGACGGTCGCCGCGAGCGGTCTGCGGACGCTGGCCCAAGTGGACTTCAAGGGCAACGACAACCTGACTGTCGTGGCCGTCTCGGTCGCTGTGGGAATGTTGCCCGTCGGGGTGCCGACGGTCTACGAGAAGTTCCCGGACTGGTTCCAGACAGTGATGAACAGCGGGATCAGCGCGGGCTGCCTGACGGCGATCGTGCTGAACCTGCTCTTCAACCACCTTCCCTCGAAGGGCGGTTCAGCTGCCCCCGAGGCGGACGGCCTGACGAGCGGCGGCGGTCAGGACGCTGTCGAGAAGCCCCGGGAAGAGATCGTCTAGGTCGTCCCGGCGCAGCCCGTTCATCTTCGCGGTGCCCCGGTAGACCTGCCGGATCACTCCGCTCTCGCGCAGCACCCGGAAGTGGTGCGTGGACGTGGACTTGGTGACGGGCAGGTCGAAATGCGAACAGGAGAGCTCGCCGCAGTCGGCGGCGAGCTCTCGTACGACCTGGAGCCGCATCGGGTCGGAGAGGGCGTGCAGCACGGGTTCCAGCCGGATCTCCTCGCGTGTGGGGTGCGGGAGTTCACGGCTGCTGCTGCTCGGGGTGGCGGTCGTCACGGCGGCTCCAGTCCTTGCGCTCAGGGTGCTCAGGCCTTCTGGTCCGGAGATTCCGGCAGTCTCCGAGGCTTCTGGGGGCTCCATCGCCCCGGAGGATTCCATTGTACGAGAACTCTCGTAGTTTGACATTCCCCGTACTACGATGCCTATCGTACGAGTCGTAACCCGGCCCCGCGACGATTGGAGTCCGCCGTGAGCGCGCTCTTCGAGCCCTACACCCTGCGCGATCTGACCATCCCGAACCGGGTCTGGATGCCCCCGATGTGCCAGTACTCGGCAGCGCCCGAGGGCCCGGGCATGGGCGCCGCGAACGACTGGCACTTCGCCCACTACGCGGCGCGCGCCACCGGCGGCACGGGCCTGATCGTCGTCGAGGCCACGGCCGTCAGCGCCGAGGGCCGGATCTCTCCGTACGACCTCGGCATCTGGAACGACACACAGACCGAGGCCTTCCGCCGGATCACGCGCTTCCTCAAGGGGCAGGGCACCGTGCCGGCCGTGCAACTCGCGCACGCCGGCCGCAAGGCCTCGACCGACCGCCCCTGGAAGGGCGGTGCTCCGGTCGGTCCCGAGGCCCACGGCTGGCAGCCGCTCGGGCCCAGCCCGCTCGCCTTCGACGCGAACCACCCGGTGCCGACCGAGATCACGGGCGAGGAGATCCAGAAGATCGTCGGCCAGTTCGCCGACGCCGCACGCCGCGCCCTCGACGCCGACTTCGAGATCGTCGAAATCCACGGTGCGCACGGCTACTTGATCGGTGAGTTCCTGTCCCCGCACTCCAACCGGCGGACGGACGCGTACGGCGGCTCGTACGAGAACCGCACGCGCCTGGCCCTCGAAGTCGTTGACGCCGTACGGGCCGTATGGCCGGACGACAAGCCCCTGTTCTTCCGCATCTCGGCCACCGACTGGCTGGAGGAGAACGGCTGGACGGCCGAGGACACGGTCCGCTTCGCCGCCGAACTGACCGCCCATGGCGTCGATCTGCTCGACGTCTCCAGCGGCGGCAACGCCTCCGGTGTCCGCATCCCCGTCGGCCCGGGCTACCAGGTTCCCTTCGCCGCCCGAGTGAAGAACGAGACGTCCATGCCCGTCGCCGCCGTCGGCCTCATCACCGATGTCGAGCAGGCCGAGAAGATCCTGGCCAATGGCGAGGCGGACGCGGTGCTGCTGGGCCGGGAGCTGCTGCGCAACCCTTCATGGGCCCGGCACGCGGCGCGCGAACTCGGGAGCGAGGTGCACGTACCGGATCAGTACCACCGGTCTGTCTGACCACCCCGGCCTGTCCGACCACCTGCCGTACGGTCGGCAATGTCGCCGACCACCGGCCGTACGGCACCGAGCCGGTTCGGCGCGGGCCCTCGGTTCAGCCCGTCTTCCACCCCCGCTTAGGGCCGAACTTCTCCCACTCCGCGTCCCACTGCTCCATACGCTGCCGGTCCAGACGCTTGCGCAACAGCCGTCCGCCGCCGAGGGGCACGGCGGCGGCGCTCGCCCCCACCAGCACCCCGGACATTCCGGCCCGCAGCCCGGCCTGGGACGCGCTGGCGGGCTTGGTGACGAGGCGGCCGTCGCGGTCCGTCCACACGACGACGGGGGTACCGGCCGTGCTTCCCGGCTCGACTCGCGCCTGGCCGGTGTGCGGCGAACCGTCGGCCGCGGTCCAGCGCACCTCGGCCCAGACACGTTCGTGGCTGGCCGCGGATGTGCTTGTGACGGGTGTCTTCTCACTGGTCAGGGCGAGGACCGGACGCCACTCGGCGCGCTGCTGGGCGAGACTGCTCTCGACCGCGTGTGTCGTCGCCAGTCCGGCGAGCAGACCGGTGACCAGCATCAGGGTCCAGGTGGCGAGCAGGAGCCAGGACTCCAGTTCGTCGCTGCGGCGCCGCAGCGGGTTGCGCCGCCATCGCCACAGCCACACCCTCTGACCACGGAATGCCGCCATCGAACGCCCCAATCTCCTCACCGACACACCAGCCCCCTCCCTCCCATACGCGAGCGATCGCCCCCGTGCTCACGGGGAGACTTTCCCCACATCGCCGTTGGTCCCCGAAATGCAGTCTGACCTGCTCGGATGGCACGTCCAGAGGTGATTGTCAGTGCCTGGGTGCAGACTGACCCGTGTCTGCTGACAACGACGTCCGGAGGTGGTCGGCATGGCCGACGTCCTGCTCACCGTAGGCACGCGGAAAGGCCTGTTCATCGGGCGACGGCGCGGCGGCGCCTGGGAGTTCGACGACAGTCCGTACTTCAACGCGCAGGCCGTGTACTCGGTCGCCATCGACACCCGCGGTGACGTGCCGCGGCTCCTCGCGGGCGGGGACAGCGCGCACTGGGGCCCGTCCGTGTTCCACTCCGACGACCTGGGCCGCACCTGGACCGAACCGGCCAAGCCCGCGGTCAAGTTCCCCGAGGACACGGGGGCTTCGCTGGAGCGGGTGTGGCAGCTGCATCCGGCGGCGGCCGAGCCGGATGTGGTGTACGCGGGCACGGAACCGGCCGCGTTGTACCGCTCCGAGGACCGCGGCGAGACCTTCGAACTCGTCCGCCCCCTGTGGGAGCACCCGACGCGCTCGCAGTGGGTGCCCGGCGGTGGCGGAGAGGGCCTGCACACGGTCCTCACGGACGCGCGCGACCCGAGGGCGGTGACAGTCGCCGTCTCCACGGCCGGTGTCTTTCGTACGAAGGACGGCGGGGAGAGCTGGGCGCCCTCCAACTCCGGTGTCTCCGCGGTGTTCCTGCCTGATCCGAACCCGGAGTTCGGCCAGTGCGTGCACAAGATCGCACAGGACGCGGTGACGCCTGACCGGCTGTATCTGCAGAATCACTGGGGTGTCTACCGCAGCGACGACGCGGGCGCCCACTGGACGGACATCGGCGAGGGCCTTCCGTCCACGTTCGGCTTCGCCGCGGCCACCCACCCGCACCGCGGAGACACGGCGTATCTGTTCCCGATCAACGCCGACGCGGACCGGGTCCCGGCCGAGCGCCGATGCCGGGTCTTCCGCACGGCGGACGCGGGCAAGACCTGGGAGGCGCTCTCGGCGGGACTGCCGCAGGAGGACCACTACGGCACGGTGCTGCGCGACGCGTTGTGCACGGACGGCGCAGACCCGGCGGGCGTGTACTTCGGCAACCGCAACGGAGAGGTGTTCGCATCGGCCGACGACGGGGACAGCTGGCGGCAGTTGGCGTCGCATCTGCCGGATGTGCTGTGCGTGCGCGCGGCGGTGATCGATTGAGGCCCAGCAGTTGGCAGTTGGCAGTTGGCAGTTGGCAGTTGGCAGTTGGCAGTTGGCAGTTGGCAGTCACAGGAGAGCCGCAGCACCCTCTCGCCGTCAACGGACGTGTCACTCTTGGTCGTTCCGCGGCCACCGGTTGATCTCGTCCGTCCGCACGGCAGTAGGGTGACGCCGTGGCACCACGACCCTTGCATGAAATCGTCGAAGCGGGCTGGGCCAAGGCCCTGGAACCCGTGGCCGGACGGATCGCCGAGATGGGTGACTTCCTGCGCGCGGAGATCGCCGCGGGACGCACCTATCTCCCGGCCGGGCCGAATGTACTCCGCGCCTTCCAGCAGCCCTTCGACGACGTCCGGATCCTCATCGTCGGCCAGGACCCGTATCCGACACCGGGACATGCGGTGGGGCTGTCGTTCTCGGTAGCGCCCGAGGTGCGGCCGCTGCCCGGCAGCCTCATCAACATCTACCGGGAGCTCAGCAGCGACTTGGGGCTGCCGCAGCCCTCCAACGGCGACCTGACGCCCTGGACCGAGCAGGGCGTGCTGCTGCTCAACAGGGCGCTCACCACCGCCCCGCGCCGTCCCGCCGCACACCGGGGCAAGGGCTGGGAGGAGGTCACGGAGCAGGCGATACGGGCGCTGGCAGGGCGCGGCCGGCCGCTGGTGTCGGTCCTGTGGGGACGCGATGCCCGTAACCTCCGGCCGCTGCTCGGTGACCTGCCGTCGGTGGAGTCGGCGCATCCCTCGCCGATGTCGGCGGACCGGGGCTTCTTCGGTTCGCGCCCGTTCAGCCGGGCCAACGACCTGCTGGTCCGTCAGGGCGGGGAACCCGTGGACTGGCGGCTGCCGTGACCGGTCCCGGCGAGATGTCGGGCGTACTGGGTGTGGACTCCGGGGGTTCGGGACTGCGGGCCGTACTGGCGGTCAAGGATGGCCAGGACGAAGACCGGGCCACGGCTCCGCTGAAGTCCGGGGAGCCTGTGCGCACGGGCCCGCGCGGCATCGACGCCGGGCATTTGGTGGCGCAACTGGTGCCGATGGCCCGGCAGTTGATGGCGGACGCGGGGATCGCCACGCTTCGCACCGTCACCGTGGGGGCAGCGGGTTACACCTCGCTGGGTGACTCCTTGCGCGCCGACCTGCCGTCCGCGCTGGCCCGCGAACTCGGTGTGCGCAGGCTCGCGTTGGCCGCCGACGGGGTCACCGCGTATGTGGGCGCGCTGGGGCAGCAACCGGGTGCGGTGGTCGCGGCCGGCACCGGTCTGATCGCGATCGGCACGGATCTGGCGAGCTGGCACAGAGCGGACGGCTGGGGCCATCTGCTGGGCGACAACGGCAGCGGAGCATGGATCGGGCGAGCCGGACTCGACGCGGCCCTGCGCGCGCACGACGGACGGTCCGGGGGCTCGGCCCCGCTCCTGGCGCGCGGCGAGGCGATGTTCGGCCCGGCCGGCACCTGGCCGGGGCAGCTCTACCCACGCACCGACCGCCCCGCCGTGCTGGCGTCCTTCGCACCCGAGGTGGCGGCCTGCGCCGACGGGGACCCGGTGGCCGCGGACATCCTGGCCGAGGCCGCCCGGCACATCGCCGACGCGGCCCGCGCGGTCTGCCCCACCAGCGGCGAGGTCTCCGGCGAGGTCCAAGTCGCCCTTACGGGTGGACTGTTCAAGATGGGCGACCCCCTGCTCGTACCCCTGCGCGCCGCGCTGACGGACCGGCTGCCGTACGCACGGCAGGTTCCGGCCGCGGGCGATCCGCTCGCCGGCGCCGTCCGCATCGCCGTCGACCTGGCCGAGGACCGGCTGACGCTGCCGCGCGAGGAGGACATGCTGTACGTGATCGGGGAGCCCCCCGCGCTCGAGACCACCGCACCCAAGACCCCCACACCTTGATCCGCACGTACGCAAAGAGATCAATCCGTACGCAACTCATAAGACAAAAGCGGACGTATACCGTTCACCTGCACCCTCCCCGAACAGGGGAGCCCAAGAAACCAGTAACATGCGGCGCCATGAGCTCCCCCACTGGGCCCGCGTCCGGCCTGCCAGTACGAATGCCGCGACCCCGCCAGCCCGGGCGGCACCGCCGTCCGGAGCCGCTGGCGGCTCCCGAGGGCGCGCCCGCGCTCGTCCTCGCGGTGCCCGGCACGCCCAGCGGTGCCGTGCGCAGCCTTGCCGACGAAGTCGTGAGCATCGCACGCTCCGAGCTGCCCGGCCTCGACGCCCGGATCGGGTACCTCGACGGTGACGACTCGGAGTTCCCCACGCTTCAGTCGGTGCTGGTGCACGCCGCCGAGGAGCGCACCGCCCGCTTCGAGCAGGCCCGCGCCGCCGGTGTCGACGTCAGGGAGCCGGAGGGTCCCGTCGCCGTCGTCGTGCCGCTGCTCGCCGGTCCGGACAACGCGCTGCTGCGCCGTATCCGCCAGGCCGTCATGGAGAGCCGTGTCGCGGCCGAGCTGACCGATGCGCTCGGCCCGCACCCGCTGCTCGCCGAGGCGCTGCATGTACGTCTGTCCGAGGCGGGTCTGGCGCGTGCCGACCGCGCCCGTCTGTTCACCGTGGCGACCGCTGCGGACGGCATCATCCTGGCGTCCGTGGGCGGCGAGGAGGCCGTGCAGGCGGCCGGGATCACCGGCATGCTGCTGGCCGCCCGCCTCGCCGTGCCGGTGATGGCGGCGGCGCTCGACGAGGAGGGCGCGATCGCGTCCACTGCCGAGCAGCTGCGTTCTTCGGGCTCCCAGCAGCTGGCGCTCGCGCCGTACCTGATCGGCCCCGAGCTCGACTCGACGCTGCTCGACGCGGCCGCGAAGGAGGCGGGTTGCTCCGCCGCCGAGGGGCTCGGTGCGTACCCGGCGATCGGCAAGCTCGCGCTCTCCAAGTACACGACGGCACTGGGCATCGCCCCGCAGCAGCCGCAGGGCGCGCCGGTTCGCTGACGCCGGCACACATCCTCACGTACGAACGAGGGCCCGCTCCTCTCACCGGAACGGGCCCTTCGTCGTGTCCGCCGTCGTATGGGCTGGCTGCTAGTCGAACACCACGCACGACGCCGCAGGCGCCTCGATCGAGCCGCCGCGGCGCGGGATGCCGGTGTCCGGGTCGAGCGCGAACCAGGTCACGTCGCCGGACCGTTCGTTCGCCACGTACAGGAAACGCCCCGAAGGGTCGAGGGCGAGTGCGCGCGGCCAATTGCCGCCGCAGGGCACCGTGATGACGGGGCGAAGCTCGTCCGCGTCGGCCGCGAGCACGGAGAGGACGTCCTGGCCCCGGGTGGCGGTCCACACGAAGCGTCCGTCGGGCGACACGACGATGCCCGAGGGATACGCGTCGCCGTCCGGGGCGACCGGCAGCACCGGCGTCTCGCCGACCGGCCGCAGGGTGCCGTCTGCGGCGTCCCAGCGGCAGACGGTGACGGTGGGCGCGAGTTCGTTGACCACGTACGCGTGCTCGCCGTCCGGATGGAACGCGAGGTGGCGGGGCCCCGACCCGGGACGCAGGGCGATCTCGCGGTGCACCTCGAGCATCCCGTCCCGCAGCGCGCACACCCGTACGGAGTCCGTGCCCAGGTCGACGCTCACGGCCCACCGACCGCTCGGGTCGGGCTGCACCTGGTGGGCGTGCGGGCCTTGCTGACGCAGGGTGTGCGGGCCCGAGCCGGAGTGCTGGAGCACGCCGGACGCGGCGCCCTCCAGGCTGCCGTCGGCGCGGAGGGGCACGGCACTGACGCTGCCGGAGCCGTAGTTGGCGGTCAGTACGTGTCCGGCGTGCACGCAGAGGTGGGTGGGTCCGCTGCCGTCGACCGGGGCCGGCGGGCCCGCGAGTTCCGGCTTGTCACCTTTGACGCGGTACGCGGCCACCGCGCCCTCTGCCGTCTCGCTGACCGCGTAGAGCATGTCCCCGGCGGGCGAAAGCGCAAGGTACGAGGGGTCGGGGACGCTGTCCACACTGCTCAGGACCGTCAGCGCGCCGCTGTCCTCGTCGAGGGCCGCGGTGAGCACACCGAGCCCTCCCGCCGCCGTGAACGAGCCGATGAACGCCCGCCGTTCCCGCCTGCCGCCGTCTGCCACTGCCGTCCCCTCTCGGTGCCGCGCTGTCGAGGCGACGGTAGCAGCCGACGATCAAAGGTCTGGACCAAATGGCCGCCTGTGCGACAGCGGGGTTCGTCTTCACGCCCGCACGGTCGAGGAGTCCCCCAGTGGTGCGGCCAGCGCGGCGAGCGCCCGCTCCAGGCCATGGAGGTGGGCGAGGGCCTGCTCGGCTCCCGGGTCATGACCCGGCACACCAGTGCCCGGAACCCCCGTACCCGACACGCCCGCGGCCGACGGCACGGCACGCTCCGACACCGCGCCGAGTCCGGCGGAGTCCGGTGCGGTTCGACAGCGCCCCAAAGGGGCGCGGGGCTGTGACACGTACGGCTCAGCCGCATGGGCGCGACCAGCCACGACGGACCCGCAGGTGACGCACTGGCCTTCCGGCGGAGCGCTCAGCGCCTCGATGGCCGCCTCGACGCGTCCGCAGGCGGCGGTGAGGCGGGCGTCGTGCGAGGCATCGGGGTCGGCGGCGACGGCCACGAGACCGCGCAGCTCGCGGGCGCAGTCGTCGAGGAGCGAGAGCACCTGACGGGCCCTGGCCTTGCGAGCCCGCATCGGGTTGAGCGGGTGGACCAGCGGGGCGAGCGCGAACCGCACCCGTGCGAGCAGCGCCTCCAGCTCCGCGGCCGGCGGCGCGGGATCGGCGCCCGGGTCACCGGCAAGGCGCCGGGCCGCCGCCGACGTGCAGTCGTGTACGGCGTGCACGGCCCGGGCCACCCAGCGATCGGTCACCGCGTGCGTGGTGACCGGAAGGATCAGCGCGACGGCGAGCACGGCACCGAGCGCACCGGCCGCGGTCTCCGCGAGACGCAGACCCAGCAGCCCCGGATGCAGCACGCCGAGGAGCCCGTACAGCAGGCCCGCCATGACGGTGACGAAGAACATCATCCAGCTGTACGAGAGGGCCGCGGTGTAGAAGATGCCCCACACGCACACCGCGACGATCACTGCCGTGGGCGTCGGCGCGCCGTGCAGGGGTACGGCGATCAGCAGCCCGGCCGCGATTCCGGTGACCGTGCCGACGACGCGCCGGAAGCCGCGTACCAGCGTCTCTCCGCGCGAGGCCGTGTTGACGAAGATCCACCAGGCGGTGCCGACGGCCCAATACCAGCGCTCGTGCGACAGGAACTGGCCCGCCGCCATCGCGAAGGCGCAGGCGGCGGTGGCCTGGAAGGCCTGCCGGGTGGTCGGCCGGCCGAGCCCGCGACCGCCTAGCGGGGCGGGAACCGCAGGCGGCGGAGTCTGTCGCTCGATGCACCACACGCCGAAGCGCACCGTCGAGGAGGCGGCCAGGGACAGCGCCACCGCGGCGTACAGCTGGGGCAGTTGACCGGGTACGGCGTGCAGGAACTGCGTGATGAAGAAGGTCATGAACGCGAAGATGCCGAGCGCCTGCCCACGCGGCCCCCAGCGGCGGGCGTACACACCGCAGAACACCACGACGAGCCAGACCGCGTCACGTACGGTCGGCACCGAGTGCAGCACGGTCGCGAGGGCGAGCACGGGGAAGCCGACGACGGGCAGCAGAGCCGTGGTGGTGGCCTGGCCGCGCACGGTCGGGTCGCCGACCGTGAACAGCGCGAGAAGCGCAGCGAGCCCGCCCGTGATCGAGGCGGGCAGCGAGAGCCCGGCGAGTTCGCAGGTGGTCACCGCGAGGCTGACGCCGACCGCCGCCCGCAGCGAGACCCGCAGCCGTACCAGGCCCGGATCCGGAGCCATGAACATCTTCTTCACCGTCGGCAGCCCGCCCCCGCTTCGCATCGTTCACATGGCAATGGCGCCGCCGGTCCGGATCCGGCTTCCTTGCCGTCCGGCGCTTCGCGACGCCATGTATACCGTCAAGGTAAGCAGGAGGCAGGTAATGGCTCAACAGGCTCCCGATCCGCTGGGCCATTGGTACAGTCGGGAGCGATCAGTCACGACCGCAGGGAGGCCAACGGACCATGGCCGTGGACGAACTCGACACCCGCATCCTGCGAATGCTCCTGGAGCAACCCCGCACCAGCGTCCGCGAATACGCCCGCGCCCTCGGTATCGCCCGCGGCACGCTTCAGGCCCGGCTCGACCGGATGGAACGGGACAGCGTGATCACGGGCACGGGCCCCTCGCTCTCACCCGCCGCGCTCGGCCACCCCGTGCTCGCCTTCGTGCACATCGAGGTCACGCAGGGACATCTCGACGAGGTGGGCGATGGCCTGGCCGCCGTACCGGAGATCGTCGAGGTGTTCTCGATCACCGGCGGCGGTGACCTTCTCACGCGGGTCGTCGCGCGCGACAACGCCCATCTGGAGGACCTGATCCAGGCGCTGATCAGCCTGCCGGGCGTCGTCCGCACGCGTACGGAGGTGGCGCTGCGCGAACGCGTGCCGCACCGGCTGCTGCCGCTCGTGGAGGCGGTCGGACGCGCGGCCAAGAACTGACCGGCGCAGAAAGACCGGCTGACGGCCGAGAGCTGTTCAACGGCCGATAACCGGTCCTTGGCATCCTGGAGGCCATGAGCTCTCTCGGAGGCACCGCGGTCATCTTCGATCTCGACGGCACGCTCGTGGACAGCGAGCCCAACTACTACGAGGCGGGACGGCAGACACTCGCAGGGCACGGCGTCACGGACTTCACCTGGACCGACTTCGAGCAATACGTCGGCATCAGCACCGCGGAGACGGTCGCTCACTGGAAGGAGCGGTACGCCATCGAAGCCCCGCGGGACGTGCTGCTCGCGGAGAAGAACCGGCGCTATCTGGCGCTGGCCCGCACCGCCACGCATGTCTACCCGGAAATGCGGAAGTTCGTGGAGCTGCTGGCCGCCGAGGGCGTACCTATGGCCGTGGCCTCGGGTTCCTCGCGGGAGGCCATCGAGGCGATCCTGACGGGCACGGGCCTGGGCGCCTCGCTGCGCACCGTTGTCTCGGCCGAGGAGGTCGCCCGGGGCAAGCCCGCTCCGGACGTCTTCCTGGAGGCGGCAAGCCGGCTGGGAGCGGCACCGGCGGACTGCGTGGTCCTCGAGGACGCCGCTCCGGGCGCGGCGGCGGCGCACGCGGCCGGGATGCGCTGCATCGCGATCCCGTACCTGGCCGCGCAGGCCGACGACCCGGCGTTCGCCACGGCCGGGTTGCTGTTGCGCGACGGCCAGAGCGAGTTCACGGCGCGGGCCGCGTACGACTGGCTCGTACGCTCGGCCCCGGCGTCCTGACCTGCCGACCTGATCTGCCGACCCCGGCGCCGTGCTTCAGGGCTGGAAGAGGATCTTCACCGCTTCCTCCTGCTTGCGCTGGAAGATCTCGTATGCGTGCGGGGCCTCCTCCAACGGGAGCCGGTGGCTGGCGAAGCCGTCGACTCCGAGAGGGTCCTCGTCGGTGAGCAGCGGCAGGATGTCATCCACCCAGCGCCGTACGTTCGCCTGGCCCATTCGCAGCTGGATCTGCTTGTCGAACATCGTCATCAGCGGCAGCGGTGAGGCCATGCCGCCGTAGACACCGCTCAGCGAGATCGTGCCGCCACGCCGCACCAGCTCGATGGCGGTGTGGAGCGCGGCCAGCCGGTCGGTGCCCGCCCGTTCGGCGAGCCGGGCGGCCCAGGCCCGGGGCAGCATCGAGGACATCTGCTGGGCGGTCCGGCCAACGGGGCTGCCGTGGGCTTCCGTTCCCACGGCGTCGATCACGGCGTCGGGGCCGCGGCCGTCGGTCCGGTCGCGGATCTCCTCGATGAGTTCCTTGCGTCCCTCGTACCGCCGCAGGTCGTACGTCTCCACGCCCCGCTCGCGCGCCCGCCGCAGCCGCTCCGACACCAGGTCGACGCCCATGACGACCTCGGCCCGCTGGAGCCGGGCGATCCTGCAGCACATGTCGCCGATCGGTCCGAGGCCGAGGACGGCGACGGATCCGCCGGGCGGGATGTCGGCGTACTGTACGGCCTGCCAAGCCGTCGGCAGGACGTCCGAGAGATAGACATAGCGGTCGTCCGGCGGTCCGTCCGGTACCTTGATCGGCCCGAACTGCGCCTGCGGGACCCGCAGATACTCGGCCTGGGCGCCCGGCACGCCGCCGTACAGCCTGGTGTAGCCGAACAGCGCCGCGCCCATGCCCGAGTCGTGCACCTGGGTGGTCTCACACTGCGTCGGCAGCCCGGCGCCGCACATCCAGCAGTGCCCACAGGCGATCTGGAAGGGCACGACGACTCGGTCGCCGGGCTTCAGCCCCGTCACCTCGGAGCCCACCTCCTCGACGACGCCGATGGGCTCGTGCCCGAGTATGTCCCCCGGTGTCATGAACGCGGTGAGCACTTCGTACAGATGCAGATCGGAACCGCAGAGCCCGCTGGAAGTGACGCGTACGATCGCGTCCGTCGGTTCCTCGATCTCCGGAGCGGGTACGGTCTCCACCCGCACCTCGCGCTTCCCCTGCCAGGTCACGGCCCTCATCGTGCGCTCCCTTCACCGCTGCTCGTCGGCTGCCTCGGCCGTCAGCTGCACGTCATCGAGGCGCTCGTCGAGTACCCGGGTTCGCCTCACCCACCCGCAGGCGGGCGGGCTCCTCAGCCGACCTTCTGACCGGCCAGCGGGGCGGTCTCCTCGCCGGCGCCCTCGCGCATGCCCTGCAGGACTTCCTCGACCGCCTCGATCGCCGTGTACCGCGGCCGCCAGCCCAGTTCGTGGCGGGCCCGGGTGCAGTCCATGAGGGGCAGTCGCAGCACCGCGTCGAACAGCTGCGGCGAAGCGGGCACCAGGTGCAGGCCCCAGGCCGCGGCAAGGGCCGAACGCGCCGCCTTGCGGGGCATCCGCACCAGCCGGGAATGGAACAGCTCGCCCAACACCTCGGCGTCCAGAGGCGGTTCGGCCGCCAGGTTGAACGCGCCACGGACGTCGCTCGTCACGGCGAGCCGGTACGCCTCCGCCGCGTCCTCCGTGTGCAGCGCCTGTACACGCAGACCACGGACGTCGGGCAGCACGGGAAGGAGCTCGGGCCGGGCCAGCGGACCGGGCTTGAAGCGCCCGGCGAACAGACGGCGCTGCTGGCTCCCCGACTCCTCCTTGAAGAGGAAGGCGGGTCGCATACGGACCACGCGCGTCTCCGGCCGCTCGTACTCGAAGGTGTCCAACACGCGCTCCACATAGGCCTTTTCACGGCAGTACGCCGCTTCCGGCCAGCCGTGCGTCGGCCAGGACTCGTCCACGGCACGCTCCTTCGGGCCCGGCGAGTAGGCGCCGACCGAGGAGGCGTACACCAGTGCCGGCACCTTGGCCGTGGCCGCCGCGTGGAACACCTTCACGCTGCCGAGCACGTTGGTGCGCCAGGTGACCGCCGGGTCCCGGGCTGGCTGGAGCTTCCAGGCCAGATGGACGACGGCGTCGGCTCCCTCGAAGTGCTTGGTCAACTCGGACTCGGCCGTCAGATCCACGGCGGCCCACTCGGCCGACGGCACCGGCGGCTCGTCGGGCAGCCTGCGCGCGATGCCGAACACGGAGTCCACCTGCGGATCCTCGCTCAGAAGACGCATCACGCTGGTGCCCACGTTCCCGGTGGCACCGGTGACGACGACCCGCAAGCCGGTTGCGCTGCTCATGATCGGCTCCTCTCCTGAGCTCCGTCACCGTGACGCGTTCCCCCTGCGCGGGAGGCAAACGTGCGCGGGGATCCGGGTGAGATCGAACCGGCTGCGTGCGGGCTCGAATGTGGCAGCGTTGAGCCGTGGCCCGCGGATCAACACCACGCGGCTGTGCACCCCATCAGGAAAGCGAAGATCACGACCAGCAGGAGGACTTATGTCGAAGCCGCCGCTCCCCGAGACCGCCGTCGCCATGCTGAAGAAGCCCAATCAGGCTGTCATCGCCACGGTGCGGTCCGACGGGCAGCCGGTATCCACGGCCACCTGGTACCTCTGGGAAGACGACGGGCGGGTGCTGGTCAACATGGACGAGGGCCGCAAGCGGCTCGACCACATGCGCAACGAACCCCGGATCACGCTGACGGTGCTCGACGAGGCCAACTGGTACACGCACATCACGCTCATCGGTCGCGTGGTGGAGCTGCGCGACGACGAGGGCCTGGGTGACATCGACCGGTTGTCCCGGCACTACGGCGGGCGCCCGTACCCGCAACGGGACCGCGGCCGGGTCAGCGCCTGGATAGAGATCGACCGCTGGCACGGCTGGGGCGACCTCCGGGACAGCAGCCAGGCGTCCGGCTGAGGATTGCCCCTCGAAGGCGCCCGCTCGGCGCCCCGGAGCGCCGGTGCGCAGGCCGTGGCTGCTCGGCACCGGTACGGCGGCGGCCTCCTTCCGTCTGACCGGCTCGGCCACACCGATTCACCATGACGTGCGGTCCGCGCAGGTCACGCCCGGAGAGCGGGGTGCCCCGTCAGCGGGTCACCCGGCCGGCGCCGACCGGGCCGCCGCCAGGGCCTGCTCGGCGTAGCCGCGGCCGAAAAGTACGGCGTGTACGAGCAGAGGGAAGAGCTGGTGCAGGCCTACGCGGTCCGTCCAGCCGTCGGCGAGCGGCGCCGCTTCCTGGTAGCCGTCCAGTACCCGGTCCAGGTGCGGGCAGCCGAACAGGTGGAGCATGGCCAGGTCGGTTTCCCTGTGGCCGCCGTGCGCGGCCGGGTCGATCAGCCAGGCGTGTCCGTCGGCTCCCCACAGCACGTTGCCGTTCCACAGGTCGCCGTGCAGCCGGGAGGGCGGCTCGGCGGGGCCGGCCAGTTCGGGCAGGCGCTCACAGACGCGCTCCACGACGGTCGCCTCGGCCTGGCGCATCGTGCCGTCGTCGACCGCCCGGCGCAGATACGGCAGCACCCGGTGTTCGGCGTACCAGCGTGGCCAGTCGGTGCCGGGGACGTTGCGCATCGGGGCGAGCCCGATGTACGCGTCCTCGGGGCCGCCGGGTGGTGAGGCCCCGAAGTGGGGCGCGCCCGTGGTGTGCAGGGCGGCCAGGTCGCGGCCGAACCGGACCGCGGCCTGGGCACTCGGGCGCCCGGACGGGACGCGGTCGGTCACCAACCAGCGTTCGTCATGGCCGTGCACCGCCGGGATACGAACCGTGCCGGCGTCCGCCAGCCAGTTCAGCCCCGCCGCCTCGGCCCGTACCGCGCCCGGGTCGTCGCCGCGCTTGACCACCACCAACTGCCCGCTGTCGAGGGTGACTTCGGCGAGCGCGCCGGACAACCGGCGCTCACCGGTCGCCGGGCGTCCGGTGAGCCGGGCCGCCGCGGCAGCCGGGCCCTCGCCGTCTCGGGCCTGCGGACGGGCGGTCATGCGGGTTGCCTCCGGCGGTCGAGCGGGTGGGTTCGTGAGTGGTGTGCGGTTCGATTTCTTGGCGCGAGTCGAGTGTGGCTGGTCGCGCCCCGCGGCGGAGCGCGACCAGCCACGACGGACCCGCAGCCGACCATGGAGGCGGTGGCCGCAGACCTACGACCGGCGGCGAGGCTTCCCCCGCTTGCCGCCCTTCGCACCGCTTCGGGAGCTCCTGCCGGTCGATGTGGGCTTCCGGCGGGCGTCCGCCGCTTCGCGGCGCTTGCTCTTCGGCTGTGCCGGAGGCGGGGTGCGTCCACGTGTGCTGTTGGCCGTGCGGCCGCGGACGATGCCGATGAAGTCCTCGACCAAGTCGGTGGTCGCGTCCTCGGGCCACGTCAGCGCGACGCTCGACTGAGGGGCGTCGACCACCGGTCGGTACGTGAGGTCCTTGCGATGGTGGAGACGGGCCAGCGACTGGGGGACGACGAGGAGGCCCACACCCGCCGCCACGAGTTCGATGGCGTCCTCCGTCGTGGCGGGGCGCTCGATGGCGGGGCGTCCCGGCAGCCGCTCCCAGTCGAGGACGTCGTCAAGCGGGTGGAACACGATGTCGTCGGCGAGATCCGCGACGGTGACCTCGTCCGCCGCCGTCACCAGGTGATCCTTCGGGACCACGACCACCGTCGACTCGGTGTAGAGGGGGATGGCGCTGAAGACCGTACGGTCGACCGGAAGCCGTACCACCCCGACGTCGGCTCCACCGCTCCGCAACACGTCGGATGCCTCGGCAGCCGGCACGTCGACGAGGGTCAGCGGGACGCCGGGCAGTCGCTCGCTCCAGATCCGCACCCACTTGGCGGGCGTCACCCCCGGAACGTACGCGAGGCGGAACGTAGGGGATGCTTCCGAGCCTGTCACCCCGCCAGGCTACCGGGCGGGGTGACAGGCCCCGTACGCGGTCGACTGCGGAGTCCGCCGGTCCGGTACGCGTCCCGTTACGGGGATGGCGTTGCCCCCGCCCTACCGCGAGGATGCTCCTCCTTGCAGCGCATCGCACCGCATGCGGGCCGAGGAGCCAAAGGAGCCTTCCGATGGGTTCACACGCAGCGCCGAGCCGCCGTAAGCGCGCCCTGTTGGCACTCGTCGGACTCATGCTCCTGGCCGTGCTCCTCGGCGTGCCCCGTGCCGACGGGGCGCCCGCGCCTGCCGACGCCTGCCGCACCACGGGCACCGAACTGCCGCGCGGCGACTGCGGCCCGTTCTGGCAGGTCCTCGCGGAGGACTTCAACGGGGACCGGGTGCCGCTGGGCGCGTTCAGCGACTGCGATCACCATGTCGACACCTCAGCCGCGTACTGCGGCGGCCTGAGCGGTACGTACCGGGACAACTGGTGGGCGTATCCGACCGGTTGGCCCGACACCGCGCGCGACCGTAACCGGGACGTCGTGGGTGTCTACCACCCGGAGGACACCGTGAGCGTAGGTCCCGCGGAGAACGGCGACGGCAGGATGCGCATCCGGATGTGGCGGCCCGCCGACGGAGGTCCCGTGCACGCCGCGGCAGTGGTACCGCGTGCCGTCATGCAGATGAAGTACGGCAAGTACAGCGCCCGTATCAAGGTGACGAAGCTCGCTCCGGGCTACAAGTCCGCCTGGCTTCACTACGGCGGAGGCTGCGAAATGGACCACCCCGAAGGCGAGTGGACCGGCGACCTCACCGCCTTCCACCATCCGTGCGGCGGGGGCGAGCAGGGCTACTTCCCGGGCGCCGACGACTGGACCGAATGGCACACCGTTTCGACCGAGTGGACGCCGGGACATGTGCGCTTCTTCGTGGACGGCCGCCAGACGGGACACGACACCCGAGGCGTACCGAACCGCCCCCTGTCCTGGGTGCTCCAGAACGAAAGCGCCCTGCAGGGTCCGGGTGCGGCTCCGGGCAGCAGCGCCCAACTCGAGGTCACGTGGGTCGCCGCGTACGCGTACGGCTGGAATTGAGTCCTCCCCTCCGTGAAGGGAGGGGATTCCTGGCTCAGGCCGCCTCCTGGAGCAGCGCTCCAGGTGGTCTTCCGCCATCGGCACCAGCCGGGTTGAGACCAGCCCGGACGAGCATCACGCGTGCGGAGTTCTTGTCCCGTGGGGACACGGTTCCGCACGCGGTGCAGTTGTACGTGCGCTCACCCAGCGGCAGTACGTGCTTGGCTCTCGCTCCGCACTGCGCGCAGTCCATCGTGGTGTGCGCGGGGTGTACCAGGCGGATGTCCCGCCCGTGCTTGCGGGCCATCTCGGTCAGAGCGGCCTTGGTGGTGCCGATGGCGGCGTCCGCGGCCTTGCGGGCCATGGTGGTCTGGGCCAGGAACTTCGGACGGAAGTCCTCCACCGCGATGGCGTCGTGGTCGCGGACCACCTTCTTGGCCCACTTGCGGGCCGTGTCCTGTCGCTGCCGGGCCACCTTCTGGTGCGCCTTCGCCCGCAGTTTCTTCGCCGTGCGGTAGCCCTTCGACCCGGCCTTGCCCTGCTTCGGTTTGCGGCGGGCCATCATCCGGTCGTACCGGGTCAGCTTCTCCTTGGCCTTCCGCCCGTGCTGGGCGTGCGGGAGGTCATGGGCGTCGCTGGTGGTGGTCGCGGTTTCCTTCACGCCCCAGTCGATGCCGATCACGCGGCCGGTGGCGGGCAGCGGCTGCACCTGGGCGGGGACGACGAAGCTGGCGTACCAGTGGCCGATGCTGTCCCGGTAGATGCGCACCGAGGACGGGTCGGCCGGAAGGCCGCGCGACCACACCACGGTCACGGCGATGCCGCCCGCCAGGTGCAGCCTGCCGTCCCTGAGACGGAAGCCGCGCCGGGTGTAGTTCAGCGTGGGCAGCGTCTCGCGCTTGGTCTTCCACGTCGGCATCCCCGCCCGGCGGTGCTGCGGAACCCCCTCGCGGATGTCTTTCTGGGCCTTGGCCTTGGACTTGCCGAAATCCCGGATGAGCTGCTGCTGCGGAACGCTGGAGCCCTCCCGCAGCCACGGCGTGCGCGCCCGGGCTTCGGTCAGCATCTTGTCGAGCTGCGCCGGGCCGCACGTTTGCTTGTCGGCGCCCTCGGGACGGTTGTTGTTCCAGGCATGGACCTGCTTCGACTTGGCCACGCACTCGTTCCACACCCACCGGCACCGGTCCCACTCCGCCATCAACAACGCGAGGGCGGTGGACGACACACGAAGCCGGAAGGTGAACCGGGTAAGCCCCGCCCCATCGACCCCTGCCGCGTCCGCCACGTCCTCGCCCCCGTCCACGATCTGGCCACCCGAGTTCCGGCCACCCCAACCCTGCCGGACGACCATACGTACGAGATCCGCACACCAACGCCCCACTCCCACCGCAATCACCTCCATCAGCGAACACAGGAACACACGTTCGCCTGCGCCCGGCTCCGCCGGGCAACCGCAGCGGCACTCCGCACCCGGGAAGCACGATGCGACGACGCTCCGCGTCGCTGTCACGGGATGCGATTCCTCCCCCGCGTGAACGCCGGGGCCCCCTCACAAGACACCAGGTGACCCCGCATGGGACCAAGAAGCTGCGCGTGGAGATCGCCCTTGCCTGACCACCCATCGGTTCGGACAGGAGATCAAGTTAGCCTCGGTCCATGCTCTTTCGTCGCAGCCATGACAGCCTTCCCGACCCCGCCCTGCCGCGCGATCCGCGCGCCGACGAGTACCCGATGCCGCCCGTGCCCTACGGGTGGTACGCCGTTCTCCGCAGCGCCGAGCTGCGCCCGGGCAGGGTCGTCAGCCTGCACTACTTCGGACGTGCCCTCATCGCCTTCCGCGGTGCGGACGGACAGCCGGCCGTACGGGACGCGCACTGCCCGCACTACGGGGCGCATCTGGGCGTGGGCGGGAAGGTCGTGGACGGCACCGTGGAGTGCCCGTTCCACGGTTGGCGATTCGGTGCGGACGGCCGGTGTGTGGAGGCACCGTTCGCGGTCCGGACCCCGAAAGTGTCCATCGGCGGCTTCCCGGTCCGTGAGCACAGTGGGCTCGTCTTCGTCTTCACAGGACCGGGCGAGCCGTCGTGGGAGGTGCCGGAGATCCCGGAGGCGGCGTCCAGGGACTTCGCCAAGCCGATCGACGACATCTGCCGGGCGCGTATCCACATCCAGGAGATGCGCGAGAACATCGTGGACGAGTCCCACTTCCACTTCATCCACGGCCAGAGCGAACCACCCGTGCAGGACCTGCGGGCGGACGGACCCTTCGCCGAGGTCCGCGGCCGGATCGGGCGGCGCGTTCTCGGCTGGGACATCAACAACAGCTTCGATGCGTTCATGTACGGACCCGGCGTCATGGTGGTCCGCTCCCATGGCCCCGTCCTCTCGGTGACCGCGGTCGCCCTGACCACCCCCGTCGACGACCGCACGAGCGAGATGCGGATGCTGTACTACCTCCGCAAGCCGTACCGGCTCCCGTTGCTGGTCCCCCTCCTCAAGCTCGTCTTCCGGGCGGAAGCCTTGGGCGAGGTGCGCGAGGAGGTCCGGATCTGGGACCACAAGATCCACCAGCCGCGCCCGGTCCTGCTGCCCCACGAGAAGGGCATCAGGGCGCTGCGACGCTGGTACGCCCAGTTCTATCCGTCCGAGGTCCCGGCCGAGCAGCTGCGCGACCTCAACTCGCGTTCCGAGGTGGAAACCCGGGTCGGGACGGGGAGCGACTAGCCGGCACTTTCCTCAACTGCGGCGCGGATCTTCAACGGCGCGAACGGCATCGCCGCCACCTCCGAGGAGGCCGCCATGCTCCTGCGCGTCATCCTGAACAGGTCCACCTGCTCACTGGCCCGACCGCGTCCTGGGGAGCGACATCGAACGCCCTCTCAGGGAGCGATGTTGTGGTTCAGACGGAACAGGTTGCCGGGGTCGTAGCGCCGTTTGACGGACGCCAAGCGGTCATAGTTCTGGCGGTAGTTGGCCCGCACCCGGTCCTGGTCGTCGGCGTCCATGAAGTTCACGTAGCCGCCCCCCGCCGAGTACGGCTCCAGTGCCGCAGCGAAGGCGCGCGCCCAGTCGATGTTCGCCTCGCACTCGGCGCGGGTCGGCAGGGTGGGGCTGAGGGCGGTGGAGAAGTCGGCGTCGCGGTAGGCGAACGCGGTCTCCTCGGGTCCCACCCGATGGCAGGCACCGTCGATGGGGAACACGACCGTCGCGCTCTGGATGGTGGGCGTGGTCGCGCCGTACTCGGTGTAGGCGTCGATCGCGCCGTCGGGGAGGCCTCTGCTGAAGGAGCCCTTCCAGTAGTGGTAGAGGCCGGCGGGCAGCAGCTCGTCGAAGAGCGTGTTGATCACGGGGTACGGCATCCGCGCGACGTGCTGTCCCACGACCGGGCCGAGGCCGGCGAGCCGGGCCAGGATCCGGTCGTCCTCGTCCTCCGGGCCGCTGAAGCACGTGACGATCCCGCACATCGGCCGACCGTGCCAGCGCTCCGGCAGGAACGGCAGCGGCGGACCGAGCCCGACGACCAGCAGGGCGTTGAACTCCTCGGCGGAATCGGCGACCAGTTCGCGGTAGGCCCGTATCACGTCACCGTCGAGCGGATAGAACGTCGGTCCGCCGAGAATGTCGGCCACCGGGTGCAGCCGGTACTCGAAGGATGCGACGACCCCGAAGTTGCCGCCTCCGCCGCGCACGGCCCACATCAGGTCGGCGTTGTGCTCGTCGGTGCAGGTCACGAATGATCCATCGGCCGTGACCAGATCGACGGAGATCAGGTTGTCACACGCCAGCCCGCACCGCCGGGCCAGATGGCCCATGCCGCCTCCGGTGGTCAGCCCGCCGATTCCCGTGGTGGAGACGACTCCGCCCGTGGTGGCCAGGCCGAAGGCGTGCGTGGCGTGGTTGAAGTCGGCCCAGGTGCAGCCGCCCTCGGCCCGAGCCGTGCGCTTCTCGGGATCGACCCGGATTCCGCGCATGGTGCCGAGGTCGAGTACGACACCTTCGTCGCAGGTGCCGTAGCCGGGGACGCTGTGGCTGCCACCGCGCACGGCCAGCAGCAGTTCGTGGTCCCGGGCGAAGTCCACGGCGGCTCTGATGTCGCCCGCGTCGGCCGCCCGCACGATGATCGCCGGCCGCTTGTCGTGCATCGCGTTGTAGACGGCGCGGGCCTCGTCGTAGTCCGGGTCCCCGGGCTCGATGATCTCGCCCCGGACGGCCTGCCTCAGTCGCTGCGTCAGCGTCTCGTCGAGGGCGGGTGCGTAGGTGGTCATTGGTCGCCACCGGCTTTCCGTGTGGTCGGGAAGGAGTACGGCACCGTTGTAGGCACAGAGCTCGTCTCCGCTCATCGCCCGAACCGCCCATGTCGCCCCGACGGGCATGGCAAGAACAGCCCATGCGGCCGGACGGATGCGGTGCCAGGCCCGGAGGCCTGGCCTAGGCGAGGCCGTGCGTGTAGGCATACGCCGTGGCCGCTGCCCGCGACGGCACATCGAGCTTGGCGAAGATGTTGTTGAGGTGTCGCGCGACGGTGTGCTCGCTGATCATCAACTCGGAGGCGATGGACCGGTTGGTCCGGCCGACGGCGACAAGGCGCAGCACCTCGGCCTCCCGCTCGGTGAGGCGGCCCGGGAGCTGATTCCGCACTGCGCCGAGCAGGGCTGCCGCCCGCCGCGCATCTGGCTCCGCGCCCAGCCGCTCGAAGGCCGCCTGCGCTGCCTGGAGCTCCAGCCGTTCGCCTTCGTCGTCCCCCGCCGTTCGGGCGGCGGCGGCGAGTGTCATACGGACCTGAGCCGCCTCGTACGGGACACCGAGTTCCTGCCACAGGGACAGCGCCCGCCGCAACAGGGGCCGCGCGCGGTCGAGGTCGCGCTCGGCCAGTGCCACCGCCCCGCTCGCCTGCGCGGCGGTCGCGTGCAGCACGGTCGTCCCCGACTCACGCCGCTGCTGCCACTCGCGCGCGGTCGACGCCAGTTCGCCCGCCGCCGTACGAGCCTCATCCATCTGACGGAGGGCAAGACAGACCTCTACCTGAGCCGCCAGCAGCCGACAGCGCTCGAGGCGGCCGGGTCCGCCGCCGTCCTCCCCGGCGAGGGCGGTCCGCAGGGCGGCGGACGCGGTGGTGGCCTTGCCCTGGGCGAGCCGCAGCAGGGCAAGGCCCGGCTGCGGGTCCCGGCCCAGTTCGTGGGCCCGCTCGTACGAGGCCTCGGCCGCGGCCAGGTCGCCGCGCCGCCGCTGGAGGCCACCGGCCAGATAGAACACCTCGGCGGCCATCCGGGCCTCGTACGGCAGCAGCTCCTGGCAGGTCACGGTCGCCTCACTCTCCGCGGCGGGCCAGTCACCGCGCAGTTCGAGCACTTCCACCCGATGGACGCGGCACAGTCCCCGGAAGTTGTTCTCCTCGGGCATCGACGCGCACCAGGCCATCGCGGCGTCGGTCCACTCGACGGCGCGTTCCAGGTCGGCGCAGGCCATGCACTGCTGGAGGCCCAAGCAGTAGATCCACCCGGTGAAGAACGGACTGAGCTCGCCCGCCACCACCGAGCACATGACCTCGTCGAGCAGGTCGAGCCCACTGGCGATCCGTCCCTGGGCCAGCAGGACACTCACCTGCGCCTCGATGCTCATGGCCAGCAGATCGGCGCTGCCGCAGCGCTCCGCGATGTCGGCCATCCGGCGCGCGCAGCTCATGGCCTCGCCGAACGCGCCACGCCGCTGCGCCTCCTCTGCCTCGACCCAGGCGAGATAGCACTGTTCGACACACTCGGGCTCACCGCTCAGGTGGCGGCGCGCCCGGTGCAGCCAGCCCGCTGCCGCTGCCGTACGGCCCGCCAGTTGATGTTCGTAGAAGAGCATCCAGGCGCAGTACCCGGCCCGGCGGTCGGCTCCCGCCGCGGCATAACCCGAGTAGGCCGCCATCCGTGCCTCGATCGATTCCGGAACACGGCTGGTCCACCAAGCGGCGTCGGCGAGCGCGGCAAGGTCGTCAGGAGTCAGCCGGTCGTGGTCGAGGTCACGCAAGGCGGCATACGCCTCGGCCCATGCCTCACGGGCGACCGCGTCCCTCGCCTGCTCGATCTCGTGGCAGAACGCCTGCGGGGCCGCCTGTTCGCTGCCGGTGGTCTCCTCGGACACGGTGCTTCCCTCCTCGCCCAAAGCGAGCCGGACACCACTCACCAGAATAAAAGCGCGCGGCCATGGCAAGCACGAGAACGCACAGCTGCCGAATCCACGCCTCCGACTCACACGAAGGGACCGATGGCTCCGCCGAGACCGCGGCGTATGAGATTCGGATCGGAGTGCCGCACTTGTCGTGCGCTCACAGGATCGTCCGCACGCTGTTGCCCGCGCGGTCCTGTCACCGTTCGATGCGCACCTGCGCAGGCGGGCAGGGCGAGGACGACGTGGTGCCGGCCGACCAGTACCCACCGGAACGGGGCACGGCGGCAAGGGCACTGACCACCACGGGAGTCGTGTCGGAGGGACCGCGCTCGCTCACCCAGGCCCAGCCGTCCCACCGAAGTCAGTGGGGCGGCCGCTGATCGAGATCCTGAAGCCGTACGCACGGCTCGTGCATGATCTCTCTCCCGGGCCGCCCCCTTCGACTCACCCGCGGACCCGCCCGCCCAGGCCACACGAAGGACAACTGATACGTGCACGACTGTTGTCCAGACCGGTGGGACACGGCTTACATAGTATGAAAGCGCCATCGAAAGCGCTTTCACGCACCACGGAATCCGGCCGACCCATGCGGGTGTCCAGCCGATGAGGGGTGTCAAGCGATGAGACCAACACACCGTCTACAAGGGAGAATCGCCGCAGGCACGCTCACTCTGGCGCTCGCCGCCAGTGGCTGTGCCGGTGGTTCCGGTTCCGGAGATTCACCCGATGACTCCATCGTGATCGGTGTCTCCTTACCCCTCACCGGTGACTTCTCCGAACCCGGTAAGGGCGTCGAACGCGGCTACAAAGCCTGGGCCAAGATCGTCAACGACAAGGGCGGACTCCTCGGCCGCAAGGTCGAGTTGAAGATCCTGGACGACCAGTCGAATGCCGACCGCGTGGTCTCCGACTACGAGCAGCTGATCGGCCGGGACGAAGTCGACCTGGTCTTCGGCCCCTTCTCCACCCGGCTGGTCGTCCCCTCCGCCCGCGTGGCCGAGGAGTACGGCATGCTCTTCGTCGAACCGGCGGGAGCCGCGCCGGAGGTCTTCGACCAGGGCTTCAAGAACCTCTTCTACGCCGCACCCGCCGTCGCCAACGACCACTACAACCACCTGGCCGAATACATCCTCACCCAGCCGGCCAACGAGCGTCCCAAGACCGTCGCGTACGCCGCCATGGACGACCCCTTCGCCCAGGGAACCGCGTACGGACTCAAGGAGAAGCTGGAGAAGGGCGGCATCAAGACCGTCGTCGACGAGGTCTATCCGCCCAACACCACCGATTTCGGCAGCATCGCGGCCAAGATCGCCGATTCGAAGGCGGACATGGTGGTGGGCGGTTCGCAGTACCAGGACGGCGTCAATCTGATCGTCGCCCTCCAACAGCTCAACTACCAGCCGAAGATGGCCGCCTTCTCCACCGCGCCCACCGAACCGGAGTTCGCGAAGGCCATCGGCAACAAGACCGAGGGCATCCTCGCGCCCACGGGCTACACGCAGAAGGCCGACTATCCGAGCAACAAGGAGTTCGTCGAGAAGTACACGAAGCAGTTCGGCAAGGCCCCGGAGGAGGACGAGGCCAACGCGTACACCACGGGCCAGGTGGTCGCGGCGGCCGTCGAGGCCGCCGACTGCGCATCCCAGGACCCCGACTGCCAGAGCAAGTTGGTCGACTGGCTGCGCGGCAACGAGGTGGAGACCGTCGTCGGACCGCTGAAGTGGGACGACAAGGGCCGCCCCCAGAGCGCGCACATGATCCAGCAATGGATCGACGGGGAGATCCAGATCGTGCTCCCCGAGGCTCAGAAGGAAGCGGATCTGGTCCACCCCAAGCCGGCGTGGTGAGGCCGGCGTGCCCTCCGCGAGCCTCGTCTTCCAGAGCGTCGTCCTGGGCGTGCTGCTGGGAGGGCTCTACGCCCTCCTCGCGGCAGGCCTGACCCTCTACTTCGGCGTCATGCGCGTCGTGATGATCGCCCACTCCGCCTTCCTGATCCTCGCCGCCTACCTTGCCTGGTACGCCCACCGGGAGACCGGCATCGACCCGCTGCTCACCCTGGTCGTCACCGTGCCGCTGTTCTTCGCCGCCGGCGTCGCCATGCAGCGGCTGCTGCTCACCCGGCTCCGCCCCGCGACCCTCACCATGATGTCGGTGCTGCTCACCTTCTCGGTCGCCCTGACCATCGAGGGACTCCTCGGGTACGCCTTCAGCGGTACCCAGCGCCGGATCCGGCTCGGCTACAGTTCGGCCGGCTTCGAGTTCCTGGGGGCGAGAATCGCGGCGGTCAAGCTGATCGCCTTCGGTATGGCCGCGCTCGCCCTGCTGGGGCTCTATGTGCTGATGAAGCACAGCCGGTTCGGCCAGGCGCTGCGCGCCACCATCCAGCACCGGGAAGCCGCCCAGCTGCTCGGCATCGACACCGACCGGATCGCCGGCTACGGCTTCGGCCTCGGCCTCGCCACAGCGGCCGTCGGCGGCACGGCGCTCGCCCTCGACACCACCATCTACCCGTCACTGCACTGGCATTGGATCGGCCCACTGATGGCGATCATCGTCGTCGGCGGACTCGGCAGCGTGCCGGGAGCCGCCATCGCCGCCATGACGCTGGGCCTGCTGCAGAGCCTGCTTCAGCTGGAACTCTCCACCACCTGGGCGCAGACCGTCTTCTACGTCGCGCTCTTCGCCACCCTGGCCTTCCGGCCCCAGGGATTCTTCGGGGGGCGGCTTGCGCAGAGGTTCTGAGACCCCGTTCCGGGCAGGCAGGTTGCGTACGGGCGCACTGCTGCACGTCGGCGCCCTGCTGGCCGCCGTCGCGGTCGCCCTGTCCTTCCCGTCGATGGCCCCGAGCCCGTACGAGATCACCGTGGGCATCGCCATCCTCAACTACGCGGTGCTGTCCACCTCCTGGAACTTCGTCGGCGGCTTCACCGGCTACATCTCGCTCGGGCACGGTGCCTTCGCCGGACTCGGCGCCTACGGAACGGGACTGCTGGTCACCAAGGCCGAACTCCCACCGTTCGCCGCGCTCTTCGTAGCAGGCGCACTGGTGGCCGTGCTCGCCGTACCGGTCGGCTATGCCGCCCTGCGCGTGCGCGGCGCCTCCTTCGTCATCGTCTCCATCGCCCTCGTCCTCATCCTGCTGCTGGTCTTCCAGAGCTGGGCCTCCTTCACCGGCGGCTCCCGGGGACTGGTCGTACCGCGGCCGTTCCCGGGCATGCTGCGCTCCGAGCACCACAGGACCTTCTACTTCCTGTTCGCCGCGCTGCTCGCGGTGGCCCTGCTGACCTGGTGGATCATCGACCGCTCGCGGTTCGGCATGGGCCTGAAGGCGATCCGGGAGGACGAGGACAAGGCCCAGTCACTGGGCACGCCCACCTTCGCGTACAAGCTCGTGGTCTTCGTGGTCTCCGCCGCCTTCACCTCGTTGGCCGGCGGGCTCTACGCGCTCTGGTTCGGCGACCTCGACCCCGTGTTCCAGTTCTCCATCCTCAGCGGGGCGTACATGGTGCTGATGGCGCTGCTGGGCGGCGTACGCCATCTGTACGGGCCGCTGCTCGGCGCCGTGATCGTCGGGTACGCCCTGGAGTATTCCAAGGTCGAGTACGGCGACACCCCCCTGCATCTGGTCGTGGCGGGGCTGCTGCTGGGCGTCGTCGTGATGTTCATGCCGGACGGGGTCATCCCGGCAGCCACCGCGCTGCTTGGCCGCTTCCGCAAGGCCGACGCGACCTCCATTCGCGAGGTGACCGCCGCCGAACTGAAGGAGCGGCACGGACAGCGCGACCGAAACGACGGAAACGACGGAACGGACGGTTCGGAGGTGAGAGACAGTGAGCGAAGCGGAAGCAGCGGCTGAGCCCGGGACTCGTCCGAGTCTGGCAACCGTCGGCCTCAGCAAGGCCTTCGGCGGTGTCACCGCGCTCGACTCGGCCACCGTGACCTTCCACCACGGCAAGGTCAACGCCCTGATCGGTCCCAACGGCTCCGGCAAGACGACCTTCTTCAACTGCGTCACCGGGATGATCCGCGCGGACGCGGGCCGTACCACCTACCGCGGGCGCGACATCACCGGAAAGCCTCCGCACAGGATCGCCCGCGCCGGCATCGGGCGTTCCTTCCAGCTGTGCCGTGTCTTCCCGCGGATGACCGTGCTCGACAACCTCCTCGCCGCCGTACAGCCGTCCACCCTCGCGGGGCAGCTCGCCCGCGCGGGCCGGAGGGAGGAGACCGAGCGGGCTCGTGGCTGGCTGTCGCGGATGGGCATCGAGCATCTGGAGCAGGCCGAGGCACGCCAACTGTCCTGGGGACAGCAGAAGTTGCTGGAACTCGCGGGTGTGCTGATGAGCGAGCCCGAACTGATCCTGCTGGACGAGCCGGCCGGCGGGGTCAACCCGGCGCTCATCGACCGCATCTGCGACCTGGTGCGCGAACTCAACGCGGAGGGACGCACCTTCCTGATCGTCGAGCACAACATGGACCTGGTCATGAGTCTGAGCGACCACGTTGTCGTGTTCGACCGCGGCAGTCCGATAGCCGAGGGCCCGCCCTCCGTGATCCAGTCCGACGAACGAGTCCTCGGGGCATACCTTGGCGTCTGACACTGACCCTGCAATCCCTCGATCTGCACACCCCGACTCTGATTTCCTTCTCGAACTCGACGACATACAGGCCGGATACGGCCGGGCGGCCCTCGTACTGCGCGGGCTGACCGTCCAGGTCCCCGCCGGGGCGATCGTCTGCCTGGTCGGGCCGAACGGAGCAGGAAAGTCCACCGTTCTGAAGGTCGCCAGCGGACTCCTCGCCCCTCGCTCGGGCCGGGTCCTCGTCGACGGCAAGGACCTCACCGGCCATGGACCTCAGCGGATGCTGGCCGCCGGAGTCGCCCATGTCCTCCAAGGGCACAGCGTGTTCCGGGAGATGACGGTCGCCGAGAACGTCCTGCTCGGCGGCTACACCCTCCGGGACAAGCAACTCATCGCCGAGCGGGTGAGGTTCGTACGGGACCTCTTCCCCGTCGTCGGGGAACGGTGGACGAGTCTGGCCGGACTGCTCTCCGGAGGCCAGCAGAAGCAGGTGGAGTTCGCGCGTTCGCTGATGGTCAAGCCCCGGGTGGTGCTGCTCGACGAGCCGTCGATGGGGCTCGACCCCAAGGCGACCGGCGTGGTCTTCGAGCAGATCGTACGGATGCGGGACGCGGGCACCGCTGTCCTGCTCGTGGAACAGAATGCGCGGCGCGCCCTTGAGGCCGCCGACACCGGCTGCGTACTAGACCTCGGCCGGGTCCATGTCTCGGGCCCTGCACGGGAGTTGCTCGCCGATCCGCAATTGGGCGAGCTCTATCTCGGAGGCCGGCCCGCACGCCGCTGACACGCCTCGTAGACACGCCTCGCAAAGGAGCGAGTGGATGTTCACGCAACGCAGGCGGAACACGGCGGTGGCTCTCGCCGCTTTCCTGACGGCCCTGACCGCTCTGGCCGCGGCACCTGCCGGAGCCCAGGTGGACCGCGATGCCGTACACCCTTCTCTGCGCCCGCACTTGGCGGCGTACTACGACTTCGAGCATCCGGTGCGCGGCAACCCGTCGAGGGAGCGGGACCAGGGTTTCTCGCGCACCGACATCGACCTGGTGGGCGGCGGTGCGGCGATGCGCACGCGGGACGGGGCGCACCGGGGCAGCCGGACCTCGCTCCAGGTGCGGCAGGTGAACCCGGAGGCGGCCGGCAACGACGACTGGAAGGCGGGCGTGTACGGGGCCTCGGGTGTGCCGAGTCTGCGGGCCTTCAACGCCGCCAAGGGGATCACCGTCATGGGCTGGTTCAAGACGACCGGTCCGAACCCGGGCCGGAACAGCAACACGGCCGCCCCGGACGACCACTACAACGCCGTCGGCCTGGCAGGCGTGCTGTCCGGGGACTCCGACGGCCACGCGGTCCGTGGCCTGCTGGAGATCATCGAGGTGAACGGCGAACTGCGGCTGGTCGCCCTCGGCCGCCGCATCGACGGGGCGAGCTCCCAGACCTTCGCCGCGTCCGGGGACTGGCGGCGCCTGCTGCCGGACGGAGAGTGGGTCTTCCTCGCCGCGACCTTCGACTTCGACACCGGAGCCATGGCGCTCTACCGCAACGGGCAGCGGCTGGACGGTTTCTACACCGTCCCCGGCGACCCCTGGGGCCTCTCGGGACCCGGGCCGCACCGGGCCTCACCGACCGATCCCCGGGGCATCAAGATCGGCGGGAGCTTTCCGCAGAGCACCGGTGAACGCAATGCCTGCGACTGCCGCATGGACAGCCTGATGTTCCTCAACCGGGCCGTGGACGGCGACCGGATAAGGGCTCAGTACCGCCTGACGAACCACGGCTGGAACTGAGCGCACAAAAGGAGTGATACCGATGACCACATCCCCCGGCGTCAGACCGAGACCCCTCGTACTGGCCCCTCTCCTCGTCCTCTCCCTACTGCTGTCGGCCCTCGTCCTCCTACCCGGCACGGCGCACGCCGCGGCCGAACCCATCACCGACCCCATCCCCGAGCGGCCCGCCACCTCCGGTATCGGGCTGACAGTCGAGGAGTACGCCTCCTTCCCGAAGACCGAGCCGCCGCCCGGACCGGTCACCGATCCACGGCTGGTACGGCACGCCCGCATCAACTACTTGAGCGAACTCCCCGACGGCTCGGGCCGGATGGCCGTCCCCGACCTCAACGGCAAGCTGTATCTCGTCGAGGACGGCACCCCGCGCCTCTACCTCGACATCGCCGACACCTTCGCTCCCGCGTTCTTCGCCAGCCAAGGGCTCGGCCAGGGCTTCGGGTTCGTCACCTTCGACCCCGGCTTCAAGCGCAATGGCCGCTTCTACACCGTCCACACCGAACTGGCCTCCGCGACCACCGCCGTACCCGACTATCGGCAGCAGGCGACGACCAACTACCACGGCATCATCACCGAATGGACCGCCGACGACCCCTCGGCCGACACCTTCCGGGGCACCCGCCGCGAGATCCTCCGCATCGGCTTCGCGGGCCGGATCCACGGCATCCAGCAGATCGACTTCAACCCGAACGCCCGGCCCTACAGCCCCGACTACGGCAAGCTCTATGTCGCCGTGGGCGACGGCGGCCAGGGCGCCAGGAACACCGAGCCGCAGAACCTTTCGCTTCCACACGGCAAGATCCTGCGCATCGACCCGCGCGGCAGCAACAGCGCCAACGGAGAGTACGGGATACCGGCGCGCAACCCGTTCACCGGCACCCCCGGTGCGCTGGGCGAGATCTACGCGTACGGCATGCGCGACCCGCACCGCTTCAGCTGGGACACCGGCGGCAGCCGGCGCATGTACCTGGGCCACATCGGTGAGCACGCCATCGAAGCCGTCTACGAGGTGCGCGCGGGCGACAACTTCGGCTGGAGCGAACGCGAAGGCCCCTTCGTCTTCGAGAAGGCACCCGCCAACCCCTGCGACCGGATCTTCCCGCTCCCAGAGGACGACGAGCAGTACGGCTACACATACCCCGTCGCCGCCTACGACCACGACCCGCCCGCCGACTGGAACTGCACCTCCGACGTGGGCCGCGCCATCGTCGGCGGCTTCGTCTACCGTGGCCACGACCTGCCTGGGCTGCGCGGCAAGTACATCTTCGGAGACCTCGTCGACGGCCGCCTGCTCTTCTCCGACACCAAGGAAATGCGGCGCGGCAGCAAGGAACTGGCCCAGCTCTACGACCTCATGCTGTACGACGCGAGCGGCAAGCGCGTCACCATGCAGGACCTGGCCGGGGACACCCGGGTGGACCTGCGCTTCGGACAGGACGCGGACGGCGAGCTGTATCTGCTCTCGAAGGCCAACGGCAAGATCTGGAAGGTCACCGGGACCCGGATGTTCGCCTCCTGCGACACGGGCGGCTCCACGCTTCGCCATGTCATGGCCGGACGGAACTGGGCTCCTGTCACCCCGTCGAAGTGGCGGTTCCCGGGCCACGAGGCCGTCCTCGCCGAGCCCGGGGTCCAGCGGCCCGGCCCGCGCCGCCCCTTCGAGTACGCCGTACTGACCGCGGGTCCCGCTGCTCTCGGCTCCGTACGGATCGATGCCGAGGTGCGGATCGACACCCCCGTCGAGATCACCAACCGGGACGTGATCATCGTCTTCGACTACCAGTCGGACACGAAGTTCGCCTATGCCCATCTGTCAATGGACAACACCATCTATCCCCACAACGGCATCTTCGTGGTCAACGACGCCGACCGGCTCCGGATCGAGGACCAGTGGAACGGCACGACGGGCGCCCCACCGGCCATCACCGACACCGACTGGCACAAGGTGCGGGTGGTGCGCTGCGCGAGCAGCGGTGAGATCGCGGTCTACGTCGACGGCTCGAAACGTCCGCTGATGACCGCCGTCGACACCACGCTCACCTCCGGCAGGGTGGGCTTCGGATCGTTCGACAACATCGGACGGCTTCGCGGCCTGAACGTCTCCTACCGCTGAGGGAGGACTGAGGGACGAGGGGCCTCGGTCTCAGAGGGCGTTTTCCTCCAATGTTCAGTCCCTTCATGTCCTGGTTCAGGTTGTTCTGAGTTCCGCGCCGGCTCGGGGTGGATTCGGCTGTGAGGCGGCGGGTCATGAGGTTGATCATTGCCAGGTGGACCATGACTTCGGAGCGGTGGGGGTGGGCTTCGCAGTCACGGGCCAGGCGGCGATGGTTCATCAGCCACCCCAGCGTGCGCTCGACGGTCCAGCGGCGGGGCAGGACCGTGAAGCCGATGGCGGTCGGGGCGCGGCGGACGATGTGCATGTCCATGCCGAGGGTGGCGGCGTGCTCGACGAGGTGTTGGCGGTAGCCGCCGTCGCCCCAGGTCTTGCGGACGGTGGGATGCTCGGCGGCCACCTTCTCGATGAGGGCCTGGCCGGCAACGGAGTCTTGCACGCTCACGGCCGTGACCACCGCCGGCAGCAGGCCGACGGTGTCGATGACGATGCTCCGCTTGCGGCCCACGATCTCCTTGCCCGCGTCGATGCCCGGGCCGGCCGCGGGGATGTTGGGGGAGGGAGGTAGCGCCAGGGGATCCCGGTGCGGTTCACGTAAAGGATCGCGTCCAGGAGGCTGCGCAGGTCATGGTCCGGCGGTCGACCGATGTCCAGTCCCCGGCCGCGGCGTTCAGCCCGCCAGGCAGTCAGGATCGGCTCGGCCAACCCCCAACGGGCATCGGACAGATCGCTGGGATACCGACGACGCTCAACCATGACTCTGGGAGTACCGGGCGTCCGCATGCCTGGCCCAGGCGTGTGCACCGGGCGCGCGAAGTGAACGGAGCAGAGGGGCGCGTCTTGGGATGAAACAGGAGGAGTGCAGCCAAGACCGCCCGGCCGTCACTCTTCCATCCCCACAGGCCCTTCCGTTGCACCAGCATCATCGAAGCTCCACGGAACAGTAAATTCCCAAACACACCGAAAGGGGCACAAACGCCCTCTAAGCCACCTCTAAGCCTTGATTGGTGCGGCCGACCTGGCGGCCTGCTCGATCTTCGCGCAGTAGGCTGCACGGGCTTCCTCGTCGATCTGCTTCTCGAGTTCGGCGCGCAACCCGGTCCGGCCGTCGAGACCCTCGCGCAGGATATCGGCGTGCCCGGCATGCCGGATGGACTCGCCGAGGACATGGACCATGATGGCGAACAGGTTGGTGTCGGCATAAGGCTCCGGCCACCACGGCACGTGGCCGGGGGCGTCGAGGGGAAGCTCGTTGATCGTCATGTCCGAGTGTTCCCACGTGCGCCGGTAGAACCCGATGATCTGATCGCGGGTCTCGTCCTCGGTCGCCCACAGATCACTGCCGTTGGAGTCCTGCCACCGGGGCAGCGGTTCCGGGGAAGGGCGGTCGAAGACCTCGCCGAAGTACCCGGCCTCGACGGTGGCCACGTGTTTGACCAGGCCGAGGAGGTTGGTCCCGGTCGCTGTCAAAGGTCGGCGGGCGTCGTATTCGGACAAGCCGTCGAGTTTCCAGAGCAGCGCCTTGCGGTCCCGCCGCAGTCTCTCGTGCAGGTTACCTTTCGCGAATTCATCGATCATGCGGCATGAGCCTGCCATGGGCTGCTCATGGTCTCAAGATTCCCGCGGCCGACGCGGAGGTCGGCGAAACGGATCGAGTGTCGCCGCCCGACTCCGACATGGCCACTCGGCCATGACCTCGATAAGGTCGGGCGACCGGTGGACCGTTCGGCAGGCCGGACGTGTGCCCTCACCTCCGGAGACGGATTGTCGATGCATCTGCATCCAGGCGAGACCGAGGCGATTGGCTGGCGGGTGGTGACCCTGCTCGACGCCGTTCGGCAGCTGCGCGATGCATCACCCGACGTCACCGGACGTCCGCGGGTGATCGCGGTCGACGGCCGGGGCGGCGCCGGCAAGACGACCCTGGCCGAGCGGCTGCGCAAAGTGGTGCCCAACTCCGCCATCGTCCACACCGACGACATCGCCTGGAACCACGCCTACTTCGACTGGGGTGCCGTGCTCGTCGAGAACATCCTGCAACCCCTGCATCGGGGCGAGGCGGTCCACTTCCGCCCTGGTGCCTGGATCACCCACGACCGGCCCGGATCGATCACCATCCCCGGCGGTGCCGACTTCATCTGGGTCGAGGGCACCGGCGTCATCCGCGACGAGCTTGCCCCGTGGTTGGACGCCTCGATGTGGATGCAGGGTGACCTCGATGAGCAAGAGCGCTTGTTGGTCGCCCGCGACGGCGACTCCCCCGAGCAGCTGAAGCACGTGGCGAACTGGCTGCTGGAGGAACTGCCGTTCATGTTGCGAGAAAAGCCGTGGGCCCGAGCCACCATGATCGTCGCCGGCCCTCCACAGATCGACCACGACCCGGACACCGAGTTGGTCGTCGCCCCGCCGACCAGACCTTAGCTCGGCCGACCTGGAGTGCGGTGAAGCCGATGCCGCGCTTGCGCAAGCCGGAGACGATGACGATGAGGTCCTGAATGGAGCGGCCGAGCCGATCGGGGGACGGTGTCCGTCGACGGGACAAGCCGAGAGCGATCCCTGGCTTGTCAGCGCCATGCGATGGGCGGGTCACACCGCCTCCGGCTGAGGCGATAGTCGGCCTCCAGCCCACCCTTCGCACGGACCCGCGACCGCTGCGATGACTTCCGCAAGCCGTAGGCCGCACGTCATTCGGCACGTCGCAGGACCGCGTGCAGGACGCGGACCAGATGGCGGCGGCGTTCCTCGGAGTCGACGGTGACCGCCGCGGTCTCCTCTTCGCCGAAAAGGACGAGGAGCACCGCCTGGGCGAACATGATCCGGCAGGCGGTGTCGGCGGTTTCCGGGGGGCGGTGGAAGCGCCGGCTGAGGTGGGACGTGAAGCGGTGTGCCATGTCCTTCATGGTCCTGGCACCGCGGGCATACGGCTCGGGGTCGGCCCGTGCGGTGACCATGAAGGCGCGGAAGCCCGAGCGCCGCTCGGTGAAAACCCGCAGGGTGAGGTCCAGCAGGCGGGCCAGGAGCTCCTCCGGGTCGTCCAGGTTCCACAGTGTCTGCATCCCGCGGAACACCGCCATCAACCTCGGCGACTACGCCCACCCCAACGGCACCACCTGGGCTAACGAAGCCGACGACATCAAGATCAACTCCGACGACGGGAAGTGTAGCGGCACCCACATCGTGCAGCAGGGTGTCTACTGGGCCTGACACATGAGGTCGTCCCCGGGCACCTCAAGCCCGGGGGCGACGTCACTCTGCAGTCGCTGACGCCGGGAAGGCGGTCAAGGCCTACTGGCGCGATGACAGGCACCCGGTGCTGGTTGACGTCGTCAACCAATGAGCCTGGGCAGCTGCGAGCTCACCCAAAGCGACTGGGCGATCCTTGAACAGAAGCCGGGCCCGGACCGACCCGCGGAAGCGGATCTTTGCCGGCACCATCGGGAACTGGGTGCAGTCCGCCCACTGAGGCGCTTCCAACCTGCAGGGGCGAGCTGGGGAGTTGGGCTGACAGGACGGTGAAGCCCCTGGTAGGCGGGCACGCTTCGAAGGTGACTGCCTTTTTGTACCAACTGCCTGCACTCATAGGTGTCATCGTCGGTGTCCTCGGAACGCTGCTTGAACGCACCATGGTCTGGCTCGCCGGATGCCGACGTCTGCACGGCCACTACGAACGCAAGGCCAATCACTTCCTGGCCTTCACCAGCCTCGCCCCCTGATCTGCTACCACAGACTCGCCAAATGAGATGGCTTCTCAGGGACCCGTGCCACAGACGTGTTGGACGTCCGTGGCAGGTTTGATCGGGGATCCGGTGCGGTGGACGCTGCCGCCGTGCCGTGGGGGCGGTCAGCCGGCCCAGACGTCCTCCACGTAGTGACCGGACTCGGTCAGGGCGGCCAGCCAGGCGGTGGCCTCTTCCTCGCCCGCGCGGGTGTGCGTGCGGTAGATCGCCATGAACGTTTCCCGCACTCCCGGCGCCATACGGCGGCCGTCCCCGCAGATGTAGACACGTCCGCCGGCCTCCAGCACGGCCCAGACCTCGTCGCTCTCTTTCGCGATGCGGTCCTGGACGAAGCGGGCGCCGTCTTCGGGGGCGCAGGCGAAGGTGGGTCGCATGCTGACGGCTCCGGCGGCCTCGGCCGCCTCGAACTCCGCCCGGTGCAGGTAGTCGACGTCGGGGTGGTCGCAGCCGAAGTAGCACAGCAGCGTGCCGGTCGACTTGACGTGGTGACGGTCCAGGACGGCCCCGCGGAAGGGCGCCAGTCCGGTGCCCGCGCTGACCAGGATCACCGGCACGGAGTCGTCCCCGGGCAGGCGGAAGGCCTCGCTGCAGGGCAGCACCCGGGCCTGGACGGTGTCACCGGCCGTCACGGTCTGAAGGTAGTGCGAGCCGATGCCGCGGAAGGTGCCCTCGCCGGAGCGGTGGGGCGCGTCGAGCAGCGACACCATCAGGTCGGCCTCGCCGGGTGCCGCCTCGGCGGACGAGGAGATCGAGTAGTGGCGCGGGCGCAGCACGGGCAGCAGTTCCAGGAAGACCTCGAAGGGCAGCTCGCAGGCCCGGTAGCGCTCCAGCAGGTCCAAGACGCTGTGTCCGGAGGCGGTCACCTGCTCGCGGAAGGCCTCCGCATCCGCCGTCGCGAGTTCGGCCAGGGGGCGCTTCTCGGGCGGGCAGGCGGTGAGCTCGGCGAGCACGGCGACCTGCTCCTGAGCGGCGGCATCCTGCAGTTCGACGAAGTCGGTGAGCAGGCGGCGCAGGGTCAGCGGGCGGTCGACGGGCAGGGCGCCCCGGCTGCGGCGGCGGGCACGGAGCCGGACGGTGCGGTCCAGGTCGAGGCCGAAGCGGTCGGCCACGCGCTGGACGAGGTCGGCCGGGTTGCTCGGGAGCACGGCGATGTGGTCGCCGGTGCGGTAGGTGACGCCCTCGGGCAGCCGGAGTTTGAGGAAGCGCTTGGAGCGGCCCAGTCCGTGGTTCATGTCGACCAGTTCGTACGCGTCGAGCACCTCCATGGGCTGGACGCCGTGGCGTGCCGCGAGGCCGCCGATGACGGAGTCGGTCGTGTCCTCCAGCTCGTACAGGCCCGTCTCCTGTGCGGCGGCCGGCTCGGCCTCCTGCGCTTCTGCGGCGGTCCCGTACCGCTCCAGCAGGGCGGTCCACAGGTCGCCGGTCCACCGGTCCACCGTGCCGGCGAAGTCGCCGGAGGCGTCGGCGGCGCCGCGCTCCAGCAGTGACGTGGCACCGGCCGCAGCCAGCCGCTCGTCGATGAGCGCGGGGACGCGCTGGTAGGTGGCGGCCCAGTTGCGGTCGCCGACACCGAGTACGGCGTACTCCAGGCCGTCGAGCGCGCCGGGCTCGAGTCCCTCCAGCCAGGCGACGAGCTCCGCGGCGTCGTCGGTGGGCCTGCCGTTGTAGGAGGCGGCCACGATCACCACTGGCCCGTCGGTGCCCGAGAGCTTGCCCACGGCGTCGTTGAGGGGCGCGACGGATGGGGTGAAACCGCGCTCGTCGCCGTCCTCGGCCAGATCGCGGGCGATGCCCGCGCAGGTCCCCAGGTTGGAGCCGTGCAGCAGGGTCAGCGCAGTCCCCGCGGCGCACCGGGCGGTGGGGCGGCCCGCGGCGGCGGGGGCGTTGCCCGCCGCGAGGGCCGCGGCGGTGGGCAGGCGCCGCTCGCCGCTGGTGCGCCGGGCCAGGTTCAGGGTGAACTCGTCGGGCTTGATGGTGAGGGACTGCTTGATCTTCAGCTGGTAGTTGGTGTGGTCGATCAGACGGTAGCGGTGGATCACCAGCGCGAGGACCAGCGTCGCCTCGTGCAGCGCGAACTGGCGGCCGATGCAGGCGCGTTCACCGCTGCCGAACGGCTTGAACAGGTGGACCGGGCGCTGCTCCTCCCGCTCGGGCAGGAACCGGTCGGGGTCGAACAGCTCGACGTTCTCGCCCCAGGCGGGGTCGCGGTGCAGCTGCTGGATGAGGATCTGGATCGACTCGCCCTTGCGCACGGCGTACTTCCCGCCGATGACCGTGTCCTCAAGCGGCTCCACCGCGAAGGCGGGAGCCGTCGGCCACAGCCGCAGACTCTCGTTGAGCACCTGGCGGATGTACGTCAGCTTGCCGATGTCCCCGTAGTCCGGCTCGGGGGCGTCCGAGTCACCCCACAGGGCGTCGACCTCGGCCTGCGCGCGGGCCAGGACCTCGGGGTGCTTGGTCAGGTAGTACAGGGCGAAGGACAGGGCGCCGCTGGTGGTCTCGTGGCCGGCGATGAGGAAGGTGATCGCCTGGTAGCGGATGTTGACGTCGTCCAGGGGCTCGCCGGTCAGCGCGTCTCGGGTGTGCAGCATGCGCCCGAGCAGGTCGTCGGTGCTCTGGTCTCCGGACGCCCGGCGCTGCCGGATCACGTCGTCGACCAGGCCCTCCATCAAGGCCACGTCCTCGCGGAACTGCTCCGCCTGCTTCCACTTGAACAACTCCGTGCCGGGGATGGACTCCCCCTTGTCCTGGGCGAAGCCGAGCGCCCGGGACAGGGCGGTGATGAAGGGGTGCGGCTCGTCGCGGCTGAAGGACTCGAAGTCGTAGCCGAAGCCGCACAGGCCGATCGTGTCGAGCGTCAGCCGCGTCATGTCGTCGGCGACGTTCACAGCCTCCGCACCGGCGGCCTGGTCCCACTTGCCGATCAGCTCCCGGGCGACCTGGAACATCGTCGCGTGGTAACCGCGCATCGCGCCCAGGGAGAACGCCGGCATCAGCACGTCGTGCGCCTTGCGCCAGTTGGGCTCGTCGTTGTACGCGGTGAACAGCCCGTCGCCGCCGATCCCCCGGAGGATCACGAGGTCGGGGTGCACGTTCTTGCGGAACCGGCTCTCGTCCGCCAGCTCGGTGACCAGGTCGAGGCCGGAGGCGAAGTTGATCTCGTTGCCGAAGACGCGGAGCTTGAACAGCGGTCCCAGCTCCCTGGCCTCCTTCATCACGTAGAGCAGGCCGTCGGCGCCACTGGGAATGTCGAACGCGTGGCCGACCAGGGGCAGGGCGGGACGCTCGGGGATCGGTTCGGTTCCGTGCAGGGCCTCGTGAGTCATGAGATTGCCTTTCGTTCCGCACCAGTAAGTCGCTTGGGGATCAACCTACACGCGACATTGTCGGATGACAAGGTCGACTGAATCGGTTGTGTGACATGGTCGTTCGACAGAACGAGTGGGGGGCGTTGGGCGTCGGGCGGACCGACGACTTGACACACGACTCCGTCCATCGACATGGTTACACGACGTGGTCGATCGACCAGGGCGCTTGTGCGCCGTCACATCCGCACATTCACCATCGAACGAATAGAGGTTCCCGCCATGAGCACCATGCTCGCCGGACGGCTTCACCTGGACACACATACGTTCGCGGTCGAAGAGGTTCCCCTGCCGGTGCCGGGCCCGGGAGAGGTCCTGGTCGAGGTGCGGGCCGCCGGGGTGTGCCTGTCGGACGTCCACCTGATCGACGGCAGTCTCAGCCCCGCCTTCCCGGTCGACGCGGTCGCGAACAGCCGGGCGGTCACCCTCGGCCACGAGGTCGCGGGCGTCGTCCACACCCTCGGCCCGGACGTGCAGGGCATGTGGGAACCAGGTCAGCGGGTGGTACTCCAGGCCGGGCAGGCGTGCGGGGAGTGCGGGGGCTGCCTGCGCCGCATGTCATGCCGACAGCCGCTGACGCGCGGCGTGGACTACGACGGGGGCTGGGCCCAGTACGCCGTCGCCCGCGAGGACACCCTGCTCCCGATCCCGGACGGCCTGCCCTTCGACCAGGCCGCGATCATTCCCGACGCGGTTTCCACCCCGTACGCCGCCATCGTGGGGACGGGCGCGGTCCGACCCGCGCAGGCGGTCGGCATCTGGGGTGCGGGCGGCCTGGGCGCGCACGGCATCCGGCTCGCCCGCATGGTCGGCGCGGCCCCGATCATCGCCGTCGACCCGCTGCCCACCGCCCGTGAACGCGCCCTCGCCTTCGGGGCGGACGTCGCGCTGGACCCGGCCTCGGCGGACTTCGCCGAGGCGGTGGACCAGGCCACGGGCGGACGGGGCCTCCAGGTCGCGTTCGATTTCGCAGGCGCCCCGGCGGCCCGCGCACAGGCCACCGCCGCGCTCGGTGCCGAGGGGGTCCTGGTCCTGGCAGGGCTCACGCCGGAGCCGTTCACCATCGGCGACAGCGTGGGCTTCTGCTTCCAGGGCAACCAGATCCGCGGCCACTACGGCTCCGAGCCCAAGCACGTGGAAGAGCTCATCGGCCTGGCCTCCGCCGGACGGATCGACCTGGCCCCGTCCATCACCGCCCATGTACCCCTGGCCGACGCGGCGGACGCCGTCGCACGCCTGGAGAAGAAGATCGGCGACCCGGTCCGGCTCGTACTCACGCCCTGACTCCGCGGCCCCGCCCGTTCCAGGAGGAGCCCCTCCGGCAGCACGTTGCCGGAGGGGCTCCTCCTTCGAAGTGCACTCCGGCCTCTGTGGCCGCGGTCAGGGGCACATGGAGCGGCACGAAGTCGCTGGTCCCCACGAGTTCATTCCACTCGATGTGCTGGACCCTGTCGACGAGATGTCCGAGCCGCTCGGGACACGCGGGGCCGCTGCGTGCGGTGCAACGCACCGTCATGCCGAACCCGGGCGCACGTTCTGCGGTTGCCCGGTGAATCCGGCCGAAGCCGACCCAGGCCGAGTGCGGTACCCCTGACGTCGCAGCAGCTTGTCAACGACAGCCGGCCCCCCGGGCGACCCGGAGCATCGTCGCTTGACAGCCGCGCATCGCACCGAGGGAGAAGGCCGGCATGAGGATGCCGTCTGCCTTGCGCCAGTTCGGTTCGTGGTTGCAGGCGGTGCAGTCCCCGGCGATCTTTCGGATCTCGACCAGATCGGGGCAATACCTCTGGGCGCAGCAAGCGAGCACCCCGCTGGGCGCCGCATCTCACAGGAGCTACGTGACACCGGATTCGGTCTACCGACTTTGTCGCATGATAAAGTCTGTCGAACGGATGCTCGCGGCGTTCCCTGCCGTTCCGTGCACCTGCCCCTGCCCGCAGTGGCATTGCGAGGACCCCCTTTGAGAAAGGACCCCAGCTCATGCGTGTGTTCATGGACGAACCGGTCGAGAGAATGAACGGCCCCTACGCCCGGCGCTGGTGGGCGCTGCTCGTGCTCTGTCTGAGCCTGCTGATGATCGTGATGGCCAACACCGCCCTCACGGTCGCGGCTCCCTCGATGACCCAGGACCTCGGTCTGACCAGCACGGACCTGCAGTGGGTCATTGACGGCTACACCATCCCTTACGCCGCCCTGATGCTGCTGTTCGCCGCGATCGGCGACAAGTACAGCCGACGCGGCGCGCTCGTCCTCGGGCTCGTCCTGTTCGGCGGCGGAGCAATATGGGGTTCATTCGTCGACAGCGCGGCCGGGGCCATCGCGGCCCGTGCGGTGATGGGTGTCGGTGCGGCGCTGATCATGCCGGCCACGCTCTCTCTGCTCGCGGCGACCTTCCCGCGCGCCGAGCGGACCAAGGCCATCACCTTGTGGGCGGGCACCGCCGGTTTCGCCATCGCCGCCGGACCGCTGATCGCGGGCATGCTGTTGGAAAGCTTCAGCTGGCAGTCCACCTTCCTGATCAACGTTCCCGTGGTCGCCCTCGCCATCGCCGGCACCTTCGTCCTGGTGCCGCCGTCCAAGGCCACGCACGCGCCGCGGATCGACTACGTTGGCGGACTGCTGTCGGTGGTGTGGATCGCCGCGCTGGTCTTCACGCTCATCGAGGCCCCGCACGGCTGGGACGCCAAGGCCCTCACGGGCACGGTCGTCACGGTCGTGGGACTCGTGGGGTTCGTCCTCTGGGAGCTGCACCACCCGCACCCTCTCCTCGATCCGCGCCGATTCGCGAACCGCGCGTTCACGGGTGCCAACATCGCCGTCGTACTGTTCCTCCTCGCGGTCTTCGGCGCCTTCTACTACCTCACCCAGCACCTCCAGTTCGTCCTGCAATACAACGCGTTGGAGACCGGCATACGCATGCTGCCGCTCGCCGGCGCGGTCTTCGCCGGCTCCGTGCTGACCGGCTACCTCACCCCGCGCATCGGCATGAAAGCGACGATCGTCGCGGGCATGGCCGGCGGCACGCTGGCACTCGCGCTGCTCACCCAGATCGACAAGTCGTCGTCGTACGCCGATTTCGTGGCACCCCTCATCGCACTCGGGCTCGCGATCGGCCTGGCGCTCTCGCCCTGCACGGACGCGATCATGGGTGCGTTCCCTGAGGAGGAGCTGGGCGTGGGCAGCGCGGTCAACGACACCTCGCAGGAACTGGGCGGGGCGATCGGCATCGCCATCCTCGGTTCGCTGCTGTCGACCTCGTACTCGTCGAACCTGTCGGACGCAACCGCTGACAGCAAGCTCCCGGCCGACGCGCTGGGCCAGGCGCAGGACTCGGTCGCCGCCGGGTACGGGGTGGCCGAGGGCATCGGCGACCAGGCACGGCAGGTCGCCGAACAAGCAGCGCGGGCGACCGACCCGCAGCAGGCCGCGCAACTCCAGGAGCAGGCCGGTCAACTCACCGACGGCGCCCACCAGATGGCGGACGCGGTCGGCTCGTCCTTCGCGGACGCGGTGGCCCACACGAGCCTGGTGGGCGCGGCGATCCTGGGAGTGGGGGCGGTGTCCGTCGCCTTCCTGCTCCCCGGCAAGGGCCGTAGTGCACAAGCAGGGGCGGAGAATACGGCCAAGGCTGGAGCAGGGATCAAGACCTCGGTCGCTCAGGAGAAGGAGCCCGAGTTCACTCACTCGAATCCGTGATCCCCCGTCATGTTCCTCGCGGTCCCGCCAGAGGCCGCCGGCCTCCGGGCCCGGTGTGACTGTTCTCCCCTGTCGATCGGTCGGCCTGGGGCGATGTCACCGGGCTCGGGGGTGCCCCTATGGGTTGCGTCAACCTGTGGGGGCGGGTTGGGGGGCATAGAAGGTGGAACAGCCGAATCAACGAGCTGACGATCCACTTCGCCCGTGCATTCGGCCCGCGTCAAGCGCGAGCACGGCGTGGCGCCGGGGCAGTACCGCACGAGCCGGCACTCATGAGGCTCAGGGGCCCCGGAACCAGACTCCACCGCCGGTCGTCGTCGAGCTCGGTCAGAACGCCGGGACGGCCACGGGACTCAGCTGACCGCGTGCCAGCGCCACAACGGCGGCGATGAAGGCTTGCAGGCAAGTTGCCTCAGCCTCTTCGTCGGGGTGGGTCAGGTGCTGCATAACGAGCCCGTCGAAACCGGAGAGGAAGAACCGCGAGACTGTTTCTGCGGGCTGGGCCAAGGGCTGACCTGCGCGCTCGGCCGCCTGCGTCACGAGCCTCGCCGTCACTTCGACCACGCCACGATAGTGGCTCTCAAGGACTTCGCCGAGCGCGGGCGTGCGGAGTGCGAACATACTCAGCTCCGAGAGGAGGAGGTGGTGGCCTGGCTTCTCGCGCACCGTCCTCCAGAGGGCTGAGGCCAATGTGCCGACCGTCTCCTCGAATCCGGCATCCTCCGGAACGGCCTGCTCGACCTGCGCCAGCAGGTCCGCCGTGAGCTGTTCCATGACGGCGCGGTAGAGCTCTTCCTTCGTGCCGAACGTGTAGTGCACGGTGGCTTGAGCGACGCCCAGTTCGGTGGCGATGGCACGTGTGCTTCCGGCCGAGACTCCTTCTCTCGTCATGAGGTCGATGGCTGCTTTGATCAGTTGAGGGCGGCGCTCGGCCGCTGGGACGTGAGCCATGGGCTCATATTACCGACTTAGTCTCACGAGCAAGTCGCTTGAACAAGCGGCTGTTGGTCCCCCTATCGTAGGCGGGGACGCCGTCCCCGGGGCCGGCCCTGCCAGGCATGACGTCCCGGCCCGGTACGTCGGTCGATGATCCGAGGGAAGTGTCGGGCTCCTTGCATCGCCCACGGTGTGTCATGCCTCCAGCCTGGAAGCCCGGCCGCCCCGCGCCCGTCCGGCAACCGTCGGGTCGAGCCCCGCTGAGTGGCTGGAGAAGACGGCCGCCCGGTCGCGCCGGACCGGGCAGAACGAGACCCCGCAGGTCGGCGGGTACCGCCCCGCCGACCTGCGGGCCGTTACCGAAGCCTGCCGGACGGTCCGCCGCCTGACGGCACCGCGACATTCTCTGCATGACACAGACGCAGCCACCGCCAGAGGCGTCAGCTCAGCAGGAGACGTCGCCTCCCCAGCCCCGGACCCCGCCCGAGTCCGCCGCGTCGGCCCCGCCCAGTCCCTCGCGGTGGGACGGCTGGTCGCAGTGGATCTGGCCCGCGCGCTGGCCGTGTTCGGCCCCTCGTGGTCATCGACCGCGCCGAGAGCTTGGAGTTCAGGGAGTTACAGAGACCTCGCTTTGAGGGATGTGCTCCGTCTGCGATTTGGCGGCCTTCGGCGCGCTCATCGACGCATGGACGTGCGAACCCACCTACGCCGGTTCGGTGAACTGGAGGAAAACGCCCTCTCAGACCGGGCCGAGGCCCTTCCCGCCCAGGCGTTCCAGGTCGGAGGGGCGGACCTGGATGACCACGACGGCGATCAGTGCGGCGAGCACGGCGAAGATCGCCGCCATGATGAAGGCGGCCGAGACACCGGAGCTGAGGACCTCGTCGGCCCAGGGCGGCGGGAGATCCCCGGTGCGCTCGAACCGCGCGCGCTCGGCCGGCGTCGCCTGCTCCAGGAAGCGCGGAACCTGCTCGTCCGCCTCGTTCCTGCTGGCCGTGCCGAACACCGTGACCAGGATGGACAGACCGAGCGAGCCGCCGACCTGCTGGGTGGCGTTGAGGAGTCCGGAAGCGGCGCCCGTCTCGTGCGTGGGGACGTTGGAGAGCGCCATGAGCGTGAGTGAGACGAACTCCATGCCCATCCCCAGGCTGAAGACCAGGATCGGGCCGAGGACGCTGCCCGCGTAGGTGGAGTGGACGTCGGTCAGGGTCAGCCACGCAAGGCCGGTCGCCGCCAGGATCCCGCCCACGACCATGAAGGGCTTGGGGCCGTATCTGGGCAGGAACCGCGAGGCCAGCCCGGCGCCGATCGCGATGACCACGCTGACCGGCAGGAAGGCGAGGCCGGTCTGCAGCGGGCTGAAGTCCAGCACGTTCTGCGTGAAGAGCGTGAGGAAGAAGAACATGCCGAAGATCGCGGCGGCCAGGCTCAGCATCATTCCGTAGGTGCCCGCGCGGTTACGGTCGGCGAACATGTGCAGGGGCGTGATCGGCTGTCTGGACTGCCTCTCGATCAGGATGAACACCGTCAGGATGACGACGGCCGCCGCGAACGAGGCGACCGTGAGCCCGTCCCGCCAGCCGTCCTGCGCGGCCCTGATGAATCCGTAGACCAGCAGCACCATGCCCGCGGTGGAGGTCAGCGCGCCGACGATGTCGAAGTGGCCTGGGTGCCGTTCGGACTCCCTGATCCAACGGGGAGTGGCGAGGGCGATGAGCAGCCCGATGGGGACGTTGACGAAGAGCACCCACCGCCAGTTCAGCCACTCGACGAGGACTCCGCCCGCGAGCAGGCCGATGGCTCCGCCGCCCGCCGAGACCGCGGCGAACACCCCGAAGGCCCGGTTGCGTTCGGGGCCTTCGCGGAAGGTCGTACTGACCAGGGAGAGGGCAGTGGGGGACGCGATGGCACCGCCGACGCCCTGGAGGGCGCGCGCGGCGAGGAGTTGGCCGGCGTTCTGCGCGAGCCCGCCGAGCAGCGAGGCGAGCACGAAGAGCAGCACGCCGAAGATGAAGACGCGCCGCCTGCCGAGGATGTCACCGGTCCGGCCGCCGAGCAGCAGCAGCCCACCGAAGGTGAGGGTGTACGCGTTGACCACCCAGGACAGGCTGGTGGTGGAGAACTCCAGAGAGCGCTGGATGTGCGGCAGCGCGATGTTCACGATGGTGATGTCCAGGACCACCATCAGCTGACACGAGGCGATGACCAGCAGAGCCATCGCGTTTCCGCCACCGCCCGGTTCCTTGGTGGCCTGCGCTGAAGGGGCCGGCTGCGGGCTGCTGGTCATGGCGTGTCGCACCCCCGGAGGTCGAACCCTCGCGAGGGATCAGCGAGCGGTTCCGTCCACTCCTGCTTCCACCGTTCGACGGTACGCCCGTGGCGGGGGCGTCACCACTCGATCAACGTCATGGCCGCACGGCCGCCCACGTGAGTCTCCGGTGAGTCCATCTGACAGGGATCGGCTGACCGTCGTCCCTGGCCAGGGGTTTCAGGTCGGCTGCCATCTCGCCCTGCAACCAACTGAGCTTGCGCTCAGAAGCCTTGAGGCCACTGGACCGGCACAGGTCACACGCGCCCTTCGCGGCCGGCGGCCGGGCCGACGCCGACCAGCGAATCCAAACCGTCCGGCTTGCTACCGCGAGTCAGCGGTTTCGGTCACGGTGCCGAGCATTCCGGGTCGTAGACGATCACCGCGTTCGCCGGAATGATCACGACGTCTTCGCTGTCCTCCGCCTGCTCGGACTTTGTGGTGGCGTAGCCACGCTTGCCGTCTCCGACACACTTCGTGGCGAGGTTTCCGAAGCCGTCCGGGAAGTTGTAGACCTCCGCCGCGGTGTCCTCGCCCGCCTTTCCCTTCACCGGGGCGTCGCCCATGCCCCGCTCGTCGTCGTGCTCCTGGGAGCAGCCGGTGAGCAGGACGGCAAGCAGCAGCGCACCGCAGGTGGCGACGCCCGCTTGCGCGGGCCGCCGGCGGCGCTGCCAAGGCCGCAGGCGGCGCTTCCCCGACTGCGGCCCTGCCGTCATGCTCAGCCCGCGCATGATTTGTCCTCGACGATCTGGACGTTCGACGGAGCGCCGGAGTTCGTCGTGACATACGCACGGAAGCCGTGCCCCACGCACTTGGTGGCGAGATTCCCGAAGCCGTCCGGCATGTTGTACACCTCGGCCGGGCTGTCGTCGCCCTTGCTGCCCTGCACCGGGGCGTCGCCCATGCCCCGCTTGTCGTCGTACTCCTGAGAACAGCCCACAAGAAGGCTTCCCGCGGTCAGCGCCAGGGCCGCAGCCCAGACCGATGCTCGTGCACGCCTCATCAGAAGTCCCCCGTACCGGAAAATCGGATGGTGTATCTCAAGACAGCGCGTGGCCTGGTCCGGTTCCCCTGTTGGTCTGTCGGGTCTCCGCGAGTGTGATGCGTGGAACGGCTAATCGTCCGAGACGCCTACGAGGGCGAGCGTGATGTTGTCGGGGCCGCCTGCCTCGATGGCGGCCTTCCACAGCTCGAAGACGGCTCGGACGTCGTCGTACTCCCGCAAAAGGCCGTCGAGGACGTTGTCCGGCAGTGGGTCGGTCAGTCCGTCGGTGCAGATGAGATACCGGTCGCCAGGCGCCAGGCGCGAGGTCGTCAGGTGAGGGGTGACTTCGCGGTATCTCAGGGCGCCACCGAGCGACTGTGTCAGCCGGGAGGTGGTGCGCTGCCCCGGTTCGAGCGGCGGGTTGTCGTCCACGCTCACCTGTCGCAGTCCGTCCTGCGGGGCGGCGAAGACCCGGCTGTCGCCCACGTTGAACGCCAGCAGCGATTCGGGCATCACGACCACACCTGCGACGGTTGTGCCCATGGTGGCGAGATCGTCGCCGTGGACGCCTGCCGCTTCGTAGATCTCACGATTGCACGTACGCAGCTCATCACGGACGGCGTCCTCGCTGCTCAGGACAGAGCCTGTCACCGCGAGTCGGTGGGTGACGAGAGCACTCGCCACCTCGCCTCCGGGATGCCCGCCCATGCCGTCGGCGACCGCGACGACCAGCGGTGTACCGAGCGGGAACACCAGCGTCTGCGGATTTTCGGTCACGGTGCAGGGCAACGTCCACGGGCCGACGACAAGGCTGTCCTCGTTCCGGACGCGGATCAGCCCGGGATGGCTCAACGCGCTCACAACAACGTGCGGCACCGTATGCCACCGCCTTCATTGGCCATGATCGCTTCGAGGAAGGGTGCGTCACGCACCAGGCGCCCGGTACTCCACTTTCTGACGGACCGCCTCGTCGATCTCGTCGGGCGACAGCAGAACGACCGTGCTCGTGCGTACGCCACCGGCCGCCGACGTGATCAGGCCCATGGCCGCGGCAGAGGTGTTGGTGGGCAGGTCCACGGTGACGTAGGCGTCTTCGTCGCCGAAGGCCCAGTACATCGACTCGACCCGCCCCCCAAGGCTCTGGACCATGCGGTCGACGACCTCGCGACGCGCTGTACCGCCCTCCTTGAGCAGTCCTTGCAGTCCGTCCACGGTCAACTTGACCTTGAAGAGGTATTTCGACATCGGCTCGGCCTTTCACTCAGGTCCAGTACATCCAGCTAAGTGCGCTTCCTCCACATCTTCTGCGCGTGGTGCGCCCTCCGTCGCCGACGGGGCCGCCATACGGCTTACTGCCGCCCGACCGAGGCTCCTGCTGCCGTGGCCCGGTCACACCGATGGACTTAGGGTTCTTGTGTGAAGGCCTTCGCGCGGGCGGAGCTGCGGCGCGATCTGACCGGTGTCGTGTACGTGCCTGCCGCGCAGGACCCCGACCGGCTCGGAGCGGCGCTGCACGCCGAGGGCGCGCTCGTCGCGCTGAAGGTGCGGTACGGCGGATCCGACCCGGAGCGGGCTCCCTGGCTCGTTGCCGCGCACCCTTTTCCGCTCGGGCCGGATCTGACACGCCGAATCGAACGGCTCGGGGCGGCCGTCTTCGCGCTGTGCGACACGGCGCAGGACCTGTACGCGGAGGGGGATCCACACGTCCGGGCCGCTCTGGACATCGGTGTGCCTGAGGACCTCCGCGGTCGCGACCTGGACCGTCGCATCGAGTTGTTCCGGCTCGATGTCGTCGTGAGCCAGGGCATGCCGCGGGTGACGGAGATCGAGGAGGCCTTCGGCAACGTCGGAAAGATGCACGCCTTCGAGCGGGCGTACGGCGTGGGTGCCGGCGAGCTGTTCCGGGCCTTCCACCGGCGCGGGATCGAGCGAATCTGGATGGACGACCAGTACCCGACGTACCGGCCTGAGAACGAACTCGCCGCCTGCCGCATGCGGGAGCAGTTCTGCCGCCCGGTGGATGTGGAGTTCTTCTCCCGCTTCCGTGACGACGGGCGCAGGGGCTGGCGTTTCTGCTACGTCAAGGAGCTGCGGCAGTACGGGGAGCGAATCCGCCGGGAGATCTTCGCGGCGGCGGAGCGGCTGATCAACCCGCTGTTCCACGGCTTCGGCACCAAGGCCCTGCTCTCGCTGATCTGGGACCCTGTCCTGGAGTCCACGATCGCCGACCGGCTCGGTGCACAGAACATGACCGTGCTCCGCACATGCGTCCCGCGGTCGCAGGTGCTGCCGGCCAGGCCCGACCCGGCGCTTGTCGAGCAGCTCAAGGCGTGCGGCCGCGAGAAAGTGCTGAAGGTGATCGACTCCGAAGCCTCGGAGTTCACCTGGGGAAGCCGGGGAGTCTTCTTCGGCGACCACTCGGTCGGCCGCTGGCGCAGCGCGCTGGACGCGGCCGCCGCCGGCCAGATCCCGGGGCGCCCCGAGGCCACCGGCTCCCGTTTCGTGATCAGTGACCTGGTCGAAAGCGACCGGTTCGATGTCGAGTTCCTCCACCCCCGGAGCAGGCAGCTGTGCCTACTGCCGAGGGCGCGTATCCGCCTGACCCCGATCTACGCCCGAGAGGGGCAGGGCAGCGAACTCCTGGGCGGCCACACCACGTTCGTCAACACCAGCCGCAAGGTCCACCTGGGCCACCATGCCGTGTGCACGCCTTTCGTCCCGTCCTTCACCCAGTCCTGAGGACGCCGGCGCCGCGTCGTGCGGGCGCGGTCCGGCACGGACCGCGCCCGCCAATGTCGTCCAGCCGCGCGGCGGTCAGCCGCCTACGGCTCCCGGCACCTCTTCCGTGACGCCGTTCAGTTCAGAGGACGGATCACTGCCGTACGGGCGGGTGATGACCTCCAGGCCATGTCCGGCCGGATCCAGGAAGTACACGCCCCGCCCGCCGTCATTGCGGTTGATCCGGCGGGGGTGCTTGCCGTGCGGGTCGGCCTGGATCGGAACCTCCGCCGCCACGAGGCGCCCGAGCATCTGGTCGAACTCCTCCTCAGAGACAAGGAACGCGTAGTGCTGCATGGGGATGTCGATGTCGACGGTCGCGAAGTCCAGCGTGACGCCGTTGGCGGTCGTCACCGGCAGGAACATCCCGGCCGGCTCGCCGGCCTCAAGGCCCAGGATCTCGGCGAGGAACTGAGCGGACTTCTCCCGGTCACGGGTAAGAACGATGGTGTGGTTGAACTCGACTGACACTGGTCAATGCCTCCACGGGCATCTCCGCGGCACCTCCATGCCTCACCCAGCCGGTGACCGACACGCGATACCGCGCCAGGGATCGTAGGCACCCTTCTCCTGCCGCGTCGAGCGGTTTTCGGTCGATCGAAAACCGCTCATCGTAGTCCGCCTCTTCGGAGCCCGCCGAGGGCTCCTTGGGCTCTTCCCCGGAAAGGTCTCCATCAGTTGGTCCGGGAGGATTCCCTGCTCGTTCATTTGGTGGCGGACTGATCGTTTCTGCGCGGGATCTGCCCACCCGTTGGCCAGGAAGAGTTGGTTCAAAGGATCCTTACCGTCCCCTGCCAGGGGCCCTAGTGTCCCGGTGACCAGTCGACGGCGCTCAACGACCCATCGTTCGCTCTTCTTTGACGAAGGAGTAGCTGTGGAACGTCGCAACTTCCTGCGCGGTACCGTGATCGGCACCTCGGCCGCCGTCTTCGGCGGCACCCTCATGCGCGGCGCCGCTTACGCGGCCCCCGCCCAGAACGGCACCAGCCCGTACGGCGGTCTACTGCCCGCCAACGCCCACGGGATCATGCTGCCAAGCGGCTTCACCAGCAGAGTCATCGCCCGCTCCAGCCAGACCGTCCCCGGCACTTCGTACACCTGGCACAACGCCCCCGATGGAGGCGCCTGCTTCGCCGACGGCACGGGCTGGATCTACGTCTCCAACTCCGAGATCTCCACCGGTGGCGGCGCGAGCGCCGTCAAGTTCCACTCCTCGGGCACCATCACAGGCGCCTACCGCATCCTGTCCAACACACGGAACAACTGCGCGGGCGGCGCCACCCCGTGGAACACCTGGCTGTCGTGTGAGGAAGTGAGCCGCGGCTACGTCTATGAGACCGACCCGTGGGGGGTCAAGACCGCCGTACGCCACGACGCGATGGGCCGCTTCAAGCATGAGGCTGCCGCCGCCGACCCGGTACGCAAGGTGATCTATCTGACCGAGGACGAGTCGGACGGCTGCTTCTACCGGTTCACCCCCACCACCTGGGGCAACCTGTCCTCCGGCACCCTTCAGGTACTGGTCGCAGGCACCGGCAGCTCCGGCTCCTTCACCTGGACGAACGTGCCCGACCGGGACGGCTCCCCCACCTATACCCGCGACCAGGTCTCTGGCGCCAAGATCTTCAACGGCGGCGAAGGCTGCCACTACGCGAGCGACACCGTCTGGTTCACCACCAAGGGCGACAACCGCGTCTGGCAGCTCAACCTGCTCAACAGCACCTACGAACTGGCCTACGACGACAGCCTGGTCACCAACGGCACCGCACCGCTGACGGGCGTGGACAACGTCACCGGCAGTTCCTCGGGCGACCTGTTCGTCGCCGAGGACGGCGGCAACATGGAGATCTGCATCATCACCCCCGACGACATCGTGGCCCCCTTCCTGCGGATCACCGGCCAGTCCAGCTCGGAGATCTGCGGCCCGGCCTTCTCGCCCGACGGAAAGCGGCTGTACTTCTCCAGCCAGCGCGGTACGAGCGGCAGCTCCTCCGGCGGTATCACCTACGAGGTGACCGGCCCGTTCCGTACCACCGCCTGACAGCGCCTTCGGCGGTTGGGGCGGCGTGCAGAAGGTACCGCCCCAACCGTCACCGGCCTGCCCCTGACCCTGGCCTGTGTCGCGGCCCGCTCGGCCGCGCATCCGCACTTCCCGCTCTCGGCCATCGCGGCCGAACTGCGTCAGGTGCACGGCAGCCTCGACGCCTTTCAACGCGGCCGTCGTGGGGCGACGGGCGGCCAATCGATGGAAGCCACAAGCGGCAGAAGGTTGAAAGCCACACCCGACGCCCCGGGTGGGCCAACCGTACGAAGGGCTCGCCCGGTCCCAGAGACGAACGTAGGGAAGGTTGAGCTGTCTCACTGAAGGTTGAGCGGGGCGTGCGGCTTTCCTACTTGTCGTGCTGTCGGCGCACCATCTCGGTGATCCAGACAGGCGCGAACGGGGACGTGCAGCCCGGGGGAGTCGGGTAGTCCTTGAGTACTTCCAGGCGCTCACCGATGTCGATGGCACGGGTGCGTTGCTCGGCGTGCTCGATCCCGATCTGAGCCAGGCAGTGGTTCATCGCCCACTGCAGGCGGTCCGGGGCCTCGTTCATCTCCGCCTCGATGACGTCGAGCAATCCTGCGAGGTCGAGGCCCTCGGGCTTCTTCGCCACGCGTTCGGTGGTCAGCGCCCAGCCAGCACTTCCGACTACTGGATCGGGATCGGCGGACCAGGCCAGACGCAGCTCTTCGGAGTGCGGGTTTTTCTTCACCACGTAGTTCACAAGCCAGTCGTGCACCTTGGGCGTGCGCGCCTCGCGCAACATGACGTCCAACTCGTCACGCTCGAACGCCTTCGGGCGGCAGATCAGGATCGCCAGCAGCCTCGCCGCGGTGTCCTCCGTCTCCCAGAGGCGGCACGCGAGTTCCTGCTGCGTCTTCAGCCGCTTCGCGAGCGCGCGCAACTTGCTGAGGTTCACACCATGGTCGTCACCGTGTCGCTCATTCACCTCGCGGATTTTCGGGTCCTCGAGCTCGGCCAGCTCGGTCATCACCTCGCCCACCATCGTCTCGGCCACCTCAGCCTCCGCACGTTCGGCCAGTCAGAACTTCAGTTGGACGAACCTACCGGTCACCACACTTCACTGAGAATCATCAACCTTTCACTGAGACGGGACAGGGGATCCGTTCCCAATTCGGGAACCGTACAGCCGACTGGTCGCTTCAACTCGCGGCGAGTGCAAGCAGACGTGGGATGGCGGCGAGACGGTTCAAGGCATCCAACGAGTGCTGGTGCGGATACGGGGGCACCGGCGTCCCGGGCGTGGTCGTGCCCGCGACTCCGGCGGCCCCACCCGGCCGCGGCCCATGCCCCCGGGCTCCCGGACTGCCGACTGAAGCAGTCGATCCGCTTTCTCATCTGCCGGGACGGGACCATTCGATCCCGGCAGGGTCTTCCCCCGGACGTGTGCGGTCCGTTAATTTCCGTGACTCAAGTCGCGTGTAATTCCCGTGACTCAAAGATCCCGTGCGACCCGCCCGGGACCTCCGACAGCGAAGCAACAGCGCTCAGCAAGCCCTCGGGGGCATCTGCCATGACACGCGCCATCTCTCTGCACCACGTGAGCAAGGCCTATACGCGGGGCGTCCGCGTGGTGGACCGGCTCTCGCTCGACATCGCGCCCGGCGAGTTCCTCGTGCTGCTCGGTCCGTCCGGCTGCGGCAAGTCCACCGTGCTAAGGATGATCGCCGGCCTCGAAGAGATCACCGAGGGCGATCTGCTGCTAGACGGCGAGCACGCCAACGATCTGCAGCCATCGGAGCGGAAGATGGCGATGGTGTTCCAGAACTTCGCCCTCTACCCGAACATGACCAGCCGCGGCAACATCGGCTTCCCGCTGCGCATCGAGAGTCCCGGTGAGGACAGCGGCCCCCGCGTGGACGCGACGGCCCGCATGCTCGGCATCGAGGAGCTCCTCGACCGCTATCCCCGCCAGCTCTCCGGCGGCGAGCGCCAGCGCGTGGCCATGGGCCGGGCCATCGTGCGCCAGCCCACCGCCTTCCTCATGGACGAACCGCTGTCCAACCTCGACGCCAAGCTCCGCAACCACCTGCGGGCCGAGATCTCCACGCTCACCCGGCAGCTCGGCGTCACGACCGTGTACGTCACTCACGACCAGGCCGAGGCCATGTCGCTCGGCGATCGGGTCGCCGTACTGCGCGGCGGCGTGCTCCAGCAGGTGGACTCCCCGCGCTCGGTGTACGCGCTGCCCCGGAACGTCTTCGTCGCCGCCTTCATCGGCACGCCGCGCATCAACCTGCTGCGCGGACTGGTCCGCGCCCCGATCGACGGCGCGATGTCCATCAACCTGGGCCGCCAGTGCCTACGCCTGCCCGAACCCCTGTCCCTGGACCACCAGTTGCTGCGCGTCCAGCAGGGCCGGGAGGTCATCGTCGGGCTGCGCTCGGAAGCGATCCGCATCGCCAAGCCCGCCGCCGCACGTCCCGGAGAGGTGCCGATCAGCGGCCTGGTCGAGCACATGGAGTTCCAGGGGCACGAGGTCCTCGTCCACTTCAACACCGGCTCCCAGCCCGCCCTCGTGCCGGACCTCGAGGCCCCGTACCCCGCCCGGGCCATCCGTCGCCGCCGCCGTGAGGGTACGGTCCTGGACCGCATCCGGGAGCGCACGGGCGCCCGGCGCGCCGGCCCGGTCGTGGTCCTGGACGACCCGCACGACGCGCAGCCCGACCAGCAGGCACCACCGACGCAGGAGAGCCGCCTCCCCGGTGACCTGGTTGTCCGCACCACCCCCGACATCGAACTCCGCCTCGGCATGCAGATCCCGCTGCTCGTCGACCTCGCCCACCTCTTCGTCTTCGACCAGCACGGCGACCGCATCAGCCCGGCCGGGGCGCGGCTGCCGGATCTGGAGGAGTGATCTTCCTGGGTGATCTCCAGGGCGTGGCACGCCGGTGCCCTCGGTGCCGGAACCGCACAGGCCCGTGTGTCACCGCACGCGCGTGTACTGGTTCACCCCGCCCACGAACGCCACCGTCGCCCACCCCTGCAGCACGAGGACATCCAGGTGCGCCGCCGTCTCGTTGACCGCGAGCATCTGGTTGAAGGCGCTGAGTTCGCCGAACGGCACCGCCCGGCGCGTCCATCCGAGTTTGCGCGCCACCGCGTGGGCGTCGAGCGTGTCCTCGCCCAGCGCCGCCAGGCTCTTGGCCAGTCGGTCGTCGTGGTGGGCGAGGAGTTCGGCGACCCGGGTGTGCGCGCTGTCGGAGACCGGCCCGTGCGCCGGCAGCAGGCGGGCGTCGGCGTACCGGTTCATCAGCCGCAGCGAGTCCAGGTAGTCGGCGAGCGGACGGCCGCCGGGCTCGGCCAGCTCGAAGCCGATGGACGGGGTGATGTGCGGCAGGACGTGGTCCCCGGAGAACAGCAGCCCCCGCTGCTCGTCCAGGAAGACGACATGTCCCTTGGTGTGTCCCGGAGTTGGTACGACATGCAGTTCGCGCTCGCCGAAGCGGAGTGTCTCGGCGGCAAGCCAGCGGTCGGGGGCCTCCCACACGCTCGGGTCGTAGCCGCCGTGGTCCATCGCCGCGATGCGGTCGGCGAGTTCGCCGGCTCCTCCCCTGCGCAGGGTTTCCAGTGAGCCGGCGGGTTGGTCGCTGCGCAGTCGGTCGAGCATCTCCAGGCCCGGGCGCTCGCCCGCGCCGAGGTAGACGCGTGAGCCCAGCAGCCGGCGCAGTTCCACCGCATGCGTGTAGTGGTCGCGGTGGATGTGGGTGACCAGGATGTGGCTGATGTCGGCGAGGTCGCGGTCGATGGCGGCCAGGGCCTCCTCGAGTGCCTTGCGGGCCTCGGGGATCGCCCAGCCGCCGTCGATCATGACAATGCCGCCGTCGTCGGCCAGGTCCTCCAACAGATAGACATTGACGGCGTGCAGGCCGTCGTTGGGGAGTGGCAGAGGAACGCGGTGCACCCCGGGCTGTACGGTCTGGACCCCGGCGGCGGCCCACGGGCCCTGGTCGAACCGCGCTGTCATGTTCCTCCTCTTTGATGTACTGCCGTGGATCATGCCCGATGGCACGTGCGACAGCACATTTCGCAGTGTGTTGCCTCGTCAGGTCCGGTCGGCCATATGGGAATTCAGTCTTTCGGCCAGGTCCTGGGCCCCTCTCCGGTCGAGCTTGCCGACCTTGGTCTGGGGCAGTTCGTCGATGCCGAAAACGAATTCGGGCCACTTCGTCTTGGACAGGCCGACGCTCTCCAGGTGACCGGTCACCTCGGCCAGGTCGATGCCGCCGCCGTCCTCGGTGACGACGAGCAGCGCCACGCGTTCGCCGAGGACGTCGTCGGGAACCGCCGCGACACAGGCCCTGGCCACGCGCGGGTAACTGGCGACCGCGCGCTCTATCTCCGTGATGTCGATGTTGCGGCCGCCGCGGATGATGATGTCCTTCTCGCGGCCCATGATGCTGATGCTGCCGTCCTCGTGGGTCATCAGCAGGTCGCCGGTGGGCAGGTAGCCGTCCTCTGTCAGCGTCGGCGGATCGACCTTGCCGTCGCGGGCATAGCCGAGGAAGAGGGAAGGGCCGCGCACCTGCGCCCGGCCGGTCACGCCCCGTCCGGCTACCTGCCCGTCGGGGGTGAGAGCGCGCACGTCCGTGCCCGGGAAGGGCCGGCCGTCTCGGCCGAGCCGGATCTCCTCGGGGTCGTCCGGGCTCGGCGAGGTGTGGCCGAGGCACTCGGACATGCCGAATACGCGAAGGATCCTTGTGCCCAAGGACTGTTCCGCACGGGCCAGGGCGCCGCGGTCCATGGGCCCGCCGCCGACGGTGATCGACCGGACCCCGCGGAGGATGCCGGAGCCGGCCGCCTCGGCACCCATCTGCAGCGCCATGGTCGGTACGCACATGGTCCAGCGGACGTCGGCGTCGGCCATCCGCCGCACTGCGACGGCCCTGTCCCACTTTCCCGTCATGACGAGCGGCCCGCGCAGCAGGAGGGAGAGGTAGACGCCGAAGCAGTACGCCGCCGTCGACGACAGCGGAACGATCGCGGCGACGGCGTCGCCGGGCGACAGGCCGTTGACGGTCATGGTGCTCGTGGCGGCATAGCGCAGGGCCTGCTCGGACTGCACGACGCCTTTGGGCCGCCCGGTCGACCCGGAGGTGAGGCCGATCAGGGCGCCGCCGGACCAGCGCGACACCTCGCGCTTCTGGGGTGCGGACAGGCACGTCCAGCCGTCGAGTACCGTCTGTGCCGGGCCCGGCAGCCGTTCGGTCACCGCCCACTCCTCCATCGCCGAGGGCTCGGCGACGACGGCGTCCGGGCGGATGTCCTCCCAGGCCGCGGTGAACTCGGCGTGGGTGGTGTGCCGATTGACCACCGCGATCACCCCGCCGCTCAGGCCCACGGCGAGGGTGGCGGCGACCGTACGCCATGAGTTGTCCGCCTGGACCAGGACCGTGCCGCCCGCTCGGCCGGCCGTGCCGGTGGACAGGGCCCCGGCCAGCCGTGTGGCCTCGTCGAGCAGCTGCCGGGCCGTATGGCTGCCCGTGTCATCGATGACGGCAACGAAGTCGGCCTCGTCCGCCTTCTCTTGGAACTCCCGCACTACCTGTCGCATCTCGTCCCTCGCTGCGCTGTGCCGAACTCCGTCTACTGAACGCTGCGGTGCCTGCTTTGCTGGTGGACCGGGACCTGTCGGTCCAGGCGCCTCAGGCGGCGAACATCTCCGCTTCGTGCCCCATCACCGCGATGCGGCGGCCCTTCATGTCACCGACCTGTGCGACGGCCTCCGCCCACTCGGGGCTCGCGAGGGCTTTCTTCAGGTCCTCCGGGGAGTCGAAGCTGAGCACGGAGATCCCGTCCCAGCCTTCGGAGCGCGGCTCCAGCGCGGCGTCGATCTCGGTGTGCCGCCAGGCACGCAGTCCGGGCAGGCGGCAGGTCAGCTCCGCGTGGCCGCCGCGCCACCACTCGATGAACTGCTCGTGCGTCCATTCCGGAGGCCGAGCTGCCAGCAGGACGAGGTTGTACATGACGGTCCTCCGTACGCGGTCGGGTGAAGATGTGCGGTCAGTCGAAGCGGATCTCGGACGAGCGGCCGATCAGCAGGCGCTGCAGCCGGCCCTCTCCGTTCACGCGCCCGGCGGCGACGAAGGTCGCCTCAGGGACACCTGCACGTCGTACCTCCCCCAGGAAGAGCTCGTCCTGGCCGAGCGTGGTCGCCGACAGCCGATGATGGGTGCGGGTGCCCCGCTCGCGCTGTTCGAGGTAGCCCACGAGGGCGGCGCGGTCACCGGCGAAGTCGGTGGCGTTGCCGTCGCCGGTGGAGAACAGGATGGACAGCGAGAAGTCGTCACTGATCAGGTCGAGGATCCGGGACGGCTCGTCCCCGTCGAGGATCTCGAACCACGCGGTGAGGAAGGGGGCCGCGGTCGAGGTGTCGGTCATGTCCGGCTCCTTTCGTTCGCGGCCTGCCCGGACCAGTCGACGAGCTCGAAGGAAGTGGTGAAGAAGGACTGGTAGCGGGCCAGGAGTCCGTCGGGCGATACGACCGCGGCTGAGAGGAAGGAGCCGCAGTACCGCCCGCCCTCCGTCACCACTCCGTAGACGGTTTCGACGTCGCCGTCCCGGCTGTAACGCAGGATCTCGTGCGCCCGGTCCACGGGATTGCGGCCCGCGATGTACGCGGCGAAGTCCTCCCTGGACTTGCCGATGACCTCCTTGCCCGGCAGGGCGATGAGGAAGCGGAAATCGGGTTCGAGCAGGTCCAGCGTCCGCTCCGGATGCCGGCTGTCCATGCTGGCCATGTATGCACGCAACGCCATAGGAACCCTCTTCAGATCAACCTGAGCCAAGTTCAATTCAGTTTGGATGGTAATCCCGTGGAAACAGGCCTGGCAATAGTGCGCCACGAAGCTTCCGCGGCGGTAGCGCGGCACCGGAAACGGGCACGACGAAGCCCCCTGACGATTGTCCGCCAGGGGGCGGGAAAACCTGTCGGGAAGCCGACAGCAGCCTCTCAGGGCATCACGTGGCGACCATCCGCACGCAGGCACCCTCGATCAGTTCGCTGACCTCCGACAGCGGCGTCGGCCCCGACGGCCGGTACCACCGCCAGACGCTCACGATCAGGCCGAGCACGCTCGCGCCCAGCAGTTGCGCGTCCCGCAGCGGGAAAGCGCCCTGGGACATGCCCCGCACCAGCAGGTTCGTCCAGTCCCGCTCGACGAGCTGGACGAGCTGACGGGCCGCGACGCGCTCGGCCTCCTCCCGCTTGGACTTGCGCGGGCCGGAGAGCAGGTCCATGTGGTTCTGCAGGATGCGCATCTGCAGGACTTCGTGGTCGGAGACGTCGTACGCCGCCCGTACGGCTGCCCGGAGCGCCTCGACCGGCTCCGTGGCGTCCGCGGTCGCCTCCGTGAACTTGTCGTGGGAACGCTGCAACTCGAGCCGCATGATGGTGAGCAGACAGTGGGTCTTGGACTCGAAGTAGTGGTACAGCGCGGTCTGCCCGATACCGACCCGCTCCGCCACGGTGGACCACTTGGTGGCCTCGAAGCCGGTCTCGCCGAAGCAGTCGACGGCGGCCGCCAGAATGGCGGCGCGCTTGGACCTGGGTCCCGCTTCCGGATCAACGATCTTTGTCGCCATGTTCTGCCTGTCTCCTGGCTGCCGCCCACCTGGTCCGTACCCGAGAGTAGCCCCAAGCTGAACTCAGTTGCCAATCGACTTCAGGTCACACACGCTCCAGCACGGTCGCGTTGGCCATGCCGCCACCCTCGCACATCGTCTGCAGACCATGGCGTCCGCCGGTCCTGCGCAGTTGATGGACGAGCGTGGTCATGAGCCGGGCACCGGTGGCGCCGAGCGGATGCCCGAGCGCGATGGCCCCGCCGAAGGCGTTGACCCGCTCCGAGGCGGCGCCGAGCTCCTTCTGCCAGGCGAGGACGACGGAGGCGAAGGCCTCGTTGATCTCGACCAGGTCGATCTCGCCGATCGACAACCCGGCCTTGTCCAGGACCTTCTCGGTGGCGGGAATCGGACCCGTGAGCATGTGGATCGGATCGGAGCCGACCACGGCCATGGTGTGCACGCGCGCGAGCGGGGTCAGACCGTGACGGCGCATCGCCTCCTCGGAGGCGATCAGCAGGGCGGCTGCGCCGTCGGAGATCTGGCTGGAGACGGCGGCGGTCAGCCGGCCGTCCTCGGTGAGGGTCTTCAGGCCGGCCATTTTCTCGAGGGTGGTGTCGGTGCGCGGGCCCTCGTCGGCGGTGAGCCCGAAGGCCGGGGTGATCTCGTCGTCGAAGGCGCCGTCGGCCTGGGCGGCGAGGGCCCGCTGGTGGCTGGTGAGCGCGAACCGCTCCATGTCCGTACGGGAGACGCCCCACTTCTCGGCGATCAGCTCGGCGCCGCGGAACTGCGAGACCTCCTGGTCCCCAAAGCGCTCGCGCCAGCCGTTCCCCGCGTACGGGCTGCCCATGCCGGCCTGTTCGCCGACGTACATAGGGCTGGCGATGGGCACCAGGCTCATCACCTCCACACCACCGGCGACCACCAGGTCGGCGGCGCCGGAGGCGACCGCCTGGGCGGCGAAGTGAACGGCCTGCTGGGAAGAACCGCACTGGCGGTCGATGGTGGTGCCGGGAACGTGCTGCGGCAGCCCCGCCGACAGCCAGGCGGTGCGCGCGATGTTCCCGGTCTGTGCGCCGAGCTGACTGACACACCCGAAGTACACGTCGTCGACGGCGCCCGGGTCGGCGCCGGTGCGTTCCAGCAGGGCGCGCAGCACATGGGCGCCGAGGTCGGCGGGGTGCACGCCGCTGAGCGTGCCCTTGCGGCGGCCGACGGGGGTGCGGACGGCTCCGACGATGAATGCTTCCGACACGGTGGGCTCCAGGGGGGTTTCGGGTACGAGTTCAGCTGCTGGGCGGGACGCGTGTGAAGTCGGGCGCCCGCTTGCCGAGGAAGGCGGCTACGCCCTCACGGCCCTCGTCGGAGGCGGCCGCGGCGGCGAGCGCACGGGCCTCGCGGTCCAGGTGTGGGCCGAGGTCCGCGGTCAGCCCGGCGGCGACGAGGCGACGGGTGACCCCGAAAGCGGTGGTGGGTCCACCGCGCAGGACCTCTGCCGTGCGGGCGGCCTCGGAGGCCAGTCGGTCTTGGGCGACGACGCGGCTCACCAGTCCGATGTCCGCGGCTTCCGCCGCCGGTATCCGACGGTTCGTCAGCAGCAGGTCCGAGGCTCGCTTGTGACCGACCAGGCGGGGCAGGAACCAGCTGACTCCGGCGTCCGGTGAGTAACCGATACCGGTGTACGCGGCGGTGAACGAGGCGTTGTCGGCGGCGAGGGTGATATCGGCGGCCGAGGCCAGACCGATGCCCGCGCCCGCGACGGCTCCCTGCACGGCGGCCACCACGGGCGCATCGCCCGCGGCGAACGTACGCAGGGCGTCGTGCAGCGCGTCGGTCACCGCGGTGAGGTGCTTCTCCAGAGCCTCACCGGACAGGCGCGAGAACTCCCTGAGGTCACCGCCGACGCAGAAGGACTTCCCTTGGCCGGTCAGCAGCACGGCCCGTACGGCTTCACGCGCGCAGATCCGTGCCGCGTCCAGCAGTCCGCGTGCCATGTCCAGATCGATGGCGTTGCCCGCCTCGCCCCTGCACAGGGTGACGCGGGCCAGTCCGTCGTCGTCGATCTCGATGCCGACCCTCATCGCGCCGGCGCTCATCGCGCCGTCCATCCGCCGTCGACGGTCAGCACCTGTCCGGTGCAGTACGAGGAGGCGTCCGAGGCGAGGAACAGCAGTGCCCCGTCGAGTTCGTGGCCGTCGCCGCCGCGTCCCAGCAGGGTGTTGCGCTCGACCCAGCGGCTGGAGCGCTCGTCGCCGAAGAGGTCGGCGGTCATCTCGGTGCGGAACCAGCCCGGGGCGAGCGCGTTGACACGTATGCCGCTACGACCCCACTGTCCGGCCAGCTCCCGGGTCAGGCCGATCAGTCCGGCCTTGGACGCCGAGTAACTCGCGCCGCCGAGGGGGGCGGCGGTCACCAGACCGAGGATGGAGGAGACGTTGATGATGCTCCTGGCGCCCGTGTCACCGGGTGCCTCGGCCGTGAGGCGGGCGAGGTGGTAGGGCGCGGTGAGGTTGACGCCGAGGACGTCGGCGAAGGCATCGGGCGATTCGTCCTCCGCGCGGGTCTCGCCGGAGGAGGCCGCGTTGTTGACCAGGATGTCGATACGGCCGGTGGCGGCCAGCGCGGTCTCGACCAGCCGCGTACGGTCGGCGGCGAGCGAGACGTCGCAGGCGACGGGGTGGATACGCGCGTCGGAGTCGGCGAGTTCCTTCAGCCGGTCGATGCGGCGGGCCGCGGCGAACACGGTGGCGCCGGCCTGCGCCAGGACGGCGGCGAAGCGTGCGCCGAGCCCGGCGGAGGCACCGGTGACGAGGGCCGTCCTGCCCTGGAGCGAGAACAGCTCGGTGGCTGACTGCGGCGCGCTCACTCGTCCACCCCGATCGGCAGGGCGGTCGCGCCGCCGTCGAGCACCAGAGTCTGACCGGTCATCCAGGAGGAGGCGTCACAGGCCAGGAACAGCGCCGCGTTCGCCACGTCCTCCACCGTGCCGAGGCGCCGCAGCGGCAGCTTGGCGGTGAGGATCGGCTCGCGCACCTCCCACACCGCCCGCGCCAGTTCGGTCTTGATCAGCCCGGGTGCGATGGCGTTCACCCGCGCACGCGGGCCGAGTTCGTAGGCGAGCTGCCGGGTCATGTGCAGCATGGCGGCCTTGGTGGCGTTGTAGTAGCCGATGTGCGGGTCGACGATCAGCCCGCCCACGGAGGCGATGTTGACCACCGCTCCCCCGTGCTCGGCCATCCAGGCCCGCCACGCGCAGCGGGTCCAGGCGATCATGCCGTACTGGTTGACGCGTACGGTCTTCTCGGCGCGCGGCAGGTCCAGGTCGAGCAGGTCGCCGTGGTACGGGTTGGTCGCCGCGTTGTTGACGAGGACGTCGACCCGGCCGAAGCGGGACATGGTGTCGTCGACGCAGGCCTCGGCCTGCTCGGGTTCGCCGGCGTTGGCCACCACCGTGTGCACGTCGCCGTCGCCCTTGACGCGGAGCAACTCCTCGCGTGCCTCGGCGAGTCCGGCCGCCTTGCGGGCCGCGATCACCACGTGCGCGCCGGCCGCCCGGTAGGCGGTCGCGATGCCGAGGCCGATGCCGCGGGATCCACCGGTGATGACGGCGACCTTGCCGTCGAGGGTGTTGGCGCTCACGCTGCTCCTGCCTTCGTGTCGGTCGTCCGGGGCTCGCTCTTCGGGCCGGTCTTGCGGTACTTGGCGAGTTCCTGTCGGGCCACCGTCCGCAGATGCACCTCGTCGGGGCCGTCGGCGATGCGCAGCGCCCGCGTGATGGCGTACAACCGCGCCAGTACGGTGTCGTCGCTGACCCCCGCCGCGCCGTGCGCCTGCACCGCGCGGTCGACCACCTTGTGGGCCACCTCCAGCGCCGCGACCTTGATCGCGGCGACCTCCATGCGTGCGGCGGCGTTGCCGACGGTGTCCATCAGCCAGGCGGACTTGAGGACGAGGAGGCGCAGTTGCTCGATCTCGATGCGGCTGCGGGCGATCCACTCGCGCACCACGCCCTGGTCGGCGAGCGGTCCGCCGAAGGCGGTGCGCTCGGTGACGCGCTCGCACATCAGCTGCAGGGCGCGCTCGGCGAAGCCCACGGCGCGCATCGCGTAGTGCATCCGCCCCGGACCGAGCCGTCCCTGGGCGAGCGCGAAGCCCTCCCCCTCGCCCCTGAGGATGTTCTCCACCGGCACACGGACGTTCTCGAAGAGCACGTCACCGTGTCCGAGCCGGTCGGTGTAGCCGAACATCGGCAGGTCGCGCAGGACCGTGACGCCCGGGGTGTCCCGGGGGATGAGCAGCATGCTCTGCTGCCGGTAGGTCGGCGCGTCCGGGTCGGTCTTGCCCATCAGGATGATCAGCTTGCAGTCGGGGTCGAGGATCCCGGAGGTGTACCACTTGCGGCCGTTGACGACGTAGCTGTCGCCGTCGCGGGTGATGCGGGTCCGGATGTTGCGGGCGTCGGAACTGGCGACCTCCGGCTCGGTCATGGCGAAGCACGAGCGGATCTCCGCGTCCAGCAGGGGCCGCAGCCAGCGATCCTGCTGCTCGGGCGTGCCGTACAGCGCGAGAAGTTCCATGTTGCCGGTGTCGGGCGCCGAGCAGTTGAACACCTCGGGGCCGATGATGGAGCGGCCCGCCAACTCGGCGAGCGGCGCGTATTCGAGGTTGGTGAGCCCCGCGCCCCAGTCGCCGTGCGCCATGAAGAGGTTCCACAGACCCTCGGCGCGCGCCTTCTCCTTCAGCTCGGTCATCACGGGCGGCAGCGCGTGCGGATCGTCCCCTTCGGCGAGCTGCCGGTCGTAGACCGTTTCGGCGGGGAAAACGTGCTGCTCCATGAACGACCGCATGCGGTCCTGGAGTTCACTCGCCCGTGGCGAGAATCCGAAATCCACGATTGCTCCTGTCCGGGTGTTCCGCGGTTCGTGTGGTCGGTCCGGATCAGCCGAGGATGTCGCGTGCCGTGCGGATCATCGCGGCGATGGTCGGCGGCAGTCGCTCCTGGTCCGGGTCGTGGTGCTTGCCCTCGCGGTGCCGGCGCAGGTTGTGGCCCATGATCGCGGCCATCTTCATGCGGCCGAGCGCCCGGAACCAGTCCATCGCGGGCAGCGCGGGCCGGTCGCCGAGGTAGGCGTCCAGCAGTTCGGCCTCGCTGGGCAGACCGGGCACGGCGTGCCCCAGCTGGGGAAAGTTGCGGTGGTCGGCGAAGAGCAGGAACCAGCCGAGGTCGATGCGCGGGTCGCCGACGCTCCAGATTTCCCAGTCGACGACGGCCACCGCGCGCTCACCGTCACACAGCACGTTGCCGAGCCGGAAGTCCCCGTGCAGCAGAACCGGTGGCATGCCGCCGGGCACGTCGGCAGCGAGGCGAGCCAGCAACTCCTCGCCGCCCGGCCGGAGTTCCGGTGGTACGGCATGCAGGGTGCGGCTCCACCGCTCCAACTCACCGGCCGCATCGAGAGGTTCCGGTGCGTCGAGCCCGGGCGTACGGGTGTCGGTGGCGTGCAGCCGCCGCAGGACGGAGGCGATCTCCAGCATGCGGGCACGGGCCGTGGCGGCCGGCACCTCGGGCTCGTCGAGTACGGGCTCGACGGCCTCGCCGACCGCGAAGTCCATGGCGAACCACGCCGGCTGGGTCTCGTCGACGGCCACGACCCCCGGCACCGGAACCTGCTCCACGGCCCCGGCCAGCGCGCCCAGCACGCGCGCCTGGCGCAGCACGTCGTTGCGCCCGACGGGCCGCTGCCCCGGAGGCACTGCCTTGACGACATACCTGTGATCCCCGGCCGTGACGGAGTACGTGAGCCCCGAGTGGCCGCCCGGCAGCACCGTCAACTCGCCGATCAGGGCGCCCGGGTGGCGGCGGGCGAGCCGGTCGCGGACCCGGACGGACAGCTCCGGCACCTGGGTGGCCGTGCTCATCGGACGGGCTCCTTACTCATCGGACCGGCTCCTTGGGCAGGCCGAGCACGCGTTCGGCGAGGATGTTGTGCTGGATCTCGTCGGTGCCGCCCGCGATGCTGTAGCCGGGGGCGCCGAGCAGGTGCTCCGTCCAGGCGTAGGTGCCCCACTCCCCCGTGTCCGCGACGAGGGTGGGCCCCAGCAGCTCGGAGACCAGATCGCTGGTGCGCCGCATGGTCTCGGTGGCGTAGAGCTTGCCGACCGAGGCTTCCGCGCCGGGCTCGCGTCCGGCGACGAGGGCCGCGGTCACCCGCAGGCCCATGAGCCGCTGGACGAGGGTGCGGATGTGGAGGTCGGCGGCCCGCTGCTGTTCGCTGCCGGTGAGCGGACGGGGCAGGTTCCCGGCCAGTTCCAGCGCCCGGTCGGCGTTGTCCAGGCCGAGGTTGCCGGAGTCGAGCCGCTCGGCGGCCAGCACACTGAGCGTGACCCGCCAGCCCTCGCCGACCGGCCCGAGCCGGTCGGTGTCGGGCACCACTGCACCGTCGAGGTAGACCTCGTTGAAGCTGGTGCCGCCGGTCATCTGCTGGATGGGCCGTACGGTCACGCCCGGCGCGTCCATGCGCACCAGGAAGACGGTGATGCCGGCGTGCTTGCGTACGTCCGGATCGGTGCGGCACACCGCGACGCCCCAGGTCGCGACGCGAGCCCCGGAGGTCCACACCTTGTGCCCGGTCAGCACCCAGTTATCGCCGTCGCGCACGGCCCTGGTCCGCACCGCGGCGAGGTCGGATCCCGCCTCGGTCTCCGAGAACAGCTGACAGGCCAGCTCGTCGGTGCGCAGCATGGGCCGCAGCCAGCGCTCCTTCTGCTCCTCAGTGCCCCAGATACCGATCGCGGGGGCGACGAGCTGCTGCGTCACGGGGAAGACCTCGGTGCGATGGGGCACGTCGAAGGCCGCCTCTTCGGTGCGGTAGAGCTGCTCGTAGTACGCGGGCAGGCCACGTCCCCCGTACGCCTCCTGCCAGTTGAGCGCGCCCCACCCCTGGTCGTAGCGGGTGCGTTCCCACTCCTGGATCCGGGCGGTGTGCTCGCGCTCCTGCTCCTCGGTCCAGTTCTCGAACACGGCGACGGAGTCGGAGCCGCTGCCCCATTCCTCGTCGGCGGCGCGGGGCCTGGCGACCGTGGCGAGCCACCGCCGGGCCTGGGTGCGGAACTTCTCTGGCTCCGGGACAGCGCCGACCTCCGGGATATCGCTCATGTCTTCTTCCACCTCCGATCGGCGGGACGTTCGATAGGACGTTCAGCGGGACAGCACCGTGCAGGCGCTCACGCCGGGGGCGCCGTACACATGGGTGAAGCCGACTCTGGGCCGGCCCGGGACCTGACGTTCGCCGGCCCGACCGCGCAGCTGCTGGACGATCTCGTACACCTGGCGCAGCCCCGAGGCGCCGATGGGTTCGCCGTTGGCGATGCAACCGCCGTCGGTGTTGACCGGCAGCGTTCCGCCGATCTCGGTGAAACCGGAGGTGATCAGCCGCTCCTGCTCGCCGTGCTCGCAGAACCCGCACTCGGCCATGTGCATGACCTCGGCGCCGCTCTCGGTGTCCTGCAGCTGGCAGACGTCGACGTCGCCGGGGCCGATCCCGGCTTCCTCGAAGGCGGCGGCCGAGGCATCACGGCTGACGCTGGTCAGCCGACCGCCGGGGATCCAGGGGCTGAAGACTTCGAACGAGCCGAAACGCCGGGTGCGTACGACCGCCGAGCGCAAGGCGACCGGCGGGCCGTCCAGGGTGTCCAGGCTGCGCGCGGCCTCGGGCGAGCAGAGCACCAGCGCGGCCGCGCCGGCCCCTGGTGAGCAGAACATGTAGCGGGTCAGCGGATCGCTGACCATGCCGGATTCGAGGATCTCCTCGGCCGACACCGGCTTGCGCCGCCATGCCTCAGGGGTCAGACCGCCGTTGCGGTACGCCTTCTCGGCGACCAGGGCCAGGGTGCGCGGGGTGATTCCGTGATCGTACATATAGCGCTGGATCTTCATGCCGAAGAACTGGGTCGTCACCATCAGCCCGTCGCTGCCGTACTCCGCTCCCAGCCCCCAGTCCTCGGGCCGCGGGTCGAAGGCGCCGCGTGGGTGTTTGTCGAAGCCGACGGCGAGGACGACGTCCGCCATGCCGGAGCGGATCGCGTTCACGGCGGAGATCAGCGCGCTGCCACCGGTGGCGCAGCCGTTCTTGACGTTGATGAACGGCACGCCGGTCAGGCCGAGTTGGGCCACCAGTGTGTCGGCGAGACCGGCGCTGTCACTGCCGCCGAACGCGGCCCGCACCCGCGACCACTCGATCCCGGCGTCCGCCAGCGCGGTGTTCACCGCACCGACGGCCAGTTGCCGGCCGCTCGCCTCCGACCGGCCGAACGGGGTGCGCCCGGCGCCGCAGACCAGTACGTCGGTACTCATGAGCCCTCCTCGCCGGGGGTCGTGGGCCTGGCCCGCGGGACGCCGTGGCCCGCGGTCAGCGTGAGGGGCATGCCGATGCGGACGTCGTCGAGGTCGTCGACCTCGAGTACGGCGGCCACCCGCACGCCTTCCACCAGCTCGACGTAACCGAGCGCGAACGGCACGAAGCCGCCGGGCGGGGCCTGATAGGGCGGCGACTTGGGGGCGTACCGCTGCACCGTCCAGGTCCACAACGTGCCGGTGCCCTGGAGGACGGCCGGATCGGCCGGTCCCCCGCAGCGCGGGCACGCGTCCTCCGCGGGGTAGACCGTCACCGCGCAGCCGGAGCAGCGCGCGCCCTGGAGCCCGACGGCGACGGTCGGACTCCGCGGATCCACGGTCATACGGATCAGCGCCCCGTCCACTTGGGTTCACGCTTCTCCAGGAACGCCGACACACCTTCGTTTGCGTCCTCGGAGTTGAGGGCCACGCCTACGGCGAGGTGCTCCATCACCATCAGCGACTGGGTGTCGGCGTCCAGGCTGCGGTCGATCGTCATCTTGGTGAGCCACATCGTGAAGGGGCTCTTGTCGACGAGGTCGCCGATGAAGTCCTCGACCGTCGCGTCCAGCTCGTCGGCCGGGGCGGACTTGTTGATCAGCCCGAACTCGACGGCCTCGACGCCGGAGAGGAGCTTGCCGGTGAGCATGAGCTCCTTGGTCTTGCGGATGCCGATCATGCGCGGCACCCGGTAGATCGGACCGGCCCCTCCGAACAGCGCGCGGCGGATGTGGAAGTCACCGATCTTGGCGTCGTCCGCGGAGATGGCGAAGTCGCAGGAGATCATGATTTCGAAGCCGCCGGCGGTGACGTGGCCCTCCAGGACCGCGACCGAGGGGGTCTTCATCGAGTAGAGGCGGTCGCACACCTTCGCGGACTTCACCGCCACGTCGATCGCGTTCGACTTGCCGACGTACTCCGCCTTCAGGCTGTCGAGGTCGAAGCCCGAGCAGAAGGTGCCGCCGCGCCCACGGACCACCAGGACCCGCAGCTCGGGGTCCTCGTCGACCTCGGTGATGATCTCGTCGAGCCGGTCCAGGATCGGCACCGTGACGCAGTTCTTCTTCCACGGGCGGTTGAGCCACACACGGGCCACGTGGCCGTCACGCTCGAACTGGATCTCGTCTTCCACTGCCATCTCAACCTCCAAATTGAACTGAATTCACTACGAGTCTGCGAGGATGAAGGTGCGCTGTCAACCCTTTGATCGAGACAGGTTCCGAAGGTGAAGGCAGCTCGCAACATAGCCCGAAGACTTCTGTCGCTTGATCGAACCGAACCTGATTCAAACCGACGGACCAGGAGCATACCTACTTCGGTTCACTACGGCTGAGGGTTCGTCACCCCGCCGTGCCCCGTCCGCCCCTCAACGACCGCACCCAGGAAGGACCTTCATGTCCGGCATCTCCCGTCTCGGCGTCGGCTGCGGCCTCATGGGCTCCGGCATCGCCGAGGTCGCCGCACTGCGCGGTCTCGATGTGACCGTGGCCGAATCGACTCCCGAGCTGGCCGCCGCCGGTCGCGGCCGCGTCACCGCCTCCCCGATCGCGGTCTGCGGCGCGGGAAGCTCACCGAGACCGACCGCGACCGGGCCCTGGCCCGGCTCCCCTTCACCCACGACGCTGACGAACTGGCCGACCGGCAGTTCGTCGTCGTGGCCGTCGCCGAGAACCGGGAGGTGAAACATGAGGTCTTCGGTCAGCTGGACAAGGTGGTCACCGACCCGGAGGCCGTCCTCGCCACCAGCATCTCCTCGATCCCCGTCGTCGACCTCACCGTGGCTACCGGCCGGGCCTCCAATGTCGGTGGGCCTCCACTTCTTCAAGCCCGTACCGGTACAGAAGCTGGTCGAGGTGATCCCCGCGCTCACCACCGGTGCCGACACCCTGGCCCGCGCCCGCGGCTTCGCCGGCGAGCAGCTGGGCAGAACGGTGGTCCAGGCGCCCGATCGCTCGGGTTTCGTGGTCAACGCGCTGCTGGTGCCGTACCTGCTCTCCTGCTGTCGCCGACTCGATGTACGAGGAGTTCAAAGAGCCGCTGTACGCCGCTCCCCCGCTGCTGCGGCGCATGGTCGCCGCGGGCCACCTGGGCCGCAAGAGCGGGCGCGGCTTCTACGTCCACGGCGCCTGACCGCGTCTCCTCTCATGTGACCACTTCCTCTCATGCCGGTAAGTCGGCCGCCGGACATCCGGTGGCCGACTCACTCATACGGTGCGGTCGTACGGGCGTGGCCGCGCCGTACGGTCGTAGGGCATGGGCATGTCGGCGGTCACTCGCCGCAGTCCAGTTGGTCCGCCCAGCGCTCTGCCATCATCATGACCGTGGTGTTGGTCGGCACGGCCGGGATGTCCGGCATGGTGGAAGCGTCGACGACGTACAGCGCGTCGACCCCGTGCACCTTGCCGGCCTGGTCGACCACCGCGCCCGGGGTGCCCTCCCCGCCCATCGCACAGGTGCCCACCGCGTGGCAGTAGGTGTTCTTGCCCTGGAGGACGGCTCGCGCGAGGTCGGCGTCCGTGGTCGCCTCGGGCCCCGGCCACGTCTCGGCACGGACGTACTTCTCCAGTGGGCCCGAGCCCATGATCTCCCGGATCTGCCGGATACCGGCCACCATCCGCCGCAGATCGTCGGGGTGGTCGAACAGACCCAACCGGATCCTCGGGTCGGCCTCAGGAGTGCGTGAGGTGATCTCCACGCTGCCCAACGAGTACGGGCGGACCACCGCGAGAGGCACCAGCATCACCCCGGGCTCCATGGTGAACGGCAGCGCGTGCAGGTCGACTTCGCCTGGGCTGCCCGCTCCTGCCGAGGAGAACGCGAGGACGGTCTGCAACGGCGGCATGAGCTCCCCGACCGCCTCCTCGTCCACGGCGTAGGTCAGGTAGACCATGGGGTGGTCACGGAGGTTGCTGCCGACGCCTTCCAGGCACTGGACCGTGGGGATGGACAGCCTGTCGAGCAGCCGCCGCGGACCGATGCCCGAGCGCATCAGGATCGCCGGGCTGCCGATGGCTCCGGCGGACAGGACGACCAGGTCGGCTTCGAGAGCGGTGCCGTCAGCGAGGATCACCGCTCGGGCCGTCCCGTCCTCGGTGAACTCCACGCGGTCAACGGTCCGCTCGCCTAATACGGTCAGGTTCTCGCGGTGGCGGGCCGGGCCGAGGTAGGCGATGGCCGAGCTCTGCCGGATGCCGTTCTTGCGGTTGAAGGGGACCGGGCCCGCGCCACGCCTGCGGACGCCGTTGATGTCCTCGTGGATGGGGTGGCCGGCCTGCGCGCAGGCCTCCAGGAACGCGGACATGACCGGGCGCAGCCCGTTGCCTTCGGTGAAGCGCTCGATGTGCACGGGTCCACCGGTGCCGTGCAGTTCTCCGCCGACCGGATCATCCTCCAGCTTCTTCAGATACCGCAGGACGTGGTCCCAGGACCAGCGGTCATTGCCCAGTCCGGTCCAGCGGGCGAAGTCCTCGGGCGTGGGCCGCAGGGCGTTGGCGCCGTTGACGGACGAGGAGCCGCCGATGACCTTGCCGCGCAGGACGGGCAGGATGCCCTGCTCGACGATCCCGAACATCGGAATGCTGTCGGCATCGGCAACGTGGTCGGCCGACTCATAGCCCCAGTCGTGCGTGGTGAACCCGAACTGGTCGGCGTCGAGCAGCTCGGGGGCGGTCTCCTCCGGGGTGCGGTAGTCGGGGCCGGCCTCGACCAAGGTGACGGTGTTCGCGGGGTCCTCGCTGAGCCGGGCGGCCAGGACACCACCGGCGGAACCTCCGCCGCACACCACTACGCGACGCGCCATGCTTACCTCTTTCTCTTCTTTGAGCCGAAGGATTGAACGAAGGGGACGTACGAGACGTGAGACGTGGAGACACAGGAGACGTACGAGATCCAGGACGCGACCTGGACTGAGGAATCGACAGGCGGGCGTCGCGGCTCAGTCGGTCAGGGGCGCGCCCGACAGGGCGATCGCCTTGGGCTCGAGGTAGTCGTCCAGGCCTTCGTGGCCGTTCTCGCGGCCGATGCCGGACTTCTTGCTGCCGCCGAAGGGGGCATTGATGTCGAGGGTGTAGCTGTTGATGCTGAAGGTTCCGGTGCGCACGCGGCGAGCGATTCGGAGGGCGGCTTCCTCGTCCTGGGTCCAGACGGTTCCGGAGAGCCCGTACGGGGAGTCGTTGGCCAGCTCGACGGCATGGTCGGGGCCGTCGTGCGGGATGGCGACGACGACCGGGCCGAAGATCTCCTCCTGCGCGATCCGCATGTCGTTGGTGACGTCGGTGAACAGGGTGGGTTCCAGGTACCAACCGGTGGCCGGGACCGCAGGGCGGCCGCCGCCGCAGGCGACGGTGGCGCCTTCCTTCCGGCCGAGAGCGATGTACTCCTCGACACGCGCCCGGTGCGCTTCGGTGATCATCGGTCCGATCACGGTCGCGGGGTCGGCCGGGTCACCGATGGGCAGGGAGCTCATGTGACGGGCCAAGGCCTCGGTGAACTCGGCGTAGCGGGAGCGTGGCAGCAGGATGCGGGTCTGGGCGGTGCAGATCTCGCCCTGCATGAAGGCGGCGCCGCAGCCCACGAGAGCCGGGACGACGGCGTCGATGTCGGCGTCGTCCAGCACGATCGCCGCCGATTTCCCGCCCAGTTCCAATGTCACACGGCGGATGTCGCGGCCGCAGGCCTCGGCGATACGGGAGCCGACGGCGGTGCTTCCCGTGAAGCTGACCTTGTCCACACCAGGGTGGGCGACCACGTACTCGCTCTCCACGGCATCGGCGGCGAACACGCTGATGACGCCTTCGGGAACGGCCGATTCGGCCACGGCCTCGGCGAAGACATGGCAGGCGAGGGGGTCCTGCACCGGCACCTTGACGATGACCGTGCAGCCGGCCATGAGGGCGGCGGCGATCTTCTGGCTGGTCAGCGGGAGCGGGCCGTTCCAGGCGGGAATGGCCACGACGACGCCGACGGGTTCGCGGACGACCAGGGTGCGGGTCGGTCCGTTGACCCGCTCCTCCTCGAAGACGTATCCCTCGGCCAACTCGGCGTAGAAGCGGAGGTAGTTGGAGGGAGCGATGGCGAAGTACCCCTCGGCGAAGCCGCGTGGGCAGCCGGTCTCGGCCATGGCCAGACCGGCGAGTTCGGCCGCGCGCGTGTCGAGGCGGTCAGCCAGGTCGCGCAGGGCCGCGGCGCGCTGTTGAACGCTCCACCTCGGCCACGGGCCGGTGTCGAACGCCTGCCGGGCCGCGGCCACGGCGGCGTCGATGTCCGCCGTCGAGGCCAGGGGGACGTGGCCGATGACCTCCTCGGTGCTGGGTGAGACGACCTGCGCGACGCGGTCGGTGGAGGGGGCCGTGAGCCGGCCTCCGATGAGGATGCGGTCGTATTGGTGTGCCATGTGGGGACTGCCTCTCTGGGGAAGCGCGGATGTATCGCGGAGAAGAAGGTGTGCTCGGCTCAGACGGCACGAGAGGGCACAGGCATCGCCCGGGAACTCATGCGGTGCAGTCAGCAGTGCGGGACATCAGTCGACCGGCTCCGATGGATGACGTCTGTCTTCGGCAGCCAACGTCCGGACTCCAACGCGCGACGTCCAGCCTTCGGCAGCCAACGCCCGGACTCCAACGCGCGACGTCCGGCCTCCGGCAGCCGACGCCCGGACTCCAACGCGCGACGTCCGGCCTCCCGCGGTCGCCGTCCGGTCTCCGTCGCCGGCTCACTCTCGGGTGCGCCCCCAAGAGGCCCCGGCCGTCGAGGCCGTTGATGCCGTCGAGGCATTCGATGTCGTCGAGGCGCGTCACACCGGCCTGGCCGACAGCGCAGGCGCAGGCCTCGGGCGGGAGCGCCACCGGCCGCCCGGCCCACTGCCGGATCGCCGCCCATGCGCGGATCGTCACAGCGGCCTCGCGGCGACGGCCTCCGCCGCCGCGCGGCCTTCCGCGACGGCGTGCGCGACACGGCGCGGCACGACGCAGTCGCCGATCGCGCGAACGGTCTGGTGGACGGCAGGGGCGAAGCCGGGACGGCGGGGCCGACGCTCGCCGACGGTGACCAGGACGTCGGCGGCGAGGTGCGTCTGTTGACCGTTCAGGACATGGCGCAGGCGCACACCGTCGGTGGTCGTCGAGGTCACGGTGCTCATCGCGACGACGCGCAGGGGCGCACCGGTGAACCGGTTCATCAACTGGGTGCGGTTCTCCGGCGACAGGCCCGTCGCGAAACCGGTGCCGGGGGTGATGACGGTGACCTCGCGGGCGCGGGCCGCCAGCGCGCTCTCCACGGCGCTGATGCCCTGCCACCACCCGAAGCCGTCGTCGAGGACGGCGACGCCGGACGCTTCCGGTACGACGTCCGGGTACCGGCTCAGGAAGTCCGTACTGGTGAGTGTCCGAAGCTCGCCCGGCACGTGGACGGACTCTTCCGCCGCGCCGGTGGCGAGCACGATCTGGGTGTACGCCGCCAGGTCGTTCGGCGCCGGGGAGGTCCCCAGCCGCACCCGCACGCCGAGGTCGGCGAGCTGATCGCGCTGGTAGTCGACGAACTTCTGCCAGCCGGAGCGGTGGGGGGCGAGGGAGGCGAGGCGTGCCTGGCCGCCGGCTCGCCGAGCCTCGTCGAAGAGCGTCACCTCCGCGCCGGAACGGGCGAGCGCCATCGCGCACTCCATGCCGGCGGGGCCGGCTCCGAGCACGGCGACTGGGCCGCCGCGGGAGCCCCGCCGGGTAAGCAACAGCGGGACGGCCGGGCGGGCGGCTGCTCCCGGCGGGCCCAGTTCGGGGTTCACCGAGCACGATCCGGTGGGCTCGAAGGTACGACAGCCCTCGTTGCAGCCCGTGCAGGGGCGTACGGATCGCTCGTCGCCCGCGATCACCTTGCGGGCGAAGTCGGGGTCGGCCATGAACGGCCGGGCCATGCCGACCAGATCGGCCCCCGAGTCCAGCGCCCGCTCGATGTCCGCGACCGACCGGAAGCCCTGGCTGACCAGGAGCGGCACCGCGACTGCCGAGCGTATGCGGGCCACGGACTCCAGCAGCGGCGGGCGGGTGGTGGCCATGCCGGGAACGTAGGTGTTGCGGACGCCGGTGGTGACGTTGACGTACGTGAAGGGCGCGGCGGCGCACAGGCGGGGCAGCAGCTCGATCAGGTCGCCCAGGCCGAGTCCGGAGTCCTCGCCGGGCTCCACCGACACCCGTAAGCCGATGGGGAGTTGACCGATCTCGGTCCGGATGGCGTCGATCACCTGGGCCGGCAGGGCGATGCGGTCGCCATACGCGTCGTCCCTGGTGTTGTTGACCCTGGAGAGAAACTGGGCGAGCAGATAGCCGTGGCCGGCGTGCAGTTCCACGCCGTGAAAACCGGCCTGCACACTGTTCGCCGCGGAGATACGGAAGGCGTCGGCGACACCACGTACCTCTTCGGTGCTCAGCGGGTGCGGCGCGGTCGCCTCGCGGGGCGAGCGGACGGCCGCGGCCGAGACCGGCGCGTAGAACGTGCCGGCGCCCAGGGTCTCCCGGCCGAGGTGGACGAGCTGTGCGACGGCCACGGCGCCGCCGTCGGTGATGGCCTCGGCGCGGCGGCGTACCGCGTCCTTGATCTCGGGGCGCCACGCTTCGGTCAGGTAGCGCTGCGGCAGCGTCGACTCGAGGGCCACGGCGGTGCCTCCGGTGATCACCATGCCGGCGCCGCCCTCGGCCAGCCGCCGCCAGTAGGCCGCGTCGGTCTCGGTGGGGGCGCCGTCGGTGACGGCGGCGGTGGCGTGTGCGGTGGCGACAAGGCGGTTGCGGAGGGTGAGACCGCCGAGCGTGAACGGTGCGGCCAGCGATGGTGCGGCGAGGGTGTGTGGGGTGCGTGGCGTCATGCGGCTCTCTTCGTTTGTGCTCTTCGCCGGTCTTCGTCTGTCTTCTTCGCCTGGTCAGGCGGCTGAACGGGTGCCGAGACCGATGAGTTCGGCGAGCCGGACCCGGTGCCGGTCCGTCGTGCCGAACAGGACCTCGCCGCTGCGTGCGCGGCGCACGTACAGATGAGCCGGATGCTCCCAGGTGAAGCCGATGCCGCCGTGCAGTTGGACGTATTCGGCCGACGCCAGGCGAAAGGTCTCGGAACAGACCACGGCGGCGGCGCAGGCGGCCACCGGCAGCTGCGGCGAGGCGTCGGCGACGCAGGCAGTCGCGTACGCGGACGCCGAGCGGGCCGCCTCCAGCGCGACCAGCACGTCGGCCAGCCGGTGCTTGACGGCCTGGAAGGAACCGATGGGCCGCCCGAACTGGTGGCGCTGCGCGGCGAATTCGACCGTGGCGTCCAACGCGTGCGCGCTGCCGCCGACCTGTTCGGCCGCCAGCGCGGCCCGCCCGGTGTCGAGCGTCGCCGAGACGGTGGCTTCGGTGCCCTCCGCCGTGCCCACGGTGATGGCCGGTGCCCCTCGGAACTCCACCAGCGCCTGACGGCGCGTCTCGTCCAGGACGCGTCGCGGAGTCCGATGGCAGGAGTCCGGTGCGGGCTCACAGGCGAACAGCCGCGGCCCCGCGGGCGTTCGAGCTCGTACCAGGATCAGGTCAGCGCCGGCCCCGTCGAGTACGAAGTCCACCCGGCCGCGCAGCACCCAGCCCGAACCTCCCTGCTCCGCGGTGACGTTGATGCTGTCGGGGCCGTCGGCGTCGGACCCGGCCACCGTCGCCGTGAGCGTGCCGTCGGCGATCCGCGGCAGATAGCGCTCGCATGCCGCGCGGTCGCCGCTGTGCAGCAGTGCGGGGGCGGCGAGGGCCACCGTGGGCAGCAGCGGCGCGCAGTACAGAGTGCGCCCTGATTCCTCCAGGGCCACGGCCAGTTCGGCGAACGTGAAACCCGAGCCGCCGTACTCCTCGGGAACGGCCAGCCCGTGGATGCCGATCTCGCCCGCGAGCCGCGTCCAGAGCGCGTCGTCGTATCCGCGCGGAGTGGCCAGATGCTTGCGGACGTCCTCGGGGCCGCTCGCCTCGGTGTAGAAGTCCCGCAGAACGGTGCGCAGTTGCCGCTGTTCGTCGGTCTCGGACAGCAGCTGGGGGTCGATCTCGGGGTGGCGACGGTGCATGGGGTCTCCCTCGTGCTCGTGTGCCGGAGAGCTGAGAGCCGAGAACTCAGAGCCGTGAAAAAACAGAGATATAAACTGAACTCAATTCGAGAACCTAGGCATAGACCTGCGAGACAGGCAAGACCCGTGCACGAGTTGATTGGGGCGCCTTCGGCTCACGGCGAGGCGGAGGCGGGCGGCGCCGCTCAGGCGGTGAACCGGCCGCCGTTGGCGAGCAGCACCGCGCCGACCAGGTTCGCCGCGGCATCGCTCGCGAGGAAAAGAGCGATGTCGGCGATCTCCTCGGGCGTCGCGTACGGACGCACCCGCGGGTCGGCGAAACCGGCGCGCAGCGCCCCGGGCGTGCGGGCCGCCATCCCAGTCTCCGTCGGCCCCGGAGCCACCACGTTCACACGGATCCCGGACGCGATGACCTCCTTGGCCACGGCCTGAGCCAGTGCGTGCACACCCGCTTTGGAGGCGGCGTAATGGGGATAGCCGACAGGGGTGTCGAAGGCCGAGGACGAGCCGATCACCACGATCGCCCCGGCTCCGAAGGGTCGCATGACCCGCACCGCCGCGCGCAGCACATGGAACGTACCGTCCAGGTTCACCCGCATGACGCGCCGCCAGGACGCTTCGTCGAGGGAATCGGTCAGCTCGACCGGCCGCCCCTCGACCAGCGCGTCCGCGATGCGCTGCTTGGCCTCGGGGTCGTCGACTCCGGCCGCGTGCACCAGGACGTCGAGACGTCCGTGCCGCCGCAGTAGGTCCTGGACGGCGGCGTCGACGCCCGCCGCGTCCGCAACGTCGCATGGGACCGCCTCAGCGGCGGGCAGTTCCTTGGCGACGGCCGCGGCACCCTCGCCGTTCACGTCGGCCAGGACGACGGCCCGCGCCCCTTCCGCCGCCAGCTGCCGGGCGACCGCCGCACCCATGCCTGAGCCGGCGCCCGTCACCATCGCGACCTTGCCCGCGAACCTGTCCGTCCTGGCGTCTCTGCGCGTCAAGCCAATCCCTCCTTCACTGCCTTCCACCTTCTATTGAACTGACTTCACCTCTGTTACCGTGACGGTCGCGGGGCTGACAAGACCTGGGACGGTGAAGATGAGGGCACTGCGGCTGACGGCGTGGGGCGAGTTCCCGACACAGACCGAGGTCGAGCAACCCGTCCCCCACGGCGCCGAGGTGCTGGTACGCGTCGAGGCCACGGGGCTGTGCCACTCCGACCTGCACGTCATCGACGCGGCTGCGGGAGCACTCCCCTACCGGCTGCCCTTCACTCTCGGCCACGAGGTCGCCGGGCGGACCTTGGCCCTTGGGCCCGACGCCGACGGGGTGGCGGTCGGTGACCGCGTGGTGCTGTACGGACCGTGGGGTTGCGGCGCCTGCGACCGTTGTACCGCGGGCCGGGACAACTACTGCGACCGGCGCGACACCCTCGCCTGGCACGGCGCGGGACTGGGCCGGGACGGCGGAATGGCCGAGTGCGTACTCGTTCCGTCCGCCCGCCATCTGGTGCCGATCGGCGACTTGCCGGCCGATCAGGCGGCTCCGCTCTCCGACGCGGGCCTGACGTCCTATCACGCCGTGGCCGGTCTCCGGCACGCGCTCGCAGAGGGCACCACCACCGTCGTCATCGGTGTCGGCGGGCTGGGTCACCTGGCTGTGCAGATCCTTCGGGCGACCACCCCTGGCCGCGTACTGGCGGTCGACGTCCGGGAAGAGGCGCTGGCTCTGGCGGACCGCTCCGGCGCGGACTTCGGCACCCTGATGCGGGCGGACACCGCGGGTGTCCTGCGGAAACGGAGTGGTGGCGCGGGGGCAGACGCCGTGCTCGACTTCGTCGGCACCACGCAGACGCTGGAACTCGCGGCCGGCATCCTGCGTCCGGGGGGTGAACTCGCCGTCGTCGGCAGCGGAGGCGGCCGGCTGACGGTCTCCAAGCCGGGCGTTCTCCCGCCGGGCTTCAGGCTCTCACTCCCCTTCTGGGGAACCCGCCCCGAGCTCGCCGAGGTCGTCGCGCTGGCCCAGTCGGGGGCGATCCACGTCGAGACGGAGCAGTTCCCGCTGTCCGCCGCACCGGAGGCGATCGGCCGGCTTCGCCGGGGCCGGGTGCGAGGGCGGGCCGTGCTCGTCCCCAACTGACCACGCAGCGCACGCCAAGAAGGGGTTGATTGCGCATGCCGGACCACCAGACGGTCGACCTGCTCGTCATCGGGGCGGGAATGGCCGGGCTGACCGCGGGCGCGAGAGCCGTACGCAACGGATTGTCCGTCGTGGTCGTCGAGATCGGCGACGACGTCGGAGGGTCCGCGCGCTACGCCGGTTACGCCTGGACCGCCCCGGGCCACGAGGAGATGGAGCGGCACAACCCGGGCGGAGACGCCTCGCTCAAGCGCGCCCTCGTGGACCGCTTCCAGGACGGCATCGCCTGGATTCGGAGCACGGGGGTCGAGGCCAAGGACGCTCAGCCCATCCTCAGCTTCGGCCAGGGGCACCAGTTCGATACCAATCACTACGTCGACACCTGCCGCCGCATCATCGTCGAGGCGGGTGGTGAGCTACTGCTCGCCACCGATACCGAGCGTCTCCGCGTGGAGAACGGCGCCGTGACCGGAGCGGAACTCGCCACGAGCGACGGCACGCGACGACAGGTACGCGCCACGTCGACACTCCTGGCCACGGGAGGCTTCCAGGGGGACGTGGACCTCCGCAACACGCTCGTCCACCCCCACGCCGACCGCATGGAACTGCGCTCCAACCCCCACAGCCGCGGGGCCGGCTACCGCTTGGCGACCGCCGCCGGGGCATCGGCCGGGCTGCCCGGGGCCGGCTTCTACGGACATCTGATCCCGAGCGGCATCCCGTTCGCGGACCCGTCGGACTTCGTCGACCTGTCGCTGTACTACAGCGAGCACGCCCTACTGTTCAACCTGCTGAGCGAGCGGTTCACCGACGAAACGCTGGGCGATCACCTGACGACGATGGCACTGATGGATCAGCCCGAGAACCGCGGGCTCCTTATCGCCGACGCCCGCGTGTTCCGCGACTGGGTGGTGGGTTCGTACGTGGAAGGGGCGGTCGCCGTCGACAAGTTCGCGCTGGCCGGCAAACGGGGCGGTCGGGTCGGTTTCGCCGAGGAGCTCGACGAACTCGTCCACCTTCCCGAGGAGTGGGGATACGACGGGTCCGCCGTCCGCGCGGCCGTCGAGCGGTTCAACGCCCAGACGGCGGCGGGTGAGGATCCGGCGCCGGGCCGCCGGCTCGACCGCCTGCCGCTCGACGAACCGCCCTACTACGTCGTCGAGGCGGTGCCCGCCATCACCTTCCCGTTCCATGGAGTACGCATCGACGACCGGGCACGGGTTCGAGGAGAGGACGGCGAGCCCATCGAAGGGCTCCTCGCGGCCGGTTCGGACACCGGAGGCCTGTGGTACCGGGCCTACGCCGGCGGCATCGCGTCAGCCCTCGTGTTCGGCCTCACGGCGGCCGGCACCGCGACGCTTCGCGCCGCGTCCCATGGGCAGGAGGGTCGCGGCCGACATGGATGACCGGATGCACTCCCTGGCCGAGTCGGGTCGAGCGCCCCGTGCAGACACGGCAATGATCGGCCGTGAGGTCTGGCCGGTCACCTATCCCCGCGGCGAGGTCCGCGCGTCGGACTTTCGCGTCGTCGAGGTCGAGGTGCGGCACCCACGGCCGGGCGAGGTGCTGGTCCGGAACACATGGACATCCGTCGACGCCGCCCTCCGACTGCGGCTCAGGGAGACGGCGCCACCGGGATACTTTCCGGCTTTCCCCCTCGAAGAGCCGATGGACGGGATCATGACCGTCGGGGAGGTCGTCGAGTCCCGCGCTGACGGGTTCTCCCCCGGCGACATGGTGTGGCACGCCTCCGGCTGGCGCGACTACGCCGTCGTCGAGGCGGGGAGGCAGGCCCTCGGCGGCGTCGGCACGCTCACGAAGCTCGACGTAGACGTTGCACCTCCCCAGGCGCACCTCGGCGCGCTCGGCGCCAATGGACTCACCGCCTACGCCGGCCTCTTCCACGTCGCGGACCTGCGCGACGGCGACGTCGTCTGGGTCTCCGCCGCGGCCGGCGCGGTAGGCAGCCTCGCCGCACAGATGGCGAAGATCCGCGGGCACCGCGTCATCGGCAGCGCCGGTTCCGACGAGAAGGTGCGCTACCTCCTGGAGGAGCTCGGCCTGGACGCCGCGTTCAACTACAAGCGCGGCCCTCTCCCCGGCCTCCTGCGCGAGGCGGCCCCGGACGGCATAGACGTGTACTTCGACAACGTCGGCGGCGGCCATCTCCAGGCCGCCCTCGGGGCGCTGCGGAGGTCGGGCCGCGTCGCGATCTGCGGCATGATCTCGGAGTATGCGGCCAAGGAGCCGCCGCACGGCCCCGGAAACCTCATGCTGGCGGTGACGAAGGGCCTGACGATTCGCGGCTTCCGGGCCAGCGGCCACACCCACTTGCTGCCCGAGATGAGCCGGCAAGTGGGCGCATGGGTCCGCGAAGGCCGCCTCCACTGCCGCGAAACGATCGTCGACGGGCTGCCGCAGGCGCCGTTGGCACTGGCGGGACTACTGCGAGGCGACAACACCGGCAAGACGCTTGTGCGGATCGATGGCGGCACGCATCGTGAGAACACCGTCGACTGAGGGCTGCCCCCGGGGGCGCCCGGCATACCGAGCCCAGCACCCTGTCGCCCGCCAAACTGAACTGAAGTAAGCCCAACAGCTGCCACCATGGGGTTGCCCGGTCGGACACCCCAGTCGCCCCCGCCCAACCCCGCGCGCAGACCGGGCAACGCCCACCTACTCCTGCGGCAACCGATGCCACGAAAGCCACGGCACGCGACTCCCCCGAACCTTCCACCAATCCTTCCGTCGCACGGCTGCGCATACTATTGCCTAACCGAGTTCAGTTTGGTAACTTCCACGAAATCTTGGCCATCCGGCCACCGTTCAGCGCAAAGTCCGCTCGGTTGTGCGCCGGTTCGGCCGGGGGCCGGTTCACCTAAGGGAGCCGAGAATGAGATCAGATCCGCGACGGCGCGGGGCTTTGCTCATCGCGCTGTCGATCACCACACTGCTGGTCGCCGCGTGCGGCGGCGGCAACGCCAACAATGCCGAGTCCAAGGTCGTGCCCGCCTCGGCGGGCATCGACGAGCTGGTCGCAGCAGCGAAGAAAGAAGGACAGCTCACTGTCTACTCGGCCCAGGATCTGACCGCCCTCAACAACCTCGCAAAGGCGTTCGAGGCCAAATACCCGGGCATCGACGTCAAGACCGTCCGGGGCGTCGACGGTGACCTCGGGGTGAAGGTCGAGACGGAGTTCAACACCGGCAAGGGCATCGCCGACATGTACGTCAGCGCGAGCCTGTCCTGGGTGAAGCCGCAGGCCGAGGCCAAGCGGTTCCTGGCGCCGACCGGCCCCGAACTCACCGGCAAGGGCGACTACGACGCCAAGCAGTACGTCCACGACGGCAACTACTTCGAGACCAACTCCGCCGTGCTCACGTTCGGCTGGAACACCAAGCTCCACTCCCAAGGGCTGACCGACTACCCGGACCTGCTCGACCCGTCCCTCGCCGGCGGAAAGATCGGCGTCATCGAGCCGACCGCGCCCTCGATCGTCGACTTCTACCTGTGGCTGGAGGAGACGTACGGCGCCGACTTCGTGAAGAAGCTGGCCGCCCAGAAGCCCCGCATCTACCCCAGTGCCCTGCCCATGGGTGAGGCGATGCAGTCCGGCGAGATCGCCGCCGGCAGCTTCGTAGCGCCTATCACGCTCGATCCCGCCAAGAAAAAGGGTGCACCCGTCGACTACCGCATGCCGCCGAACGGCGTGTGGGGTGCCCGGTACTACGGCATGGTGCTGTCGACCGCCCCGCACCCCAACGCCGGCCAGTTGTTCGCCAACTTCATGGTGACCGCCGAGGGACAGAAGCTGATCACGCCGTCCGCCGGCTCGGTGCTGCCCAAGGTTCCCGGCACAGTGATCACCAACGACAAGGTACGGGTGCAGGATCCGGCCAAGCTCACGCCGGAGGCCGTGGCCGCGTACCAGAAGAAGTGGAAGTCCCTCTTCCAGTAGGGGCGGTGGGTGCGTCGGCCGGTGCCGGTGCACAGCAGTGTGGGCACCCATGCCGACGGTGCCCACTCACTCGATCTTTGGATGTGAGGAGTCCCCCGTGTCCCACGTGCGCATCGAGGGTCTGACGAAAAGGTTCGCCGGCAAGCCGCCGGCTGTCGCGGTGGACGACTTGTCGCTGGAGATCGAACCGGGCGAGTTCATCGTTCTGCTCGGCCCGAGCGGCTGCGGAAAAACCACGACTCTGCGCTGTCTGGCGGGTCTGGAGACGCCCGACGAGGGAGGTATCTCGCTGGGCGACCAGACAGTGCTGGATGTACGAGGGAAGGTCAACCTCCCTCCGAACAAGCGCCGGATCGGGATGGTGTTCCAGTCGTACGCGCTGTGGCCGCACATGACGGTGCGCCGCAACATCGGATATCCCCTGAGGACCAGACGGGTGCCTCGTGAGCAGGCGCGCACGCGGATCGAGGAGGCGGCGGAGCTCGTCGACTGTGCCGCCCTGCTCGACCGCTATCCGGCGCAGCTCAGCGGCGGCCAGCAGCAGCGGGTCGCCCTGGCCCGCGGTCTGGCCGCCCAGCCTGACCTGGTGCTCTTCGACGAGCCGCTGAGCAACCTCGACGCCCGGCTGCGCGACCAGGTACGCGCCCAGCTGCACGAGTTGCACGCACGACTGGGCTTCACCGCCGTGTTCGTCACCCACGACCAGAGCGAGGCGCTGGCGCTCGGCGACCGTCTGGCGATCATGAAGGCGGGGCGGATCGAGCAACTGGACACACCGGAGCGGGTCTTCGAGGAGCCGGCCACCGAGTACGTCGCCGGCTTCATCGGGATGTCGAACCGGCTTCCACTCCGGCGTCAGGGCGAGGGATGGGCCCTCGCCTCCCCATCGGGAGCCGACGGCCAGGCGGGTGCGGCAAGCCAGACCTTGGTGGACGAGCTCCCGGTGCCCCGCTCGCACAGCGAGATCGCCGCGCGGCTGCGCCCCGACGAGCTTCAGCTCTGTCCCGCCGAGGAGAAACCGCCGGCCCACAGCGTCGGCCTCCCGGCTGAGGTCGTCGACGCGCAGTTCGGCGGGCGTCACATGGACGTGGTCGTCACCATCGCGGGCAGCCGCCTGCACGCGCGGGCGCCGTTGACCGGCAAACCATGGGCCCGAAGTCTGTCGCGCGGGCAGCAGGTGACCGCGTGGTTCGCCAAGGACGCGGCCATCTACTACGACGCCGACGGGGTACGGACAGCCGGGCACGCCCCCGCCGCGGCATTGGGAGCGTGACGTCGTGGCCGCACCCGCCGTACCCGCCCTCTCCCCCACGACGACACCACCGCACCCGGCCCCGCCGCATCAGACGGCACTGACCCGTGCGCGGCGCCACCTGCCACGGCTGGGCGCGCTCGCCTTCCTGGCTGCCATCGGCTACCTGGTGATCGCTCCACTGGTGGGCCTGCAACGGCTGGCGTTCGAGGACGACGCCCGTGGCTACAGCGCCGCCTTCGACAGCCCGGACATGGCCGAGACGCTGCGCACGACGGCAGGTATGGCGCTGGGTTCGCTGGTCATCGCACTCGTCCTCGGCACCTTCCTTGCCTGGGCGGCGACCCGCCTGCCACCCCGCCTGCGGCTGCTGCGCGTCCTGCCGGTCCTGCCCATCGTGGTCCCGGCGGTGGCCGCGGTGACCGGCTGGGCGTTCTTGTTCTCGCCGCGCCCCGGCTACCTCAACGCGGCGCTGCGCAACCTGCCCTGGTGGGACCATCTCGACGAAGGCCCCGTCGACATCTACACGCTGCCGTGGATCGTCCTCATCACCGGCTTCGGCCTGACCGCCTTCGTCTACCTCTTCGTCAGCGCCGGCTTCGGCAACATCAACGCGGAGCTGATCGAGGCGGCACAGGTCAGCGGATCGTCACCGGCCGGTGTGTTCTTCCGGGTGACACTGCCGCTGCTGCGCCCGGTCCTGGTGTACGGGGGTTTCGTTGCTCTGCTCCTTGGACTCGGCCAGTTCACGGGACCACTGCTGCTCGGCAGGAACAACGGCGTCAACGTACTCACCACGGACATGTACGTCGCCGTGTCGCAGAGCCCGGTCGACTACGGCAGGGCCGCCGCGATCGGCTCACCCCTGCTGCTCTTCGGCATCGCCGTCGTGCTCTTCCAGAAGGTCATCCTCGGCGACCACAGCCGCTTCGTCACGCACGGCGGCAAGGCGTTCCGGTCGGGCGGACGGCCGTCGTGGGTGGCGGTCACCGGCATCCTCCTCTACGGCCTGGTGGCGCTGGCGCTGCCGCTGGGCGCGCTCATCGTCGTATCGCTCTCCGCCTTCTGGAGCGGCAGGATCGAACCGAGCGGGTTCACCCTCGACAACTTCCGGCGCGTGTTCCAGGAGTCGGGGATCACCGACGCGATCGTCAACAGCCTCGTCACCTCGGTCATCTCCGTCGCCATCGCGCTGCCGCTCGGCTTCGTCGCCGCCTCACTGCTGCTCAAGGGGCGCCGGTTCCGCATCATCCGGGCCGCGGTCGACTTCATCGTGGCGATGCCCCTCGGAATCCCCGCAGTGGTCTTCGGCGCCGGTTTCCTGCTGACGTACAGCCGCGAGCCGTTCATCCTGTACGGCACCCGAACGGTGATCGTCCTCGTCTACGTGACCCTGATGCTGCCCTTCGCCACCAGGATGCAGCTGTCCGGAATGGTGGCGCTCGGCGACACGTACCTGGAGGCATCGCGTACCAGCGGCGCGGGCGCGCTGCGGACCAACACCGAGATCGTGCTGCCACTGTTGCGCCCGACACTCGCGGGTGCCGGAGCGCTGATGTTCGTGCTGCTCACCCACGAGTTCACCGCGTCGCTGCTGGTACGGGCACCCACGACGCAGGTCATGGGCACCATCCTGTTCGACTACTGGGCCAACGGTTCCTATCCGCTGGTGGCGGCCATCGCGCTCGTCATGACACTGGTGACATCTGTGGGCGTCTTCGTCGCCATGTCCGTCGCGGGCTCCGACATCTTCGAGAAGCTGTGAGCAGGGGGCAGGGACATGGGCATGGGCTCGCTCGACGGCAAGACAGTCCTCGTGACAGGCGCGGGCCAGGGCATCGGACAGTCGATCGCCGTGGAGATGGCGCACCAGGGCGCGGCGGCGGTCGCGGTCGCCGACCGGAACGAGGCAACCGCGGCCGAGACGGCCGACCTCGTACGCACCGCCGGGGCCGAGGCGGAGGCAATCGTCTGCGACCTGCGCGAGCGCGACCACATCGAGGCGATGGTGGCCCGCACGGCGGAACGGTTCGGCGGGCTCGACGTCCTCGTCAACAACGCCGGCGTGGTCGAGGCCACGCTCGTGGACCGGCCGGAGGACCGCGCGGTCGACACGCTCCCCGAAGAGGTCTGGGACGCGGTCTACGAGGTCAACCTCAAGGCTGTCTGGCTCACGACGAAGTTCGCCGCGCCCCACCTGCGGCGCTCCACCCGTGGACCCGCGATCGTCAACACGGCCTCGGTGTCCGGGCTCACCGGTTTCCCCCTGGCCCCTGCGTACGGCACCACCAAAGCGGGTGTCATCCACCTCACCAAGGTCACCGCTGTCGACCTGGCGCCGGTGCGCTGCAACTGCTTCTGCCCCGGCGTCATCGAGACGCCCCTGGCGCGGGACTTCTTCGAGGCGGCCGACGACCGCGACGCCATGGAGCGGGAGTTGACCGCGCCGCAGCTCGTACGGCGACTCGGGCGGCCGGCGGAGGTGGCGAAGCTGGCCTGCTTCCTGGCCTCCGACGACGCGGCGTTCATCACCGGCACCTCTTACGTCATCGACGGCGGGGCGCTCGCGTGGCGTGGGGTCAGGGAGTGACCTCGTACACCACCAAGTACAGGATCGAGAGGGGCCGTATGGCCATCGAGTTCGACATCGACCGGGACGTCGCCGACATCGCGCGGCGGACCGCCGACTTCGTCCGGGACACCGTTCTGCGTGCGGAGGAGGACTGCCACGGGGACGTGCACGCGGGCCCCGAACCCCTGCGGCGCGGGCTACAGGAGGCGGCCCGCGCAGCGGGGGTGTTCGCTCCCCATGTCCCGCGGCGGTGGGGAGGGCTCGGTCTGGATCTGCGTGGTCAGGCGGTCGTCTTCGAGGCCGCGGGATATTCGCTGCTGGGCCCTCTGGCCCTGAACTGCGCGGCGCCCGACGAGGGCAACATGCATCTGCTGGAAGCGGTCGCCACCGAGGAGCAGAACGCTCGCTTTCTCGCTCCCCTGGCGGCCGGTGAGGCGCGGTCGTGCTTCGCGATGACCGAGCCCTCCCCCGGCGCCGGCTCCGACCCACGGGCGCTGGCCACCACGGCGGTCCGCGTCCCCGGCGGATGGCGGATCAACGGCCGCAAGTGGTTCATCAGCGGGGCGGACGGGGCGGCGTTCGCCATCTGTATGGCGCGCACCAGCGGTGAGCCCGGTGATCCGGGCGGGGCGACGATGTTTCTGGTCGGCGCCGACAACCCGGGCATGAAAGTGGTCAGGAACATCGGCACGCTGGACCGGGGCCTGTTCGCCGGTCACAGCGAACTCGCCTTCGACGACTGCGAGGTGAGCGACAACGCGGTGCTCGGCGAGGCCGACAAGGGATTCGAGTACGCACAGGTACGTCTCGGGCCGGCCCGGCTGACGCACTGCATGCGGTGGCTCGGGGTGGCCCGCCGGGCGCAGGACATCGCCCTGGACCGGGCCGCCACGCGCACGGCCTTCGGCGGTCCACTGGCCGAACTCGGCATGGTGCAGCAGCAGTTGGCCGACTCGGAGATCGACATCGAGACGAGCCGAGCGGTGCTCTGGCGTGCCTGCTGGGAACTCGACCAGGGCAGGCCCGGCGCCCAGCACACCTCCATCGCGAAGACCTTCGTGTCCGAGGCCGTGGGCCGGGTCGTGGACCGCGCGGTCCAGATCTGCGGGGCGCTCGGCATCTCGGAGGACACGCCGCTGGCCGCCCTCTACCGGGAGGTCCGGCCGTTCCGCGTCTATGACGGGCCGTCGGAGACCCACCGGTGGGCCATCGCCAAGCGCGCGGTCCGGGCCGCACGGGAGCGAGGGGGTGTGCGGTGACGGCGACCGGCGACGCCACTCTGGCCGGGGTGGACCTGGCCGCACTGCAGCGCTTCTTGGAGCGCGAGGTCCCGCAGTGCGCCGGCCCTCTGGACGTCCGCCTGCTGCTCGGTGGGCGCTCCAATCTCACGTACCTCGTGACCGACGGCATCCACCGCTGGGTGCTGCGCAGGCCACCGCTGGGCACGCTCACGCCCACCGCGCACGACATGGACCGCGAGTACCGCGTCATGGCCGCGCTCGCCGACACGGAGGTCCCGGTGCCGCGGACCGTGCTCTCCTGCGCCGACGAGTCGGTGATCGGCGCGCCGTTCACCGTCGTCTCCTTCGTCGACGGCGAAGTGCTGCGGGACGTCGAACGGGCGGCCGGGCTGTCCGCCGAAGATGCGCGGCGGTGCTCCGAGGCGCTGGTCGATCAACTGGCCACGCTGCACGCGGTCGATCCGTACGACGTCGGGCTGGGCGGATTCGGGCGCCCTGCCGGATATGTGGAGCGGCAGGTGCGGCGATGGCGCGGCCAGTGGGACCGGGTCGCCACCCGTGAACTGCCCGAACTGGACGCGCTGCACCGAAAGTTGGAACGGGGACTGCCCGTGGTGCGGGACGACGGTGCCGCGGCGGCGGTCCTGCACGGGGACTACCGGCTGGACAACGTCATCCTGAGCGCCGACGCCCCGGGTCGGATCGCCGCGATCGTCGACTGGGAGATGGCGGCCCTGGGCGATCCGCTCGCCGATCTCGGCCTGCTCCTCGTCTACTGGGACCCGGCGTGCGAGCCGGTCCTCGGCGACGGGCATGTCCCGGCGGCCAATCCGGGCTTTCTCTCCGCACCCGAGCTGGCGGAACGGTACGCGGCGCGATCCGGCCGCGATGTGTCCGCGCTGCCCTTCCACCGCGCCCTCGGGTACTTCAAGCTGGCGGTCATCGCGGAGGGAATCCACGCCCGCCATCTCGCCGGGCAGACGGTCGGCCCGGGCTTCGACCGGGTCGGCTCCGCGGTGCCCGCGCTGCTGCGCTCCGGTCTGTCGATCGATGCACCGGGCAACTGATGTGCCGCGTACCTGAGAAGGGGTGTGAGCAGTGGTGAGGGAAGACCGGCTCTCGGGAAAGGTGGCGCTGGTGACCGGTGCCACCGGAGGCATCGGCGAGGCGATCGCGCGGCGGCTGGCCGCCGATGGCGCGACCGTCGTGGTCACCGATCTCGACGAGGACCAATGCGAGAAGCTCGCAGGGGAACTGCCGGGCGGCGCCCTGGGGTTGCGCCTGGACGTCACCGACGAGACGGCCTGGGAAACGGTCGTCGCCCGGGTGACCGACCGTCTGGGAAGCCTGTCGGTGCTGGTCAACAACGCGGGGATCGCCGCGATGGGCACGGTGGAGACCGAGACCCGGGAGACCTGGGACCGGGTGATCGGGGTGACGCAGACCGGGGTGTGGCTCGGCATGAAGCACGGCGGCCCGGCCATCGAGCGCTCCGGCGGCGGCTCCATCGTCAACATCGCCTCGATCTTCGGTACCGTCGGCGGCTTCGGCGCCCAGTTCTCGTACCACGCGGCCAAGGGCGCCGTACGGCTGATGACCAAGAACGCCGCACTGCACTGGGGCGGGCGAGGTGTGCGGGTCAACTCGCTGCATCCCGGTTTCATCGAGACGCCCCTGTCGCGGGAACTGTGGCAGGGCACGCCACGGCTCACCGCGATGATCGAGGGCACCCCGCTCGGGAGACTGGGCACGACCGAGGAGGTGGCGGGCGCCGTGGCGTTCCTCGCCTCGGACGACGCGGGCTTCATGACCGGCTCGGAGCTCTACGTCGACGGAGGCTGGACCGCGCGCTGAACAGCTCAAGCTACGCCGACTTCGGCGCCGGGACCGATACGCGGTCGCCGGCGTCGACGTCAGTATGTGTCAAGGGTGCGGCGCCCAGGACGGTCGGCGTCATACATCCTTGCGGACGGTGAGCAGGGCACCGATTCCGATCAGGCAGACCAGCATGACGAAGAACGCCGGGGAGAGCAGGTTCCCGGTCCGCTGGACCAGGAAGGTCGCGATGTACGGAGCCGTACCGCCCGCGAGGACGGTGCCGATGTTGTACCCGATCGCCATCCCGGTGTAGCGGACCCGGCGTTCGAACAGATGCGGCCACAGACTGGCCGCCGGAACCTGCACGAACGCGCTGCTCAGCATGAAGAGCAGGTAGGCCAGGCCGGCCAGAGCCAGGCTGTGCCGACCCATGAGCATCATCGCGGGGTAGGCGGTCACCAGGAATCCCAGCAACCCGAACAGCAGGATGCGACGGGAGCCGAACCGGGTGGCGAGCCAGCCGGCCGGCACCATGAGCAGCACGGTGACGAGGACGACGCCCGCACTCAGCCAGAGCACCTGTGTGGAGTCGTACCCCAGGTTGTTCGAGAGATGGATGCCGATGTACGTCAGGCCGAGGAAGATGGCGCCGCCCTGTGCCATGGACAGGCCGATGGACTGCAGCAGCGCCGCGCGGTGGGTGGACAGGACCTCGCGGATCGGAGCCGCGGGGATGTCGGCGCGCCGTGCGGCCTCCTCGAATTCCGGGGTGTCCTCGATCCTCAGCCGGGCCCACAGGCAGAACAACGTGAGCGGCACGGCCATCAGGAAGGGCAGCCGCCAGCCCCAGTCGGCCATCTGATCCTTGGTGGCGAGCGCGGAGATCACGCCGGCCGTGGCAGCCGCGAACATGAACCCGAGGTTGGACCCGATCGGCGTGACGGCACCGAGGAAGGCCCTGCGCCGGGGCGGCGCCGACTCGTAGATGTACGTGTAGGCACCGACCGACTCCCCACCCGTGGAGATGCCCTGCACCAGCCGGGTGAGGAGGAGCAGCACAGCTGCGGCCACACCGATCTGACTGTAGGTCGGCAGCAGTCCCGTGATGCTGCTGGCCACTCCCATGCACAGCACCGAGGAGACCAGCGCCTTGCGACGTCCCCATCGGTCGCCCAGCCACCCGAAGAACACGCCACCGACCGGCCGTACCACGAGGCCGGTGGCGAACACCGCGAGCGCCGCCAGGAGCGAGGCGGCCGGATCGTCACTCGGGAAGAATTGCGGAGCGATCACTACGGCGAGATAGCCATAGACGCTGAAGTCGTAGTACTCGATCAGGGTGCCCAGGCTCCCGGCGAGCATCGCGCGGCGCACCGTAGGCGGATCGTACGCCGCTGACTCCGCCCCTGATTTGGCGGGCTGCTGCGTGGCACTCATCCTCCGACTCTCCTTCCCACGGCACGGTCCCGTACCCTGCCGACGCCCGGGACGGTACAGAACTGAACTCAGTACAGCTAGCCCTAGTACACGGATTTTCCCGAGAAGCGGGGATGAAAAGTCGAAGTGGAGACCATGCGCGCGAGCAGGGATCGCGAAAGATGCAGCCTGAACAGGCCATTGTCTTGGGCGGCATCACCGAGGTGCCGGACATGGTCACCACATCTGCACGGTACGACTTCCAAGGTTTTGAATTGGATTCAGTTTGCCGGGATCTCGTTACGGCGACGCGCGCAGAGCTCGACGAACGCGTCCGCGGGGTCCTGATTCGGATGAACACGCCCGCGCTACCGACGCATGACCCACGTCGCGCTTCGAATCGCTGCCGGATCCGCCTCGGCGTCCCCGTCCACGGCGACGATGCCGGTCACCGGCCCAGCGACCAGAGCCACCGCCGCCGCTGTGCATCAACTCCTGCGCCGGGCGAGGAGCAGCGCCACATCGTCGTCCGGCTCTCGGCTCAGGGCGCCGAGCAGCATGTCGCAGGTCTCTTCCAGGGGGAGGCGGGTGTCGTCCAGCAGGCGTAGCAGGGTCTGCAGTCCTGCGTCGATAGGCGTTGCGTGGCTTTCCACCAGGCCGTCCGTGAACAGTGCGAGCAGTGTGCCTTCGGCGAGTTCCCGCTCGTCGGCGCTGAACGGCACTCCACCCACCCCGAGTGGCACTCCTCCGGCGATGTCGAGGAATGCGGCTTTCCCGTCCGGGTCCACCAGGACTGGCGGCAGGTGGCCCGCGCGGGAGACCTCGCATCGGCCGTGCCACGGGTCGCAGACGACATAGAGGCAGGTGGCCAACGTGTCGGAGTCGCCGAGGGAGGCGGCGATGTCGTCCAGGTGGTGCAGCAGCTCGGCCGGAGGGAGGTCGAGTCGGGCGAGGGCGCGAGTGGCCGTGCGGAGCTGTCCCATGATTGCTGCGGCGTGCACGCCCTTGCCCATCACGTCGCCGACGACCAGGCCGACCTTGCCGTCCTTGAGGGGCAGCACGTCGAACCAGTCCCCGCCCACTTCGCTGACCGCAGGCAGATAGCGGGAGGCGACCTCGATGCCGCCGTGGTGCACTGGCTCCTGGGAGAGCAGGCTGCGCTGAAGAGTGAGCGCGGTGGTCCGTTCGCGCTCGTACATCCGGGCGTTGTCGATACAGATGGCGGCGCGTGTGGCCAGCTCGGTGGCGAGTGTGAGGTCCTGGTCGTCGAACGGCCGGGGATTCACTGTGCGGCACAGGCTGAGCGTGCCCAGTACCTCGCCGCGGGCCACCAGGGGAGTGGCCAGACAGGAGTGGACGCCGGCCTGCCGCAGGATCTCGGCGGCGGAGTCGTCCCTGGCGATACGCCGTAGCGCCGTGTTGTTCACGTGTTGCAACAGGATCGGCCGCGCCTCTCGTACGCACTGGGTGATCACCCGTGACGAGCTGTACGACGCCGGCTCGCCGACTGGACCCGCGGCCTTGATCGCATCGGTGGGATGGCCGGCCTTGAGGGCGAGCGCCCAGAAGTCGAGGGAGCCGTCCGCCCGCACTGGGGCCGCGCCGCCAGGGTTGACCACCGAGTCGAGTACGTCGACGGTCGCGAGGTCGGCAAGCTCCGGAACAGCCACGTCCGCGAGTTCAGATGCCGTCTGGCGAAGGTCCAGCGTGGTGCCGATGCGGACGCTGGCGTCGGCTATGACCGCCAGGCGCTCCCGCGCTTTGGCAACCTCGGCCGCCGCCCGCTGCCGCTCGGAGACATCGAGTACCGCCATCGCCAGGCCCAGCACACGCCCGTTCGGGTCCTCGATCCGGCGATAGGACTCGGAGTAGGCATGGTCGTCACTGTCCGCGACCGTCCGGCCGATCGTCTGCTGATCCAGCAGTGGCTCGCCGGTCTCGAGGACCTGCCGCATCCGCGACTCGATGGCCTGAACGTCGAGTGCCGGCAGCACCTCGCCGACGCGGCGGCCCAGCACGGCCTCCTCGGGGACGCCGTTGATGCGTTCCAGTGACGGATTGACACGCACCCACCTCAGATCGGTGTCGAACACCGCGATACCCACCGGCGACTGGTTGACCAGAATGTGGGACAGGGCCAGGTTCCGCTCCACGTTCCGTACGGTCTCGGCGTCAGTGCCCAGGCCCAGGGCATGAATGTCACCGCGTGCATCGCGCAGCTGCATGGTGCGGAACTCCACCCACCGCGACGAGCCGTCCTTGTGGAGCACCGGAAAGACTCCCGCCCAGCGCGTCCCGGTGCGCACGCGCTCGAACAGCTCGCGAGCCCGGGACCGGTTCTCCGGGGCCACCAGCAGCGCGCCCGCGTCCCGGCCCAGTGCTTCTGCGGCGGAGAAGCCGAGCAACGACTCGGCCTCGGGACTCCACAGCGCAATCCGGCCGTCGCTCCCCAGGACGAGGGCTGCCACGCGCAGCAGATCGAGCAGCACACCAGGCGCAGCGCTGACGCCGTCCTGCCAGCCGTTCCCGGTCCGAGTCTCTCGCTCCTCAGGCATACCGGACGCTCCTTCCGGCGGCAGCGCGATCCCTGGGCCCGTTCCGCCGGGCTCCTTGTCAGTCATACCTCTCCCCCCGGGGCACCGCACGCTAGGGCCAGCTGCGCCGTGCGGGGCCGGCCCAGTCTCACGGGGAGGACCGGAAGCGCGGGGGCGGACAGCAGGCCGGAGGACATACCCCGGCACTCGATCAGACGGCGCCTGCCTCGCCGACGAGGCGCAGACCCGGATTGACGGCCGCGAGGGACGAGTTGGGGCGGCATGGCTGGTCGGCCGGGACGGCCCACCGTCCCCTCGTTCTCGCGGTGTGGCCTCAGGGCGTCGGGCTACTGCTGTGCCACGAGGGCGTTCGCCACCTTCTCGGCTCATACCGCATCGCCACCGCCCCCGAGCGGAACTCCAGCCGACTCACGACAGGCGCTGCCAACCAGGCTGCGGATGCGGTTGGCGGCGGGGTTCGGTCAGCCGCCTTCCCGGTAGTTCATGAACCAGTGGGTGTCGAAATAGCGGGCCATCGTGAACGGGTGGTGCCGGTCGATGAGGATGCGGCAGACGAACTCCGCGGCCTGGCAGTCGAAGGGGACGTACTCGCCGTCGAAGGACCGGACCACGACGGGCCAACGGTCGGGGTCATGGCCGTCGGCCCTCCAGCAGTACAGGTCCTCGTGCTCCGTGCCCGCCCAGATGAGCAGACCGTCCGTCCTGAGGTTCGTCCACGGCTCCTGGCTCAGGTCCAGATATCCGTCAAAGGCGCCCTCGCCGAACGTCTCGACCATGCGCTTGTAGTCGCTCGGCAGCGCGGTGCCCAGGCGCGCCTCCACCTCCGTCCAGTCCACGTCCGGCCGCTGGGCAGGCTGTGTCCAGCCGGTGATCCGTCTGAGCCGCTCCATCCAGTCGACGTCCTCGTCCTCGTCCGGAGCGGCCGTCAAGGGTTCTGGCACTTCCCTGTGAGCGACCACCAACACCGGCCGCTCGGCCCCCTCGGTGTCCCGCGCCGTACCCGTGCCGACCCACTGATCCCCGTACGCCCACGCCCTTATCGTCACGGCCCGGTCCTCGAAGGGGACGAGGAGGTCCGCGCCCCTGGACTCGTCGACCGTCGGATCGGTGAAGCCGTCGAGGACAAGGGTGCGCGGGGCGCCGTACCTGCTGTCGAGCAGGTCGGTCAGGTCCTGCGGGTCCAGGTCGCTGGGCAGGTACATGTAGCCGTCTCCCGGGCCGAGCTGGGCCAGCAGGTCGTTGACGGTCGCTTGCGTGAGCTCCATGGCGGACAGTGAAGCGCACCGCACTGACAACGGACGTGCTGTGGAGGCTGGCGGCAGAGCTACCGATCGACAACGGCCTTCATCCAACAGCGCCGCATGAGGCAGTCCTGGAGGGGACCATCCCCGCACCGGCGCGGATGGTCCCTCGCAAAGCCGGGATGTCGCTGGACGCTTGGAGCGGCCGGACCTCACACCTACGGTCGTCACACCCCGGCCCTCAGCCAAGGAACGACAACCGAACCATCCTGTTTGAATTGTCCCGATTTGTATCGACCAGGCACACCGACTGCCAGGTCCCCAACTCGAGGCGGCCCCCCAGGACCGGCAGCGTGGCGTGCGGAGGCACGAGCGCGGGGAGTACGTGGTCACGGCCGTGACCGGGGCTGCCGTGGCGGTGCTGCCAGCGGTCGTCGGCGGGGAGCAGGGTGTGGAGGGCGGCGAGGAGGTCGTCGTCGCTGCCGGCTCCGGTTTCGATGATCGCTACTCCGGCGGTGGCGTGGGGCACAAAAATGTTCAGCAGGCCGTCGCGGTCGCCCGCCGCCTCACCGAGGAAGGCCTCGCATTCGTGGGTGAGATCTACGACCGTCTCCGAGGAGCCGGTGGCGACGTTCAGTACGCGGGTGTTGAAGGCATCGGACATGAGTCAATCCTGGCGCACCGGCCGGCTTCGGTGTCCCGGCCGGTCGCCCGGCTCGGGAAGATCCGGACCTCCCGTCGAGTTAGTAGAAGCGTGAACGAAACCGGGGTACAGGAAGCGGCACGAGAAGTCGACGTGGTCGTCATCGGCGCCGGGCAGGCCGGACTGTCCAGCGCCTACCACTTGAGGCGCACCGGCCACGAGCCGGAGCGGGACTTCGTGGTTCTGGACCATACGCCGCAGCCGGGCGGCGCATGGCAGTTCCGGTGGCCCTCGCTCACATACGGCAAGGTGCACGGGATGCACTCGCTGCCCGGCATGGAACTGACGGACGCGGACCCGGACCGCCCGTCCTCCGAGGTCATCTCGGAGTACTTCGACGCCTATGAGCGCGCCTTCGGTCTTCGGGTGCGGCGACCCGTCGACGTGCGGGCCGTACGCGAGGGCACAGGCGGGCGCCTCCTCGTGGAGACCTCGACGGGGACCTGGTCGACGCGGGCGCTGATCAACGCGACGGGCACCTGGGACCGGCCGTTCTGGCCTCACTATCCAGGCCAGGAGACCTTCCGGGGACGGCAGTTGCACACGGCTCAGTACCCCGGCCCCGAGGAGTTCGCCGGGCAGCGGATCGTCGTCGTGGGCGGCGGCACCTCCGGCACGCAGCACCTGATGGAGATCGCGCCGTACGCGGCCGAGACCACGTGGGTGACACGGCGACCGCCGGTCTTCCACGAGGGGCCCTTCGACGAGGGCGCGGGGCGGTCCGCGGTCGCGCTGGTGGAGGAGCGGGTCCGGCGGGGGCTTCCGCCCCAGAGCGTCGTCTCGGTCACGGGGCTGCCGCTCAACGGCACAATCCGGCAGGCGATCGACGACAGGGTCCTGGACCGTCTGCCGATGTTCGACCGGATCACTCCGGACGGCGTGGAATGGAACGACGGCCGTCGCGTGGACGCCGACGTCATTCTGTGGGCGACCGGTTTCCGCGCGGCGATCGACCATCTGGCACCCCTGCGGCTGCGTGAGCCGGGCGGTGGCATCCGAGTCGAGGGGACACGTGCGGTCGCTGATCCGCGCGTCCATCTGGTCGGGTACGGGCCGTCGGCCAGCACGATCGGCGCCAACCGCGCCGGGCGCTCAGCGGTACGGGACATCCGCCGACTGCTGGCACAGGTGCCGGTCGCCGCGTGAGGTCCGCTGCACCGCGGCTCAGCGGGACGCGGACGCGCTCGGACTGTTCCGGTTGAATTCCGCGACGTTCTTCTGGTGTTCCGCGTAGTCGGCCGTGAAGCGTGTGTCGCCCGGCTTGACCGTGACGAAGTACAGCCAGTCGCCCTGCGCCGGACTGATCGCGGCACGCATCGCGTCCTCGCCGGGGTTGGCGATCGGCGTGGGCGGCAGGCCCATCCGCTGGTACGTGTTGTACGGGCTGTTGAGCTTCGTGTCGCGCTCGCTGGTGCGGAGCGTGGTGCGGTTCAGCGCGTAGTTGATCGTCGAGTCCATCTGAAGCGGCATACCGCGGGCGAGGCGGTTGTAGATGACGCGCGCCACCTTGCCCATGTCCGCTTCGGTGTCCGCCTCGGCCTGGACCATGCTCGCGACGGTGACGGTCTGATAGACGTTCATCGCGTTCCGCTCGGCCCCGGCCGTTACCGTGCCGCCGCTGAACTTCTTGTTCGCCGTATGGACCATGTACGCGAGCAGGGAAGCCGGAGTCGACTTCTCGTCGACCGGATATGTGGCCGGGAAGAGGTAGCCCTCGGGGTTGCCGCTCGCGTCCTCGGGAAGCTCGAGGCGGGCCTTGTCCAGGGACTTCTTGGTCGTGCCCGCGGGCAGGGCGAGAGCCGTGTCGACGGCCTTGTACACCTGGCGGGCGCGCCAGCCCTCCGGGACAACGAGTCGCTCAGGTCCCCGGGCTTCGTCCGTGCTCAGCAGTGGCACCGCCACGGCGGTGGCCGCCATGACGGCTCCGGTCGCGATGAGAGCGATCCGGCCTCGGCGCGTCAGTCGAATCGTTCTCCGTGGCGGAGTGTGGGTCTGCATGCGGGCACGCTAACCCGCATAAGGACATAAACCCGGCATATCTTCATCTTGTTGGCTCCAGTTGGGCGTCCCGCCGCACCAGTGCGGCGTAACGGCCCTCGTGCTCCAGCAGCTCCTCGTGCGTGCCGCGCTCGACCGCGCGTCCGGCGTCCAGGACCACGATCTGGTCGGCGCCCCGAATGGTGGACAGCCGGTGCGCGATGGTGAGCGTGGTCCGGTTGGCCGAGAGGGCGTCGATGGCCTCCTGCACGGCACGCTCGGTCCGGGTGTCCAGGGCGCTGGTCGCCTCGTCGAGGATCAGTACGGGCGGGTCGCGCAGGATGGTGCGGGCGATGGCGAGGCGCTGCTTCTCGCCACCGGAGAAGCGGTGTCCCCGCTCGCCCACCATCGTGTCGTACCCCTCTGGCAGGGACGCGATGTGGTCGTGGATCTGGGCGGCCTTCGCGGCGGCATGCAGTTCCTCGTCGGTGGCGTCCGGCTTGGCGAAGCGCAGGTTGTCGGCGACGGAGGCGTGGAAGAGGTATGTCTCCTGGGAGACGACGCCGACCGCGCGCGCGAGGGTGTCGAAGTCCAGGTCCCGGACGTCGACCCCGTCGAGTGTGACGCGGCCGCCGGTGACGTCGTACAGCCGTGGCACGAGATAGCTGAGCGTGGACTTTCCGGCGCCGGTGGTGCCGACGACGGCGAGGCTGCCGCCCGCGGGGACGGTGATGTCGATGCCGTCGAGTATCGGACTGCTCTTGTCGTCGTAACGGAACTCGACGTCCTCGAAGCGCACTTCGCCCTTGACCTGGTCGAGGCGGACCGGGCGCTCGGGCTCGGTGATGTCGATGGGCAGGTCGAGGTACTCGAAGATGCGCTGGAACAGGGCGAGCGAGGTCTGGATCTGCACACCGGTGGACAGCAGGCTGACGGTCGGCCGGAACAGGCCCTGCTGCAGCGAGACGAAGGCGACGAGCGTGCCGATGGAGACGGCGGGTCCGCCGAACTGGAACGCCAGGCCCGCGGTCCAGTAGATGACGGCGGGCATGGCGGCCATGACGATCGAGATGACGGCCATGCGCCAGCGTCCCGCCATGTTCGACCGCACTTCGAGGTCGACGAGACCCTCGGACTCGTCCGCGAAGGACCGGGTGAGCGAGTCGGAACGGCCCATGGTGCGGCCGAGCAGGATGCCGCCGACGGAGAGCGATTCGGTGACGGTGGCGGCCATCACGGCCATCTGCTTCTGCCGCTGGGTGGTGATCTTCTTGCGTTCGTTGCCGACTCTGCGGCTGATCCATACGAACAGGGGCAGCAGAAGCAGCGAGACGACGGTCAGCCGCCAGTCCAGGGCGACCATCGCGACGATCGTGGCGATGACGCTGGTGAGATTGGAGACCAGTGAGGTGGCCGTCGAGGTGACCGTGGCCTGCATGCCGCCGATGTCGTTCGCGATACGCGACTGGACCTCGCCCGTGCGCGTTCTGGTGAAGAAGGCGAGCGACATGCGCTGCAGCCGGTCGTAGACGGCGGTGCGCAGGTCGTGCATGACGCGCTGCCCGACCGTCGTGGAGATGAGGGTCTGCAGGACGCCGAAGACGCTGGTGAGTACGGCGCTGAGGATCATCCCGAGCGCGAGCAGGCTCAGCAAACCGGTGCGGCCCTGCGGGATCGCGGTGTCGAGGATCTCCTTGAGCAGGAAGGGCGTGGCGACCGAGACCAGCGACGCGGCGCCGACGAGCAGGCCGACGACGGCGAGCCGGCCGCGGTAGGGATGGAAAAGCTTCAGGATGCGGCGCACCTGCCGCGGCTGTCCGGGCTCGGCGGGCGGCGGTGTCCAGGTGAGTTGGTCGGGAGGCATGGGCTCCTACGGGATGTGGGACGAAGATTGACTGAGGGAGCATAGCTCATTGTTACCTATACTCACAATGCACTACGTCCTGATATTGTTCCCGCATGAACACCCCCGACGCCGACGGCGTGCTCGCCGAGCAGCTGCTGCGGTTGACCCGTCGTGTGCACCGCATCCAGAAGCGTCATCTTCAGCAGCGCGGGCTCGGTATCACTCCGGCCCAGTCACGGCTGTTGCGCACCCTCGCGCCCTACGCTTCGCCACCGCGCATGACCGATCTGGCCGAGCGTCTGGAGGTGGTGCCCCGGGCCGTGACGACGCTGGTCGACGGTCTGGAGGCCAGCGGCAAGGTGCGTCGGGTACCCGACCCGACCAATCGCCGGGTGATACGGATCGAGCTCACGGACGACGGGCGCCGGGCACTGCGCGAGCTGCGCGGCGCGCGCCGGGCCGCGGCGGAGGACATCCTCGCCCCGCTGACGGACGAACAGCGCAAGGTGCTGGGCGGGTTGCTGGACACACTGGTCGACGGGATGCCCCCAGTGGAGGACTGAACAGAGCGGGGCCCGGCGTGCGGTGAACGCCGGGCTCCGCTCTCTCAACTCACGTAGCCCGCTGGCTACTTGGCCGGTGTCTTGACCTCGGCGCCCTCGGGAGCGGTACTCTCCACGGCGGCGCCCTCGGGAACCGCGCCCTCAGAGGAGGGCTCCCCCGTCTGCGACGTGCCCTCCGAAGCGGGTACCTCCGTCTTCGGCTTGCCCTCGTCGGCCTCGTCTTCCTCCACGAACGCGATCTCACCGTCGAGCATCTTCTTGGCCCGATCCGTGTCGAGTGCGCCCTCCCACTTCGACACCGCGAACACGGCGACGCAGTTGCCGAGCAGGTTGGTGACGACGCGCATCGAGTCCATGATGCGGTCGACGCCGAGCAGCAGGGCCACGGCTCCGGCGGGGATGGCACCGAGCGAGGACGCGGTGGCCGAAAGGGCGAGGAAGGCCGAACCGGGGATGCCGGCCATGCCCTTGCTGGTCAGCATGAGGACCAGGACCACGGTGATCTGCTGGCTCAGGCTGAGGTCCACGCCGACGGCCTGCGCGATGAACAGCGTGCCGATGGAGAGGTAGATGGAGGCGCCGTCGAGGTTGAACGAGTAGCCGGTGGGCAGCACCAGGCCCACGGCGTCGTCGCGGGCGCCCGCCTGGCGCAGCTTCTGCATCATCCGCGGCAGGACGGATTCGCTGGAGGCGGTGCCGAGCGCGAGCAGCATCTCCTCGCGCGTGTAGCGCACGAACTTCCACAGACTGAGCCCGGTGACCAACTTCAGCGCGACGCCGAGCAGCACGAGGAAGATCGCGGCAACGGCGTAGCAGAGGATGATGAGTTTGCCGTAGGTCTTCATCACCCCGAGGCCGTACTCCCCCACCAGGTGGACCATCGCGCCGAACACGGCGAGCGGTGCCAGCTTCATGACGAAGCCGACGATGGCGAAGATGACCTCCTGGGCCTGCTCGATGGCCGGGAGGATCTTGGGCACCTTGGTGTGGCCGAGGTGGAGCAGGGCGGCGCCGACCAGGCAGGCCAGCACCAGCACCTGGAGCAGCGAGTTCTCGGCGAACGCGCCGATCGCGCTCTGCGGCAGCGCTTCCAGGATGAACTCGGTGGTCGACGGCAGTGAACCGCCGGCGGTCTTGTCGTCGACCGCCGAGGTGTCGAGCTGCGAGGGGTCGACGTTCATGCCGGAGCCGGGGCTGACCACATTGGCGGCGATCAGCCCGATGAGCAGAGCGGCCGTGGACGCGACCTCGAACCAGATCAGGGCCTTGAGCCCGATCCGCCCGAAGGCCTTGAGGTTGCCGGCTTTGGCGATACCGACTACGACCACGCAGAACGCGAGCGGCGAGATCACCGTTTTGATGAGCCGGATGAAACCGTCGCCGAGCGGCTGGAAGGTTGTGGCCGTGTCCGGCCACAACCTTCCGACGACGATTCCGAGCACAAGGGCGACGGCGACCTGCGCGAACAATGAGGTACGCAATATGCGTGCGACGCGTCGCGTTGGGGACGGTACAGACGGCGGCACGGGGGCACTCCTCCGAACGGGACTTCTGGCATGCGGAAAAGCGCTTCCGCGCAGATCACTATCGGGGGCGTTTACTACCGTCGACAACGCTCATGTCACGTACATGTAAACAATGGAGCTGTGTGACACGTCACACACGCCTCGCCTCAGCAGCGCTCGCGATCCTCGGTGAGCGTCCCCTGCACGGTGATCACGCTACGGTCGTAGCATCCGCCCGCCCCTCCCCCACTCTCGGCTTCGCTCGAGCGGGGGGACCCCCACCGCCGGTAGCGCTCGCTCGTCGTGCCGACCGCGTGCCGCTGGTCACGCGGCACATTCGCCGTATACGTCGCGTCGCCCGCATAGCTGTCGTCGAGCCGTGACCACGCGGTGCGTCGGCCGCCACGGGTCTCCACGACGGCAGCCCGGTCCCCCAGCGACATGACGGTCCGCAGCCGGTCCCCGGCGCCGAGGGTCGTGGTGCCGTCCATCGTGTAAGTGCGCTGCGTGCGGGTCGACTCGGCCGGTCCGCGACCGTCGACGGTGACCGTCTCGTCGTCGGTCCAGGTCGCCTTCAGGGCGTCGGTGTTCTCACCGTCGGTCCAGCGGTGTACGGAGGCATGGTCGAGCGATCGCTTGACGGTGGTCTCGACGCGGCCGTGCGAGGTGTCGACGTACCCCGACACGGTCAGCCGGTGGCCGGCCTCGGTGGCCAGCCGGCGCTCCGAACCAGGTGTGTACGTCGAGGAGTTGGCGAGATCACCCGACTTGTGTGCGGTCAGCCCTCCGGTCACCTGCTTGCTGTGGGCATCCTGCTGGACGAGGACGTTCACCGGGCTGCTCCAGCCGGTCTGCCCCTCCGGAACGCCGACGACGGAGACCTCGATCCGGTGCGGACGGCCGTCGTTGAGCAGCCCCGCGAAGGGCGTCAGGTCGTATTCGATGGGCTTGATGTCGAAGGCGCGGGGCCCCGGGATCACGTACCAGAGGAAGGGATTGGACCAGCCGCCGGTCCACACGGTCGGGAACGGCGTGGCGATGCCCGCCAGTTGGCCGTCGACCTTGATCTGCACCTCGCGGTAGGGGCCGTCGTCCGCCTTGCAGGAGTACGGCGCGGCATCGGGCACCGTCAGATACCAGTACTCCTCGCAGCCGCCGCCCGATCCCGTGGCATAGACCTCGGCGACGATGCGTTCGCTGTTGCGGGGCGTGGTGAGGGTGCCGTCCTGGAGGGTGAGGACGCGGTCGGGGGTGGTGGCCGCGGGCCTGCCCTCGTAGAAGGTCAGCGTCACCTTGACGTCGATGATGCCCGTGTACGTGTCGTCGACGACGTTCCCGATGAGCATCTCGACGTCCTGGCTCTGCCGGAACGTGTCGCTGTAGCGCGTGACGTCCTTCTCCACCGACCACTCGATGCCGTCCGGCGAGGGCTGCGGGGTGGACGTACGGAAGACCTCGACTCCACCGATGTGCAGATGGCCGAGCCGGTCGAACTGCCGTCCCTTCACCTTGCCGTCGAGCCGCAGCACGACCTTGCTCCATCGGTCGCCACAGTCGCTCGGGGGTGCGTACGTGCCCTTGTACGGGGTGAAGTCGCGGAACTGCGCTTCGGCGATCGTCACTTCGCAGGACTCCGCGTCGGGCCTGGGGACGGGCGGGGCGGCAGTCAGGGGGTCGTGCCAGTCGGTGCCGAACTCGGCGGGCGGGGCGGCGGCATCGGCGGCGAAGGTGGGGGATGGCGCAGCCGGGGCTGGGGGCGCGCCGAGGAGGGTGCTCGCCGCGAGGGTCACTCCGACGAGCATGGACATGATGATCCGTCTTCTCATGGCCGGTGTTCTACGGGGAGTTGACGCTGCCCGCAATGAGCCCTCGGGGTATGACGGTGCTCTCGACGGGTTTCTGCCCTGTCAGTACGGTGGTGCGACCGGTTGGCGAGGGGGCGCTATGGATCGGGAACGGGACGATGAAGCACCGCACGAGTTGCCTCGTTTCGCCACCATCCCGGTCGCCTCTCTGGCAGTCGGTTTCGCCGCCGTACTGACCGCGCTGTCCGGCCGGTACGGCTACCACCGGGACGAGTTGTACTTCCTCGCGGCCGGCGATCACTTGGCGTGGGGGTACGTCGACCAGCCGCCGCTGACTCCTCTCATCGCGCGGGCGGCCACCGCGCTGTTCGGGGACTCGACGGTCGCGCTGCGGGTCGCGGCGACGCTTGCTCTCGTCGCCGTCGTCTTCGTGGTCGCCCTCGTTGCAAGGGAGTTGGGCGCCGACCGGGGGGCGCAAGTGCTCGCCGCGGGGCTCGCGGGTCTGGGCGGGCAGCCGCTGGCGGTCGGGCACATGGTGTCGACTGCCACCTTCGATCTGCTGGTGTGGCTGGTGATCTGCTGGCTGGTGCTGCGGCTGCTGCGTACCGGGGACGGGCGGTGGTGGCTGCCGGTCGGTCTGTGCGTCGGGGTCGGTCTGCTGAACAAGTACCTCGTGGCGCTGCTGGTCGTGGTGCTGCTCGCGGCTGTGTTCGCCGTGGGGCCGCGGCGGGTGTTGCGCAGTCCGTGGCTGCTCGCCGGGGCCGCTGTCGCCTTGGCGGTGGCGGCGCCCAACCTGTGGTGGCAGGCCGGCCACGACTGGCCGCAGTGGACCGTCGCGGAGGGGATCAGCTCGGACGACGGGACCGAGAACCGGATCCTGTTCGTTCCCCAGCAACTCATCTATCTCTCACCGCTGTTCGTGCCCGTCTGGATCGCGGGCTGGCTGCGGCTGTGGCGTGATCCGGCGCTGCGCTGGGCGCGGGCGACGGCCGTGGCGTATCCGCTGCTGTGTGTGCTTGTCCTCGGGCTGGGCGGCAAGGGGTATTACGCCGTGCCGCTGCTGATCGTGCTGCTGGCGGCGGGCTGCGAGCCTGCCCTCGCCTGGACGCGTCGGCATGGCCGTACGTGGCCCGTGGTCGCCGTCGTGCTGAGCGCACCGATCAACGCGATGGTGACGCTGCCCGTGCTGCCGCAGAGCGCGCTCGCCGTACCCATGGCGCTCAACAAGGAGCAGGGAGAACAGGTCGGTTGGCCCGCGCTGGCCGACGCGGCGAGTGAAGGGTGGTCCGAGATACCCGCGCGTGAGCAGGCGCGCGCCGTGATTTTCACGCAGAACTACGGCGAGGCGGGTGCCCTCGACCGCTACGGGGCCGCACGCGGGCTGCCCAAGCCCTATTCCGGCCATATGAGCTACGCCGACTGGGGTCCTCCGCCGGACTCGTCCGACGGACCTGTGCTCCTCGTCCGGCAGGAGGACGCGCGCGACATCGAGCGGTACTTCACCGGCTGCCGTCAGGTCGCCCAGGTCGACAACGGGCACGGCGTGGAGAACGAGGAGCAGGACGCGGCGATCGTCCTCTGCTCGGGAACGACCCAGCCGTGGTCAGGGCTGTGGCCCTCGCTCCGGCACTACTACTGAGGGCTTGGACGAAAGCTTGAACTTGTGGCTGGTGAGCTGGTGGGGCCGTGCCGACGGGGAAGTCGACGAAGGGCTTGTCAGGCCTTGAGGTTCGCCTTGTCGCCCATCACCACGACGGGGTGCTTGGCCGGGTCGAGGGTGCGCAGCAGGTACTCCATGCCCGACTTGGACAGGCTCACACAGGCCGACGTACCGCTGCCGTGGTCCATGTGCAGCCAGATGCTGCCGCCCTTGGACTGGCCCTGGGGGCGGGTCGGGTCGTTGGGCGAGGTGCCCTTGACGCGGTTGTAATCGATGGCGATGACGTAATCGAAGTCGTGCCAGTGCGACTTGGCCCAGTAGCGCGGGGCCTGGAAGCCCGCGGACCGGGTGTACGGGAGCCCCGCGCCCGGGTCGGGGAGGACGCCGCCCGCGTCGCTGAGGGTGAACACGCCGACGGGGCTGCGGTTGTCGCCCTCGCGGTGGTCGGTGGTCCAGCCCTTCTTGCCGTTGTGTCCCTGCCAGCTGCGCGTCTGGTCCCAGGTGGCACCGGACTTGGTGTAGAGAGCGATCCTGGAGTCCGCCGAGTCCTTGCCCTCGCCGTAGACCGCCACGACCTGACGGGAGTTGGCCGGAATCTGCTTCCGCAGCCTGTCCCCGACGTCGGGAATGCGCTTGAGGTCGACGGTGCGCGCCTGCGCCTGCCGCGGCCGGTCGCTCGACTTCGCTCCGCTCTCGCCGTCCGAACCGCCGCAGGCGGTCAGGGCCATGAGAACGGCACCACAGGCCGCGGCCGCAACTGTCGTACGCATCGCACCGCCGAATCGCATGCGATCCATCGTCGCACCGTGTTCCGGACTCTTGCGCCCGACACCGGGGTATCCCGGCCATATGCGGACGGTCAGGGCCGAATCTTTGCCGGGCGGCGGAAAACCGTTTGCCTGCGGACACGCTGTGACGCGAACCTTGCACGGTTTGTTGCCTCCCCCCACCCCGTTCTACGAGCCCCCTGGGACGTCATGCAGATTCAAGACCTTCCGTATCCCGACCCGGGTGTGCCCGACGCCCGCTCGGGTCCCCGATTCCTGGTGTGGCTCGGCCGGAATCAACTCGGCGGACAGCTGAAGTCCCTGGCTTGGGGACTGCTGCACTTCCTCTCCGTATGCGGGCTGCCCTTCTGTGTCGGTTTCGCCATCCAGGCCGTCGTGGACCGCTCCGGCGCACGGCTGGCCCTGGCGGGTGGCCTGATCGCGCTGTGCGGGCTCGGTATCGCGGTGGGCGACACCATGCTGCACCGGGCCGCGGTCACCAACTGGATCACCGCGGCGGCCCGCGTCCAGCAGCTACTGGCCCGCAGGACCGCCCAGTTGGGCTCCGCGCTGACGCGGCGCGTGGCGGCCGGTGAGGTGGTCGCCGTATCCACGGGCGACGTGGAGAAGATCGGCTGGTTCGTGGAGGCCGTGTCGCGGTTCACCGCGGCCGCCCTGACCATCGTCCTCGTCTGCGTCGCCCTGGTCGTGTACGAGCCCGCGCTCGGGATCGTCGTCGCCGTGGGCGTGCCCGTTCTGGCACTCGCGGTGCTGCCACTGCTGCCACGCGCCACCAGACGTGCCGACTTCCAGCGTGAGAAGGCGGGCCGCGCCACCGAGCTGGCCTCGGACACGGTCGCGGGTCTGCGCGTGCTGCGCGGCATCGGCGGCGAGGAGCTGTTCCTGGACCGGTACCGCAGGGCCTCGCAGGAGGTACGCCACGCCGCGGTCCGAAGCGCCAGGATGTGGTCGCTGATCGCCGCGGTCCAGGTGTTGCTGCCAGGTCTGCTGCTGATCGCGGTCGTCTGGCACGGCGTGAACCTGACCCGCGAGGGCCGGATCACCGTGGGCGAGATGGTCACTGTGTACAGCGCCGTCATGATCATGTCGTATCCCCTGCACCACTTCGTGGAGATCGCGATGGCGTACTCCTTCTCCCGGCCGTCCGCGAAACGTGCGGCCCGAGTGCTGGCGCTGAAGCGGGCCATGGACAGCAACGGCTCGCGCGAGGCGGTCGCGCCCGCCGGGGATCTGTACGACCCGGCGACCGGACTGCTCGCTCCGGCCGGAGTGCTCACCGCCGTGGTGTGCGGTGACCCGGACGCGGCGGGGGTGCTGGCCGAGCGGCTCGGCGGGCACGCCGCGGACTCCTCGGAACTGCCGTCCGCGCTCCTCGGTGGCGTACCGCTGGACGAGCTGCCGCTCGACTCCGCCCGCACGGCTGTCCTCGTCCAGGACAAGGACCCGGTACTGCTGTCCGGAAGCCTTCGCGAACTGCTCGACGTGCCCGCCTCGGGCGGCGTCAGTGCCGAGGACGCGCTGGCCGCCGCGCAGTGCGGTGACGTCCTGGACGCGCTCGCCCAGGGATCGCTGGACGCCGAGGACCCGATGGACGTCCGGATCACCGAACGCGGGCGCTCGCTGTCGGGCGGCCAGCGCCAGCGCCTCGCGCTGGCACGGTCCCTGGTCACGGACCCGGAGGTGCTCGTCCTGGACGAGCCGACGTCCGCCGTCGACTCGCACACCGAAGCGCGGATCGCCGACGGCGTCAGGTCGCTGCGACAGGGGCGTACGACGGTGGTCTTCACCTCGTCCCCGCTGCTCCTGGATCACGCGGACCGGGTCTTGCTCGTCCATGAGGGCGAGGTCGCCGCGGTCGGCCTGCACCGCGAACTGGTGCACAGCGAATCCCGGTACCGCGCCGTGGTGACCCGTGAGACGGACGACGAGGCCGCCGTAGTCGACATGGACCGCCTGGAAGCACTCGAAGAAATCGAGGAGACCGCATGATCGGCGTGGCGCCACCGGCCTACGACCCGGCTGCCCCGACGACGGCGAACACCCTGCCCGTCGGCGCCCCCGCGACCGTACGCGCCTACGTGACCGAACTGTTCCAGCGGCACCGCCGGGCCTTCCTGCTGCTCATCACCGTCAACACGGTCGCCGTCGTCGCCTCGATGGTGGGCCCCTACCTGCTGGGCTCCCTCGTCGAGCGCGTCTCCGACAGCGCCGACGCGGCGCGCGAACTGCATCTGGAACGCACCGCCGCGATCTTCGTCCTCGCGCTGGTCGTCCAGGCCGTCTTCGTACGCCAGGTGCGGCTGCGTGGCGCCATGCTCGGCGAGCGCATGCTGGCCGACCTGCGCGAGGACTTCCTCGTACGGTCGGTGGGGCTGCCGCCGGGTGTCCTGGAGCGGGCCGGGACGGGCGACCTGCTGTCGCGGATCACGACGGACATCGACCGGCTCGCCAACGCCATGCGCGAGGCCGTACCCCAACTGGCCATCGGTGTGGTGTGGGTGGTGCTGCTGCTCGGCGGGCTCGCCGTGACCGCGCCGCCGCTCGCCCCCGCCGTGCTGGTCGCCGTCCCGCTCCTTGTGGCCGGCTGCCGCTGGTACTTCAAACGCGCGCCGTCGGCCTACCGCTCGGAGGCCGCCGGGTACGCGGCCGTGGCCGCCGTCCTCGCCGAGACCGTGGATGCCGGGCGCACCGTCGAGGCCCATCGCCTGGGCGAGCGCCGCATCGAGCTGTCGGACCGACGGGTCAAGGAGTGGACCGCCTGGGAGCGGTACACCCTGTGGCTGCGCTCGGTGCTCTTCCCGGTCATCAACATCACGCATGTCACGGTCCTCGGTTCGGTCCTGATGATCGGCGGGTTCTTCGTCCTCCAGGGCTGGATCGGCGTCGGCCAGCTGACGACGGGCGCGCTCATCGCACAGATGCTCGTCGACCCGGTGGGCCTGATCCTGCGCTGGTACGACGAACTGCAGGTGGCGCATGTCTCGCTGGCCCGGCTGGTCGGCGTCCGCGACATCGAGCCGGACGCCGGTGACGGGTCACTGGACCCGGACGGGCGCGAGGTGCGCGCGGACCGCGTCCACTTCGGCTACCGAGAAGGCGTCGACGTCCTGCGCAACGTCTCCCTGGAGGTCGCGCCGGGCACCCGGCTGGCCCTGGTCGGCCCGTCCGGCGCGGGCAAGTCCACGCTGGGCAGGCTGCTCGCCGGCATCTATGCGCCCCGCGTCGGCCACATCACCCTGGGCGGCACCGAGCTGTCGGGGATGTCCGCCGAACGCGTCCGCTCCCATGTGGCGCTGGTCAACCAGGAACACCACGTCTTCGTGGGGTCCCTGCGCGACAACCTGCTGCTCGCCCTCCCCCACTCTCGGCTTCGCTCGAGCGGGGGGACCTCCATGGATGCCGATGACGCCGAGCTGTGGGCAGCCCTCGGCGCGGTCGACGCCGATGACTGGGCGCGGGCCCTGGACGACGGTCTGGACACCGAGGTCGGCTCGGGCGGGCTTGGCCTCACCCCGGCCCAGGCCCAGCAGATCGCGCTGGCCCGGCTGGTGCTCGCCGATCCGCACACGCTGGTCCTGGACGAGGCCACCTCGCTCCTCGACCCGCGCGCCGCCCGCCACCTGGAACGTTCACTGGCTCGCGTCCTCGACGGCCGCACCGTGGTCGCCATCGCCCACCGGCTGCACACCGCGCATGACGCCGACGTCATCGCCGTCGTCGAGAACGGCCGCATCAGCGAACTCGGCAGCCACGACCAGTTGGTCGCTGCCGATGGCGCGTACGCCGCGCTGTGGCGGTCCTGGCACGGGTGAGGCGGCGCTTCTCCGGTGCCCGGTCCGCCTGTCTTCGGGCGGGCCGGGCACCAGCCGTACCGGTGGCCGGGCAAGGGCTCGTGCCCTCGTGTGCGGGCGGGCCCGGCCGGTGGTCGGCTCCGTGGCGTTGCGGTGTGTCGACAAGGGGTGGAAGTCTGGATATCGGCACGGGCTCGGGAAGCGCACAGGCACCACCCGGTTCCGTATGAGCGAGGCCTGAGCCCAGCGGCCCGCGCGCCTGCCGCCGAACGCGGTGGCAGCGGGTCGGCCCGCATCACCTGGAGGTACCCGTGGACAGCGCCGGCGGATGGGGAGACGACGTCTACCAGCCCGACGAATCCGAGGTGCAGGACGACTCGGGGCTCCTCGACGCCGAGGACACCCTGGAATCAGACGGTGTGAGCAGCCCCCTGGACCGGGGCTGGTCGCCGCCGGAGCGGCCGTGGGCCGTGGAGCGCAGGGACGTGACCGCGGCCGAACGGCTTCGCGGCGAGACGCTGGACGAACGCCTCGCGGAAGAACTGCCAGAGGTGGCGCCTCTCGACGGAGACGGTATCGGCGACAGCCAGGACTCGGACGGCGAGGCCCTCGACAACGAGGTGGGCACTATCCGCTCCGGACGTCTCGTGGCTCCGGACGAAGGTGCGCACGAGGACGAGGAGAGCAGGCTGATCGCCACGGATGTGGGCATCGACGGCGCCGCCGCATCGGCGGAGGAGGCCGCCATGCACATCGTGGACGAGGACGCCCAGTACGGCTGATCCAAAGTCCCGGGCCCCTGCCCGCGCACCGACTCCCCATGCGAGGAGCACATATGCAGGACAAGCAGCCCGACTACCACCCGGTCGTCTTCCGCGACCGTGCCGCCGGCTACGCCTTCCTCACCCGGTCAACCGCGAACAGCGACCAGACGATCGACTGGGACGACGGCCGGACGTACCCCGTCGTCGATGTGGAGATCTCCTCGGAGAGTCACCCCTTCTACACCGGCAAGGCACGCCCCGTGGACACGGAGGGACGGATCGCCCGCTTCGAGAAGCGGTACGGCGGCGGGGCCCCGGCCCCGGGCGGGGACGACGCGGCGTGAGTCGCTCAGATGACGTTGAGCGCCGCCGCGCAGCCGACTCCGCCGAGCAGCATGAAGGCCGGCATCAGCACCTTCAGCTCGACCCAGCTGCCTGCTCGGAACCGCATCGGCTTGGGCGGCCCCACCGGGTACCAGCGCTTGCGGCCTATGGGTATCGGCCACAGGATCGGGCAGCCTGACACGGTCAGCGCGTCCCCGATGTCGTGCACCAGCGCGCCGAGGACGACCGGCAGCCCCAGCCACAGGTACTCCTGACCCGGCGCCGTGAACAGCCAGTCGGAGCCGTTGCCCGGCTTGTCCAGGACTCCCGCGAGGATCCAGGCGCTGGTCGCGGCCAGCAGCCAGACCAGGACGTCGGCGCTGGAGCCACGCGTCGCCCGCCACAACAGCCCCTCGATGGCGAGCACTATGTGCACGAAGAGGATCGCCAGGACCGCCCAGCGCTCCCCTGTGATCGCGATGACGGAGGTGCCCGCGCCGATCAACGCCGCCCACAGCCAGGTGTGCGTCAGGGTGCGGTGCCCGCCCGAACGACGTGGATCGCCCTGCTTCTTCGTCCCCTTGTAGACGGCGTACGAGAGTTTGTCGACGATCTCGCACAGGCCCCGTGAGAGGGGCCCGAAGGCCCGCGAGATGGTGGCCGCCTTGTGGTCGAGGTCCGGGGCGAGCGCGGCGCCGGCGCAGATCAGTGCGCCGACCAGGAGGACCGGCCAGGGCATCGTGTGCCCGGCGGCGGCCGCCGCGGCTCCGACGCCCAGCCAGGCCGCGGCCCCCGAAAGTGAGTGTGCTGGTCCCATCATGGCCGAGCCCCGCCCCATTTCCTCATGTACTCGATGTACTCGCGCCCAGTTGTCCATGTGCGCTGATGCCTCGTCGGCGCCACAGCGTAGCGTTCGTGATCTTCCGGTCGGCAACCGATTCCCTCATTGCCGGGGATCACAGGCAAGATGGGGACGTGACCCTTATCGATCAGCTACCGCAGACCGCAGATCCCGACGCACTCTACGAAGCCTTCGAGTCGTGGACCGGGGAACGCGGTATCGCGCTCTACCCGCACCAGGAGGAGGCGCTGATCGAGGTGGTGTCGGGTGCGAACGTGATCGTGTCGACACCCACCGGATCGGGCAAGAGCCTGATCGCCGCCGGTGCGCACTTCGCGGCGCTCGCCCGTGACGAGGTCACCTTCTACACGGCGCCGATCAAGGCGCTCGTCTCGGAGAAGTTCTTCGAGCTCTGCAAGCTCTTCGGCACCGAGAACGTCGGCATGCTGACCGGCGACGCCTCCGTGAACGCCGACGCCCCCGTCATCTGCTGCACAGCCGAGGTCCTGGCGTCCATCGCGCTGCGCGACGGCAAACGGGCCGATGTCGGCCAGGTCGTCATGGACGAGTTCCACTTCTACGCCGAGGGCGACCGCGGCTGGGCCTGGCAGATCCCGATCCTCGAACTGCCGCAGGCCCAGTTCATCCTGATGTCGGCCACGCTCGGCGATGTCTCGATGTTCGAGAAGGACCTCACCCGTCGGACCGGCCGCCCCACCGCGGTCGTCCGCTCGGCGACGAGGCCCGTGCCCCTGTCCTACGAGTACCGGCTCACGCCGCTCACGGAGACGCTCACCGAGCTCCTCGAGACCAAGCAGGCCCCCGTCTACATCGTGCACTTCACGCAGGCCCAGGCGGTGGAGCGGGCCCAGGCGCTGATGAGCATCAACATGTGCACGCGTGCGGAGAAGGACCAGATCGCCGAGCTGATCGGGAACTTCCGCTTCACCACCAAGTTCGGCCGCAATCTCTCCCGTTACGTGCGGCATGGCATCGGTGTGCATCACGCCGGCATGCTGCCCAAGTACCGGCGACTGGTGGAGAAGCTGGCGCAGGCCGGTCTTCTGAAAGTCATCTGTGGCACCGACACCCTCGGTGTCGGCGTCAACGTCCCCATCCGCACGGTGCTGTTCACAGCGCTGGCGAAGTACGACGGCAACCGTGTGCGGACGCTTCGTGCGCGTGAGTTCCACCAGATCGCGGGCCGTGCCGGCCGGGCGGGCTTCGACACGGCGGGCTTCGTCGTCGCCCAGGCTCCCGAACACGTCGTCGAGAACGAGAAGGCGCTCGCCAAGGCCGGCGACGATCCGAAGAAGCGTCGCAAGGTGGTCCGCAAGAAGGCTCCCGAGGGGTTCGTCGGCTGGACGGAGAACACCTTCGAGAAGCTCATCGCCTCCGATCCGGAGCCGCTCACCTCCCGCTTCCGGGTCACGCACACGATGCTCCTGTCGGTGATCGCCCGGCCCGGAAACGCCTTCGACGCGATGCGCAATCTTCTGGAGGACAACCACGAGCCGCGCAAGCAGCAGTTGCGGCACATCCGGCGCGCGATCGCCATCTACCGTTCGCTCCTGGACGGCGGCATCGTCGAGAAGCTCGACGAGCCGGACTCCCAGGGCCGCATCGTGCGCCTGACGGTCGATCTGCAGCAGGACTTCGCGCTCAACCAGCCGCTGTCCACCTTCGCCCTCGCCGCGTTCGAGCTCCTGGAACCGGAGTCCCCTTCCTACGCGCTGGACATGGTCTCCGTCGTCGAATCGACCCTGGACGACCCCCGGCAGATCCTCGCCGCCCAGCAGAACAAGGCCCGTGGCGAGGCCGTGGCGGCGATGAAGTCGGACGGCGTCGAGTACGAGGAGCGGATGGAGCGGCTCCAGGACGTGACGTACCCGAAGCCGCTGGAGGAACTCCTCTTCCACGCGTACAACACCTACCGCAAGAGCCACCCGTGGGTCGGCGACCATCCGCTGTCACCGAAGTCCGTCATCCGCGACATGTACGAACGGGCCCTGTCCTTCACGGAGTTCGTCTCCTTCTACGAACTCGCCCGCACCGAGGGCATCGTGCTGCGCTATCTCGCCAGTGCCTACAAAGCGCTTGATCACACCGTCCCGGACGACCTCAAGTCCGAGGATCTTCAGGACCTGATCGCCTGGCTCGGCGAGATGGTGCGGCAGGTCGACTCCAGCCTCCTCGACGAGTGGGAGCAGCTCGCCAACCCGGAGGAGATGACGGCCGAGGAAGCCCAGGAGAAGGCCGACCAGGTCAGGCCGGTCACCGCGAACGCGCGTGCCTTCCGCGTCCTCGTCCGCAACGCCATGTTCCGCCGTGTCGAGCTCGCCGCCCTCGACCAGGTCGAGGAACTCGGCGAGATGGACGCCGAGTCGGGCTGGGACGCCGATGCCTGGGGCGAGGCCATGGACAAGTACTGGGACGAGTACGACGACCTCGGCACCGGCCCCGACGCACGCGGCCCCAAGCTGCTGCTCATCGAGGAGGAGCCGCAGAACGGCCTGTGGCGCGTCCGGCAGACCTTCGCCGATCCGAACGGCGATCACGACTGGGGCATCAGCGCGGAGATCGACCTCGCCGCCTCTGATGCCGAGGGACGTGCCGTCGTCAAGGTCACCGACGTCGGCCAGCTGTGAACACAGGAGAAACCTGACACATGACGAACCCAGCGGAACGACTCGTCGACCTGCTCGACCTGGAGCAGATCGAGGTCAACATCTTCCGTGGACGCAGCCCGCAGGAGTCCCTGCAGCGGGTCTTCGGCGGGCAGGTCGCGGGCCAGGCCCTCGTCGCCGCCGGCCGCACCACGGACGGGGAACGGCCTGTGCACTCGCTGCACGCGTACTTCCTGCGCCCGGGCCGGCCGGGTGTGCCGATCGTGTACCAGGTCGAACGGGTCCGCGACGGGCGGTCGTTCACCACGCGCCGCGTCACCGCCGTGCAGCAGGGCCGCACGATCTTCAATCTGACCGCTTCCTTCCACAAGCCTGAAGAGGGCGGCTTCGAGCACCAGTTGCCGCCGGCCCGCGAGGTCCCGGATCCCGAGTCGCTCCCGACCGTCACACAGGAGATCAAGGAGCATCTGGGCGAGCTCCCCGAGACGTTGGAGCGCATGGCCCGCCGCCAGCCGTTCGACATCCGCTACGTGGACCGGATGCGCTGGACCCCCGAGGAGGTCGAGCACGCCGAGCCGCGCAGCGCCGTGTGGATGCGCGCCGTCGGCCCCCTGGGCGACGACCCGCTGATCCACACGTGCGCGCTCACGTACGCGAGCGACATGACCCTCCTGGACGCCGTCCGCATCCCGGTGGAACCGCTCTGGGGCCCCCGCGGCTTCGACATGGCCTCTCTCGACCACGCCATGTGGTTCCACCGGCCGTTCCGCGCCGACGAATGGTTCCTGTACGACCAGGAGTCGCCGATCGCCACGGGTGGCCGGGGCCTGGCGCGCGGACGGATCTACAACCTCGATGGACAGCTGATCGTGTCCGTCGTGCAGGAGGGGTTGTTCAGGAAGCTGGGCTGACGGCGGTCGCTCGCCGACGCCAGGCGGCAGTGGTCGGGCTCCAACGCCGGGCTGTTCCGCAAGCTCGAGGCCTGACGGGTCAGGGGTTTCTGCGACGCAGCCATCCGAAGAGGCCGCGGGAGCGTTCCGGTTGCTCGACGCTCTGCCGCTCCTCGATCAGCGGTGGTTCCCGACGCGCATGCAGTGTCTCGGCTCCCCTCGGTGTCGGACGTGGGGCGGGCCGCTCCTGTCGTGCCTCCTCGATCGCGTTCGCCAAGTCGCTGCGGAGCCAGCTGATCTCATCCGGGTCCTGCGCCGTTGTGATCCGTGCGGCGACGTGGGCGGCGGGTGAATCGGGCGCACCGTGGGCCCTCTGTTGGGGGTGGAAGCGGTTCAGATGGGCGCGTTCGTACGGGTCCTCGATGATCTCCGCGACCTGCGCGGGATCCAGCAGGGACGCCACGGCCGCGGCGCGCGCCCAGGGATCCTCGGTCTGCCGCAGCAGAAAACCCACGTGCCGTCCGCGCCAGTTGCGGGCCCGCAGATCCACACCCGCATCCAACTGGCCGCGCAGCCCTTCGGGTGTACGGCCGCTCAGCAGCGGGGCGTTGTCCTCGCTCGCGGCGAACTGTCGTAGTTCCTCGGCCAGATAGAGCCAGACCACAGCCCGGTAACGGTTCAAATACCACTTGACGGGCGCGATCAGGCCGAGGCGTGCGAACCGCGTGAACCGGGCTGCCGACACCCCCATGAGGGCCGCGCCCTCCGCAGTACCCACGGCTTTGACGCGCTCGCGCAGTGCCTCGGGAAAACCGGTGTCGGAACGCACCCGGTCGATCTCCGTGCGGGCCACGCGACGGCCTCCGCCCCCTTCGTCGTGGACGGTCCTGATGCACCCTAGTCGGACGGCGAGGTCGAACTCGCCTCGCTTGAGGCCCAGTTCCCGCGCGGCGCGGCTCAGCGCGAGCGACGGCCGGACCACCGCCGCGGCGGCCGAGGCGGTGGTGGGCAGGGCGGACTGCGTGATGGTGTTGCCGGACATGGTGGTTCTCCCCCGTGCAGCGACGTGCACTTGCGTGCCTTTGCCTCGCTTGCGCCGTATGCGTGCGCTCGCTTCGGGAAAAACCGTAGCCAGTTTGCCGCCCCGCCTGCCTGACCTGTGGATAACTTGGAGCAGGTCAACGTCTTTGCAGGTCAGAGGTCTATGGCGGGTGCGTTTTCCGGCTGTCGCGCATCGATGTCGAGGTGTTCACCGACGCGGTTGACGAGCAGCGTCATCTCGTAGGCGACCTGGCCGATGTCCGCCTCGGCCGCGCTGAGCACGCACAGGCAACTGCCGGTGCCCGCCGCCGTGACGAACAGGACCGCGTCATCGAACTCGATCATTGTCTGCCGGACTTGGCCGGCGCCGAAGTGCCGACCCGAGCCCTTGGCCAGGCTGTGCAGCCCCGAGGAGACGGCGGCGAGGTGTTCGGCGTCCTCCCGCCTGAGTCCCGTACTGGCCGCCGTGACCAGCCCGTCGTTGGACAGCACCAGCGCATGTCGTACGTGTTCGACGCGCTCGGTCAGGTCGTCCAGCAACCAGCCGAGTCCCTGGTTCGGCTCCATGATCCGTCTCCCCGTGTTGTGAGTCACCTCTGGCCTGAGGATCTGACGAGCCAGCCTTCCCCACAGCCGCCGTCCGGGCAAGCAGGATGGGTGCATGGCACAGAACATGACCGATGAGGAATGGCGGGCGTTCGTCTCGGACGGCACCCGCACCGGCAAGCTGTCGACTGTTCGAGCGGACGGAAGTCCGCATGTGGCACCGATCTGGTTCGTGCTCGACGGAGACGACCTTGTCTTCAACACCGGGAAGGGCAGCGTCAAGGGGCGGAATCTTGCCCGGGACGGTCGGGTCGCCCTGTGCGTGGACGACGACCGGCCCCCGTACGCCTTCGTGGTCCTGTGGGGGCGCGCCCGGATATCGGCGGATCTCGATGAGGTCCGGCTCTGGGCCGGTCGGATAGGGGCGCGTTACATGGGTGAGGACCGGGCCGAGGAGTTCGCCGCCCGCAACGGCGTGCCGGGCGAACTCCTCGTGCGGGTGAGCATCGAGAAGGTCCTCGCCCAGGCCGCCGTCTCGGACTGAGCGAGCCGCAGCGTCAGCCGACGGAATCGAGCAGCCGGGCGGTGTGCATCCGCCCGGCGTACTCGACGAGACGTATCAACACCTCCTTCCCCGAGTCGCGGTCACGGGCGTCGCAGAGCACCACAGGTGTGCCCCGGTCGAGGTCGAGGGCGCGGGACACCTCGTGGGCGCCGTAAGTACGCGCATCCGCGAAGCAGTTGACGGCCACGACGAACGGGATGCGCCGGTGCTCGAAGTAGTCGACCGCGGGGAAGCAGTCCCCGAGCCGCCGGGTGTCCGCGAGGACGACGGCACCGAGGGCGCCCTGCGACAGTTCGTCCCACAGGAACCAGAACCGGTCCTGTCCCGGCGTGCCGAACAGATAGAGCGACAGACCGGACCTGATGGTGATGCGGCCGAAGTCCATGGCGACGGTAGTCGTCACCTTCTTGTCCACACCGTCGGTGTCGTCGACCGACTGGCCCACCTCACTGAGCAGTTCCTCGGTGCGCAGCGGCCTGATCTCGCTGACGGCTCCTACGAGCGTGGTCTTGCCCACGCCGAATCCGCCGGCGACCAGGATCTTCAAGGCCAGTGGGGCCGTCTCGCCGTTCGGGGCGTCGGACTGCTCGGAGACCATCGATCACTTCTCTCGGGAGTGCCGGCCACGGCCGGTGTGGGTTCGGGTCCGTCATCACAGCGCTCTCAGTCCTTCGATGACCTCGCGCAGGATGCGCTCGTCGGGCAGCTGAGCGGGTGGCACCGGGCGGCTGACGGTGACGCTGCCCAGATCCAGCAGGTCTCCGAGGAGCACCCGGACCACGCCGACGGGCAGGTCGGCGCCCGCGGCCAGTTCGGCGACGGACTGGGTCTCCGCCCGGCAGAGGTCGATGAGAGCCAGGTGTTCCGGGCCGAGCGAGGTGTCGTCGCCGACGTCCGGGGCGCCCGTGTCCAGCGTGACGAGTGCGATCAGGTCGAAGCGCACCCCTGTGACTCCGGGTTTGGTGCGCCCGCCTGTCATGGCGTACGGGCGGACGAGCGGCCCGGCCTCGTCGTCGTACCACTGGCTGCCCGGCTGCTCAGAGGGGCCGGCTCTGTCCTCACTCATGTCCGTCGCCCTTCGCTCACCCGGACGCGGCCGGTCCCGCGGCGACCCGCGGCGCCGTGGAGAGGTGCTCGCCCACCCGCTTGACCAGGAGCGCCATCTCGTAGGCGACCAGCCCGATGTCGGCCGTCACGGCGCTGAGGACGGCGAGGCAGGAGCCGTCGCCGGCAGCGGCCACGAACAGGAAGCCGTCGTCCATCTCCACCATGGTCTGGCGTACGCCGCCGACGCCGAAGTGCCGGCCCGCGCCCTTGGCCAGGCTGTTGAAGCCCGAGGCGACCGCGGCGAGGTGCTCGGCGTCCTCGCGCGAGAGGTCGCCGGACGCGCCCATCGCGAGCCCGTCGTTGGACAGCACCACGGCATGCCGTACCTCACCGACGCGCGTCACCAAGTCGTCCAGCAGCCAGTCGAGTTCACCGGTCCGCTGAGTGGTCCCCATACCCTGATCGTGGATCATGCGAGGTCTCCTTCACTGCCATCGCCGCCCGACGCCGGGTCGGGAGTCGCGCCGCGGCCGGGCGAGCGACCGCCGCCGCGGGCCCAGCCGGCGCGGTAAGCCGCCATACGGTCCCGTACCAGCTCAGGGGTGCGCTCCTCGTCACCCTGCGCGTTCGCCCCTGCCGTGGGTTCGGCGGGGCGCTCCTCACGCAGTTGCGGGGCGAGGCTCGCCTGTCGTACGCGCCGTGGAAGCCCATCCGATTCCTGGGTGTCCTCGGCCGGGCGGTGCAGCCGCAGGGTCGTGACGCCGGGCGGTGGGGCGTCGTGCGGGCCGTTCCCGTCGGCCCCCGGCCGGTCCCCGGAAGCCTGCATGGCCGCCTGCGTGGGGGCCACCAGAGCGGGCCGTTCGCTCAGGGGCTCTACGGAGTCCTGTTGGGGGGCGGCGGGCACGCGCGCGTACTCGCGTTCCGCGGGCCGTCCGGTCTGCTCCCGGTGAACACCGGAGCGTTCCGCCGCGGTTGTCTGCAGCAGTGCGGTGGGCAGCAGGACCACCGCGGTGGTGCCGCCGTAGGGCGAGGTCCGCAGGTGCACCTTGATGCCGTGCCGGGCGGCGAGCCTGCTCACCACGAAGAGCCCGAGCCGGTCGCTGTCGAACAGGTCGAGAGCCTCGGACTGCTCGATGCGGCGGTTCGCTTCGGCGAGGGCCTCCTTGCCCATGCCGAGGCCCCGGTCCTCGACCTCCAGCGCGTAGCCGTTGCCGACCGGCTCGCCAGTGATGCGCACCTTGGTGTGGGGCGGCGAGAACTGGGCGGCGTTCTCGACGATTTCGGCAAGGAGGTGCGTGAGGTCGGCGACCGCGGATCCGACGACCGACGTCTCCGGGAGGTGTCGTACCTCCACGCGCGCGTAGTCCTCGACTTCGGATACGGCGGCACGGACGACGTTCGAGAGCGACACCGGCATCCGCCAGGCCCGGCCGGGAGCGGCTCCGGAGAGGATGATCAGGCTCTCCGCATGCCGACGCATACGCGTGGTCAGGTGGTCGAGCCGGAACAGGTCGCTCAGTTCGTCCGGGTCCTCGGACCGGCGCTCCATGCTGTCCAGCAGGTTCAGCTGGCGGTGCACGAGGACCTGGCTGCGGCGGGCGAGATTGACGAAGACTCCGGAGATGCCGCTGGCGAGTTCCGCGCGTTCGACCGCGGCGCGCAGGGCGGCGCGGTGCACGGTGCCCAGGGCCTCCGCGACCTGACCTGCCTCGTCCTCCGCGGGCGGGCCGGGAGGAGCCTCGGCACGGACGTCGATCTCCTCCCCCGCCCGCAGTCTGCGCATGGCGTGTGGGAGTTTGCGGCGGGCGATTTCCAGTGCGCTGTTGCGCAGGCTCACCAACTCGACAACGAGGCCGCGTCCGATACGTACGGAGATGACGAGGGAAGCCGCCACAGCGATCAGGCCGAGGAGGACCGCGGCACCAGCCGGTGAGAGCAGGCCCCGCCGGAACGGGTCGGCGCGGTCCGCGACCTCATGGCCCGCGCCCGCCTCGATCGTCCGCATGTCGTCCTGCACGCGCGTGTGCGCTGCTTTCCAGTTCTCCTCGGGCGCGGCCTGGACGGCCCTGCGGCCGTGTCGGCTCGCGAGAACCTTGTCCTCGGCAGCGCGCAGTTCGGCGTACGCGCTGCCCTCGGCGAGGGCACCCCACGCGGCCTGCTCGGGCCCGCGCAGGTCGGGGACAGCGGATTCGGTGAGCAACCGGCGGGTGTGGACGGCACCGTTGAACAGTCGCAGCCGCTCTCCGTCGAGGGTCCCGGTGAGCCGGGCGCCGGCAAGCACGGCGTCCTCCTGGGCCAGGGCCTCCCCCGCGCGGGCGAACTCGAGCACCACGCGCGCGTCGGAGCCGAGATCGGCGTCCTGGATGCCGGTGAGCGCACCGCCCACCGAGAAGGCCGTCGAAATGGTCTGCGTGTACTGCGCGTACGTCTCTTTCCATCCCGTCCGCCGTTCGAGCACCGCGGTCCGCAGGGAACGCAGTTGCTCGGCCCGGGTGACGAAGGTTTCGAGGCGCTGCGCCACTCCGGAGGGCAGCTCTTGGCTGTCGGCGACGGTGTTGCGCTCCCCCAGCCGCAGCTTCGCCACGGCCCGGTCGGTGCGTGCCGCAATCTGCTTGAGGGTGTTCTCCGTCTCGGCTGCGGGGTCGGTCGCACGGCGTACGGCGGCTGTGCGCTCGACCTGGAGCGCGGCGACGGCGGCGGCCACCGGGGCACGCACCTGGGAGTCCACCCGCTGCAACTGCCGCAGCCGTGCGACGTCCTGGGCCGTGGTGACGGTGGCGTACGCCCACAGCGCGAGCAAGGAGATAACGGGCACCATCAGCAGGCAGACGATCTTCGCTCGTACGGTGCGGGGGCGCGGACTCCAGCGTCCCGCGCGCGTGGGTATCTCACCCGGCGCGGCGCCGGCCTGCTCTTCCAGGGCGGAGCCTTCGTCGGCCGGTGGTCCGGCGTGCGCGCGGCGGCCCCGTGCGGGAGTCGGGGGCGGCGGCTGGGAGCCGCCTGCTGGGGTCCTACGGGGTGTACGCATGGCCTCCTCGCTCGGAGTGGTTCGGGGCGCGCCTGCAGGTCGCGTTCCTCTGCGCTAGTGGGCAGCGCTCTCGACGGGGCGCTGGGCCGATGCGGAGGCCTCGCGTTCTCCAGCGGTCGGGGAGAGCGCGACGAACGCCGATGTCAGGAAGAGATAGGACCCGAGGCCGACGGCGAGGGGGAAGATGAACTGCATCGCCGTGGCCCCGGGCAGGGCCTCGCCCGAAGGGGAGACACGCACGCTGACCGCGATCATCCCGGTGTAGTGCATGCTGCTCACCGCCACTCCCATGACCAGGGAGGCGACGGCGACCGCGACGGGCGACTTGATGTTCAGTGCCGCCCAGAGTGCCGCGGTCGCCGCGACCACGGCGATCACGACGGAGATCCCCACCAGCACCGGGTCGTAGTTCACGTCACCGTGCAGCCGCAGGGCGACCATGCCCAGGTAGTGCATGCTCGCCACGCCGAGGCCGGTGGTGAGGCCGCCGAGGACCAGTGCTCGGCCTCGGTCACGGCCGTAGCCGACGGCGAAGACACCCGCGCCGACGACGACCATGGCGACGATCAGACTGAGGATGGTCAGCGGTACGTCGTAGCGGATCTCGGTGCCGCTGACACTGAAGCCGAGCATCGCCACGAAGTGCATGGTCCAGATGCCCGTACCGATCGCGGAGGCCGCGGTGAGCAGCCAGTTGCGGCGCGACCGCCCCGAGGCACCCAGCGCGCGGACCGTGCAGCGCAGCCCCAGGGCGGCGCCTATGCAGGCCATCACGTACGACAGCACGGGGGTCAGCCAGCCGAAGGTGGCGTGGTCCAGGTGTCCCATGGCTCCGGGACGCTAGCCCCCTCCGGAGCGCACGAAGAGGGCGCATTTCGAAAACTGCTGGAATATGACGCCAAGGTGTACCTGAACGATCGCATCACGCTCGAACGTGTACACCGCCTCGCGGTTCACGGCGGTGCGAGATCATGCGAGGCATGAGCGACGACCACGGACACGTGCAGGAGTTCTTCTCGGCCCGCGCGGCCGAGTGGGACGCCCGGTTTCCCGACGACGGTCCGGCATACGCTGCGGCGGTCGCAGAGCTGGGCCTGCGGAAGGGCGACCACGTACTGGACGCGGGCTGCGGCACAGGACGGGCCCTGCCGCCGCTGAGGGAGGCCGTGGGACCCTCCGGAGTGGTTCTGGGCGCGGACCTGACTCCCGCGATGCTGGAGGCCGCGGTACGTGCGGGACGGGACGGTGCGGGAAGGCTTCTGCTGGCCGATGTGGCCGCGCTTCCCCTGCGCACGGCCTCGATCGACGCCGTCTTCGCGGCGGGCCTCGTCGCGCACCTGCAGGACCCTGGGAAGAATCTGCGGGAGTTGGCGCGCGTCGTACGGCCCGGCGGGAAGCTGGCTCTCTTCCATCCCATCGGCCGGGCGGCCCTCGCGGCCCGCCAGGGACGGCAGATCACACCGGCCGACTTGCGTGCGGAGGCCAACCTCGGCCCGCTCCTGTCCGGCTCCGGCTGGCGTATGACGTTGTACGTCGACGAGGACGCCCGGTTCCTCGCGCTCGCTGTACGAGACTCCTGAGGGCGCTCCGGCGAGGCTGCGCCGGTAACCCCGGGTTGCGGTGCCGTGCCGGTTCACCGCACCGTGCCTCTTCTGGTGCCGGGATTTCAACTCTACGTTGATTACCAGCAGGTGAGCGATCAGCGATGGCACTCGCACAGGGGGAAGGTGGCCCGCATGTCCGGCATGTCAGCCAGACTCCGCAAGTTCCTTTCGCGCCCGGAAGCGGCCGGGTCTCAGGAGGACCGGCGTACGGAGAAGCGCACGCACAACCTGTTCGAGGCGGCAGCGGCCTATGTGTCGGCGTGCGCCGACGACGACCAGGACCGGATCGACGAGGCCGCGGCCTGGGTGTCGCCGGAGGCTTTGTCGTTCGGAGTGAACGAGCTGGCGTGCAGGGCGGTCATCGCCCTCGCGCGGGAACGCGACGAGTCGCCCACGGCGGTGGCGCGGACTCTGCTCGGCCTGCCTGCCGTCTGACGCCGGCTGCTCGTACCAGAGGGGCGAGGGCGTGGCGGACGGCCGGCCCAATCCGTGACGAGCGGCCGTTCCGCCCCGTCCAGCCGGACGCCTGCAGCTCCGCGCGCACCCGGGAGCCGTGACAACCGCTGAGCAGTCGCACTAAGGTGCGCCGACGGACGTAGCAAATGGGGAGGCTGGGATGGCCGGGACGGATGAGACCACCGTCGCCGCCGTGGACGACGACGCGCTGTATGTGCTGACGGCGGTGCTCTTGACGCCCGCGCAGTTCCCCAGCGTGCTGGGGGACGACTACCCGGAGGCCTGCGCGGCGCTCGGACTGGCACCCCTCGCCGACGGATACGGCCTGGTGCTCGGGCAGGACGGGGACGGAGCGCGGTGGACGGTCGTCGTGGACGACGTGTCGCTGGTCGCCGTCGCCATCGCGTCGTGGGACTGCGGCATGGAGTACGACCTCTCGCCCGACGAGCGCTCGATGGTCGCGGCGCTGCCCGGCTGGCCGCTGGCCGTGGCCGTCGCGGCACCCCATGTGCCCGCCCCGCACGACCCCGCGCCCGAAATCGCCGCACAGGAACCGCTGTCCCCACCGGATACCTCGGTCTGGGGTCCGCCCCAACGGCGCCTCGGGGCCGATGAGATAGCGCTCCAGTGGGCGGCCTGGCGGGAGCAGATCGACGACGAGGAGTTTGTGCGTCCGGGCGGCGAGACTGCCGACGAGGCGGCAACGCAGAGCGACGCCAGCACCAAGGAGGGCGGCGACAGCAGGAGCGAGCCGCGCAGCGGTGTCCGGCGGGTCCTCGCGGAGGTCCGCGCGTACGTGGACACGCCACCGCCCCTCGGTCGCGTGCGTTCGTCCTTCGCGCCGGGTGGCGCCCGGACACTGCGTGCCGACGGTCCGGGCTGGTCGATGGTGGCCAGGACCGACGACATCGCGTTCGTACTGCTCGACGAGAAGCCGGGAGAGATCCTGCCCGTGGGTCGCGGACCGGAGCTACCCGGCCTGCTGGCGGCACTGGACAAAATGGCCGTACGCCCGCTCTGACTCGTACGCACTCACAGCCGGATTGGAGCGCCGCTCGCGAACCGTGCCGTCGGCAGGTCCGCGAGCGGCGGTGTGGTCAACTCCTGTCCACTGGAAGGGAACTGACCCGGTCGGTGCAGTCTCAGCGGCCGAGTTCCTTGCGCGTGACGCGGCGCAGCCTGCGCCGCTGTGAGGGGTCCAGCGTCAGATACGCTGCCGCCGGAACCCCCACAATGATCAGAAAGGCGGCCCACCAGGGCAGCCAGATCAACAGGATGAGCCCGGCCGCCACGCCTCCCGCGGCGATCTTCGCGTTCTTCGACATCTTGTGTCGCCTCCTTCGCGGCCACTGCCGCTCTCTGTCCTGAGAACGGGTCCATGCCCTTCGCGGTTCCAGGACGCGACCCTGATACGACCCTGAGTCGCGACCCCTACTCGCCCCTGAGGGGCTCCCCGACCTCGTACATGTGGCGCAGGGCCTCACGGTAGGAGTCCACGATGCCCGTTTCCACGTAAGGGATACCCAACTCTCGGCAGTGGGCGCGCACCAGAGGCTGGGCCACCCTCAGGTGAGGGCGCGGCATGCTCGGGAACAAGTGGTGCTCGATCTGGTAGTTGAGGCCGCCGAGGAACCAGTCGGTCAGAGCACCGCCGCGAATGTTGCGGGAGGTGAGCACCTGGCGGCGGAGATGACCCCAGCGCTCGCCTCCGGGGTCGGGCATTTCCATGCCCTTGTGGTTCGGCGCGAAGGCCAGGCCCAGGTGGAGGCCGAAGAGTGCCTGATGGAGTGCGGCGAAGGCGAGGGCCTGACCGATCGGCATGGAGGTGAGCAGCAGCGTCGCGTAGGCGGCGACATGGACGATCAGCAGCAAGCCCTCCACCCTGCGCTCGCGCGAAGTCTGCCGGCGCAGGTCCCTGAAGCCGTGGATCTTGAGGGCAATGCCTTCGAGGAGGGTGAGCGGGAAGAAGAGCCAGGCCTGGTTGCGGGTGAGCCAGCGACGGAAGCCGGACCGGCTGCTCGCCTGCTCGCTGGTGAAGACGAGGACGTCGGCGGCGACGTCGGGGTCCTTGTCGATGTGGTTGGGGTTGGCATGGTGGCGGTTGTGCTTCTCGTTCCACCACGAGTAGCTCATGCCCAGCAGGAGGTTGCCGTGCACGAGCCCGATCAGGCGGCTCACGGACCGGTTGGCGGTGATTTGGGAGTGGCCCGCGTCGTGACCTATGAAGGCCGTCCGGGCGGAGAGGAGGGCGAGCAGTGGGGCCAGGAGAAGCACCCACCAGGAGTGGCCGATCAGGACGATGCCGACTGCGACAGCGGCCAGGGCCAGTGCGTTGACGGTGATGCGCAGCGCGTACCAGCCGTGCCTGCGGCCGAGGAGACCCTGGCCCTTGACGGTGCGCAGGAGCGGCGTGAACTCGCTTCCGACGGTAGCTCCGGGAGGGTGTTCCGCGACGGCTGCGGCGGTCTGGGGCATGGTGGTCTCCGGTCTCTCCGGGAACGGGCTGACCTGAAGAAACGTATGGATCAGTGACCTTGGGCGACCATGACGGCACCACCCGTGTTCGACCTGGGGGATCCACCCGCCTTCAGGTGGACCTGACGACACCCCCCGAGAAAGTGACTCACGTCATAGAATTAACCCTTCCACCAAGCACCTTCGATGTTGTATTCTAGGCGACCTTGCCTTCCAGTAGTCAAATTTGAGGAATAAGCTATTCCTGTGCAGAGGAATCCCGCGGCGACCCCCTCCGAGATCTCCGAACTGGCCCGCTGCTGCGCCGTGTTCGTGCCCGCCGAACCGGCCCGCACCGGCAGCGTCGCCTTCTGGCACCCCGACGGCGACGGTCCTCCTGTTGTCGCATCAGGCTCCGTCGAGGAGCTGACCGTCGCCCTGCCCGGCGAGGACGGCGTCGAGCTGGTCACCGTGCCTGCCGTGCTGCTGCCGGTACGAACCGTGCTGCCGGTCCTCACGCGCGCGCGTGCCGCCGCATACGCGCACAGGGCAGCCGCGTTCTGGGGCGCGGCTGCCGTGCTCGCGCTTCAACTGGCAGCGCGCGGCCTGCTCTTGCCCGGCCTGAGCGCCGCAGACCATGACGCGTGGCGTGTCGGTCCGCTGCGGGCGGAGGACGTGGAACGGATCCGTGAACTCGCCGCCGCGATGCCGCCGCACGCGCATGCGGTGCCGGTCGACGAGACCGAACCGCTGCGTCTGCCCGACCCGGAACGGCTGGTGCGTGCCTTCCTCGACGCGGTCGCCGACACGCTCCCCCGGTCCGCTGCGGCGCCACTCGCAGCGGGCGGCGCGGCCTTCGCGGCGCCCGCACCGCAGCACATCCCCGAGCAACGCGCCTGGGCCGCCGATGTCGCCGCGGGACACGACGCGGGCGTACGGATCTCGCTGCGCATCGAGGTCCCAGGCCTGGAGTCGGCCGTGGCGGACGAGCCACGGCTGCCCTTCCGCGCGGTGCTCCAGCTGCACAGTGTGAGCGACCCGGCTCTGATCGCGAACGCCGCCGAGGTGTGGACCCAAACGGGCGCGTCGGGTCCGGCCTTCGGCCCACGCGCGCGTCTGGACGCCCTGCTCGCCCTGCGCCGGGCCGCACGGGCCTGGGCTCCGCTCACGCCCCTGTTGTCGGCGGCCGTGCCCGACGCGATCGAACTAGCCGACGATGAGATCAGCGAACTGCTCCGCGAAGGTGCGCGGACGCTAGCGGCTGCCGGGGTCGAGGTGCACTGGCCCAAGGAGCTGGCGCGCAAGCTGACGGCCCGCGCAGTCATCGGACCGCCGGATGACGAGCAAGGCCCGGGGCGGCTGTCGTCGGACGTGCCGTCGTTCCTGTCGGCCGACGCGCTGCTGGCCTTCAACTGGTCGTTCGCGCTGGGTGATCAGCAGTTGACGCGACAGGAGCTGGACCGGCTCGCCGAGGCGAACCGTCCCATGGTGCGGCTGCGCGACCAGTGGGTGCTCGTCGACCCGCAGGAGGTGCACCTTGCCCGTGCGCAGCAGGACCACAAGGTCACACCCATCGACGCGCTGAGCGCCGCTCTCACGGGCTCCACGGAGCTCGACGGCCGCCCGGTCGACGTACAACCCACGGGGTGGCTGGCGACGCTGCGGGAGCGGCTCGCGGACCCGGAGGGGCAGGAGCCGGTCGGTCAGCCCGCAGCGCTCGCCGCGACCCTGCGGGACTACCAGCTGCGGGGCCTCAACTGGCTGGCCCGGATGACCTCGTTGGGGCTGGGCGGCTGCCTGGCCGACGACATGGGCCTGGGTAAGACGATCACTCTTATCGCCCTGCATCTGCACCGGCAGAGCGACGAGTCGGCGGCGGGTCCCACTCTCGTCGTCTGCCCGACGTCCCTGATGGGCAACTGGCAGCGCGAGATCGAGAAGTTCGCTCCGGGCACCCCTGTGCGCCGTTTTCACGGGCCACGACGGAGCCTGGAGGACCTGGGCGACGGTGAGTTCGTCCTCACGACGTACGGCACGATGCGGCTCGACGCCGAGCAGCTGGCCGGGGCGTCGTGGGGCATGGTCGTCGCGGACGAGGCGCAGCACGTGAAGAACCCGTACTCGGACACGGCACGCCGGCTGCGGACGATCGGCGCACGCGCGCGCGTGGCGCTCACCGGGACTCCGGTGGAGAACAACCTCTCCGAGCTGTGGGCGATTCTCGACTGGACGACACCGGGGCTGCTCGGCAGGCTCGGCACGTTCCGCACCCGGTACGCGCAGGCCGTCGAGGGCGGGCAGGATCCCGGCGCGGCGGATCGGCTCGCCCAGCTCGTACGGCCGTTCCTGCTGCGCCGTCGCAAGTCGGACCCGGGTATCGCGCCCGAGCTGCCACCGAAGACCGAGACCGACCGTGCTGTGTCGCTCACCAAGGAGCAGGCAGGCCTGTACGAGGCGGTGGTCCGCGAGACTCTGGCGGAGATTTCGGATGCCGACAGCATGGCTCGGCGCGGCCTGATCGTGAAGCTGCTGACCGGGTTGAAGCAGGTCTGCAATCACCCGGCGCAGTTCCTCAAGGAGGACAGTCCGAAGATCGCGGGTCGCTCCGGAAAGCTGGAACTGCTGGACGAACTGCTCGACACCATCCTCTCCGAGGGAGCGGCCGTTCTGGTGTTCACCCAGTACGTGCGGATGGCGCGGCTCATCGAGCGCCACCTGGCGGCTCGTGGGGTGTCCTCTCAGTTCCTGCACGGCGGCACGCCCGTCGCCGAGCGGGAGGCCATGGTGCATCGCTTCCAGGAGGGCGAAGTGCCGGTCTTCTTGTTGTCGTTGAAGGCCGCGGGCACGGGTCTGAACCTGACGCGGGCCGAGCATGTCGTGCACTACGACCGCTGGTGGAACCCGGCCGTCGAGGCACAGGCCACCGACCGCGCGTACCGCATCGGCCAGACCCAGCCCGTACAGGTGCACCGGCTGATCGCCGAAGGGACGATCGAGGACCGCATCGCGGACATGCTGGCGCGCAAGCAGGAGCTGGCGGACTCGGTGCTCGGCTCCGGGGAGTCGGCGCTCACCGAGCTGACCGACACGGAACTGGCTGACCTGGTGGAGCTGCGAGGAGGCGCCCGATGAGCGATCCGTACGAAGACAGCCCGGAGCGCACCTTCGCCGCGCTGCCGCCCGCGCGCGGACGGGGCTTCGCACAGACGTGGTGGGGGCAGGCCTGGCTGAAGGCGCTGGAGGACACGGCACTGGATTCGGAGCAGGTGAAGACGGGCCGCAGGCTCGCGCGCGCGGGAGCCGTGGGAGCCGTTTCGGTACGTCCTGGACGCATCACCGCGGTGGTCCAGGACCGCGACCGTACTGCGCATCGCGCCGATGTCCTGCTTCAGCAACTGTCCGAGGACCAGTGGGACCGTTTCCTGGACATGGCCGTCGAGCGGGCCGGGCATATCGCGGCGCTGCTCGACCGTGAGATGCCGCCGCATCTGGTCGAGGACGCGGAGACCGCAGGCGTCGAACTCCTGCCGGGGCTGGGCGATCTGGAGCCCGAGTGCGACTGCGGTGCCTGGGACCACTGTGGCCATACGGCAGCGCTGTGCTACCAGATGGCGCGGCTGCTGGACCAGGACCCGTTCGTGCTGCTGTTGATGCGCGGCCGGGCAGAGCGTGAGCTGCTGGACGAGTTGCAGGAGCGCAGCGTCCCACGGGCCGAGGCGGCCCCCGTGCGGGATGAGCCCTACGAGGGCGTGGGCGCCGCTGAGGCGTACGCAGCGGCGGACATCCTGCCCCCGCTGCCTGCCACGCCTGTGCTCCCCGGAGAGCCCGGACAGCCGCCTTCGCTGGACACGGAGGCAGGGCCCGCAGCCGGCGTCGATCCGACCGCGCTGGCGTTCTTGGCGACGCAGACGGCTCGCGAGGCTCACCGGCTGCTCGCCGAAGCTCTCCGGCCCGATCACGAAGCGCATCTCGTGGAGGCGGAGTTGACGACCGCGCAGGATGCGGTGCGGCTGGCCGCGGGCGCCGCGGAATCCCCGGAGTTCCCGGTGACCGCTCGGCTCGGCGAAGGGTCGGGCCGCGACCGGGAGGGGCTGGAGCTCGGCGTCCGCGCCTGGGAGTACGGGGGTGTGACCGCGCTCGACGTGCTCGAGGCCGAGTGGACGGTGGAGGCGGAAGCGCTCGCACGAGCGCGTGCCGCCCTCGCATCGGCCTGGGAGGAGGACGAGCGGCCGCGACTGCGGGCGTCCCGCAATCGCTGGACCGTCGTCGATGGGCAGGCGCAACTGCGACTGGGGCGCGACGGCCGCTGGTGGCCGTATCGCAAGGAACGGGGACGGTGGGCTCCCGTGGGCCCGGCCGCACAGGATCCGGCGACGGCCCTCGCTCTGGCGGAAGGCCGCGAATGATCCCAACACCGCTCAGCGGATGAATGGTTGACGCTCGGCGTTCACCTGTCGGCCGTACGGCGTTCGATGCGGGGGCGGAATCTGGCCGCAGTCCACACACCTGTGCCTCAGGAGGCCTGATGTCCCCGCACGCCGTCGGTCGGCGCCACGTCCACCGTTGTGTCGCTGCGGGTGTGCCGCTGGCCCTGCTGGCCACCCTCGTGGCGGCCGGCACGGCTGTCGGCACCCCCTCGGGGGACGCGCGGGTCACGCGTACCGCGACGCTCGGCGACATTCCGCTCGGCGCGTTCAGCAACGCTCTGCTGCCGGGCAGCGTGGCCAACGACCGCGGTGTGGACCTCGGTGGCATCGGCAGCGACATCTACCCGACGGGCCGCAACGGCGAGTTCTGGACGGTCACCGATCGCGGCCCCAACGGCCAGATCACGGTGGACGGCAAGAAGCGCCGTACGTTCCCCGTGCCCGGCTTCGACCCGGCCATCGTGAAGATCCGCGTGTCCGGGGACACCGTGAAGGTGCTGGACGCGATCCCGATCACCACTTCCTCCGGGAAGCCCGTCACAGGTCTGTCCAACCAGAAGGGGCGCGACGAGGCGCCGTACTCGTACGACGCGAAGACGCCGCTCTCGTACAACCCGAACGGTGTGGACACCGAGGGAATCGTGCGCGCGAAGGACGGCGGCTTCTGGCTCGTGGACGAGTACGGGCCCTCGCTGATCCATGTCTCCGCGCGCGGGAAGGTCCTCACCCGCTACGTGCCGAAGGGGCTGAATCTGACCGGCACGGACTACCCGGTCGTCGAGGCACTGCCCTCGATCCTGCTGCACCGGAAGGTCAACCGGGGCTTCGAAGGGCTCGCCCAACTCCCGGGCGGGGACCTGGTGGCGGCCGTGCAGAGCCCGCTGTCCGTACCGGACAAGGACTCGGGGGAGGCATCGCTCACGACGCGCCTGCTGCGCTTCTCACCGAAGAAGCGGGCCGTCACCGCCGAGTACGCGTACCGCTTCGACCCGGTGAACGTGGTCGACCCGGGCGAGGACGACACATCCGAGCTGAAGATCTCCTCCTTGGTCGCCGTCGGCCGTGACCGGCTGCTCGTCGAGGAGCGCACCGACAAGGCCGCCAGGTTGCAGGTCGTGGAGCTGAGCCGGGGCGCGGACATCCTCGGTGACACGTGGGACGACGACGCCACGTCCCCGTCCCTGGAGCAGCTCGACGATCCCGCCGCCTCCGGTGTTCCGCTGCTGCGCAAGCGCCTCGTCGTCGACCTCGGCAAGGTCGAGGGGTTGCCCGGGAAGATCGAGGGCGTCGCGCGCGTGGATCACGACACGCTCGCCCTGATCAACGACAACGACTTCGGGATGACGGACGGCGAGGGCGCGTTCGACGACCAGGGACGCCTGGTGGACAGCGGAGTCGAGACGACGGTGACGTATGTGCGGCTGCCGCGCGGAAGCGGACTCTGAACGCCCGGCTCGCGTTTTCATGCCCTACGCGCGCGTGGCTCACGTCAGCGGCCTGGTGAGTTTGCGGTTCCCACCCGGGTCCGCGGCCAGACTGCACGCGACGTTGTCGATGCCGAGCTTGAAGCCGGTGGAGTCCGGATACTGCACCAGGGTGCCGCGCACGGTCCCGGCCGGCTGCTTGACCGCCTTGGCCTGCAGGGGCTTCTCGCACAGGTCCGTTGCCGCCTTCTTGAGCGCGGCATCGGTCGAGTAAGTGCCTGTCAGCTCGGTCACCTTCACGACTTCGGCGTCATGCGCGGTACGGCACGACCGCTTCGCGGCCTGGCCCGGCTTGCTGTTGTCGACGTTGAAACAGTCACCGGCCTTCAGCATGTAGTACGGCACTTCGTTGCCCGCGGGAGTCGGGAGCAGCGACTCCAGGTCGGTGGGCAGGCCGCTGGGCAGGTCGGTCGGCAGATCGGGCACTCCGGAGGGCAGGGAGGGCAGGTCGCTGGGCAGCTCCGACGGGATGCTCAGCGATGGCTTGGGCGTACTCCCTGTGGTGTCGCTGCTCTCCGCAGGTGACTGCTTGCCCGACGAGCCGTCGTCGCTGGTGGCCACCAGCACCACCGCGGCGACGGCCCCGATCGCCACGATCACGGCGAGGACGATGAACAGCGCGTTGCGGCGCCCCCTCGGACCGCCAGGTGGGCCAGGGGGCGGCGGTTGCTGCCAGTCCCCGCCGCCCTGCCATGGCGGGCCACCGCCTCCGGGCGGCGGACCGTAGCCCCCGGGGGGCGGGCCATAACCCCCGGAAGGCGTGCCGTAACCCCCGGAAGGCGGGCCATAACCCTCGGGCGGCGGACCGAAGCCTTCGGGCAGCGGGCCGAAGCCGCCGTTGCCCGGAGGCGGCGTGTCGTCCGGCGGCTGGGGCGGCAAGGGTGGCATGGCCATACCGACAAGAGTCGCCTCGAACCGGTCACCATGCGAGCCCTGCGCGGAACTTGATACGGACTCATGGCATGGATCGCACGATTCCGCAGAACTTCCGCGCAGAGCCTCACCCGCGGAGGCGCATCAGCCCCGGGCGCCCAGCAAATGGTCCATGGCCAGCTGGTCCAGGCGCTCGAACGCCATCCCGCGCGCGGCAGCGGCCTCCACGTCGAACTCCTCGAAGGCCGCGCGGTCGGCGAGCAGTGTCTGAAGGCCGTCCGCGGCGGTGGGCTGTGCCAGTTCGTCCAGACGTGAGGCGCGCAGAGCCTCCTGGACCTCCGGGTCGGCACGGAAGGCGGCCGAACGCTCCTTCAGGATGAGGTAGTTGCGCATGCAGCCCGCGGCCGATGCCCACACGCCGTCGAGGTCCTCGGTGCGCGGGGGCTTGAAGTCGAAGTGCCTCGGTCCCGCGTAACCGGCGCTCTCCAAGAGGTCCACCAGCCAGAACGCCGCCCGCAGATCGCCTGCTCCGAAGCGGAGGTCCTGGTCGTACTTGATGCCGGACTGGCCGTTGAGGTCGATGTGGAAGAGCTTGTCCGCCCACAGGGCCTGGGCGATGCCGTGCGGGAAGTTCAGCCCGGCCATCTGCTCGTGACCCACTTCGGGGTTGACGCCGTACATCTCCGGCCGCTCCAGACGCTCGATAAACGCCAGGGCGTGGCCGACCGTCGGCAGGAGGATGTCGCCGCGGGGCTCGTTCGGCTTGGGCTCGATCGCGAAGCGCAGATCGTATCCCTGGGAGATCACGTACTCGCCGAGGAGATCGAAGGCCTCCTTCATGCGGTCGAGTGCGAGGCGTACGTCCTTGGCGCCGCCGGACTCGGCGCCTTCCCGGCCGCCCCAGGCGACGTAGGTCGTGGCGCCCAGCTCGACCGCGAGGTCGATGTTGCGGATGGTCTTGCGCAGTGCGTAGCGGCGCACATCACGGTCGTTGGCGGTGAACGCGCCGTCCTTGAAGACGGGGTGCGTGAACAGGTTCGTGGTGGCCATCGGCACGGTCATACCGGTCGCGTCGAGCGCCTGGCGGAAGCGCTTGATGTGCGACTCGCGCTCGGTGTCCGAGGACCCGAAGGGGATCAGGTCGTCGTCGTGAAAGGTCACACCGTGGGCACCCAGTTCCGACAGGCGCTGCACCGTCTCGACCGGGTCAAGGGCACGCCGGGTGGCATCGCCGAACGGGTCCCTTCCCTGCCAGCCGACGGTCCACAGGCCGAAGGTGAACCTGTCCTCGGGGGTGGGCTGGTAGTTCATGCCGCGGCTCCTAGCTCGCTCCGACTATTTCGTCATGGCGCTTAACAAATTAGTATGCGGAGGCATCTCTGGGAAGAGACCAGGTGTGAAAGCCGGACCGTGTCGGTCCGGGCGCCCGGAAGCAGGCCGTATCCCGCGGAGCCGCGGAAAAAAGGGAGAGAGCCCGATGTCAGCAGCCCAGGGTCCGCTCGTCGTCGGCGTGGACACGTCCACCCAGTCCACCAAAGCTCTGGTCGTGGACGCGGCCACCGGAGAGGTGGTGGCGAGCGGACAGGCGCCGCACACCGTCTCCTCCGGGGCGGGCCGGGAGAGCGACCCCCGGCAGTGGTGGGACGCGCTGTGCGAGGCGCTGCACCAGTGCGGTGACGCGGCCCACGAGGCCGCGGCGGTGTCCGTGGGCGGCCAGCAGCACGGACTCGTCACGCTGGACGCCCAGGGTGTTCCGGTGCGCCCGGCCCTGTTGTGGAACGACGTGCGATCGGCCCCGCAGGCCCGGCGCCTGGTGGAGGAACTGGGCGGCCCGAAGACCTGGGCCGAGCGCACAGGCAGCGTGCCGGGCGCTTCCTTCACGATCACGAAGTGGGCGTGGCTCGCCGAGAACGAGCCCGAGGCGATCCGCGCGACCGCGGCCGTGCGGCTGCCCCACGACTACCTCACCGAGCGCCTCACGGGTCTGGGGACGACCGACCGGGGCGATGCGTCCGGTACGGGCTGGTGGGCATCCGGGACCGAGGCGTACGACGAGGAGATCCTCCGCCACGTGGGCCTGGACCCGGCTTTGCTACCGCGGGTGGTCCGGTCCGGCGAGGTGGTCGGGACCGTGCGCGACAGCGGTGACCTGCCCTTCTCCAAGGGCACGCTGGTCGCTCCGGGCACCGGGGACAATGCCGCCGCCGCACTCGGGCTCGGGCTGCGGCCGGGCACCGCGGTGCTCAGCCTCGGCACGTCCGGCACGGTGTACGCGGTTTCGACGCACCGCCCCACCGATCCGAGCGGGACCGTGGCGGGCTTCGCAGACGCGCGTGGCGACTGGCTGCCGCTGGCCTGCACCCTCAACTGCACGCTCGCCGTGGACCGCGTCGCCACTCTGCTGGGCATCGATCGCGAGGCCGTCGAGCCGGGCACGAGCGTGACCCTGCTCCCCTACCTGGACGGCGAACGGACCCCCGACCTGCCACACGCCTCGGGGCTTCTGCACGGACTGCGCCACGACACGACGCCCGGTCAGCTGCTGCAGGCCGCGTACGACGGCGCGGTCCACTCGCTGCTCGGCGCTCTCGACCTCGTGCTCGACGCGGACGCGGACCGCTCGGCTCCGCTGCTGCTCATCGGCGGAGGCGCGCGAGGAACGGCCTGGCAGCAGACCGTACGCCGGCTGTCGGGACGCCCCGTTCAAGTACCCGAGGCCAAGGAGCTGGTCGCACTCGGGGCCGCCGCGCAGGCCGCGGGCGTACTGACCGGCGAGGACCCGGCGGCGGTGGCCCGACGCTGGGACACCGCGCGCGGTCCGGTGCTCGATGCGGTGGAGCAGGACGAGGCGGCATTGGCGCGCATCGCCGGGGTACTCTCCGACGCGGCCCCCCTGCTGGAACGCCGACCCGATCAGCGCTGACGAGACCACCTCCGCGGGCGTCGGCCCGCACTGACCAGGACAGCCCTGAACAGGGGCCGGCCGGACGAGGACTGACGGAGGCATGACCGCACCGCTGCACGAGGCCCACCCCAGCAGTCCCGGCCGCCGACTGCCCGACACCCAGCAGGGCATGCGCCGCCGCAACCTCTCGCGCGTGATGCACACCCTCAGCGCCGAGGGGCCGCTGTCCCGTGCCGCCGTCGCCTCCCGCATCGGGCTGACCCGCGCGGCCGTCTCCACCCTCGTGGACGATCTGATCCGCTCAGGGCTCCTCGAAGAGCTCGGCCCCGAGCGCCCCGGCCGGGTGGGACGGCCCGGCTCGGCGCTGGCCGTCAGCGGGCACGGTCCCGCCGGGATCGGCGCCGAGGTGGGCGTCGACCATCTCGCCGTGTGCGCGGTGGATCTGCGCGGCGAGGTACGGGCGCGGGCGGTGCGCCACGGCGCCAACCGGGGCCGGTCTCCCGAACCGGTGCTGAGTGACCTGACCGCACTGGTACGCCAGGTCGTCGCCGACGCGGATCGCGAAGGCCTGTGGCCCGCGGGTCTCGCAGTCGCGGTGCCCGGACTGGTGGCCCGCGATGCCCGGACGGTGGTACGGGCCCCCAACCTCGACTGGCAGGACACGGATCTCGGCGCGCTGCTGCCCGGCGAACTCCCGCTGACGGTCGACAACGAGGCGAACTTCGGCGGGCTCGCCGAACTCTGGCTCAACGAGGACGCACCGCGCGACTTTCTGCATGTCTCGGCGGAGATCGGTATTGGTGGAGCGGTGGTCGTGGACGGCCGGCTGCTGCGCGGCAGGCACGGGTTCGCGGGCGAGTTGGGGCATGTGCCGGTACGTCCCGACGGCCCGGCCTGCGCGTGCGGCGGGCGGGGCTGTCTCGAGCAGTACGCGGGCGAGGAGGCCGTACTGCGCGCGGCAGGGCTGGAACCGGGCGAGGACCGCGTCGGGCTGCTGGCCGAGCGCGCAGCGCAGGATGACCAGGACGTACGGCGGGCTCTGCACGACGCCGGAACCGCGCTGGGCATCGCACTGACCGGCGCGGTCAATCTGCTGGATCCCGAAGCCGTGGTGCTGGGCGGGGCCCTGTCCGAACTGGCGCCATGGCTGCTGCCCTCGCTGGAACGGGAGTTGGCGCGGCGCACGGCCGGTCCCGCGTGCGCGGTGGCCGTCTCCAGGCTGGGGCCCGAGGGTCCGCTGCTGGGCGCCGCGCACTCGGTGGTGCGGGCTGTGCTCGATGATCCGGCGGCGGTGGCGAGCCGGGCATAGGCCGGGGCTGATCACCCGTGTGGAGCCTGTTCCAGCCCCCTCCGCCAGCCGTGTCTCCTGCCCCACTCCCCCTTGTGGGTGACTGAGTTATCCACAATTCGTGTGCCATCCACGGATTTGGCCCAACAACTTCCGTCTCAACCGGCAGGCGCCGTACCGTAATTCATGCGAGGCGCCCGCTGTCCGGGCGGCGGAGACATTTCCATGGACCGGGTGTCCAAGGACCGGGGGATCGGGGGATTCACATGTCAGGAGTAGCGCTGCTGCGGTGCCGGAACGGGTCGGTGGTGTGCGAGTTCCCGGGCGTGGCCAAGCTCCGCGAGGAGTGGCTGTCTGAACGCGAGATATCTCGCGGGCGGCACGCTCGGCTGCGCGATACGGCTCACCACCACTGACCACCGAAAGGCAGTTCTTCCTTGAATCGTGCCGGCTTCTGGCCCACTTCACTTCCCAGCAGGCGACGCGTCCTGCAGACAGCCGCCCTCACCACACTCTCCACCGCGTTACTGCCCAGCACACGGGCGGGCGCCAGGATCCCCGCGTTCGACTACCCGCCCGCCGAGTGGATCCCGGCGACTCCCGCCAACTACACGGCGTCCGACCGTCCGAGAAGCCATCCCATCGACTTCGTGATCATTCATGTGACACAGGCGACCTACGCGACCACTCTGCGGATCTTCCAGAACCGGGAGAAGAACGTGTCCGCGCACTACGTCGTGCGGTCGGCCGACGGCCGTGTCGCGCAGATGGTGCGGGAGCGCGACACCGCCTGGCACGCGGGCGACTGGGACTACAACACACGCAGCATCGGTATCGAGCACGAAGGCTGGGTGGACAAGCCCGGATACTTCACCGACGCCATGTATGAGGAGTCGGCGAGGCTGACCGCGGCGATCTGCGCCAAGTACGGCATCCCCAAGGACCGATCGCACGTCCTCGCGCACTATGAGGTGCCGGGCTCGGACCACACCGACCCGGGACCGCACTGGGACTGGACACGGTATATGAGACTGGTCAACTCCGCCTGAGGGAAGGGCCCTTGAGGCCGGAAGGCAACCGGGGCCCGGGGCGAGCCCGTACCGCGCCGTACCAAGCCTGGTCGTGGCGCTTGTCCGCGCTCGTCACCGGAGTGACGATGTCCCCAACCGCATCGCGTTCCGGGGAGGTCGAGTTGTCCGATCCATGGGTGGCCCTGGAACCGGGGTCCGATCCCCTCGAGAGGGTGCGGGTGCTGCGCCGCGCCCACGAGATGTTCACGGAGGCGGGCACGGTGCCACGGCCGGTGCGTTCCGTGGTGGCCGACTCGTGGCGTCGCTCGGCACGGGCCGGTGTGGGACCGGACGGCACGGCATCCGTGGAGCTCACGGACGGCGACCTGGGCTCCTACCGTGCGGAGCACCCACTGGCCCGGGTGATGCCGCTGTTCCGTGAGCTCATGGGCACGTTCGCGTCGGACGGCGAGCATCTCCTCGCGGTGTGCGACGCGCAGGGCAGGCTGCTGTGGGTCGAGGGCCACGCGGGGACCCGCCAGAAGGCGGACGGCATGAACTTCGTACCGGGTGCACGCTGGGCGGAGTCGGCGGTCGGTACGAACGCTCCGGGTACGGCGGTCGCTCTCGACCGGCCGGTGCAGGTGTTCGCGGCAGAGCACTTCATCCGGCGTGTGCAGCCGTGGACGTGCGCGGCGGCTCCTGTGCACGATCCGCGCACGGGGCGGCTGTTGGGCGCGGTCGACATCACCGGCGGGGACTGGCTCGCGCATCCGCACAGCCTCGGTTTCGTGCAGGCCGTGGCACGAGCGGCGGAGTCCCAACTGGCTCTGTTGACACCGGCCCCGACCACCACCGACACGCTCGGGTTGACCGCCCTGGGCCGTGATGAGGCGCTGCTCATGGCGGGCGGCCGCAGGCTGCGCCTGAGCCGCAGGCACAGTGAGATCGTGGTGCTCCTGTCCCGGCACCCGGAGGGTCTGACCGGCGATGAGCTGCTCTGCGCGCTGTACGAGGACGAGTCGGTGACGCCGGTGACCTTGCGTGCGGAGCTGGCCCGGTTGCGGCGGCTCCTCGGCGCGGGGCTGCTCGGCTCACGGCCGTACCGGCTGGCGGTTCCGGTGGAGTCCGACATCGCGGTCGTGGAGCGGGGGCTCAGCACTGGGGCGGTCACGGCTGCGGCGAGGGCGTACGCGGGTCCGCTGCTGCCCGGTTCGCAGGCACCGGAGGTGGTGCGGCTGCGCCGGAGGCTTGCCGACGGGCTGCGCGCGGCACTCGTTGCCCGCCGCGATCCGGACCTGCTGGCGGACTGGGCGCACACCGCGTGGGGCGAGGACGACCTCGACGTATGGCGGACACTCGCCGCGATACGCCCGGCGGCGCCCGTACGCGCTCGCCTCAAAGAACTGGAGGCCGAGCAGTCGGCGCCGCCCGGGTGGGCGGGACACTGACCCGACCCAGGGGTTCACTACCCGCGCAACGTACCTGCAACGTCTCCGCTCCTACCCTCGCGCCGAGAGCCGCCCAACGGCGGGCGGCCCTTCCCCGGGAGGCAGAAGAGCATGACCCGTTACGCAGCGCCCGGCACCGACGGCGCGATCGTCTCCTACCAGGCGCGCTATGACCACTTCATCGGCGGCGAGTATGTGCCGCCGGCCCGCGGGCAGTACTTCGAGAACCCGAGCCCGGTGAACGGTCAGGCGTTCACGGAGATCGCGCGGGGCACGGCGGAGGACGTGGAGCGCGCGCTTGACGCGGCTCACGCGGCCGCCCCGGCCTGGGGCCGCAGTTCGGTGACCGCACGCGCCGATGTCCTCCTCAAGATCGCCGACCGTATGGAGGCGAACCTGGAGAAGCTGGCGGTCGCCGAGACCTGGGAGAACGGCAAGCCGGTGCGCGAGACCCTGGCCGCCGACATCCCCCTCGCCATCGACCACTTCCGCTACTTCGCGGGGGCCATCCGCGCCCAGGAGGGCTCGCTCGGCGAGTTGGACGACGACACCGTCGCGTACCACTTCCATGAGCCGCTGGGTGTCGTGGCGCAGATCATCCCGTGGAACTTCCCGATCCTGATGGCGGTGTGGAAGCTGGCCCCGGCGCTCGCCGCGGGCAACGCGGTCGTCATCAAGCCCGCCGAGCAGACTCCGGCGTCCATCCACTACTGGATGAGCCTGATCGCGGATCTACTGCCGCCGGGCGTGGTGAACATCGTCAACGGGTTCGGGGTCGAGGCGGGCAAGCCGCTCGCGTCCAGCCCGCGCGTGGCGAAGGTCGCCTTCACCGGGGAGACCACGACGGGGCGGCTGATCATGCAGTACGCCTCCGAGAACATCAAGCCGGTGACGCTGGAACTCGGCGGCAAGTCCCCGAACATCTTCTTCGACGACGTTTGGGCGCAGGACGACGATTTCCGCGACAAGGCGCTCGAGGGCTTCACGATGTTCGCGCTCAACCAGGGCGAGGTGTGCACCTGTCCTTCGCGGGCGCTCGTGCAGCAGGGCCACTACAGCGAGTTCCTCGACGCGGCCGTCGCGCGCACCGAGCAGATCAAGACCGGTCACCCGCTCGACACCGAGACGATGATCGGCGCCCAGGCCTCCAACGACCAGCTGGAGAAGATCCTCTCCTACCTGGACATCGGCCAGCAGGAGGGCGCCAAGGTACTGACGGGCGGTCACCGTATCGAGCACGACGGCGAGTTGGCGGGCGGCTACTACGTCCAGCCGACGATCTTCCAGGGCGACAACCGGATGCGGATCTTCCAGGAGGAGATCTTCGGCCCGGTCGTCTCGGTCACGTCGTTCGCCGATTTCGACGACGCCATCAAGATCGCGAACGACACGCTGTACGGGCTCGGGGCCGGTGTATGGACGCGGGACATGAACACGGCGTACCGCGCGGGCCGTTCGATCCAGGCGGGCCGGGTATGGACGAACTGCTACCACGCGTACCCGGCACACGCGGCGTTCGGCGGCTACAAGCAGTCCGGCATCGGCCGCGAGAATCACAAGATGATGCTGGAGCACTACCAGCAGACGAAGAACATTCTTTGTTCTTACAGCCCTCAGAAGCTTGGGTTCTTCTAGGACCTTCGAGTGGGTGGTCCGAAGGCGCTGCTGCTCTCCGGACCACCCAGCACGACAAGCACGCTCACAACAAGTTCACCATCTTGCGCCACCACACTGCCTGCTCGTCAGGTTCCTGGTCGCGGGCCTGCCCGACCGTCACTCGGCGCGGGCCTCGCGCCGGGGCCAGGGGCTGCCAGGACGTCACTGGGCGCAGCGACGTCGTGTCCGGATTCGCAGGTTACGACCGTCCGGACCGGGCTTCCGCAGTCACGGTGGAGCAAGGAGAGCGTGGAGGCGCCGTCCGGGACGATCCAGCGCTCGGCCCAGTTGTTCAGGGCGATCAGGATGGGCAGCAGAGCGCGGCCCTTGTCGGTGAGGCGGTACTCGTCGCGTCCGCGCGTGCCGGGAGCCCGATAGCGGGTCTTTTCGAGGATGCCGTCGGCGACGAGGTCCCTCAGGCGGGCGGACAGCACGCTCGGGCTGATGCCGCAGTGGCGCTCGAAGTCGTCGAAGCGGCGGGTGCCGTAGAAGGCCTCCCTGATGATCACGCCCGTGGTCCGGGGGCTGAGGGACCGCAGGGCGAGGTTGATCGAGTCGGGTTCGATGTCCCACGCGTCCCGCTGCCACCGCTCTGGCCGGCCCTCGGTCGCTGCTTCAGCTTCGTCGCTCACGTGTCCCTCTCCGGTGTGTTGCTCAAGTTTATCCACCCCTCTAAGCTGACTTCTGTTTTTCGAAGTCAGCTGAAGGGGCACCACGTGAACATCGGTGAGAGCTACCACCGCAGCACGGCCGGGCAGGCATGGGACGCGATCGTCATAGGCTCGGGGATCGGCGGCCTGACCACAGCCGCCTTCCTGGCCCGGACCGGACAACGGGTCCTCGTGCTGGAGAAGCACACGACCGCGGGCGGCGCCACCCAGACGTTCAGGCGCGCCGGATACGAATGGGACGCCGGGCTCCACTACATGGGCGACGTCCACCGGCCCACCAGCGGCCTGCGCCGGATCTTCGACCACATCAGCGGCGGCAAGCTGGAGTGGGCTCCCATGCCGGACGTGTACAACCGGGTCTTCATCGGGGACCGGGAGTACGAGTACCGGTCCGGTGTGCAGCGGTTCAAGGACCGGATGAAGGTGTACTTCCCCCACGAGTCCCAGGCCATCGACCAGTACATCGACCTGGTGCATGCCGCGAACCGTGCGGCTCGCCCCTACCTCGCCCACCGCAGCCTCCCGCACGAAGTGGGAGACACCCTCTACGACGACATGGCCGCTCCCTTCCGCTCGCACGCGGACCGGACGGTCACCGAAGTCCTCACCGACCTCACCGACGACGCGGAACTCCGCGCGGTACTCACCGGCCACTACGGCGACTACTCCCTCGCTCCCGGCCGCGCCTCGTTCGGAATGCACGCCATGCTCATCCGCCACTACATCGACGGCGCGAACTACCCCGTCGGAGGCTCCGCCCGACTCGCGGAGACAGCGACCGACGTCATCACCGGTGCCGGAGGAACCGTCCTGATCTCCGCGGAGGTCAAGGAAGTCGTACGGGACGACAAGGGCTCGGCCTGCGGCGTCCTCATGGCGGACGGAAAGAGTTTCCGAGCGCCGTTGGTCATCAGTGATGCCGGTGCGCTCAACACCCTGACCCGGCTCCTGCCCGACCAGACTCCCGAAGCCACCCGCCTCGCCGACTCCCTGCGTGCCGTCGGCCCTTCACAGACGTACGTCATGCTCAACATCGGCATCCGGGAATCCGGCGACCGCCTCGACCTCGATCCAGCCAACATCTGGGCCCACGCCGGACCCGACATCGACGGCGACATCGCCGCATTCGAGGCCGACCCCGAACACCGCGCCATGCCGACGTACTTCATCACCTTCCCGTCCGTGAAGGACCCGACGTGGGAGAGCCGCTACCCCGGACGCACCACCATCGACATCGCGGGACTCACCACCTGGTCTTTGTTCGAACCGTACGCGGGCAGCGCCTGGATGCGCCGGGGCGCCGACTACGAGCGCCTCAAGGCCAGGCTGACCGAGGAACTGCTGGGCCAGGTCTTGCGTTTCTGCCCCCAACTGGAGGGCCGTATCGACCACACCGAACTGGCGACGCCGTTGAGCTTCAACCACTTCCTCGGCAAAGAGAGGGGTGACTTCATGTCCCTCGCCCACACCCCGCAACGGTTCGCCGTGCGTGGCCTCGGCGCACACACCCATATCCCGGGCCTCCTCCTCACCGGCCAGGACGTGGCATCGGCCGGTGTCAGCGGCGCCATCATGGGCGGCGTGGTCGCCGCCTCCGCGGCCCTGGAGCGCGACGCCCTGCAAGACCTCGAGGCCGCGTGAACGGCGGCGGCGAGACAGCCGATGCCGCGTAACCCGCGTGACCGGTCCGGCTCTCGGCTGTCGAGGGCCGATTCGCCGAGGCGAACGAAGTCGGGCGCCACCACGGTCCTGAGCGACGCCGACTTCGCCACCCCGGTCGAGGACAGGTACTTCGAGGACTACGTGCCGGGTGCCGTGTACGTCTACGGCAGCATCACCATGGCAAGGGAGGACATTCTCCGGTTCGCCGACGAGTTCGACCAGCAGAGCATCCACAACGATCCGCAGGCTGCACAGCAGGGCCCGTTCAGCGGTCTCGTCGCCAGCGGCTGGCACACCTGCTCCGTCACGATGCGCATGTATGTCGACCACTACGTCAGCAAGGTGGCCTCCCTGGCCTCACCCGGCATCGACGAACTGCGTTGGGTCCGACCGGTCAGACCCGGCGACAGGCTGTCCCTGCGGGCAACGGTCCAAAAGGCCCGCGTCTCACGGTCCAAGCCGGATCGCGGTCTCGTCACCACCGGCATCGAGGTCCTCGATCAGCACGGGCAGACGGTGCTGACGATGAGCGCCATGAACCTCTTGCTGCGCCGCCCGGACTGAGCAGACCAAGATGACGGTCCGGTGACGACACAACGCCCTGAAGGCGCGGGGCGGAGGCGTGCACTCCCGGGCCGGCGTCCGCCAGGACGGTCGGCTGGTAGAAGCAGCTGTCTCCGGGGAGCGGTCTGCCTCCGGCCAGCTGGTCGGCTCCGGCGGCGGACTCCTCGATCTGCTGCTGGATCGCCGCCCGCAGGTCATCGTGGGCGAACGGGCCGACCCGGGTGCCCCGTTCGCGCGGGTCGCCGACCCGCGAGGCTCCGACGGCCGCCACGAACGGGGCGGTAAAGGCGTCCGCCACCGGGGCGGCGACGATGCACCGCTTCGCACACCCAGCTCTGGTGGGAGTTGGTGAAGCACGCCTTCACCGCGGTCGGCGCCCCACTCCGGCATCGTCGTCCAGGACGACGAAGACGATGAGCCGGGCGGTGGCCTCCGGCACGTCGCGCCGTCGGCGACGACCAGCGTGGTCACCAGGTGTTCGGGGAAACCGGCCTCGCGGGTGCTCGCTGCGGTAACAGCCGTTTCCTCCGTGGCACGGTGAGCATGGAAGCGAAGCGCGACGGAGCGCAGGGCCGGGCTGCTACGCCAACGCGCCCATGGCCCGGTCAAGCAGCACGGCCAGCGGGACAGTGCCCTCACAGGCCACCCAGGCCGTGGAGGCTGCGTCCAGGCAGGCGAGCGCGGCGCCGACCAGTGCGCTCGGCCTCGTGTCCTCGGGCCGGTCGGGGTCGGCCCCCAGCCGCCGCGCGAGCTCCGGCACCAGCAGCTTCTTCCAGCTCAGCTGCTTCTCATGATGCCGGGCACGCAGGGACGGGGTCTCCTGGAGCATGCGCAGACAGCTGAGCACCTGCTCGGGCGGCGCGGACTCGTTGATCCGCGTGAGGACGTCGAGGGCCCGGCGCAGCGCCTCCCAGGGCTGCTCGTCGTCGGGGCGGGCGGCGAGCTCCGCCGCGATCCGCCGGCCGGACTCCTCCAGGTGCCCCAGAACGATGTCTTCCTTGGTGCCGAAGTACCTGAACAGGCTGGCGCGGTGCCGCCTCGACGGTCTCCGCGAAGACCAACTGCTCGGCGAGTTCGTGCAGGTCGACACCGGAGGGGTCGCGCCCCTCTCACCGACCACCGCACTCGTTCCTGGAGGCGGACACGCGTTGACGGTGGAACGGATACGGCCGCGCCTTCCCCGTCTGCGGGAGCAGGTCTTGCTCGCCGACCGGCTCACCGAGGTTCGCGGCACAGCCCCAGTACCGCTGCCACGGGCCGCGAAGAAACTGCATTTCCCATTGAAACCGCGTATCAATGTGACTCGTAGACCCGATGTCGTAGGCTGATCCGCAGCAGCGAGGCACATATGGCAAGCGGGGGACAGAGATGTCTTCAGATGTGGCGCCTGGTGACCAGGGGACATCCGGACTCGACCGGCGTAGCGAGTTGAAGGAGTTCCTGCGCTCGCGCAGGGCCCGGCTCAAGCCCGAGGACGTGGGTCTGCCCTCGTACGGGCGGCGGCGGGTTCCCGGATTGCGGCGCGAGGAGCTGGCTCAGCTGGCGGGGGTGTCGTACGCGTACTACGCGCGCCTGGAGCAGGGATACGGCGAGACGATGTCGGCCGAGGTGCTGGACGCCGTCGCCCGCGCCCTGCACCTGACCGCGGAGGAACGGGAGCATCTGGTCCGGCTGGCACAGCCCGAGCGGCAGAGCGCGACGCAGGCCATGCCCCCAGAGCAGCGACTACGGCCCAGCGTGCAGCACCTGCTCGACGCGCTCGGGGTGCCCGCCTACGTCGTCGACCGCCGCCTGAACATCCTCGGGTGGAACAGGCTCGCCACCGCGGTCTTCGGGGACTGGGGCCTGTTGCCACCCGAGGAGCGCAATGCGGCCCGGCTGGCCTTCCTCTCGGCCGAGGCGCGCGAGAAGTTCGCCGATCCGGACAGCGCTGCTCTGAGAATCACGAGAGCGTTGCGTATGAACGCCGGCAAGAGCCCCGGGGACCCGCACTTCTCGTCGCTGATCCAGGAGTTGTGGCAGAAGAGCCCGGTTTTCCGGGAGCTGTGGGCACGGCACGAGGTGAGCTGCGGGCCCGTCGGTGAGACCGTGCGGGTGCGGCACCCGCTGGTGGGAGAGTTCGACCTCGTCCACGAACCCATGGCGCTGCCCGGGGGCGCCCCCATGCGGCTGGTCACCTACCACGCCGAGCCCGGCTCCCGCTCGGAGGAAGCCCTGCGGATGCTGACCAGTTGGGAGATGGAGCCGCTGCGCTGAGACGTGGGCCCCGCCAGAGCCTGTGCCGGCATCACGCGCCGGCCCATTCATCGGTCCCGTCCGAGCGTCAGCCGCCGATGGCCGACATCGGCCTCTCGGGCTGCACGAACGTCGGGTCGTCCAGGCCCGCTCCCGCCTTCTTGCCCCACATCGCCAGGCGCCAGATGCGGGCGATCTCCTCGTCCGGGGCGCCCGAGCGCAGGGCGGCGCGCAGGTCCGTCTCCTCCTGGGCGAACAGGCAGGTGCGGACCTGGCCGTCGGCGGTGAGGCGGGTGCGGTCGCAGGCCGCGCAGAACGGTCGGGTGACCGAGGCGATGACGCCGACGACATGCGGTCCGCCGTCGACCAGCCAGCGCTCCGCGGGGGCCGAGCCGCGCTTGTCCTCGCCCTCGGCGGTCAGTTCGAAGCGCGTGCGCAGGGAGGTCAGGATGTCCCCGGCGGTGATCATGCCGTCGCGTTTCCAGCCGTGCTGGGCGTCCAGGGGCATCTGCTCGATGAAGCGCAGTTCGTAGTCGTGCTCCACGGCCCAGGCCAGGAGGTCCGGGGCCTCGTGGGCGTTGAGGCCGGGCATCAGGACCGAGTTGACCTTGACCGGGGTCAGGCCCGCGTCACGGGCCGCGTACAGGCCTTCGATGACGTCCTTGTGGCGGTCGCGGCGGGTGAGGGTCTTGAAGACGTCCGGGCGGAGCGTGTCGAGGGAGACGTTGACCCGGTCCAGGCCTGCCGCCTTCAGGGCCGCCGCCGTGCGCTTGAGGCCGATGCCGTTGGTCGTCAACGACATCTGGGGGCGGGGGTCCAGCGCCGCGACGCGCTCCACGATACCGACCAGGCCGGGACGCAGCAGGGGCTCGCCGCCGGTGAAGCGCACTTCCTCGATGCCGAGGGAGGTGACCGCTATGTCGATCAGGCGGACGATCTCGTCGTCCGTCAGCAGGTCGGGCTTGGCCAGCCACTGCAGGCCCTCCTCGGGCATGCAGTACGTGCAGCGCAGGTTGCACCGGTCGGTCAGTGAGACCCTCAGGTCGGTGGCCACCCGGCCGTAGGTGTCGATGAGCACGTGGGGCCTCATACGGCCAGGAGCTCGGCCGGTGCCGACACCTGGGCCACGGGGACGGAACCGTGGATGGGACCGGGGACGCGGGACAGGGGCAGACCGGTGCCGTTGTGGGTGTGGGCGATGATCTCGGCGGTGATGGAGATCGCTGTCTCTTCGGGGGTGTGGGCGCCGAGGTCGAGTCCGATCGGTGAACGCAGGAGCGCGAGGTGCTCTTCGGGCACACCGACCTCGCGCAGGCTTTCCAGGCGGTGTTCGTGGGTGCGTCGGGAGCCCATCGCGCCGATGTAGCCGACCGGGAGGCGGAGGGCCAAGCGGAGCAGAGGAATGTCGAACTTGGCGTCGTGGGTGAGGACGCAGACAGCCGTACGGGAGTCCACGGACGCACGCTCCAGGTAGCGGTGCGGCCAGTCGGCGACGACCTCGTCCGCGTACGGGAAGCGCTCCGGGGTGGCGAAGACGGGGCGGGCGTCGCAGACGGTGACCCGGTAGCCGAGGAAGCGTCCGGCCTGGCTGAGGGCGGCGGCGAAGTCGACAGCGCCGAAGATCAGCATGCGGGGCGGCGGCGCGTGGGTGTGGACCAGGAGCGTCAGCTTCTCCGGGCAGGTGTCGGCGTCCCCGCCGACCTGGACGCGGCCGGTCCGGCCCGCCCGCAGCAGCGCGCGGGCCTGGGTGGCGACCGTACGGTCCGTCGGCTGACTGCCCAGTGTGCCGTCGTACGTACTGCCGCCCCCGAAGACGGACAGGGTGCGGCCGAGAGCGCGCTGCGGCCCGTCGATCACCTGGGCCATGGAGACGGGCACACCGGCCAGTACCTGTTCCAGGGCGGTGGTGAGGTGGCGCTGGTCGGCGGGGTCGATCCGCTGTACCAGGACCTCCAGTTCGCCTCCGCAGGTCAGGCCCACGGCGAAGGCATCGTCGTCGGAGTAGCCGAACGAGGCCCGGATGGGGGGTTCGCCCGACTCCAGGACCTGTAGGCACAGCTCATAGACGGCGCCTTCGACACATCCTCCGGAGATGCCGCCGACCGCTTCGCCGTCGGTGTCAACGGCCAGTGAGGTGCCGGGTGGCAGAGGTGCACTGCCACTGACCTGGATGACGGTGGCGAGGGCGAAAGGGCGGGCCTCGCGGCACCAGCGGTACAACGTGTCCGCGATGTTCAGCATGAGTGGGTCTCCTGGAGGAGGTGGGAGCCCGCCGCCGCACCGGCTTGGGGGGATGGCGAGGCGCGGCGGCGGGCCGATCGGAGGGACGGATCTCAGGGCCCCGGCCGGATGGCGGAGACTCCTTTGCCGCCCCGGGCTCACAACAGGGCTTCGGCGGTGATGGGCAGCTCGCGGGCGCGCCGTCCGGTGGCGTTGAAGACGGCGTTGGCGATGGCCGGCCCCACGCCGATGGCCACGATCTCACCGAGGCCCTTCACACCGATGGGGTCGGCATGACGGTCCTCCCCGTCCAGATAGACCGCCTGCAGGTCGGGGACGTCGGCGTTGACGGGCACGAGGTAGTCGGCGAGGTTGGCGTTGACGATCCGGCCGTCGCGGTGGTCGGTGACCGTGTGCTCCAGCAGCGCCCCGCCGATACCACCCGCCATGCCGCCGAGGGCCTGGCTGTCGGCGAGCTTGGGGCTGATGACCCGTCCGACGTCGTAGACGCCGAGCATCCGCCGCATCCGCACCAGGCCCAGCCGCCGGTCGACGGCCACCTCGGCGAACACCGCGCTGTAGGCGTACATGGAGAACCGGTCGTCCCCGGTCGGGGCGAAGGTCCCGGTCACCTCCAGGTGCGTACGGCCGTTGCGGGCCAGCAACTGCCGGTAGGTCTCCCCGCGCGCCGGGTCGGCGGCCACATGCAGCCGTCCGCCGCGGACGACGACGTCGGCGGCGTCGACGCCGTGCAGCGGCGACCGCTCGTCCTCGACGGCGAGCTTGATCGCCTCCTGCCGCAGCTTGTCGCAGCCGTCCTGGACCGCGGAGCCGACCCCAGCCATGGTCTGCGAGCCGCCGTGCGGCGGGGACGCCGGGAAGGAGGAGTCGCCGAGTTGGAAGCGGACGGTGCGCATGGTCAGGCCCAGGGCGTCCGCGGCGAGCTGCGTCACGGAGGTGTACGTGCCGGGGCCCATATCGCTGGTCGACGCCTGCACCAGGGCGGTGCCGTCGGCGTCCAGCCGCACGCGTGCCTCGGACCGCATGCGCAGGGTGTCGTAGACACCGCTGGCCATGCCCATGCCGATCAGCCAGTCGCCGTCCCGCCGGGAGCGCGGTCTGGGATTGCGCCGATGCCAGTCGAACTCGCGGGCGCCGACCCGCAGACACTCACGCAGCCGCCGGGTGGAGAACGGCAGACCGCTTGCGGGGTCTTCCTCCGGTTCGTTGCGCAGCCGCAGTTCGACCGGATCGACGCCGAGCTCGTACGCGAGTTCGTCCAGGGCCGACTCCATGGCGAAGACGCCTGTGGAGTAGCCGGGACCCCGCATGAACGTCGGTGTGTTCACGTCCAGCGGCACGGTCCGGTACGCCTGGCGTACGTGGGGCGTGGCGTAGTGCATCTGCCCCGGCACCAGCACGCCCTCGCCGTAGTTCTCGTACGTCGACGTCTCGGCCCGCACACGGTGAACGGCCGCGGTCAGGCGTCCGCCGCGGGTGCTGCCCAACTGCAGCCGGTACTCGTAGGCGGGCCGGAACCCCACCCCGTAGTACAGCTGCTCGCGGGTCAGGACGAGCTTGACCGGGCGGCGGAACTCCCGGGCGGCGAGGGCCGCGAGGGCGGAGTGCGGCCAGGTGCGCAGCGCGTTGCCGAACGCGCCGCCGACGAACGGCGAGATCACGCGCACGTTCTGCGCCGGAATGCCGAATACGGCGGCGAGTTCGTCCCGCGCTCCCAGCGTCCACTGGGTCTTGTCCCAGACGGTGAGCCTCTCGCCGTCCCAGCGGGCGACGGTGGCGTGCAGCTCCATCGCGTTGTGGTGGTTGCGGGCGAGCCGGTAGGTGCCCTCCAGCCTCACCTCCGCCGAGGCCAGCGCCTCTTCGGGGTTGCCGCGCGCGTAGTTCTGCTGGGGCTGGGGCTCGTTATCCGGGACTCCGGGTGCCGTCAGGTCGGTCGAGGGCCGCTCGGCGTCGTAGGAGACCTTCACCAGGTCCGCGGCGTGCTGTGCGGCCTCCAGTGTGCGGGCGACGACCACGGCGACGGGCTGTCCGAAGAAGCGGACCTTGTCGTCCTGGAAGACGTGCAGCCGTTCGCCGACGAACGGGTCCAGCCAGACGCCCTGGTTCTCGCGGTAGGCCAGCTCGGGTTTGTCGAGGTGGCTGAGTACGCCCAGGACGCCTGGCTGGGCGTTCGCGGCGCGGGTGTCGATGCCGGTGATACGGCCGCGCGCGACACGGCTGTCGACGACGACGGCGTGCACCGCCCCGTCGGGGACGTGGTCGGCGGCGTACTTGGCCTGGCCGGTCACCTTCAGCCGCCCGTCCACCCGGGACAGCGGCGCTCCGACGGCTGCCTGTGGCTGCGGGCTCACTTGCCACCTCCTACGACGCGCAGTTGGCGCTCAACGGTCCGTTTGAGCAACTCGACCTTGAAGCGGTTGTGCTGGAGGGGCCGGGCTCCGGCCGCCGCTCGCTCGGCGACCGTGGTCCACAGGGCGTCGGACGGCCGCCGCCCGATCAGTTCTCGCTCGACGGCGTGCAGTTTCCAGGGCACGGTGCCCACGCCTCCGGCGGCCACCTTCGCCTCGCGGATCACCCCGGCGCGGATGTGCAGGGCGACGGCCGCCGAGGTGAGCGCGAACTCGTACGACTGCCGGTCACGCACCTTCAGGTAACCCGACCTGAGCGGACGCGGAAGGGCCGGAATCTCGACAGTCGTGATCAACTCGCCCCGGCGCAGGGCTTGTTCGCGGTTGGGTGTGCTGCCCGGCCGGAGCAGGAAGTCGGCGAAGGGCACGCTGCGCTCACCGTCCGGGCCGAGTACGACCACGGCCGCCTCCAGTGCGGCGAAGACCACGGCGACATCGGAGGGGTGGGTGGCCACGCAGTCGTCGGAGGTGCCGAGGATCGCGTGGGTGCGGTTGAAACCGTCGCGCGCCGCACAACCGGAGCCCGGCTCCCGCTTGTTGCAGTCGGCGGTCACATCGCGGAAGTAGGTGCAGCGGGTGCGCTGCATGATGTTGCCGCCGATGGTCGCCATGTTGCGCAGCTGCGCCGAGGCGCTGAGCTCCAGCGCCTCGGAGATGACCGGGTACAGGGCGCGTACGCCCCGGTGGGCGGCGGCCTCGGACATCCGCACCAGGGCGCCGATACGCAGGCCCCCGCGCCGGGTGACCACGATCTCGCGCAGGGGCAGGGCGCTGATGTCGACCAGGGTGCGGGGACGTTCGACGGTCTCACGCATCAGGTCGACGAGTGTGGTGCCGCCGGCGATGTAACGCCCGCCGTCACGGCCGGCGTCGAGGGCCTGCCGGGTGGTGGCGGCCCTGGTGTAGGAGAAGGGGTGCATGGAGACCGTGCCTCATTTCCCGTGCGCGGTCTGCTCGACCGCCCGCACGATCTTCACGTAGCAGCCGCAGCGGCAGATGTTGCCGCTCATGAACTCCCGGATCTCCTCCGGCGAGCCGGTGTGCCCCTCCTGGATGCAGCCGACGCCGGACATGATCTGTCCCGGGGTGCAGTAGCCGCACTGGAAGGCGTCCTGGTCGATGAACGCCTGCTGGAGCGGGTGCAGCCGTTCGCCCTTCGCCAAGCCCTCGATGGTGGTGACCTCGGCGCCCTCCAGCCGCACCGCCAGCGTCAGGCAGGAGTTGACCCGGCGACCGTCGACCAGGACGGTGCAGGCACCGCAGGCACCGGCATTGCAGCCCTTCTTCGAGCCGGTCAGCTCCAGGTGCTCACGCAGCAGATCCAGCAGCGAGGTGCGGTTGTCGACCGTGATGGTGCGGCGCTCGCCGTTGACGGTCAGGGTGACGCGACTGCTGGGCGACGCATCAGCGGCGTCCGCGCGCTCGGCGCCGAGCACAGACGATTCGGCTATGAGGCCGCCCGCCACGACCGCACCGCCCACGACGGTGGTGGTCGCGATGAACGTGCGCCTGGACGGGTCGGACGAAGTCGCCTCGGGAGGTCCCTCGGGTGGAGCGACTGTTGACTCGGACATGTCCACTCTCTCGGTCGGCGTAGGACGGGTGGTGGTAAGCAGTGGTGCCACGACCGACTGCGCGGCGGAAGCCGTGTCGGAGTCGGGCCGTGTGCAGCTGCCCGGACGGCGTGCGGGTGGCGCGTCCCGGGCGAAGAACGTCTTGGTCCGCGCCAGCGCGTCGGTGTCCTGCAACACGTCGCCCGTTGCCGTTGTCGTACAGGACGCCACCGAAGGTCATCATGGTCATGGCCGGGCGCACCCTGTGGGCTGTCACAGCCTCCGCGGGTGAGCAGCCCAGGAGCGCCGAACTGTTCTGCATCCTCGACAACTTGGCCGCGTAGCCGCGGGCGATCACGATGCCGGTCGTGGCGAGGGTGGCCTCGAAGAGCGGCGCGTGGCTGCTGCCCTCCTCGGGCCGCGTGGTGTGCCCCGCGCCGTGCCGTGCCGTGCCATGCCGCAGATCGTCGTCGGGACGCGGATGCTCGGCGAGCGAGATCCACTGCTGCTCGTTTCCGCGGGCGGCTGGGCGGCGGTCCGGCGCGCGAACAACTCGCTGTCCCCGTTGCGGCGATGGCTGCCGAGGACGAAGAGGAAACGGCGGGACAAGGGGATCTCCTGGGTGGGGGGCGTGGGCGACCGCTGGTGTGACCGGTCCCGCCGGACGGCGTCGTGGCTGCCACGTCCCGGGCGGCGCCGGTCGGGCCGGCGTCTCGGGACACGGTTCGCGCCGCGGCGGACGAGGCCGACCATCGGCCCGGAGGAGTCCGGCGGTCAGGAGGTGAACACGATCGGCAACCGCCTCACCGGACCAGCGGTGCGGTACGGCATCCACTCTGCGGTATTCGGCGGTGGACAACGAGCAGACGCTTTTGGGACGACGCGGGTACGTACCACTGCCGTTGGTACGTCTGGCAGTAGCAGGCAGAGCGGCCCGGCCGCCGCCCGAGGTCGTCATGCCGGCACGGTGACCGTACGGTCCGCGTACGGCCACCATGTCCTGAGTCGGGTGACGGAAGGGAAGAGCAGGGGAGACTACGGAGTGACGGTCAGCAGGGCGCTGCCGGCCGTTTCGGCGCCATCGCTGTACCCGACCGGGCCGGGACACGTGTGTCCGGTCGGGAGGTCACGCCAAGGGACGGTGACGTCGGCGGTGCCGCCCAGGGCCACCCGCTGTTCGACCGGGGTGACGGTGGGCGGCCGGGCGGGAGTCCTGGCCGATCAGCCAGGTGTACGGCGTGTACGTCTGGCCGGTGGCGCCATCCGGCAGGCCGAACTGGTCGACGTACACCTCGTACGTGCCCGGCTCGGTGAGGTCGACGTACTCCTCGCTGCCGCCGGTGGGGGACGAGAGCAGGGTGCCGTCCTCGTCGAACACCTACAGGGCCATATCACTCCCGGGGTGGTCGGACGAGTGGATCGCGACACGGGCCTGTGCGGTGCCTCGGCAACGGTGAGGTACGGGCCGCCGAAGCCGGGCGCCGGGACAGCGCTGTGGTGACGCTGGCGGTCGAGGTGCCCGTCAGGGGGCCGGTCCTGGCCGTCCGGGCCCTGGCCGGTGCCGGGCTTTCGGTGATCGCCCGGACGCCGGCCGGGGCGGCAGAGCGCAGATGACATGACCGCGAGGCACGGCGGTGGGACGGATGGCACGCAAACCCCTTGGACGGCCGTCTTCTGCATCGCCTGGCTCGTGGCTTGTGATGCTCCGATGCAGGTGCCCGCACAGGTAACGGCTGTGCAGCCGCCCTATCGCTCCCGGACCATCCCGGTCTCCCACGCCCAGGCGGCGATCTCGACCCGGTTACGGGCGTCGATCTTCTGCTGGATGTTGGCCAGGTGCGTCTTGACGGTGGACAGGGAGATCACCAGTTGCTCGCAGATCTCCTGATTGGTGCGGCCCACGGCGACCAGCCGGGCCACATCCAGTTCCCGCTCGGTCAAAGGGCAGGCGACATCCGGCTCGGGACGCGTGGCGGACAGTTCCTTCAACAGCCGGACGGTGACGGCCGGCGAGACCAGCGCATCCCCGCGGGCGGCGGCCCGCACCGCCTCGGTCAGCAGCGTGGGCGGGGCGTCCTTCAGCAGGAAGCCGCACGCCCCGTTGCGCAACGCGGTGTGCACGTAGTCGTCCTGGTCGAACGTGGTGATCACGACCACCCGCATCGGACTGTGGACCCCGGGTCCTGCCAACGCCCGGGTGACGTCCAGACCGTCCAGTTTCGGCATCCGGATGTCGACCAGGCACACGTCCGGCCGCAGGCGGCGGGCGAGTTCCACGCAGGCGGCGCCGTCGGCGGCCTCGCCGACCACTTTGATGCCGGGCTGGGCATCGAGGATCAGCCGGAAGCCCATGCGGACCATCTCCTGGTCGTCCGCGATCAGTACGCGGATCGCCGTGTCGTTCACGCCGGTGTTCCTGCCACAGCGACCAGCACCGGGAAGGCAGCGGTAACTCGCCAGCCACCGTCGTCGGTGGGGACGGCGGTCAGGGCGCCTTCCACCGCTTCAACGCGCTCGCGCAGACCGACCAGCCCGAAGCCGCCCTGTCCGCCGACCGGGACGGCATGACGTGCGGCCGGTGCCGTGTTGTGCACCTCGACCCGCAGCCTGGACCCGTCGACGTCGACCCGTACGGCCACGGCGGCACCGGGCGCGTGCCGGCGCACGTTGGTCAGGGCCTCCTGCACGACTCGGTGTACGGACGTCTCCACCTCGGGGGCGAGCCGCACCTCGCGGGCCGCCGCGGCGACGTGCAGCTGGACGTCCGCATGGTCCGCGGCGAACGCCGAGACCAGACGGGAGAGTTCGCTCCACACCTGCCCCGGCCGGATGCTGTGGTGGTCGTCCTCGCGCAGGACCCGCACCAGGCTGCGCATCGAGTCCAGCGCCTCCGAACCGGACCGGGTGGGAGTCCAGTCCCACGTCAACATCAAGGGCGCCGGACGGGGCTGGGTGTACCTCGAAGTCGGGGACGCCCAGCTGTACAAGCCTTCTCGCATCGTCGTCCACGAGCTGGGCCACATCCTGTCGCTTCCCGACCTCGGCCCGGGCAGCCCCTGCTCCAAGGTGATGTCAGGCGCCTGGGGCGGATCCGACTGCGTCAACACTCAGCCCGACGCCGAGGAGAGGGCCGCCATCGCAGACTTCTTCGCCGCCAACGACGTCGGCGACCGAGTCCCCTGGTGGGGGTCGTCAGTCGCTGCACGGTAGGGCGAGTTGTCATCAGGCCTCCGACCTGCACGGAGGCCATCTGCCACCGCCGTAGCTGGGTTTTGGCCGTGCGTGACCGATCCCCGCCCGAGGAATAGCAGTCCCACACCCTGGCCGCAGGCGGAGTGGGCCCGCTCTCAGTCGCCGCGCACGGAACGGCGGCTGAGGGTGTCCCGGATCCGCGGTGCCTCCCCGTCCGCCGGGCAGTGGTGGCCGTGACCCCGACGCCGACCGCGGCCCTTGGGCCGGTGCGGCGGTGGACGGACACACTCCAGGCGCCACGTGGCGCCGTCGACCCGCACCGCAGGCGCCGCCGAGGCCCGACGGATCACCGTTCGCGGCACCTTGGGCACGGCAGACGGGTTGAGCTGGTCGGGCGAGTTGCCTGTAGTCCACTCCCAAGCGTGGACAAGGTCAAGCTCTCGCGGTCGCTGACCGCCGGACAGGTCTTCGGCACCACCAAGGCGCCGGGTGTCGCATGGCCATCTGGCCATCCCCCTTCCGTGAGCTTCCGTCCACTCCTGCGTGCGGTCGGACCACCGTGGCCGCCGCACGCAGGAACCGAGTCGTCGAGCTCGGGCCCAGACCAATCCAAAGGCGGCCGCGGACGGGCCATGGCTCGCACAGTGGGATGCTCCAGCTGTCTCCCGCAGCAGTAGCCAGACGGTCTCCGCGAGAACGCAGCAGAAGCGATGCCGCAGGTGGCGTCGGAGCTGGTCGCCGCCGTGGTCAGCATGCCTGCAAGGCAACGGGATTGATGGCCAGGATCCGCGGCCACTGTGCCGTGTCACGGCTGTACAGGAGGGCGGGACTCCCGACGGTTCGGAGCCCGTCTTCCCGCGGTGCCGGCGAGGAAGCGCGCGACCCACTCGCCACGCCGTGTGCTTGCTTCGGCAAACGGTTACCGGAACGCAACCACAGTGACGTTACCGGCGGTAACTAACAATGCTAGTTTTTCGCGCAACCACGCACCGCAGCAGCACGAGGAGTGAGCTGTGAGCCGTTTCCGAAGCCGTCCGCGTTCCACCTCCAACCGTCTGGCCGCCGCCTCGCTCGCCACAGTGGCCTGCGTCTGTGTCTGCGCGACCACAGCCGACGCCACCGCGACCGATGCCGAACCCGTCGTGTCCCGGGGCGTCAGCATCCCGGCCTTCTACACCCCGCCCCGCCAACTGCCCTCCGCCAACGGTGCCTTGATCCGGCACGAGCCCCTCCCCCTGGGGCTCTCACTGCCCGGCCTCGACGGCCGTCCCCTGCCGGGCACCGCGACCCGGCTCATGTACAAGTCCACCGACTCCGACGGCCAGGCCGTCGCGGTGACCGGCGCCTACATCGAGCCGTCGGCGAAGTGGCAGGGCGACGGGCCCCGCCCGCTGGTGGCGGTGGCCTCGGGGACCATGGGCCAGGGCGACCAGTGCGCGCCCTCGTTGGCACTGCAGCACCCCCTCACCGTCAGCGGACAGACCCTGTCCGTCGGCTACGACAACCTGGCGATCTACCGTCTCCTCGCCGGCGGAGCGGCCGTCGTCGTCAGCGACTACGTCGGCCTGGGCACCACCGACCGTCTGCACACCTACGTCAACCGCCTGGACGAGGGGCACGCGGTGCTGGACGCCGTCCGTGCGGCGCGCGCTCTCCCGGGCACGTCCCTCACGTCCGGCTCCCGCGTCGGCCTGTACGGGTACAGCGAGGGCGGCGGAGCCACCGCCTCCGCGGCCGAACTCCAGCCCACCTACGCTCCCGACGTCCACCTGGCCGGCACCTACGCGGGCGCGCCGCCCGCCGACCTGACCGCCGTCATGAAGGGAATCGACGGCAGCGTTCTGGCCGCGGCCCTGGGCTGGGCGATCAACGGCTTCGTCCAGGCCTACCCCGACATGCGGGACGCCGCCGAGGCGAACCTCAACGACGCCGGGCGCAAGGCCCTCGCCGACACGTCGACCATGTGCGTCGGCGACGCGCTGCTCGGCTACGGCTTTTCACGGAGCAGCGCCTGGACGAACAGCGGCAAGTCCGTCGCCGAGATCATCGCCGCCGATCCGCGCTCGCAGGCCATCCTCGACAAACAGCGCATCGGGACGCTCAAGCCGAGCGGCCCGGTGCGGGTGGCCACCGGCATCAAGGACGACATCGTTCCGCACGCCCAGGCCCGTCAACTGGCCGTGGACTGGTGCCGCAAGGGCGGCGAGGTCACCTACAAGGCGGTCGATCTGCCCAACCTCGGTGACAAGATCCTCACCAACCACCTCGCCCCCCTCATCACCGACCAGCAAGCGGCGATCTCCTGGCTCACCGACCGCCTGAAGGGCAAGCCGACCACGTCCAACTGCTCGACGATCCCCTTCCAGCGCTGATGCTGCTTGGATGAAGATCAGTACACAAGTGATCGACTACCCCATCAGCCGGAAACCTCCTGGGGCGGACGCGTTTGCATCAGCGGCCGGGGTGCAGGCCGAGTCGGCCCGGGGACGGCGCGCCGCTCACCTCTCCCACGTAGAGGGTGAGTTGCTGCCTGAAGCGCTCGACGAGGGCACGGTCGGCCATGAAGTGCTCGAAGCCGTCGAGGTGGGCGTTGGGGTAGTCCCAGATGTGCCCGTAGCCCGTGTGTGGGGCCACGTCGGTGCGGACGGACCACATGTAGAAGTCGGACTGGGTCTGCTTCGACAGCCACCAGTTCAGGTACAGCTTGGCCGCGGCGGGGTTGCCGGCGTTCTTGAAGATGGCGGCCCGCTGGGCCCAGGCCATGAACGGGTCGCGCTCGGGCAGGACGAAGCGGGTCTTCACGTCGTCGGCCGGGGTGAGCATCCCGTCCGTGCCGAGAGCGACGGCGGCGGTGCCTGCCTCGACCCGGTCGGCGGGTTCCTGCGTGCCGCGTACCCATACCACGTCCTGGGCTGCGAAGCGGCGCAACCAGTCCCAGCCGTACTTGTCGATGATGAGCTTGTACAGGTACAGCACCGCGTCGTCGTCGTTCGGGAAGGTGGAGGGGTCAGGGTTCTCGTCCTGACCACGTTCGAGGAGGACGAGCTAGTGTCCTGGTCCGGAGATCCTGTCGCAGTAGCGGCAGATCCGGTCGATGATCTGGTCGGCGGTCTTGGTCCACTTGAACGGCCGGGCGTCCTCGTTCCAGGTCTTGATCCAGTCTTCGAGCGCAGTCTTGAGTTCGTCGAGGGAGCAGAACACGCCGCGTTCGAGGCAGCGCCGTTCCAGTTCGGCGAACCACCGCTCGGCCTGGTTGATCCATGACGAGTACGTGGGCGTGAAATGCAGCTCGAAGCGGGGGTGCGCGAGCAGCCACTTGCGCACCACCGGTGCCTTGTGTGCGCAGAGGTTGTCGCAGATCACGTGGACCGCCAGGCCGGGTTCGCTCTGGCGGTCGATCTCGTCGAGGAAGTCCCGGAAGTCCACGGCCCGGTGCTGCGCGGACAGCTTCCCGATCACCTTGCCGGTGGCGGTGTTCAGGGCGGCGAACAGGTCCACGGTGCCGTGCCGCACGTAGTCGAAGCTTCGCCGCTCCGGCACCCCTGGCATCATCGGCAGCACCGGCGCCGTCCGCTCAAGGGCCTGGATCTGCGGTTTCTCGTCCACCGCGAACACCGCCGCGTTCGCCGGCGGGGCCAGATACAGTCCCACCACGTCGCGGATCTTGTCGATCAGGAGCGGGTCCGGGGAGATCTTGAAGGTCTCCGTCCGCCATGGCTGCAGCCCGAACGCCCGCCAGATCCGCAGCACGCTCGTGGGCGAGATCCCCACCCGTCTGGCCAGCTCCCGCTTCGACCAGTGCGTCGCCCCGGCCGGGACCTCCTCCAGGGTCCGCACCACCACCTCCTCCACCTGGGCATCGGTGATGGTGCGCGGCACTCCCGGGCGCGGCTCGTCACTCAGACCGCCGAGCCGGTCGCGCAGGAACCGGCCTCGCCACCGGGCCACTGTCTTACGGTCGGTCTCCAACCGTGCGGCCACCGCGGTATTGCTCAGCCCGTCGGCGCACGCGAGCACGATCCGTGCCCGTTTCGCCAAACCCTGCGCGGTTGCCCGGCGCTTGGCCCACCCCTGCAACGTCAGCCGCTCAGCATCGGATAACACCAGCGGCTCCAGCCTGCTGTCACACCAGCAGACCGCACGCCACCGGAGCTGTCAGCAGCACACCCGTGATCTGAAACAGGACACGACTCATGTGGCGAGACGCGACCTCAAGACCGGCTCACTAGTCGTCGAGTCCCTCCGGTCCGGGGCGAGCGGCTTCCTCGGCAAGGGGGTCGGACCGGAGCACCTGCTCCACGCCGTCCGCCTCGTGGCCGCCGGTGAGGCGCTGCTCTCCCCGGCAGCGACCAAGGGCCTCACCGCCCGCGTCCTCGCCCAGCCCTCCCCAGCGACCTCGTCGACACCGAGCGCCTGACCACGCTGACTCCCCGGGAACGAGAAGTGCTGACTCTGGTGGGCTCGGGCCTGGCCAATGACGAGATCGCCGAACGCCTCTTCGTCACCCCGGTCACCGTCAAGATCCATGCCAACCGCGCCATGGTCAAGCTCGGCGCCCGCGACCGGGCTCAGCTGGTCGTCATCGCCTACGAGACCGGTCTGGTACGCGCGGGAGAACGGCACGACTGAGTCACCCGCCGTTGGCCTGGGGTGCCATGTCGTACCGCAGGAATCGCACGCGAACACCACAGATCACGGACCAAGATCCGGACCAGGTGCGGACCGACTCGGCTCAGCAGCAGACGATTCCACGCTTTGCCGCAGGTCAGAAGCGCCGGTGAGTGTGTACCACTAGCAGACGAAGAATCTGCTGGTGTCGTACTCGCCGAAGAAGCCGGGCTTCTTCCAGACGCACAAAAAGGCGCCTGACCTGGACTTTCACCCATCAGGCGCCTTTCGCTCAGCCCGCTCTCGACCGAGCCCGGCTCGCGCGCCAACTCCCGCTTCCTCCCACAGCTGCACCCCTCCCGACCAGTGCTTCCGGACCAGTCACGGCCCCCCGGTTCAGCCCTCGGGTGCGTCACCTTGGCTGACGCGCTGCCACTCGTTCATGGACTGCTCGATGAGGCGGTTCGCCTGCTCCCGAACGCCGTCGAGGAACTTGGCGTAGTGGCGGAGGAGAACCTCGATGCTCTGGCCGGCGCGGCGGGCGCATTCGGCCGGGTCCACTCCGGAGCAGAGCCGGAACGAGATCCCGGCGTGCCGGAGATCGTAAGGTCACTCGGCCAGGCGAGAAGTCCGCTCAGTACGAGTCGGGGCGTGCTCCCGGGCCCGCGCCCACGTGATGCCGTAAACGGCAGCGTCCACGTAGTTGCCGGCCTGCTTCCGAAAGAGTCGGCCGTCAGGTGCCACGTCGAACCGTTTCACACGGGCACCCAGCATGCGTACGAATTGCGGCGGGAACAGGCCGCGTCACGCTTGCCGCGCGACGCTTGAGCGAGTGCACCTCATGCACCTCACCGTCGTCGGTCCAGGAGCCTCTCCCAAGGCCGGGTAGTTAGGGCCTGCAGAGAATTAACTTGCGGGTTTTGCGACTTGACTCCGCAGGTCAGCGCGTCACTCGCCCGCAAGTTGTTCTTCTGCGAGCCCTTAGTACTCCAGCTGTAGATCGTGATCTTCATGTCTGATCGGCGGCTTGTCGGTGGTAGTGGCTGGTTCTGGATCGGGCCTGGTGGCGGCGCCGCCAGAGGGACCAGCGCAGCCGGCGGACCGCATCGGGCGCGGGTTCAACGAGTGCCGTGAACAGTCGCTGGATCTCGTTGCAGGTGAGCGGGACCAACCCGTCCGGAGCGGGATGGCGGGCATGTTCTGCCGCACGGGTGACCGCCAGGAAAGCGTGCGCGAGCATGGCCAGGGTGACCCAGCGCGACCAGGAGGTGAAGCGGCGCACCTGGTGCTCGTCCAGTCCCGCAAGACCCTTCCCCGATTGGAACGTCTCCTCAACTCTCCATCTCGACCCGGCGACGTGGACCAGCGTGGCAAGGGGTGCCGGAGCGGGCGAGGAGCAACGGTAGTAGGCCCGTTCGCCGGTTGTACGGTTGCGTCGGATCAGCAGTTGGTGATGATTCGGTCCGGAGTCGGCCAAGTCGATGACTGCCCAGTCGTAGAAGCGGTGCCCTTTGGCCCCGGCCCCAGCCGACAGCTTCTGCCAGGCCCGCTTGGGCACCTTCGCGGCCAGCGCGTCGGCCCGGAACTTGCCCGCTCCCGTGATGACGCCCGCCGAGGAGGCGACGGCCAACACGAAGCCGACCCCACGTTCTTCCAGTGCGGTCCGCAGACGCGGGTTGCCGCCGTAGACCTCGTCGCCCGTGACCCAGTCCACGCGGTGTCCGGCGTCGAGGAACCGGCCGATCATACGGCTGGCCAGCTCCGGCTTGGTCGCAAAGGCTGTGTCCTCTGGGAGGCCAGCGGCCCGGCAGCGGTCCGGCTCGCATGTCCACGAACGCGGGATATAGAGCTCACGGTCCACCGCCGCGTGCCCGCGCGCTCCCGCGTAGACGAGGTAGACAGCGACCTGAGAGTTCTCGATCCGGCCCGCAGTGCCCGTGTATTGACGCTGCACCCCGACCGTGTGGGTGCCCTTCTTCAGGTCGCCGGTCTCGTCGACGACGAGGACTGCCCGCTCATCGTGCAGCTGCTCCACGACATAGTCTCGTACGTCGTCCCGAACCGCGTCGGCGTCCCAGGACGCCCGGCACAGCAGATGCTGCATGCCATGCGGTGTCGCTTCCCCGGCCCACTCGGCGATCGTCCAGCAGTTCTTGCGCGGCAGGTCCGACAGCAGCCCGAGCACCAGCCGTCCCGCCCGGCGCCGGGCCTCCACCCGCGCGAACCGTCCGGCTATGCGTCCCATCAGGCCCTCGAACCCTGCCTGCCAGCGGGCAGGGTCTACGCTGTGACCTGCGGCCACCGCATGATCGTTTGTCTTCACACACTGATGATCAACGGTGGCCGCAGCCATACCGGGCAGGAGGAACACCATGCAGATCGCCGGCGTCGACATCTACGTCAATCACCCCGTTCTGCACCTCGGGGCAACCGACTGGGTGCCACTTTCCCTCGCTCTGGACGCCGCGCCTGCAGCCAGTTGCGACACCCACGTGGCCGTCCGGGTTCGACCCCAGAGAGGGCTGATCAAGGTGCGTCTCTTCACACCGTCTGATGACCCGCAGGTCCAACGCCCGGACCCGGCGTTCGCCACCGTCTTCGACGGCACCCTCCTGCTGTCCGACGGGCGCATCGCAGTCGGCGATGTCGAGCAGCAGACCCGCTTCGTGCACCGAGTGGGCGACCGCGGTCAGTTCAACGTACGCGTCGCCGTGAACGCACCGGGGCCAGACGCCAGCGCCATCGACATCGTCATCGCCGGCTCGAGCAAGTGACCCGCGAGACGCCCATTCCAGCATGAGACCGCTCAACGCGCGGCGGCCGCACCGCGATCAAGATCACGATCTACAGCTGGAGTATTAGGGCTTGCGGATTACCCGGCCCGACTGGACATCGCCTACCCGGTGCGGCTCTCCCGCGGCCTGGTGCTGGTGAAGTGGTGGCTCCTTGCCATCCCGCACTACATGGTCATCGGCTTCTTCCTCGGCGGCGCCCACCTCAGCTGGTGGTCCGGCGGGCTGATCGGCGTACTGACGATCATCGCGGCCGTGATCCTGGCCTTCACCGAGAAGTATCCGAAGGACCTGTTCGACCTGATCATCGGCCTCAACCGGTGGGTCCTGCGCGTCACCGCCTACGCCGTGCTGATGACGGACACGTACCCACCGTTCCGCCTCGCCCGCGGTCGCCAGGACGGGGTTGAAGTCGGCTTCGGCGAGCTGCGGCAGGTCGCTCGCCATCCGGGACAGGCGCAGGAGCAGCCCTTCGAGGTCGACCGGTCCGCCGCCGTACGCACCGAACAGCAGCGGAGCACAGCGCGGTGCGGTGATCAGGTCATGCACGTCGTGGTCGGTCAGCGGCGCGAGCCGTGCGGCATGGTCGGCGAGGACCTCGGTCGCGGTGCCGCCGAGCCCGAAGAGCACGAGCGGGCCGACAACTTGGTCCTGCACCACGCCCGCGAACAGTTCGGTGCCGCGCGCGGCGAGCGGCTGGACCACCACTCCGGTCATGAGCCCGGCGACCGTGACCCGAAGTCCCGGAAGGCGGCACGCACTTGGGCATCGCCCTGGAGATCGGGACGAATGGCGCGCTGTTCACTCTTGTGGAGCAGGCCCGGCCAGTGTGCCTTCAGGACCACCCGGCCATCAGCACCGCGCAGCCGATCGGCGGCCACGACGGCGTCGTCCTCGGTCTCGGCCCAAACCCAGGGCAGTTATGGGATGCCGTAGCAGGCGAGCAGTTCGGCGCAGGTGCGCGGATCGAGCCAGCCGCCGCCCGCGTGCGCGGTCAGGTACGCCTCGGCGACCGCGTGCGCGCGAGCCGTGTCGACCTGGGCCGACGTCGGGATCGTCCCGGCCGGGCGACTTGGCTACGCCGAACGGCGGGCCGCATGCGCCAACGCCCTTGCCGCCGCCCCGGGTTCGGCGTACGAGGGGATGGTGCCGCCGTCCGTGGCCGGCAGCAGCCTGACGGGCAGGTCCTGTTCGAGCCGTACGGCGGCGACCGGCCGTGCCCGGGGTCCGGGACCGTCAGTGAGGACCGGATCAGGTCGTCGCCGGTCGCCTCGGCGACCGCGGTGGGAACAAGGACCAGCAAGTACGGCGTCGGCCTCCGGACACCGCATGATCCTGTCCACGCAGTCCCTGAGCTGCTCCTCCGTAACGGCGGCGGTGGCATCCACGGGGTTGCCGACGGCGGCTCCGTCGGGCAACACGGCGAGCAAGGCGTCCACCGTGTCGGGGCTGAGCTGCGGCAGGGAAAGCCCCGCCTCCGCGCAGGCGTCGGCGGCCAGGACACCCGCACCGCCCGCGTTGGTGACGATCACCATACGGGTGCCCACTGGGAGTGGCTGGGAGTGCATCAGGGCGGCGGTTTCCAAAAGTTCGCCGACCGACCGGGCGGCGGCACGCCGGCCCGCGTCGGTGCGACCGGCGTCGACGGTCAGCACCGGCATCCGGCGGGTCACGCGCCGGGCGGTGCGGGAGAACGCGCGCGGGCTGCCGAACGACTCCAGGTGCAGCAGGGCGAGATCGGTGCGGCCGTCGCTCTCCCACCACTGGAGCATGTCGTTACCGCTGACGTCGTACTTGTCGCCGAGCGAGACGAAAGACGAGACACCGATGCCGAGCCGGGACAGCCCCTCGAGCAGGGCGATGCCCACCCCACCGGACTGCACAGCGACGCCTGCCGTGCCGGGGCTCGGATGAGCGGCCGCGAAGGTGGCGTCGAGGCAGAGTTCCGGATCGGTGTTGGAGATGCCCAGGCAGTTGGGGCCTACCAACCGCATGCCGTACGTCCGGCACGCCGCCAGCAACGCCTGAGCCTGGTCTCCGTCGAGCCCGGCGGAGGAGACGACGAGTGCCCGCACTCCGGCCTTGCCACGCTCCCCGCGGTCGCGGGGAGCGCCGCCGCGGGCACCGCGAGGACCGCGAGATCGGGGACCTTGGGCAGCGCGCTCACCGAGGGATGGCACGGCACACCCAGCACCGACGTGACGTTCGGGTTCACGGCGAAGAGCAGCCTTGTGAAACCACCCGCGTACAGATGGTGCAGGAGAGCCCGTCCCACCGACCCTGGCCGTCGCCCGGCACCGACCACCGCTACTGTCTCCGGCCGCAGCAGTGGCACCAGGCTGGCCACATCCGCAGCCCGGCCACGTGTCTCCACCGTCGACAGGTACGCCTCGTCCTCAGCAAGCTCGATGGTGCAGCGCACCTCTGGGCCCTCGAAGTGACGGGCTGTGCGCAGTCCCAAATCGGCGAAGAGCCGGAGCACTTCGCGATTCTCGCTGAGCGCGTCAGCGGTGAACGTGCTGATGCCCTCCGCTCGGGCAGCCGAGACCAGATGCTCGACGAGGAGGGTACCGACGCCCCGGTGGTGCAGTCCCTCGGCCACGGCGATGGAGATCTCGGCCGATGCCTTGTCGTCACCGGTCTCGTACTCGGCCAGGCCGATCACCTGGCCTTGCGTCTCTGCCAGCAGCACTCGGTATCCGGGGCGCGGCGGCGCGCAGGCCCGGTCGGCCACCATCGTGGCGGAGCGCCGGACCGCGGCGAAGAACCGCGGCCGGAGATTCTCCGTGGACATCTCCTCGTACAACCTTTGCAGCTGTTCGTGATCTCGCGGCGTCACGGCCCGGATGGACACAGTCGTGCCGTCCGCGAGCAGGGCGTGAACCATGGGGCGACTGCGCTCGCCGTCCGTCATCACGTGCCTCCTCGAAACCTCTCGATACTCTGAGCATCCAGCGGCCGTGGGCCCTCCCCAGGGGCTGGTCGGGGTACGCCGTTCGGGCCTGTCGGCCTACGCGCGGCTCCTGCGGATCCGAACAGCCTCCGTAGTGCGTCGGCGGTCGACGAACCGTGGATACCTCGAGCCCTGTGAATCAGTCCTCCGGCAGTAGCAGCGTGCAGGTCTCTCCTGGTGGGACGGTGACGGCCCGGGTCGGGCAGCACGACGCGGGTCAGTGACCCCTCCGAGTCGGGCACACCGATCCGCAACTCCCAGGTCCACTCCGACACTCGTCGTCCTCCCCCTTTCCCTGCAGGGCGTGGGCGACCCTGCCGAGCTACAGACCGAAGTGGCTGTGCCGCCTCAACGCACCCACGACGATCAGGTCGGCGTCGGCCGATGCGTCCAGGAAAACCGTGTGAGCGGGGCCTCCGTCCGCTTGCCGATGTACGTCGACCTGCGGCCGCTCCCGTACGGAGTCGCGAAGTGCGTCGGTGAGAAGGGTGAACGCTCGTTTGTCCTGGACGGCGGCGGCGTCCTCGACCAGAGGATGGTCCACATGCTCGTGGGCGAGACGGCGCCAGGCCCGTACGGCGAACGGGCTCTGGACGACCCGGACGCCGACACCGCCGCACTGGACCGGATGCACGCCACCAACCACCTCGGCGTGATCGCCGTCATCCGGGCCGCCTCCCGAGTGCTGCGCGCGGGCGGCCGCATCATCACGGTGAGTTCCGGACTGGGCTCCCGGGTCGGTGTCCCGGGAGCTGCCGACTACTCGGCGACCAAGTCAGGGATCGAGAGGTACACCATGGGGGTCGCACGGGACCTCGGGTCCCGGGACATCACGGCCAACGTCGTGGAGGCCGGGCTGATGGAGGGCAGCATGGAAGGGCCGGCCCCCGAGATCCTCAAGGCCCTGGTCAGCTCGCTGTCTCTGCAACGCATGGGTCACCCCGAGGAAATCGCCGCGGCGATCGCCTTCCTGGCGAGCCCGCCGCGTCGTACGTCACGGGCGCGGTGCTGGACGCCCACGGTGGCTACAACGCTTGAACCGGGACCCCTGTCGCGCGCCCCGAAGGACATCGCGCCTTCGGGGCGCGCACCGCCAATGACCCGCGCGTGTGTGGACGGCTGCCATGTGCGCGACTCCCACGCACGCGAAAGGGGGGAGCCGCGACCGGTTCGCCGCCGGTCGACCGGCGGAAGACGGGCAGCTGGCACCAGCCGATCTGCGACGGCAAGGGCACCACGCTGCACATCATCACGACTGCTGCCAACGTCAACGACGGCACCCGATCCCTAGCCCTTGTCGATGGCTTCCCGCCCGTGGCCGGACGGCCCGGCCGCCCGCGTCGCCCCCCTACTCATTCCTCGGCGACAAGGGCTACGACTCCAATCCCAACCGGCAGGAACTGCGCAAGCGGCTGATCCTGCCGGTCATCTCCCGCAAGGGCGCCCCGAATATCAAGGACCTGGGCAAACTCCGCTACGCGAGCCGCGGGTTGGCACTCCACGACGCCCGCTCGCCACCGAAGGCTTCATCGCCGCGGTGGCGCCGTGCGGGCGGAGCAGCCGCGGTGTGACCCGGAACACCCTGCCTATTGGACAGATCTGTCCAATAGAATTCTTAGACAAGATTGTCTAAAGGAGAGAACGTCATGAGCGATTTGTCCGACAAGACGGCCCTCGTCACCGGAGCAACCTCCGGTATCGGCAAGGCGACGGCGCGAACACTGGCCGCGCGGGGGGCGACCGTGATCGTGACCGGCCGCGATACCCGGCGCGGAGCGGAAGTGGTCCAGGAGATCGAGGCGGACGGCGGGGCAGCCCGCTTCGTCGCCGCGGACATCAGCGACCCGCAGGACGTGGCCCGGCTGGTCCGCGAGGCAGGCGAGGTGGACGTCCTGGTGAACAACGCCGCAACCGGCACGTTCGGCCCCAGCGCCAGCATCGACGACAAGCAATACGACGCGATGTTCGACAGCAACGTACGCGGAACGTACCTGTTGACCGCAGCCCTGGCCCCGCGAATGGCCGGACGGGGCAGCGGCAGCGTGATCAACGTGAGCAGCGCGGCAGGCACGATCGGAGACGTCAACAACGCGGCCTACGGGGCGACCAAGGCGGCGGTGAATTCGCTGACCCGCTCCTGGGCTGCCGAGTACGGCCCGGCCGGCGTGCGCGTCAACACGGTCGCACCCGGCCCGGTCTACACTCCCGGCGTCCCCAAGGAGGCGGCCGACAGCTTCATCCCCGTCATCCCGTTGGGCCGCGTCGCCCAGCCCGAGGAGATCGGCGAGGTGATCGCCTTCCTCGCCGGACCGACTGCCTCGTACGTGAACGGGGCCACCATAGCGGTGGACGGAGGCCGCACCGCGGTCTGACCGTACGATGGAGGCATGACATCGACGGCAGGTTCGGGCAGGCGTTCCGCACGTGAGCGCCTGCTCGAGACCGCCGACCGGCTCTTCTACGCCGAGGGCATCCACACGGTCGGCATCGACCGGATCCTCGAGGAGTCCGGCGTCGCCAAGGGCTCGCTCTACTACAACTTCGGCGGCAAGGACGACCTGGTCCGGGAATACCTGCTCCGCCAGCACGCCCGCTGGGTGTCCGCCATCGACGCGGCGGTCGCCCGCGAAACCGATCCGTACGCGCGGATCATCGCGGTGTTCGACGCACTCGGCCCGATCTTCGCCGAGCCGGGATTCGCCGGCTGCACCTTCCACCACGCCGCCGCCTCCTCCCAGCCCGGCAGCACCGAGGACCTCGCCGTCAAGAAGTTCCGCGTCTGGCTGCACGAGCTGTTCACCGGCCCGGTCGTAGAATCCGGTTGTCCCAACCCCCGGCGGCTGGTCACCCAACTCGTCCAGCTCTTCGACGGCGCTAACCTCGCCGCCGCCGCCGACGGCGACCGGCTTGCCGCCGAGGCAGCCCGGGCCACGGCCGAGGTGCTCCTCGCCTCCATGTCCTCCTGACGCATGTCGGGTACGGGCACGCTTCTGACATGAGCCGATGCCGGAGAACGCGATCGCTGATGAGCAGCAGCCCCGCTGCTACGCACGCCGCAGCTCAGCCCTGCCACCGGCGGATCCGACGTGGCGACGGTGCGTCAAGCAGCACGCCGTGCGTGCCGCGGCACACACAGGGACCGGCCCTGCCTACGCCGATACGACGATGGCCGGAGTGCCGGTGGGGCTGTATCAGCCAGGTGCCGGCAATGTCGTCGTCTACCTGCACGGCGGCGGTCGCGTCCTGTGCGATTTCGGCACTCACGACCCTGAGGTCATTCGGCTCGCGGAGACCACCGGAACTCAATCATCCAGCTGCCTGCTGCCCGCCGCCACTCTGATCCGTGAGCTTCTTCGAAGGTGGGCACCGATCATGTGACGGCCCACGAGCCGCAAAGAGCGTGGCCCCCGGGCTGTTTGATCGAGATGCCTGACGTCTCACTCGCGCTGCTCGGGGCGTTTTTGGTCTTCTGTCCTGCCGCACTCGACCTGCCCCATGTGCTCGTGGAGTGCCCCACAGGTCGTCAGGCACAAGATCAGCAGACACCCGACAGATCCTGCTGACACAACATTCGACTGCCAAGCCCCACAACGAACTTCATGCTGAAACGATCAGTAACTCGCCCCGGAACCGTTCCACCTCCCCCAGCCTCACACCACAAAGATGCCCACCACCAGGAAAAATCGCTCAATGTAACGAAGTACTACTAGGTCCTGACTGGAAGTCGGGTCGTCGGGGCTGGCGGACTTGGGGCATGCCGAGGTGAATGGGGCGTCGGCTGCGGCGGACGAGCGCGATGCTGCTGCCCTTGGTCCGTGGTGCACAGTTCCGTGACTAAACTGCGCCAGATGCGCTGGCATCCGGGAGCGCGGCAAAGGGCGGTGCCGACCTGGAGCCGATCGGCTCGCAGATCCTTCGTGGCGACGGCCGCGTACTCCTCCAAGGGGCGACCATCGCGTTTCCAGCGCTGGCCGCAGGGTGAGCACAGCCTGGTGCTGGCCGTGGTGGTTTCGCCGCATCCCTGAACTCGGCTGAGTCGGCAGCCGAGTTCAGGGATGCTGCTGAGGGAGGACGAGGGTCCTGCCGACGGGATCCCAGCAGATGCCCGTCAGGAAGTCCTCGGCGACCGCGCCCCATCACCGCAGCAGCGCGAGACATCGTCACATCGGGGCGCCGGATCGGCGCCGTGGACAGGCTCACTGTGTCTCCCGGCCATGCTCGCGCGGGCTGGGAACCCGGCCGACCGTACGACCCGCAGCGTGAAGGCGAACTCTGGGACGCCGTCGAACGGTTCACCGCGGCGTACGCCGCCAGGCCGGACGCCGCGGTGAGGTGACGCGGTGATCCCGGACACCGAAGTCGCTACCGCCCGCGCCCCTCGGAAGGGCTGCCGTGGTGATCAGGACGGGACGGCGCACCGCTGAGGGTGCAACCCTGCCGGGACAGATCCAGTTGTGATCCCGCGGTCAGGCAGGCCCCGAGCAGGTGAACCTGCTGGCCGTAGCTGCGGCCCTGCACGGAGGCCACGGCTCCACCCTGGTCCACCTCACAGGGATTGTTGTCGGTGCATTGCTCACCGGCGTCGTTATGGGTGTTGTGGATGCCCACGATCGTGGTTCCATCGGGCGCCAGCAGCGCCGAACCGGACGTGCCGTGCCAGGGGGTGCAGCCCTCGTCGGCGGCGTAGCGGATCGAGTCGTCCTGCTGGTAGCCGCCCTCCCGCAGGTGCGTGACCACGGCCTCGGCGGTGCAGTCAAGCCGACCGCCGCTGTAGGCCAAGGTCAGCGGATCGCCTGCACGCACTGCGGTGGAAGCGAGCCGGAAGACCTTCGCACGCTCGGCCTTCAACTGCGCGTAGGTCTTGTCCAGACGGTAGAGCGCGATGTCGGTGCCTGTCATCGTCGCGTACACCAATCGATCGGCGCGGCCGGTGGTCCGGGGGTAACCCTGAGGGTCGGCGATCGGCACCTCACGGTCGGCGGGCTGGTCCACCAGTGCGGCGCCGGGTGCGGGCAGCCGCCCCTGTACGCAGTGACCGTTGGTCAGCAACAACGCCCGGTCCCGCGGCCGGGAGGCCGGAGTGCTGATCACTGACCCCACGCAGTTGCCCAGATCCGTGGCGCCTTCCACATTCGGAATGTGGTCATCGGGGGGCACGTCGGTGCCGGTGATGATGCCGTTGATCCAGTCGGTGTACCGGGTGACATCGGTGTACAGCGTCTTGCCGCTTTCGTCGGGGCCGCTGACCAAACCGGCCACCGCCCACCGGCCCCCTTCGCGGACCAGCGCCGGCCCACCGGAGTCCATGTTCGACGCGGCGACGCGGCCGTCAGCGTCACCCACGCACAACTCACCGCTGGGCATGGCTGACGGACACGCCGAGACCGGCTGTACCACGGTGTCAGCCTCCCGCAACCGGGTGGGAAAACACGCCGCGTTGTCGCTGTCGTCGCAGGTCATACCCCACCCCATGATGCGAACGGGCGAGTTGTCCGGCGGCGTGGCCGAGGCAATCGGCACCGGCTTGGCCCGAACCGGTGTCCGTAAGTGCATCAACGCCACGTCCCGGCCCCAAAACCCCCCCTCGTCGAGGCTGGTCGCCAGCCGGTAGTAATGGTCGACTTCGGCGACCTCGCCTCCAGACGTGGTGTCCAGGGACCCGACCCGGACCTTCCAGCCACGGGGGACACCCGCCTTCGCGTTGGTCGGGTTCTTACCGGCACAGTGACTGGCGGTCAGAACCCATCGCGGTGCGAGGACCATCACCCCGCACCCATGCCCGTCCGAGCGCGGCGGCGCCGGATAGGCAGGCTGGAAAGAGCCCATGAACGAGTAGGCCCGGGTTGACTCGCTGCCCCCCACGACGGCCTGCGCCGACGGGGCAGCCATCAGGGTCGCGGTCACCGCGATCCCCGTCGTCAGGACGGCAGCCGTCCTGAGACCCTTGAACCTGCGCACGCGTGAATCCCCTTTCGTCCGCCACCGGTTCTCGCTCCGGCGGCTCGCACGGCGCGACAGCACCCGGCCGCACCCTCCGGCCTCGATCTTGGACCCAGCAGTCCTCCGGGCGGCCTCGTCCGCGTATCCGACACGTCTCGACAACCGCTCGGCCGTGTATCAGTCCTGACGCACGCGCCGTGCGAGGCCCGCGCCCGGTAGCAGGCACAGGAGGACTGCGTCAGATGTCCCACCTCGTGTCGGGCCGTTCTCGTCGGTGCGCGGGCAAGGGATACCGCAGAGCGGCCCGCCGCACCCGTGACCGCTACCACGACAGGACCGCCGACGTCGGGAGCTATATTGCGGTGGCAGTTCCTGAGGGCATGACAAGACGTCCGGCCCTTCGCATGGATGGGTGATGATGACGCATTCAGCCGCTGGTGAGAGGCTTCCAGCGCCCGTCGCGGTCCTCCTGGTCGAGGACGACGAGGTGATCCGCAGGGCGGTCGCGATGGCGCTGGAGCGCTACGGCTACCGGGTCACGACGGCCGGGGACGGGCTGACAGGTCTGGAGCTGTTCCGGAGCGGTGGACATGACCTGCTGCTGATGGACGTGATGCTGCCCGAACTGGACGGCATCGGGCTGTGTCGGCGGATCCGGGAGACCAGCATGGCCCCGATCCTGATGATGTCGGCGCGCGGCGACGCCCTGGACGTGGTGTCCGGCCTGGAGGCGGGCGCCGACGACTACGTCGTCAAGCCGGTGGACACCTCCGTGCTGGTGGCCCGGATCCGTTCGCTGCTGCGGCGGGCCACGTTCGCCCCGACCGCGGTGCCCGGGACCCCGGCCACGTCCACGACCACCGAGTCCGCGGCGGAGTCCCGGCCCGCCGTGCGCCAGGAGCGTGCGCGGCTGCGCTTCGGGGACCTGACCATCGACCCGGCGGGACTTGAGGTCTTCCGGGCGGAGGTACCGGTGGCGCTGGCCCCGACCGAACTGCGGCTGCTGCTGGAGTTCGCCGCCCACCCCGGCATCGTGCTGGACCGCCAGACACTGCTGCGCAACGTGTGGGACTACGGCTGGGACGGTGACAGCCGGGTGGTCGACCTGTGCGTACAGCGGCTGCGCAAGAAGATCGGACCCGAGCGGATCGAGACCGTCCGCGGGTTCGGCTACAAGCTGCGGCCCTGACATGGAAACAGTGCGCTACCTGCTCAACTGGCGCTCCCTGCGCTGGAAGATCGCCCTGCTCGTCGCGGTGGCCTGCTGCACCATCGCGCTGACGGTGGGCGTACTGGTCCACCGCAGCACCCTGGAGCGGTCGATGAACGACGGCGAGGCCAGAGCGATGACCCAGCTCGCCCAGGCCCTGAAAGACTACGAGAGGGACGGCGTCCCGCCGGAAGGGCTGGTCACATGGCCTGAGGCCATCCCCGAACAACTCCTGGACCGCCTCGAGAACCAGCGGGACCACGACCACGGAACCGCGACCTGGTACGACGGGGACAGCCCTGGCGACCATCCCGCGATGTGGGCAGCTGAGACCTACCACGGCCACCCGGTGGCGATGGAAGCCGACATGACCTCCGACCTGCTCACCCGCCGCGCCCTGGACCGGCACATGTGGAAGTACTCCTTGGTCGCGCTGGCCGTGGTGGTGCCGTTGTCGGCGCTGGCCGCTGAGCTGCCCAACCGCCGACTGCGGCGGGTGGCCCGCACCGCGCGACGGGTGGCGGCCGGTGAGCTGACCGTCAGGACCGCGACCCGGCGGGGCGGGGACGAGATCGCCGCGATCTCGGCCACCGTCGACTTCATGGCCGACAGCCTGCGTGAGCGGCTGCTGGCCGAACAGCGTTTCACCGCCGACGTGGCCCATGAACTGCGTACCCCGCTGATGGGCCTGGTCACCGCGAGCGGACTCCTGCCACCGGGGGAGGCCACCGAGCTGGTTCAGGACCGGGTGGCGGTGTTGCGGGCCCTGGTAGAGGACCTGCTGGAGATCTCCCGGCTCGACGCGGGCGCCGAGCGGGCCGAGCCGCGACCGGTGCCGTTGGCCGAGGTGGTCACCGAAGCGGTGGCCCGTACCGGCCTGGACGTGCGGCTGACCACATCCGCCGTCCAGCCGGTGGTGACCGACCCACGGCGACTGGACCGAATCGTGTCCAACCTGGTCGTCAACGCCCACCGGCACGGCTGTCCGCCCGTCGAGGTCACGGTGACCGGGGCCGGTGTGACCGTGCGGGACCACGGGCCGGGCTTCCCGCGCGAGCTGCTGGCGGAGGGGCCCCAGCGGTTCCGCACCGGGGCGAGTGAGCGCGGCACAGGCCACGGTCTGGGACTGACCATCACTCTCGGCCAGGCCCAGGTCATCGGGGCAGAGCTGTCCTTCGCCAACGCCTCAGACGGGGGAGCCGTCGCCACGCTGCGGCTGCCGGGCACCGACTGAGCCACCACGGAACGCGCCGGTGGTGAGAAGGAACCGCATCGATACACAACGGCTGCTCCTGGGACCCGCCCTGCCCGGCACCCCGCCCCGGAGCGACGCCGCACTCCTCGCGACAGCTGTCACTGCCCTGATCGCCCTGATCGCTGTCATGGCCGTCGTCACCTCCGGCGGGGGCGGGAACGGGCGTATGGCCGACTCCACGGATGCGTGGTGAAGACCGTGTCACCCACGGACACGCCGCTCCTGCCTGTGGTGATGTCACCGACGCCGGTGCGGCCATCCGCGAACACCCGGGACCGCCACAGCTGGACGGTGGGCAGTGCCTGCCCACCGCCTGCCGCACACCGCGTCACCCTGCGCATCGTGGCCGACTGACCCGCCACCAGCTTCTGGGCATCGCCGCCGATCCACACCGCGAGCCACGTGATCACCGCAGCGGCCAGGACCAACGCCGCCACGAGGATTCCCCTGGCCTCGAGTGGCTCGACGCCTGATCCCGAGACTGCGCGACGCCCTCGCACGCAATCCCCCCTTGACGGTCAGGAGTTGGCTTACGTGCACCACGCGAGCGACTGCCGCGCACACCTACACCGGCCACCCAGCCGAGTGTCCAGCTCCAAGACGGGGCTCTGCCGGGCGAGCGGTCCGGAAAACGGAAGGCGGCGCATGACCGCCCCGGGCGAAGCACATCGAGATCAGCTGTGGGCCAGGTGTGGACTCGGCGCCGCACATCCAGCAGAAGGCTCGCCGGTCGCCGCCGCGTCGACGACCTCGGTGACCAAGCAAGCCAGGCACCGCAGGATCGATGTCTTGCCAGCGCCCGGCGTACCGGTGAGACCGTACCGTCGCGTGCCCGTGGGGCGTGCCGACGGCGCTCGGCCAGTCGCCTACTCCTTGCTGTCACGTGCAGACCGGCTCAATCGCGCCCCGCAGGGCACGGCCGTGCAACCGGTCGAGGTCGTACCGGCGGTTGACCTGCTCCTTGGCCAGGATCAGCGAGGCCTTGCATCGCAGAGTTGAGCCGCGCAGATCCTCCGTACGGACCAGTTGATCGATGAACTCGACGGTGATCCGGTCCAGCGCAGGACGCACTTCAGTGGCCAAATCAGGGCGCTCGACCGGTGCCAATTCCGGATGTTCGGTCCAGAGGTCGTGGAGTCCCTGCTGCACGAACTTGCTCATCTCTATCTGCGCCCGAAAGAAATCCGCAGTCCCTTCCGGGTCTATCCCCGCGTCGGCGGCGAGTGCTGCGGCCTGATCCAGTACCTGCTGTTCCCGTACTGGGTCTTCAATCGGCACGGTCGTGCCGAACTTGGCGGCGGCAACCTTGTCAGCGAGCAGGATCCGCTCGGCAGCGAGATCGACCAGCGAGGTCAGCTCACTCTTCGGCAGCACGCGTGCGGAGGCTGCTGTTGCTGGTGTCACGCCGACGGACGACAGCCCGGCCACCATCAAGGTTGCGAGCCCGGCATACACAGACTTGGTGAAAGAGTTTTCTATAGACATCTGAACCTGTCTTTCTCGCACGGCAGTCGATGGTAAGGGAAGCTTCAGGAATTCCGATGCAGGGCCAGGCTATGAGAGTTCGCCGACCAGAAGGAAGCATATTGGGTCTGCCGTCAGGAAACCCTCAGGTAATGAGGAGGTCGGACGCAATGATCCAACCGCGTCACCCACGGTGCCAGTGACACATCTCACTGGACCAACGCTGCCGTCATCTACACGGGAGCCGTCGGCTCCTTGACCAGGGATGTCATTTCAACCGACGCCGCCCATCCGTTTTCTGCATGTGCGGTTTGCTCATCGCGCATTGGACTGCGCCTGGCATGCGTGTTCAAGTGTGCGGCAGGTTCGCAATGGCGGGCCTGTGCGGCAATGGCAAGTTTGAGTAACGCGTCGTGATGTCGACTCGCCGTTTCCCAGCGGATTCGGGCCGCGCTTGCGACAACAACGGCGAAGTTGGCGATGACGCTGGCCTTACGGGCGCAAGCTCTCAGCCACTCGCACCCGAGCTCCTCCGCCGGACAGGTTGGTCAGCGCCTGAAGTCGCGAGGTGCCTCCTGCTTCGTTTGGGCAAAACCCGATGCTTGTCTACTGACCTTTTCGGGTTGCGTTCGGGTGGTGACGTTTGGGTGATCCCTGCGGTATCCGGTGTTATGCGGTACGCGGATGGTGGGGGCCTGACTGCTGAGCGGCGGGCTGCGCGTGAGGTGATCCGGCTGGAGGCCGGGCGGAGGTTCGCTCGAGGTGACGGGAATTCGGTCATCGCCAAGGACCTGCGGGTGAGCGAGCGTTCGGTGGAGCAATGGCGCCGCAACTGGGCATGAAGGCGGCATGGGAGGTCTGAAGTCGAAGGGACCCTCGAAACTGCCGAGGCTGTCGGACGATCGTTTCGCCGTGCTGGAAAAGGAGCTGGCCAAAGGTCCGGCCGCGTATGGCTGGCAAGACCAGCGGTGGACTCTGGAACGTGTCAGAACGCTGACCGGCCGCCAGTTCGAGGTCAGTTGCTCGATCGCGGGAGTGTGGCGGCTCCTGCACCGCCACGGCTGGTCCTGGCAGAGCCCGGCCCGCCGTGCACTGGGACGTGACGAGCACGCGGTCGAGCTCTGGAGGTCTGGAGGTCTGGAGGAAGGACGTGTGGCCGCAGATGGAAGCACCGCGGCGGCGCTCGATGCCTGGATCGTCTTCGAGGAGGAGGCCGGTTCGCGATGACGCCGCCACGCGCCCGCACTTGGGGCCGGCGCGGACAGACTCCCGTGGTGAGAGTGCGGGGCCGGCCCCGGCGGCGGATCTCGATCGCCGCGATGTGCTGCTACCGGCCCGGCGAGTGGTCTCGGACGATCTACCGGCCCCGTTCGTCGTCTGGGACAACCTCAGCACCCATCGCACCGCTGGCCTGCGTGACTACGCCGCAGGCCACGACTGGCTCACGACCGTTCATCTCCCCTCCTACAGCCCGGACTTGAACTTGGTGGAAGGGTCTGGTCCCTGTTACCGCCGCCCGGAACTCATCCACGGCTGCCTCACCGAAGCCGGCCTGACCCTCAGCCCCGGCACCCGAAGCTAATCCGACAAGGTAGTAATGATCGGCATCGACGGCCATGACATCCCTGGTCAAGACATCGGCGCCTCACCCACAACCGACCACAGCGCCGGTCATGTGAGGCGTGTCACTGACACGACGGCTGATGCAGCTGAATCATCCGTGCGGTGACAGGGCGCGGTTACCTCCCCCCACGCAACAGGTCGGCACCCAAAACGCCCCTCTCACTGATACTTGGACGCGGGTCCTCAACTCCTGTTCACCTGCTCGGTCAGCCTGCCCTTGCGGAGGGTGAGTATGCGGTCGGACTGGGTGGCCAGTTGCTGGGAGTGAGTGACGACGACCACGCACTTGTTCTGTTCGTGAGCGAGGTCGCGGAAGGTGTCGATGATGCCCTGGGCGGTGTCCTCGTCGAGGTTTCCGGTGGGTTCGTCGGCGAAGAGGATATCGACGTCGCAGGCCAGCGCGCGGGCGATGGCGACGCGCTGCTGCTGGCCGCCCGACAGCTGCATGATGCTGCGGGTGGCCATCGACCTGTCGAGGCCGAGGCTGTGCAGCAGGTGCAGTGCGCGGGCCTTGCGACTGCCCTGGGCGGGCCTGGCGCCGGTGATCTCCATGGCGCAGACGACGTTCTGGAGGGCGGTCATGTAGGTGAGGAGGTTGTACTGCTGGAAGATCGTGGCGGCGTGCTTGTTGCGGTAGCGGCCCAGGCCCAGTTCGTTGAGGTCCTGGCCGTCGAAAGCGATGGTGCCGTTCGACGGGGTGTCGAGGCCGCTGGCGAGGCTGAGCAGGGTGGTCTTGCCGCTGCCGGAGGGGCCCAGGATCGTGTAGAACGTGCCGCGTTCGAAGGAGTAGTCGATGTCCCGGAGGACCGTGGTCCTGCGACGCTGGCCCGAGTAGGTGTGGCTGACCCGGTTGAGGCGGAGGAGGGACGGGGCTGCGGTGGCGTTGGTCATGGCGGGTCACTTGCCGTTCGTGAGGATGGAGCGGGGGCTGAGGCGCAGCACGGCGGCTGCCGGGATCGCGGTGGCGAGCAGGCCGATACCGATCCCGGTGCCACCGACGGTGACGAGGTCCGCGGGCTTAAGTGTCACGGTGATCTCGTCGATGGGGTCGGCGTTCTCGACCGGCTGGTCGTTGAGGTCGATGCCCTCGCTGAGGCCGGTGCTGCCGGGGCCGGGCGGCTGCCAGGAGTCGATCTTCTGCTGGGCGGATGCGGCTTCTCGGCCGAGCAGTGACTGACCTGCGCTCTGGGTCAGCCGCGGAGCGAACAGCGCGCCGAGTGCGACGGCCAGCGCGGCCACGACGGTGATCTCCAAGGCCTGCTGGGTGATGAGCTTCCACTTCTTCTCGCCCATGGACAGCAGCACGCCGTACTCCTTGCGGCGCTGCTTGACGGCGAGGTTGACGAGGAGGGCGAGGACGGCGGCGCCCGCGACGCTGATCAGCCACATGGCGAGGGTGGCCGTGGAGCTGATGCTCTTCAGCGGGCCGGTCATCTGCTGCACGGCCTTGTCGTTGACGTCGAGATTGAAGCCGTTCAGCGCGGAGCCCGCGATGTCCTCGGCCTGGTCCTTGAACGCCTCCTGGTCATCGGAGTCCGTCAGGAGGAAGGTCGCCTTGGTGATCTGCTGGGCCCCGCCGTCCGGGGTGCCGAGGGCGGCGAGGCCGCCGACGGTGCCGTAGATCATGTTGGCCGGGTTGACGTAGTACTCCGGCTCCGGCTCGGTGCCGGGGCGCGGGTCGCGGAAGACGCCGGCCACGGTGAACTCACCGGTCGTCTTCTCGTCGTTGCCGGTCAGGGTGACCTTGTCGCCCGTCTTGAGACCGTTCTTCTCGGCCAGGCGCTCCTCGATCAGGATCCGCTTGTTGTCCCTGTCGGCCGCGGTCAGGTGCTTTCCGGAGAGAAGCTCGAACTTGCCACTGCGGAAGTCGGGAAGCAGTGAGGAGTCGAGGACGCCGATGCCCGAGGTTCCGCCGGCCCCCATGGAGCCGTCCACGCCGTCGGTGACGAGTCCGGCGCCTTCCTTGAGGAGCACCCGGTCCCACATGGAGTAGGTGTATTTCTGCACCTGGGGCAGTCGGCCCATCTCTTCCACCACCGAGGAGGCGATCGTCGGCGCCTGGCCGATCTCCCCCTGGGCCTGCGCGTCCACGCCGAGGTTGACCTCTGCGCCCACCGACCGTTCGGCCTCCAGTTCGGCTCGGGTGGTCGCGGCGTTGATCAGTACCCCGGCCAGCACCATGGCGGAGATGACCAGGAACGTGGCGAAGGTGATCAGCGTCCGCCCTTTGCGGGCCCACAGGCTGAGACCTGCACGTTTGACGAAATTCATGAATGTCGGCTTTCTGGGTTCGTACCGGCGGAGGGCTATTCGCTGTCGACAAGGATCGAGCAGGGGTGCAGGCGGAGGATTCCGATACCCGGGATGACGGTGGAGGCGAGGCAGATACCGAGGCCGATGCCGGCGACTTTTCCCACGTCTGCGGGCTCGACGCGCACCGTGGGCGCGGCTACCTCCGCGTCCGGCACTCCCGCCGCCACGGTGTGCTGCCGCGGGCGGTCGAGCAGGGCACCGCCCAAGGACGGGCCGGCGAGATGCCCCGCCAGTGCCGCGACGGCGACTGCGGGCAGGCACACCACCGCGGCCTCCACGGCGTGCTGAAGGACAAGCTTCCACTTCTTCTCGCCCATCGACAGCAGCACCCCCAGCTCGTTGCGCCGCTCCCGGATCTGAGACATCACGATCAGGCCGAGGATCAGCGCACCGGCCAGGGCGATGACCCAGACGATCAGTCCGGCGAAGGCGCCGACCCGCTGGATGGGACGGACCTGGTTCTGGTACGCCTTGTCGTTCACGAGGAACGCGAAGTCCGCGGCGCCGAGCAGCCGCTTCGCCTCGGCGTGCAGACGCTCGGCCTGCTCCGGCGAACCGATCTTGAAGACCGCTTCGTCCAGTTCCGCCGCATCGCCGTCGAGCCGCTCCGCGATGGGCGTCGGCACGTAGAGGGTGTTGCCGGGCAGTTCGTCGGGGGGTGTCCACTGTGACGGGTCCCGCATCGGGTCCTGGAACACGCCGAGAACCTCGACCGGGACGGCGCGCTTGCCGTCGGCGGACCGCACCTGGATCGTGTCGCCGACCTTGAGACCGTTCTGCGCGGCCAGCCGTTCCTCGATCACCGCGACACGGCGGCCGGTGTCCTGCGGGGTGATCCCGCGCCCGGAGGTGATCTCCGTCGATCCGTACGAGAAGGGCAGCAGCATGCCCAGGTCCCGCACGCCGCGCACCGCCAGCGGCCCCCCTTCCTTCTCACTGCCCCGGTCTCCGTGCGGCTTCGGCTCCGGGGAGACCAGCGGGTCGAAACCGTGCGCGTCGGCGGTCAGTGGGAGCAGCGGGTTGTACCGGGTCACCGGCGCCCTGGAGCCGAGCCGGTCGGCCAGGGCCGGGGTCAGCCGCTCGCCCTTGACCGTCACATCGACGCCGATCGTGCGCTGCGCATCGGCCTCCTGGCGCGCGGCGGCGGCCTCCAGCAGGAACCCGCCGAGCAGCAGGGCACAGATCACCACGAAGATGCCGAGCAGGGCGGCGGTGCGGGATTTCCGGGCACGCAGGCTCGTCCCGGCCCGCTTGACGAAGTTCATGCGGCCAGTGGAGCAGGTGGCCCTTTGCAGGAGGATAAACGTGTTACAGCGGCATAAGGACGGTCCGCAGCGCACCGGAGGACGTCGATGGCGTCCTTATACGGCTGCAAACGTGGCCTTGGTTTCATGGGTGCCATGAGAGTTCTGGTAGCCGAGGACCACCGCGTGCTCGCCCGCACCATCGCCACCGGCCTGCGCCGCGAGGCGATGGCGGTCGACGTCACTCACACCGGCGACGCCGCCGAGCGGATGTGTCTCCTCACGGCCTACGACGTTCTGATCCTCGACCGCGACCTGCCGGTCATGAGCGGGGACGAGGTGTGCAGGCGCCTGCGGGAACTCGACGATCCGCCGCGGATCCTCATGCTCACCGCGGCGGGCCACATCACCGACCGCGTCTACGGCCTGACCACTCTCGGCGCCGACGACTACCTGCCCAAGCCCTTCGACTTCAGCGAACTGGTCGCCCGCGTGCGGGCCCTGAGTCGCCGGGCCCCGACCCCGCCGCCGTCCGTCCTGCGGCACGGCAGCATCACCATGGACCCGTCCAGGCGCGAGGCGTCCGTCGAGGGCCGCCCGTTGGCTCTGACACCCAAAGAGTTCGCGGTCCTGCGGTTGTTGCTCGAGGCTCAGGGAGCGCCCGTTCCGCACGACGAGATCGTCCGCACCCTGTGGGACGAGCACCTCACCCCGCAGACCAGCGCGGTCCGTGCCACCGTCAGCCGACTGCGCGGCAAGCTCGGCGACCCCGGTCTCATCACCGCCGACACGGGACAGGGATACCGGCTGTGCGACTGAACCCCCGCGCGCTCATCGGCCGGCTGCCCTTCCGCGCCCGTCTCGCCGCGGCCATCTCCGCCCTGTTCCTGCTCACCGGCGTGGCCCTGCTCGCCTTCGTCGTACTGCTCGCCCGCCACGGAACGGCCCAGCAGGTCCAAGGCCTCGCCGTCAACTACACCGACACAACCACAGATGACATCGCCCCCTACCAGCCCGTCCGCCCCGTGGAGCCCGGACCGACACCGCCCATCGCGCGACCCGGCGCCGCCCAGATCCAGAGGATCGACCAGACCGTGCAGGCCGTGCAGGACACCGCCCTGCGCCAGATGGTCCTCTGGTCCGCCATCGGCCTCCTCGTCCTGGCCCTCCTCGCCGGGCTGGCCGGCTGGTGGCTGGCCGGGAGGGCACTGCGCCCCGTCGCCTCGATGACCGAGGCTGCGCGCCGCATCAGCGAACAGAACCTGCACCAGCGCCTGGCCCTCACAGGCCCCGACGATGAACTCCACCGCCTCGCCGACACCTTCGACGCCATGCTTGACCGGCTGGAGAAGTCATTCGACAGTCAGCGCCGCTTCGTCGCCAACGCCTCCCACGAACTCAAGACCCCCCTCGCCGCCCAGCGCGCCGCCCTCCAGGTCGGTCTCGCCGACCCGCTCCCCCACCACCTCACCGAAGTCCGCGACGACCTGCTGTCCACCAATCGCGAAGCCGAGCAACTCATCGACGCGCTGCTGCTGTTCGCCCGCAGCGACCGCGGTCTGACAGCGGCCGAGAACCTCGACCTGGCCCTCACCACCCGGCTCGTCACCGCTCAACTCGCCCCACAGGCCGAACAGCGACGGGTGGGCATCCGCGTCACGGCCGACACCCCCCTGATCGTCCGCGGTGACCCCGTCCTCCTGCGACACCTTCTCACCAACCTCATGCGCAACGCGGTGCAGTACAACCGCCCAGGTGGGCACGTCCAGGCATGCGTCGAAGGGCGCACCGTGACCGTGACCAACACCGGCCCCCACATCCCCGCCGACCGGGTGGCTGACCTCTTCGAGCCCTTCCGCCGCCTCGCCCCCGACCGCACCGCCGACGGCGGCCACGGTCTCGGCCTGTCCATCGCCTCGTCCATCGCCTCGTCACACCACGCGACCTTGACCGCCGAGCCCTGCCCCACCGGCGGACTCACCATCCGTCTTGACTTCCCTGACACCACATGACGCGACAGCAACCGGGAGTGGCTGCTGACCACTTGGGCCGACGACCTCGACCTGAAGCCCCCCAAGGTGCGGACCGGGCCGTCCCTCCCTTCCATGAGTCGCGGATCGGACCGTACCCCAGGGCCGCGGTCAAGCGTGGGTGACCAGCTTGCCGCGCCGCAGGCGCAGTACCTCGTCGCTGGCGTCGGCTACCTCCTTGGAGTGGGTCACCACGATCACACACTTGCCGTCGTCGTGGGCAAGCCTCTGAAACACCTCGATGATCCCGGCCGCCGTCGCGTGGTCGAGAGCGCCGGTGGGCTCGTCCGCGAAGAGGACGTCGACCTCGCGGGCCAGGGCGCGGGCGATGGCGACGCGCTGCTGCTGGCCGCCGGAGAGCTTGAGGGTGCGCCGGTTCTGGTCAGCGGCCTCCACGCCCAGGAGATCGAGGAGTTCGGCCGCGCGTTGCCTGCGGTTGACGCCCTTCACGCCGGTGATCTCCATGGCCGAGGTGACGTTCTGGACGGCGGTCATGTAGGTGAGCAGGTTCAGGGACTGGAAGACGGTCGCCGCATGACGGTTGCGGTACTTGCCACGGCCCAGCTCCGCGATGTCGCGGCCACGGAAACGCACGGTGCCGCCGGTGGGTGCGTCCAGGCCGCTGGCCAGTGAGAGCAGGGTCGTCTTGCCGGAGCCGGACGGGCCCACGATGGCGTACATACGGCCCGCTTCGAAGCGGTGGGAGACGTCCTTGAGGACTACGCGGCGGCGGGTGCCGCTCTGGTAGGTGCGAGTCAGGTCGGTGAGTTCGAGGAGGGGCTCGGCGGAGTTTGCGGACATGTCAGTCGCCCTTTGTAAGGAGGTCGCGGGGTTGAGGCGCAGGACGCGGGTGCCGGGGACCACGGTGGCCAGGGCCGCGATGCCGAGACCGGTGGCGCCGACCTTGCCGATGTCGGAGGGACCGAGCCGGATGGCGAGGGTGTCGATGGGGTCGACTTCCTCCTCGTCCTTCATTCCGCCGAGGGGATCGGAGGGGTCCCGCTCGGGGCCCTGGTCGGCCGCCTCGTCCATGGCTGAGGAGACCTCGCCGGCCAGCAGCCGGTCACCGACGGCCTGGGACAGCAGCTGGCTGCCGACGCCCGCGAGTCCGACCGCGATGACGGCACAGGCCATGACCTCGGCCAGGTGCTGGCCGAGCAGCTTCGGCTTCTTCTCTCCGAGCGAGAGCAGGATGCCCAGCTCCTTGCGGCGTTCGCGCAACGAGGAAGCGACGATCAGGGCGAGGATGACGGTGCCCGCGCCGGCGACCAGCCACACGGTGACGGTGGCGAAGTCAGCGGTCTTGGTGATCGGGCCGACCAGGGCCTTGTACTGCTTGTCGTTGACCGACAGGGGGAAGATCTCCAGGTCCGCGCCGGCCGCCCTCGCGTTCTGCCTGAGCCGCCCCAGGTCGGCGGGGTCATTCAGCGTGAACGTGGCCTGATTGACGACGCCCTCGCCGGGCCCGCCGTTCCTGCCGAGGAGGATGCTCGCGCCGTCCGGCGTGAGGTAAAGCTGGTTGGCGGGGTCCGTCAGGGCTGGAACGTAGCGGCCGGTGTCGGCGATGTCGCTCTTGTAGATGCCGACGACCTTGAAGACGTACTCCTTCTCGTTCGCCTTCTGTCCGGGCGGCGGGATCTGGCCGACCTTCAGCGCGACCGAGTCGCCGACTTTCAGGCCGTTCTCCTTGGCCAGACGCTGCTCGACAACGATCTCGTCGCTCTTGCTGTCCGGGGTGATGCCGCGGCCCGAAATCAGCTTGGAGTCACCGCCTTTGAACTCGCTCACCGCGTTCAGATCGCGAACGCCGTCAGCCTTGAACAGATCGGCACCCGCGGTGTTCCCGGCGGGCGGGCGGACAGGCTGGTACAGCTTGGTGGACCGGGTGGGGAACGCGCTCGAGTCGGTCGTGTAGTTGCACTGGGCCACCACAGGCGACGTGCAGATATCGTCCACGAGGGAGCGGTGCAGATCGCCCTCCGCGCCGAGCCTGCCGGCGGCGGGGCCGTTCGACTGCTGCGCCTTGCCCGAGTTGATCAGCGCGTTCAGGTCGAGCTGCATGGTCGCCACCGCGCCCACGCGCTGTTTGGCGTCATCGGCTGCGCGTGCCGCGGCGGACTCGATCAGGAAGCCGGACAGCACCAGGGTGCAGATGACGAAGAAGATGCCGATCAGCATCAGCGTCTTCCCGAGGTGGCCGGTCAGCCGCCACCACGCCCGTTTGAAGAGGTTCATGACCCCGACGCTAGGCAGCGAGTGTTTTGAACCGTGTTTCGCGACAGTCGCCCTTGCCCGCCTCCTCATACACGGTTCAAATACCGAACGTGATAAATGTGACCGGTAACAGGGAGACAATGATGGGGAAAGTCGGCGCCGGGATCGCCGACTTCCTCATCGACTTCTCAGAATCGGAATCCGGATCCTGTCCGGATGGAGACCGGAATCGGCGAGGGGTGCGACGGCGGTGCGTGTTCTGGTGGTTGAGGACGAGCAGTTCATGGCACGCATCCTCGACATCGGGCTGCGCAGGGAGGCGATCGCGGTCGATGTCGTGCACGACGGCGACTCCGCCCTGGAGAAGGTCACCGTCTACGACTACGACGCGGTGATCCTCGACCGTGATCTGCCCGGGGTGCACGGTGACGAGGTGTGCCGCCGGATCGTGGCGATGGGGCTGGACTGCCGCATCCTGATGCTCACCGCCGCGGGCCGCCTGGGCGACAAAGTCGAAGGACTCGGCCTCGGCGCTGACGACTACCTGGCGAAACCCTTCGACTTCCCCGAATTGACCGCCCGCCTGCGGGCGTTGTACCGCCGCAGCCCGATAGCCCACCCGCCCGTGCTCACCTTCGCCGACCTTCGCTTCGACACCCACCGCCGCACCGTCACCCGCGCCGGCACCCAGATCCGCCTCACCCCCAAGGAGCTGGCGGTCCTGGAACTGCTGATGCGCGCGGACGGCGGCGTTCTCAGCGCTGAGTACCTCCTGGACAAGGCATGGGACGCCCACGCCGACCCGCTCACCAACGCGGTGCGTCTGGTCATGCACACCCTGCGCAAGAAGCTCGGCCGCCCTCAGCTCGTGCACACCGCGATCAGCGCGGGCTACTACCTGGGTACCAGTTGATCCGCCGTCGGCGAGCGGCCAACAGGCCCCGGGCCCTGAGCATCCGCGCGCGTCTCTTCCTCGGCTTCGGCGGGGCGCTGGCCCTGTGCTCGGCCCTGATGGTCACGATCATCTACGTCGGCATCCGCTACCTGCCGACGTATGACTTCTCCACCCCCTACGCCGTCCCCGGTCCGTCACCCGCCACCACCCAGCCGAGCCAACCCGCCAGGGGTCAGCCGACCCAGCCGGTCACGGACGGAAGGACGCAGGAGCCCCGGGCAGTCGACGTCTCAGGTCTGGTCCGCGACAAGGAGGACGTGTGGCACACGGTGCTCGCCGTCTCCATCGGCGGCGTCGTCCTCGTGATGGTCCTCGGCCTCGGCGTGGGCTGGCAGCTGTCACGCAGGCTGCTCGCCCCCCTCGCCGCGATCAACGAAGCGGCGGCCAAGGCGGGTGAAGGCGACCTGGCGTACCGCATCAACGCCGCGGGCCCCCAGGACGAGTTGAAGCAGCTCGCCGACACCTTCGACACCACCCTGAACCGTCTCCAGGAGTCCTTCGAGGCCCACCAGCGTTTCGCCGCCAACGCCTCCCACGAACTGCTCACCCCGCTCGCCACCAACCGAGCCATCCTCCACGTCGCGGCGGCCGACCCCAGCGGCGGGGAATTCGCCGAGCTGGTTCCGATGCTGATGGAGACCAACGAGCGCAACATCACCATCGTCAACGAACTCCTCCAACTGGCCGCCGCAGGCCAGGTACAGTACGACGCCGACCCCATCGACCTCGCCGCCCTGACGGCGGAGACGATCGAGGAACTGCGGGCACGGGCGCCCGGTATCGAGATCACCGAGGACCTGCCGGGTCACCCGGGGGCGGGGTGCGAGATGGCGGGCAACGAGGCCCTGATGCGCCGAGTCGTCGCGAACCTGCTGGACAACGCGTGCGTCCACAACATCCCGCAGGGATCGGTGCACGTGGCTGTGCGCGCCCGAAGCGACCCCACGTCCAACACGTCCGCCGCCGCACTGGTGTTGGAGGTGGACAACGCCGGTCCTGGAATGGACCCGGACACCGTGGACCGCCTCTTCGAACCCTTCTACCGGGCCCTGCCCCGCATTTCCAGCGACCGCGGTCACGGCCTCGGGCTCGCGATCGTCCGCTCGGTGGTACACGCCCACCGCGGCACCATCACCGCCGAGGCGAATGCGTCCGGCGGCCTGCGGGTCCGGGTGACACTGCCAGCGGCCAGGAGCTGATCGCAGGGACGCCCCATAGCCGACTCAGGGGCTTCCGCTGCCTTGCCGCGCAATAGCGACGCCCCGGTCACCCGGAATCGCGGTTCACCACCGCGAGGGCGGTGTCGCGATGTGCGTCGTGTTCCGCGAGTCGGGCGACGAGCGATGCCCGTACGTCTTCGTAGGTGTCGGACCCGAGGGGAAGGCGCAGCGGCGTGGCTCCGGAGTCGACGAGATTGATCATGGCCTGCGCGATCTTGTGCGGGTCGTTCGGCGAGGGAAAGGCGCCCGACGCGATGGCGCGCCGCACCTCACCTGCGGGAGTGCTCTCGTACTCCGGCATCACCGGCGCGGCGTCGAGAGCACTGGCGAATCCGGTCGGTGTCGCGCCGGGTTCGACGATGGTCAGGGCGATGCCGAACGGGGCGATCTCGCGAGCCACCGTCTCGCAGAAGCCTTCGATTCCCCACTTCGAAGCGTGGTAGTAGCTGAAGTTCGGGTAGGTGGTCTGACCGCCGGCGGTTGACACCTGGACGATGTGTCCGTGGCCTTGGGCGCGCAGATGCGGTATGACTGCGCGGATGACGTGGATCGACCCGAGGAGGTTGGTGTCGATCACGCGTCGGATCTGCTCGTCGGTGGCCTCTTCCACTCATCAATGGCATCCACGTTAAGAGTTCGAGTCGACTTGAAGGCAAGCTCACAAGGTGGCGAGTACGACGAATGCCGGAAGGAGACGCCCGCTTCCCCTGCACGCCCTCTCCCGCCCTGGACGACTCGGTCCACCTCAAACCGCACCGACGGGCACCGCACCACGGCCGCGACCATGAAGCACGCTGTACCTCAACGATCAGCTGCCGCCGTGACGTCGCCGTCCTCACGCGGCGCACGCCCGGTCACCTGCGTGGCAGTCTCCCGCATCACTCGCCGCAGCCACTGGTGAGCGGGGTCGCCGTCGACGCGGGGATGCCAGGCGATGCCGTAGGGGAAGGGCGGGAGTTCATCCGGGGGTGCGGCGACGCGGTAGGCCGGGTCGTCGACGTACTCGAGAACGGCGTGGCGCGGGAGGGTGGCGATGAGTTCGGTGCCCGGCAGTGCGGCCACCGCCGCGGAGAAGTAGGGCACGCGCAGGCCTACGGGGCGGCGCAGTCCGTATTCGTCGAGTCGGCGCTCGACCATGGCCTGGCCCATGCCCAGGAGGTCGACGACGACGTGTGGATACGCAATGAAGTCGTCCATGGTCAGCTGGTTCCCGGTCACCGGATGGTCGCAGGACATCAGGCACGCGAACTCCTCCTCGAACAACGTCTCCCAGCGCAGCGCATGCGGTGCCACGACACCGGTGATGACCAGGTCCGCGCGGCCCTGCTCGACATCGGTGAAGGACTGGTCACTCAGTGGGGCCACGGTCAGCGAGATACCCGGAGCCTCGCGGAAGAAGCGCGGGAAGAGGATCGGACCGAATTGCGAGGTGGCGAAGTCGGTGCAGTGAATGCGGAAGTGACCGTTCGCCGTCGCGGGATCGAAGGTGTCTCCGCGCAGCAGCGCCTCCAGGCGAAGAAGGAGTTCGGCAAGCTCCGACTGAATCTGCTGTCCACGAGGGGTCGGTTCATACCCGCTCCGTGTGCGCACCAGAAGTTCGTCACCGAACATCTCCCGGAGCTTATGCAAGACGCGGCTCATCGCCGACTGACTCAGATTGAAACGGTCAGCGGCTCGTGTGACGTGCCTCTCCTCAAGCAGCACCGCAAGCGCCTGGAGCAGGTTCAGATCCGCATTCCGCAGATGTGACATGGCGACAGCGTATGCACCCCCATGCAGGCAACACATAAAGAACCCTGCCGCCGGACCGGGTCATGTGTTCAACACATGGCCAACATGCACGCTTTGCGTTGGACGACGTCCTTTCCCCGCGTCAGGCTCGCCTCAATCTCGCCGACCCGGGATGCACAAGGAGTAGCTCATCCATGTCCCAACACGGCAGAGGTCGAAGGTGTGGCGGGGGCCTCGTCATCGGGGAAGGACCTGGGCAACTCCGGGATACAGGACGGGGAGGGAAACGGCCCGGGGTCGCCAGTATCGGGTACTTCGACGGCCTAGGGCCCGTATGGGGTTGTGATCTGGATCAGGGAGCGGGGCGTGGTGCGTGCGATCGCAAGGCGCCGACATGCCCTCGTAGCGGAGCTACTAGGGGCATGTCGGCAACGCGGCGAGCGTGCGTGCCACGCCCCGCGAGCCCAGATCACAGCCCCATACAGGCCCTAGGGCCTGTATGGGGCTGTGGCAGAGGGGACATGAGGTCGCGGAACGGCTTCAGGGTGAGATGCCCACGCCGTCGATCCGGCTCCACGCCTGCTCCTGGGCGGCGGACATGGCGGGCCAGCGGAGGCCGCCGGGCCGGGGACGGACCTTGGTGGCGAACGGCGCGGGGCGGAACGCCGGGTCGTGGAAGCAGCCACCGCCGTGGGCGGTGTCGAACGCGCCGCAGGAACGCGCGATCGAGGCGGGAGTGGGCTTCCGGCCGGTGCGCGCCCAAGTATCCAAAGCCGCGAGGGAGTTGGCGTACTCGGCCTTGCTGAGCGTGCTGTGCTCGCTCTCCCTCGTGAAGGTCTGGACGAGGTTCTCGCCTCGATCGGCGGCCTGGACCGTGGCGCGATAGGCCGCCTCGTGCTCGGCGAAGACCTGAGGGTCGTCGATCGCGTGCAGTGTGAGGACCGGGAGTGCGATCCGGCCGGTGAGGTCGCTGTCGTAGGAGAGGTCACGGCGCGCGGTGGGGTCGGCGGAGAAGCGTGCCACGCCCGCGTTGAGTGCCTTGTCGTCGTGCGAACCGTCGTAGCGGACGCCGCGGTTGCTGAACGGGTTACGGCCGTCGAGCCGCTTGTGCACGATGTCCTGGAGGAGGAAGGCCGCGTACTGCATGTTGGTGGCCAGTGAGTGTTCCGGGATGCGGGTGACGGCCAGGATGTCGTCGAGCTTGCGTTGCTGCTGCGCGGTCCGGTCGGCCGGTTCGGAGTCGATGCCGGTGCACTCCTGGAGCCGACCGTGGACCTCGTCGGGTGTCATCGTGGAGTCGGCGGGCAGTCCTTGCCACAGCGGGTACTGCGCCTCGGCGGGACGGGGCAGGTTGCGGCAGTAGTACTGGTAGACCATCCGCAGGTCCACGCGCGTGTCGTAGCCGCGCGAGCCGCCGGCCAGGAAGCCGTTGGTCAGCAGGACTCCGTCGTAAGCGCCACGCTTCCGGCCGTAGGTCTCGGTGGCCTTGGCTGCGACGTTGCCGCCCCAGGACTGGCCGTGGAGGTAGGTGCGGTCGGGGCGGCCGAAGTGGCGGACGAACAGGCGGCGTACGTTCTCCGTGTCGGCGGCGGCCATCCGGACCCCGTAGCCGCCGCGCCGGTACGACGAGCCCACCCAGGCGTAGCCCTCGTCGACCATGACGGACCAGCGCTCCAGGTCCTCGGTGGGGGTGGACTCGTCGTAGGAGAAGTCGGGGCCGCCGTGGGCGTGGATGACGAGGGAGCCGTTCCACTGTTTCGGGACGGCCGCCGTGTAGTACGCGCCGTTGGCGTCCCGGCCGGTGTAGCAGTCGGCCTTCTGCTCCAGGTGGCCCGGGCAGGTGGCGGCGGTGGGGTGCGTGGGGTCGGCCGGGTCCGCGGGTGCGGTGCCGACCGTGCCCAGGACCGCGGCCGCGAGCAGTGCCGTCAGCGTTGCCGAACGGCGTCCGCGGGTCCGAGGACGGGTACCGGATCCGGGCACGGCAGGTGTGTTCAAGGGACTGCTCCTTCGGATGATCAGGCGGTGGGCACCGGCAGGACCGCCAGCGGCACATGGTGCTGACCAGAGTGGACATCACGGTCGCGCAGCGACGCCTGGCTGACGGGGCGCGGGAAAGAGATCTTCACGACGTTCAGGGACGGGATGCGGAACATCTGCACGTCGCCCTCGTCGACCCCGTAGAGCCGGGCAACCGTGGCCTCGTTGAGGAACGTCTCGTCGGCGGCGATGCGGTAGCCGTCCGCGTCACGCATGAACAGTTCCATGGTGACCCAGAAGGGCCCGGCGTTCTTGGACCGGACCTCGTACGCCAGGTCGCCCAGGGTGGTGGGGGCGGTCTCAGCCATGGAGGGAGGTCTCCTCGATCTCGGTGCGGAACATGTCGGTGGGGGTGGTGTCGACGACGTGGTTGAGCACGAACTCGTAGGCGGGACCGCGTTCGACCTCGGCCGGTGAGGTGGGGAACGCCAGGCTCGGCAGGTAGTCCATGTCGGGCGTGGGCAGGTGGAGCATCAAGGGGTTGGCGATCTTCGCGACGGCGGTGGCGGTGCTCTGGTCCGGTGCGTTGACGAGGAGCATGACGCCTACCTCGCGAGGCGGACCCGCTGCCGGGTCGAGGTCCCCGAGGATGGCGTTGTGTCCGTAGAGGCGCAGGTCGAAGGCGTACTTGTCCTCGCTCAGCCCGATCGTCTGCTCCACCCGCTGCCTGATCATCGTGCGCATGAGATCGGCCCAGCCGTCGATGTTGGCGAGGATGTGCGGATCCCGGATCGCGCTGAACGACATCGTCTCGTAGCCGGTGATCCGGGCGCCTTCGAGCTTGATGGTGTACTGGTCGGCGACGTGGAACCGCGAACCCTCGACCCGCACGATGCGGTCGTCCAGGGCGGTGTAGACGGACTCACGGACGTCCAGGGTGCCGTCCGGCTCGCGCATCTCGAACGGGTTCACCGTCTCGTAGAGCATGTGGGCGGCGGCCAGGATCGGTGTGCAGGCGACCGTCGGATCGAGCGGCTCGATGGTGAAGCCGTCGGCGTCGATGGTGGCCAGCACGCCACCCGCGCGCGGATCGCTGGTGCACTGCCCGCCGCATTCGATGATCTTGGCAGCGTGCCAGGTCGGCCCGGCCGGCATCCCCTTCATCAGCGGGTAGGCGGCGGCGATGGCGGTGTCGGTGGCGCGACCGGCGAGCACGACCTGGGCACCGGCCTCGAGCGCGGCGACGATCGGCTCGTGCCCCATCGCGCCCACGATGTGCGTGCAGCCGCGCAGCGTCTTCGGCTCCAGTTCGCCCAGCGGAGGCAGGGCATGGATCCGGCCCTCGTCCAGGCGCTCCAGGAGCACGTCCGCGTCCTGCTCGCTGTAGATGCGGGCCACCCGCAGCCGGAGTCCCTCGGCGGCCAGGATGTCGGCGACGATGCCGGCGACCCAGTCGACACCTGAGTCGGTCCCGCTGGTGCCGCACGAGCCCACGATCAGCGGTATTCCGGCATCTGCCGCGGCCTTGAGCAGCACGCGCAGGTCACGGGCGACGGCCGCGCGGGTGGTCTTGGGCTGGGAGGCGCCGAGGTAGTAGGGGCCGGAGTCGGTGCTGCCGCCGTCGACGGAGATGACGTCCGCGCCGAGCGCCAGTCCGCGCTCGATCGTGGCTTCGGGGAAGCCGGCTCCGAGCATGCCGGTCGGTGCCAGGACCTTGACCTGGTCAACCCGTTCGTTGTCCATGTTCCTCTTTCTTGTGGGTGGGGACGGGTGACGGCTGGGGGTCACCCGTCGACCTGGGCGGTGGGGGCGTGGGACAGGAGGTGAGCGTTGACGGCGAGCCGGGGGCGGCCCGCGAGGGCGGCCACCACCTCGGCCGCCCCCTCGAGACCGGCGGTGGCGCGGGCTTCGGCGGTCTGGCCCGCGAGGTGGGAGAAGACGACGATTCCCTCGACGTCCCGCAGCGGGCTGTCAGCGGGGAGCGGTTCCTCGCTCACCACGTCGAGGGCCGCCGCGGCGATCTCACCGCCGCGCACGGCGTCGGCGAGGGCCTGTTCGTCGACGACGGCGCCCCGCGCGGTGTTGACCAGGACCGCCGTCGGCTTCATCCGCCGGAAGGCGGAGGCGTCCAGGAGACCTCGTGTGCGGTCCGTCAGCGCGGTGTGCACCGAGACGTAGTCGGACGCCGCCAGCAGCTCGGGGAGCGCGACGAAGCGCACCGAAGGGTCCGACCGCTGGTCCTCCGGCACACCGGTGGTGCAGAGCACCTCCATGCCGAAGGCCCGCGCCAGCGGCAGCACGGCGCGTGCTGCCGCCCCGTACCCGATCAGGCCGAGCGTCGAGCCACGCAACTCGTGACCGTCCTCCCTCGGCCAGCGACCTGCCGCGACGCCCACCGCGCTCTGCACCAGTCGCCGGGCGGCCGCCAGCAGCAGGCCCAGGGTGTATTCGGCCACGGCGTTCGCGTTGATTCCCGGCAGGTTGCTCACCGTGATGCCGAGCTTTCCCGCGGCGGCGATGTCGATCGAGTCGTAGCCGACGCCGGTGCGCACGATGGCGCGCAGCCGGGGAGCCTCGGCGAGGACCTGGGCGGTCAGGGGGTCGTGGCCGACGAGCGCCGCGTCGATCCCGTCGAGGGCGGCGACGAGCTGCTCGGGACCGCGTCGGCCGACCAGCGGGGCGTGTACCGTCGTGTGGCCGTGCGCCCGGAGATAGTCATCGACCTCGTCGCCGGGCCGCAGGTAGTCCGTGGTGATCAGGATGCGGGGCACAGTTTCCTCGTCTCTGGCTGCGTCCGGCGCTGAGCGCGCCGCGCTGCGGGGATGGGCTGGCTACTTGGCGAGGGTCAGGCCGGTGCGCCGCTGAAGCACACTGATCCTGGCCACGACGATGATCGACAGCACGGTGACCATGGCGATGTCGACGAGCATCAGGGGCCAGCCGGTGAAGTCGACCATCCCGCCGACCACCGCCGGGCCCAGGAAGCCGCCGCCGGCCCAGCTGACGGTGTACATACCGGCGTAGGTCCCGAAGACCCGTGCCGAGGGTGCGAGGTTCCACAGGACGACCACCGCGTTGACCAGGAAGCAGGTCGCGCCGGCCGCCGCGAGGCACAGGGCCACGGTGGCCCCCATCGGAGTCGGGATGAGCGTCCCCAGCACCATGGCGCCGGCGAAGACCGACATGCCCACGGTCATGACCCGGAGCCGTCCGTACCGCTCGGCGAGCACGGCCGCCGGGTAGGCCGCCAGGATGAAGGCGATACCGCTGGGCAGGGTGAGACCGCCCGCGGCTCCCCGTGACATGTCCAGGGCCTCCATCCCGTACGGCGTGATCAACGACCGGGACGCCGCCCATGCACTGCCGAAGAGGAGAATCGCGAGGAGCAGCAGAAGCCGGCTGCGATCCGTGTCCTTGAGGATCTCGATGAAGGTGTCCCGGACCCGTGGCTCGGTGCGCTCGGCACTGTGCTCCTCATCGCACTCGGCCACCGCTGCCTGGTAGGCCGGGGACCGGTTGTCGCGCACGGTGGCCGCCAGCACCCCGATCGAGATCAGCATGATGATCGCGGGGATCGCGAACGCGAGGCTCAGATGGTTGTCGACCAGGAAGATGCTGATGAGCGCGGCGACGATGGCCGTAATACTTGAGGCGATCTTGACTGCGGCGTTGGCCCGGCTTCGTCGCTCGGGTGCGATGAAGTCCGGTACGAGCGCCTCGGCGATCGGCTTGAAGGTGTTGGCGACGAGCGCGTACGAGAACAGCACCACGATCAACAGCGGCAAGGACGCCGCGCTGTGCGGGATGAGGATGAAGAGCGCGGCGGCGATCGGCATCCCCACCACCAGGTAGGGCATCCGCCGGCCCCAGGAGGTCCTCGTCCGGTCGGACCGGTTGCCGATCCACGGCTGAATGAAGATGCCGAGCAGGTTGTCCATGCCCATCAGCAGACCCACGACGGCCGCGCTGGTGAGATGCTCCCGCAGGAGCGGCGGAACCTGAGATTCGTAGAAGTTCCAGGTCGACTCCTGTGCGAAGACCGCGAGAGCGACCAGGAACGTGATGCGCCGGGTACGTGTGCGCTGCCCTGCTGACACCGTCGTCATAAGGGTCGTCCCTTCGCGCCGCCACCATATCGGGCAGCTACTGGATAGTTATCGGTGTTGGCGTGGGGGTGGTGAGAGACGGTTCTCCCGCGGCACGCCCGGTACCGCTTCCTCGATGTCGAGCGGGGCCTGCGGCGTGCGAACCAGGTGCAACCTGTGTGAGCGGCGTCGGTCCGTTTCTCGTCGCAGGTGAGGAAGCCACTCCTCGGACTGGTCGCCAAGCATTCCCCGCCTTCGGCGACTGCTCGACGCTGCCCTCTTCGGGGACGACCAGGAAGACCGGGTTCAGGCCCGGTCGACCTCGACCACGAGGGTCAGATCGTCGGTGACCCGGATCCGGCAGTCCGGCCCGAAGGAGCAGGACGATTCGCGTTCCTCGAAGATCGCCGGACCTGCCAGCTCGGTTCCCGGCGTGAGCTCGTAGCGGTTCCATACGGTGGCTTCAAGCAGCCCGTGTCCCGGAAAGTAGACCGACCGGACACCGCGGCTTGCCTCACCTCCTCGCGTATGGCTGCCCTCCGTCGACAGCTCATGACCGGGCAGTTGCATGGAAAGCCGCCAGTTCACGATTTCCACGGCCCCGTCGAGGGAACGACCGAAAACGGCGCGGTACGTGGACTCGAAGGCGGTCCGGATGCGTCCGAGACCGGCTGGGCCAAGGTCCTGCTCGGACACGCTGACCTCGATCTCAAAGCCCTGGCCGAGGTAGCGCATGTCGGCCGAGCGGCGGACCCGCGCCAGCTCCGGGTCTCTCGGCTGGAGCGTTTCGGTGGCGCGGGTCGTCATCTCGTCGTACAGCGCGGCGACCCGGCCCCAGTCGACGTCGGCGAGAGGCGACTGCAGACTGCGGACCTCGTCGACCGTGGGAGCGGCTGCCAGGAGCCCGCAGGCGGACATCACTCCAGCCCGCATCGGCACGATCACTCGGGGGATCTTCAGCGACTTCGCCAGCCCGTAGGCATGGGCGGGTCCGGCTCCACCGAAGGCCAGCAGCGCGAAGTCGGCGGGGTCCTTGCCCTGCTCGGACAGGTGCATGCGGGCGGCGGCGGCCATGCTTTCGGTGACCACCTCGACAATCCCGGCGGCCGCGTCGGCGGTGTCGAGTCCCAGGGGCCCCGCCACCTCACGGGTCAGCGCCTTGTGGGCCTCGCGCGTGCGCAGCCTCATCTCGCCGCCGAGGAAGTTCTCCGCGTCGAGATAGCCGAGCAGGAGGTCGGCGTCCGTCACGGTGGGTCGCTCGCCTCCACGTCCGTAGGCGACGGGGCCGGGCACCGAACCGGCGCTGCGTGGTCCCACCTTGAGCAGCCCGAGTGCGTCGGGTGCCGCGATCGAGCCGCCTCCCGAACCGATCTCGATCATGTCGACGACGGTCAGGCGCACCGGCAGCCCTGAGCCGGGCTTGAACTTGTCGACCCGCCCTGCCTCGAAGGCGTGCTTGAGCCTGGGCCTGCCTCCCTGGACGACAGCGATCTTCGCGGTCGTACCGCCCATGTCGAAGGAGACGACGTCCTGCTCCCCCAGCGTCCGGGCGACGGCGGCAGCGGCGATGGCCCCGGCCGCGGGGCCCGACTCAAGCAGCCGTACGGGGAACCGCTTGGCGTCCTCGAGGGTGGTGACGCCGCCGCCGGAGAGCATGATGCGAAGGGGCGCGTCGATGCCCATGGCGGTCAGGTCGTCACGCAGGTCGTCGAGGTAGCGCGACATCAGAGGCTGCACATAGGCGTTCAGGCAGGCGGTGCTGGCCCGCTCGTACTCGCCGATGACCGGGGCCACGGCGCTGGAGATCGTGACGGGGAGGTCCGGGTGGGCCCGCGCGACCAGGTCCCGCACGCGGTGCTCGTGCCCGGCGTTGCAGTAGGAGTGCATCAAGGTCACGGCCAGTGCTTCGATTCCCTGGTCCACCAGGTCCCGCACAGCCGTGAGGATGGCGCGATCGTTGAGCGGTTCGAGTTCACTGCCGTCCGCCGCGATCCTCCCGGGCACTCCGCGGCGTAGGTGGCGCGGCACCAGCGGCTGAGCCGGTCGGGCGAGCAGGTCGGTGGTGTCGAACCTCGTCTCCCGTCCCATTTCGAGGGAGTCGCTGAACCCGCTGGTGGTCAGCAGACCGACGACCGCTCCGGTGCGTTCGAGCAGGGTGTTCGTCACCAACGTGGTGCCGTGCACGATGCCCGCCACGTCGCCGGGGGCCGTGGACGTCTCCTCCAGCAGGCGAGTGATCCCGGCGGTGATGGCCTCGTTGGGGGCGTGGGGCGTGGTGGGGAGCTTGCCGGGCCAGGTCAGTCCCCGGCGCGGGTCGTGCAGCAGCAGATCGGTGAACGTTCCGCCGACATCGACGCCGATCCGGACCGTGCGGTTCATCGGCTCACCTCCTCGTGTGCGCTCCCGCCCACCGTCTGGGCTGTGCGCGGGTTGTGCTGACCGGCTGGGACGGTGTAGCCGGCGATCTCGTCGGCGATCAGGAGTTCGGGCTCGCGCTCGTCGGGCCGGCCGAACCCGCCGCCGCCCGCGAAGGAGATGACCACCGATGAGCCGGGAGCCAGCCGCGAGATCGACTTCAGTGGGACGCATTCGCCGGAGTCCAGGACGACCTGTGCGGTGGCGCCCGGTTCACCGCCGGCCAGACCGAGCGCCGGATGCCGCTCGCGGTCTCCGAGCAGCACCATCTGTACCGGTCGGCTCGTCGGGTTGCGGACCTCGATGTTCTGGCCCAGGCCGCCGCGGCGTCGGCCCCGTCCGCCCGATCCGACGCGCAACTCCTTGCGGAGGAAGTGCAGCGGAGACGCGGCCTCCAGCGCCTCGATGCTGCCGCCGCCCGAGTTGGTCGGGAAGGCGATGGTGGACAGCCCGTCCGACTCCTTGGCCGCGCCCATGCCCGCATTGGCGAAGAGCATCAGGCTGAAAGGCCGGCCGGAGTCGTCGACCCCGGCGAAGCGGACCCGCAGGGCGGGGGCGCCGCCGCTGTCGGCGATGACACGGTCAGGCAGCACCGGGGCCAGTGCCTGGTACACCGCGCAGGACAGGAGATGCCCGGTGAGGTGCCGTGCCACCACGGGCGCGGGAAACCGCGGATTGACGATCGTGCCCTCCGGCGCGGTGACCCGGATGGACCGGTACGAGCCCCAATTGGTCCGCGTGGACGGATCCAGCAGGATCTTCAGCGGATACATGGAGTAGGCGCGGGTGTAGTTCAGCGTCGAGTTCGTCGCGAAGGGCACTTGGGGGGAGCTGCCGGTGTAGTCGACCTCGACCTGCTCACCGCGAACGGTCACCGCGCACTCGATGTGCGTGGGGTGCCCGTCGACGCCGTCCGCGTCCAGGGCCGCGCGGTAGACGCCGTCGGGCAGGTCGCGGACGCCCGCCCGCATCGCGGCGTCGGTCACCGCGTGGACCTGGGCCGCGAACGCCTCGAAGTCCGGCTCACCAAAGTCGGTGAGGAACTCCTGGGCGCGCCGACGGCACACGGCGTGCGCCGCGGCCTGCGCCTCCAGGTCACCCCACACCTGGTCCGCCAGTCGCACGTTGGCCAGCAGCAGGTCCCTGACCCCCTGCTCGACCCGTCCGGCCCGTAACAGGCGCAGCGGAGGAATCAGGACGCCCTCGGAGAGCAGCTCGGTCGCGTTCATCGAGGGTGTGCCGCCGATGTCCGGTGAGTGCGCCACGGTGCCCGCGAACGCGACGAGCCGTCCTCGGTGGAAGACCGGGGAGATCATGGCGATGTCGGGCAGGTGCCCGGTGGCGATCCACGGGTCGTTCGTGATGACGCTGTCGCCGTCCTGCCACTCGTCCATCGGGAACCGTTCGAGGACCAGCTCGGTCAGCGAACTCATCAGGGCGGCGAAGGCGGGGATGCCCGCCCGCGACTCGGCCATCGTGCGGCCCGCTCGGTTCATCAGGACGACGGTGTAGTCGTTCGACTCCCGGATGATCGTGGAGAAGGCCGTGCGCAGCATCGTGGAGGCCGCCTCGTCGGTGGCGGCGGCAAGCCGGTCCCAGCGCACCTCGAGGCCGACCGGGTCGGAGACAGGCCTGATCATGACGCCGTGATCTCCTCTCCGACCGCGCGACCGGCCGCGTCACCAGCCGCTCCGTCGCGGTGGCCAGTGAGTGACCTCGCGGCGATCCGGGCCGCGATGGCCTTCCCCAGCCCCACCGTGGTCCCCGGGCCCCCGAGGTCGGGAGTGACCACACCGGGCTGCTCGTCCAGCACGCTCTCGATCGCGGCCACGACGTGCGCGGCCGCCTCGTGCTCGCCGAGGTGGCTGAGCATCATGGCGCCGCTCCAGATCTGGCCGACAGGGTTGGCGACACCGAGACCGGCGATGTCCGGCGCCGACCCGTGCACCGGCTCGAAGAGGCTGGGGAAGGAGCGGTCGGGGTTGATGTTGGCGCTGGGGGCGATGCCGATCGTCCCGGTGCAGGCCGGGCCGAGGTCCGAGAGGATGTCGCCGAACAGGTTGCTGGCGACGACCACGTCATACCGGTCGGGCTGGAGGACGAACTTCGCGGTCAGGATGTCGATGTGGTCCTTGTCGGCGGTCACCTCGGGGAACCGGGCGGCCATCTCGGTCGCGCGCTCGTCCCAGTAGGGCATGGAGATCGAGATCCCGTTGCTCTTCGTCGCCCAGGTCAGGTGCTTGCGCGGACGGGACGCGGCGAGTTCGAAGGCATAGCGCAGGACACGGTCGACGCCGGTCCGTGTCATGACCGTCTCCTGGAGCACCGTCTCGCGATCGGTGCCCTCGAAGATCCGGCCGCCGATGCTGGAGTACTCGCCCTCGGTGTTCTCCCGCACCACGTAGAAGTCGATGTCGCCCGGCTGGTGGTCACGCAGCGGACTGCGCACGCCGCGCAACAGCCGGACGGGACGCAGATTGACGTACTGGTCGAAGCCCCGCCGCATCTGGAGCAGGCTGCCCCACAGCGACACATGGTCCGGGACCACCTCCGGCCATCCGACCGCGCCGAAGAAGATCGCGTCGAACGCACCGAGCACGTCCCGCCAGTTCCCGGGCAGCATCGTGCCGTGGTTCAGCCAGTAGTCGGCACTGGCGAAGTCGAACTCGGTGACATCGAGTTCGAACCCGTGCACCTCGGCAGCGGCCCGCAGGCACCTCAGACCCTCCGGGACGACCTCGCGGCCGATCCCGTCGCCCGGAATCGCTGCGATGCGATAACTCTGCGGCACGAATCCACTCCCCAGTCCAGGTGATCGATGCGCTCGTCCGGCGATGAACACTCTGTCCAGAGAGGAGGCGTTCCGGCCACGGCGCGACTGGCTCCCACCTTGGCCAGCGGTGACACCCGTTACAAGGCCGTAACCGGCAAGGTACGTTTTCCCCCATGGAAAGCCCTCGGCGTTCTGGTCGCCCCTGGTCCAAAAGCCGTTCAGTCGTGGACGACCTCCAGTTATTCCACGTGGTCGCGTCGAGCGAGACCCTGACGGCCGCGTCCCGAGAACTCGGTTGCTCGCTGCCCGTCGTCAGCAAACGCCTCAGCGCGCTGGAGCGCCGCCTGGACGTCCGGCTCGTCCAGCGCGGCGCCCGCCGACTCGTGCTGACGTCGGAAGGCAAGCTGTACGCGGCGCGCGTCGAGGCAATCCTCGACCAGGTACGCGAGCTGGAAGACACGATCACCGACACGGCCGGGCGGTTGCGCGGATCCCTGGTCGTCGAAGCGACCCTGGGTCTCGGCCGCGCGCATATCGCGCCGCTGCTGGGCGAGTTCGCCGCGGCCCATCCGGACCTGCACGTCCGGATGCAGACGTCGGCGCTTCCGCTGCGGCCCCACCAGCGCGAGTTCGACGTGGCCGTCCACGTCGGCATGCCGCCCGACTCCTCGCTGCGCATGCGGCGGCTGGCCAAGAACCGGCGCGTGCCCTGTGCGGCACCGTCCTACCTCGCCGAACACGGCACCCCGGCCAGCATCGAGGATCTGGCCCACCACAACTGCATCGTGCTGCGGGAGAACGAGAGCGACTTCGCCCTCTGGCGCTTCGGAGAAGCGGACCGTCCCCGGCATGTGCGGGTGCACGGCAGCCTGTCCAGCAACGACGGTGACGTGGTGACCGACTGGGCACTGGAAGGCCGTGGTGTGATCATGCGTTCGGACTGGCACGTCAGGCCGCACTTGGACCGTGGCGAGCTGGTCCGCGTACTGCCGCACATGTCGACACCCGCCGCCGACATCTACGCCCTCATCGAGGAGGACGGGCATGTCCCGCGCCGTGTCAGCGCGCTCATCGACTACCTCGCCGCGCGGCTCCCGGTCCGGCTGGAGCAGGCGAAAGGCCCCGGACGTATCTGACGGTGCCGTAGCCGAACCGTCAGAAAACCCTCAGGTTCTGTGTGAGGCGGTTGTCAAGTCTGCTGAGAAGGATGTGGCGGGTCGTCTTTCGAGCAGTGAGGGAGTTTTTGATGGCTGCGTTCTTGTACCGGTTGGGTGCGTGGGGTGCTCGGCGGTGGCGGAGGATGCTGATCGGGTGGCTGGTTGGTCTGGGTGTGGTGGTTGGTCTGGGGCTGTCTTTCGCGGGGTCGTTCGCGGACAGCGGCTCGATTCCCGGTTCTCCGGCGCAGACGGCGCTGACCAGGATGGAGCGGCACTTCCCTGAGCCGGATGTGCAGTCGGCGCAGGTGGTGTTCCAGGCGCCGGCGGGGCGTGAGGTGGGTGAGGCGGATCTGCGTGCGGCGTTGGAGGGGTCGCTGGAGGCTATGGGCCGGGTGTCCGGGGTGAGCGAGGTCAGTGATCCGGCCGAGGAGGAGACCGTCTCTGAGGACGGGCGCACGGCGGTGGCTGAGGTCACCTTCGCCACGAAGGAGGCCGACGATGTGCCGGACGGCACGCTGGAGGCGGTGAAGGCGGCGGGCAGTGAGGCCGAGCGGGCGGGTCTGCGCACCATTTACGGCGGTGAGCCGTATGAGTCCTCGCATCCGCCGGTGGGGCCCAGTGAGCTGGTCGGGCTCGGTGTCGCTCTGGTCATTTTGGTGATCACGTTCGGGTCGCTGCTGGCGGCGGGTCTGCCGCTGCTGACCGCGGTGCTCGGGGTCGTGGGCACGATGGCCGCGATGATCGGTGCGGCCACGGTGTTCGATGTGTCCGACAACGCGCCCACCCTGGCGATCATGCTGGGTCTCGCGGTGGGTATCGATTACTCCCTGTTCATCGTCTCCCGCCACCGTGCCCAGCTCGGCAGGGGGATGCCGGTGCGGGAGTCTGTTGCCATGGCCACCGCGACCGCGGGCAGCGCCGTGATCTTCGCCGGTGCCACGGTCCTGATCGCGCTGTGCGGTCTGTCGGTGGCGGGTGTGCCGATGCTGACCTCCATGGGTCTGGCCTCCGCTGGAGCGGTCGCGGTCGCCGTCATCACCGCGGTGACCCTGCTGCCCGCGCTGATGGGGATGGCCGGCCACCGGCTCATCCCCAAGCAGCCCCGGACCACTGCCCGGCGTCGCAGGTTCCTGCCCATCGGTCGCCGGCGTGCCGTGGGGCGGACCGCGCACGGTGGCCGGACAGCCGCCATGGGCGTGCGCTGGACCCAGGGCGTCCTGCGCCACCCGGTGCGCAACCTCATCCTGGGCACGGTCGCGCTGATCGCCGTGGCCATTCCCGGCATGGAACTGAAGCTGGCGCTCACCGACGAGGGCTCCGCCGCCACCAGCAACTCCAGCCGCCAGGCCTACGACGTCATCAGCGACGCCTTCGGCCCCGGCGCCAACGGCCCCCTTGTCGTACTCGTCGAGAACGACGACCCGGCCACCGTCAACGTCACCGCCACCGCCGTCGAAGACGAACTGCGCGGGGTCAGGGGCATCGCGGACGTCAGCGGTATCGACCTGGCCGACGACGAAAGGGCGGCACGGATCCAGATCATCCCCGACACCGGCCCGCGCTCGCAGGAGACCAGCGACCTCGTGGCCCGGCTGCGCACCCAGATGCAGCCCCTGGCCCAGTCCAGCGGCTCATACGTCGCCGTCACCGGAATGACCGCGGTCAGCATCGACGTCTCCGACAAACTCAGCGCCGCTCTCCTCCCCTTCGTCATCGTCGTCGTCGGTCTCTCCCTGCTCCTGCTGATGATCGCGTTCCGGTCGATCGCCATCCCCGTCAAGGCCACCATCGGATTCCTGCTGTCCGTGGGCGCCGCCTTCGGAGCCACCGTCGCGGTCTTCCAGTGGGGATGGCTGGCCGGCCTGCTGGGCGTGCCCAGCCAGGGCCCGGTCGCCAGCTTCGTCCCCATCATCGTGATGTCCGTCCTGTTCGGACTCGCCATGGACTACGAAGTGTTCCTCGTCTCCGCCATGCGCGAGGACTACCACCGCCACCACAACGCCCGCACCGCCATCCTCAACGGAGCCCGCAACGCCGCCCGTGTGGTAACTTCTGCCGCGCTCATCATGATCTCGGTATTCGTCAGCTTCCTGTTCTCCCATGACGCCGACATCATGCCGATCGCGTTCGCCCTGGCCTTCGGAGTCATGGTCGACGCCTTCCTGGTCCGCATGACCCTCGTCCCCGCGGTCCTGGCACTCCTCGGCGACCTGGCCTGGTGGCTGCCACAACGCCTCGACCGCGTCCTGCCCCACCTCGACGTCGAGGGCGAGAACCTCCACACCCCCCAGCCGGCCACGCCCCACACCCCCGCCAAGAACACCACCCCAGCCAGCCTGTGACACCACGATGACCAGCAGAGCCGACACCGGGACCCCCACCCAGCCCGCACCACCAGCGGCACAACGGCACGCACCAGACGGCCACCACCGCTACCAGGAGCACACATGAACGCCGTCACCACCCCCGGTACCGCCGACCGCGTCCTCGTCATCGACGACGACCCCGGAATCAGACGCCTGCTGATCTCAGCACTGCAATTCGCCGGCTTCGAAGTCGACGCGGCGGGCGACCTGACCGAAGCCCTCGACCAGGTCGCCCGCCGTCCCCCCGACGTCATCGTCCTCGACGTGATGCTCCCCGGCGCCGACGGCTTCGAGATCCTCCAACTCCTGCGCACCCGCGCCATCGACGTACCCGTCCTGTTCCTCACCGCCCGCGACGCCGTCGAAGACCGGGTACGCGGACTGCGCCTGGGCGGCGACGACTACGTCACCAAACCCTTCAGCGTCGTCGAAGTCGGCGCCCGCCTACAGGCACTGTTGCGCCGCGCCCGCAACGGGCTCCCCTCCACCGAGGAGACACCCTTGCGCTGCGGCGACCTCACACTCGACGACCCGCGCCACGAAGTCCGCCGAGCCGGTCAACTCATCGAACTCTCCCCCACCGAATACCGCCTGCTGCACTATCTGTTGAGTCACCAGGGGCAGGTCCTCTCCCGCGCCCAGATCCTCGAGGCCGTGTGGCAGTACAGCTTCGGCGGGGACTCCGTTGTCGTCGAGCGCTTCATCTCCAACCTCCGACGCAAGATCGACCATGGCCGTACGCCGCTGCTGCGCACCGTCCGCGGCGTCGGCTACACCCTCCGAGAGCAGGACGACACGTGACACTCCGCGGCCGTCTTCCCTGGGCCTTCTCCAGCGTCCGCCTGCGCCTGCTCGCCGGGCTGGCCGTTCTCCTGGTCGTCGGACTGGTCGCCAGCGCCGTCATCAGTGCCCTTCTCCTGGAGGACTTCCTGGACAAGCGCAACCAGGACACCCTCAAAGCCAATGCCGAGCGTTTGACGCGGGTCATCAACCAGGGACCGCAGACCGCCAACGCCGACCAACTCGGCGCCCTTCTCGGCTCGCCCCTGGGCACGGTGGCCGTCAACGAGGACAACGAGGTCCTGCTGAGCACCGGTTCCGCGTCCAGGGCCGCCGACGAGGTGGCCGCGGTCAGCATGACAGCACCGACGGGAAGCGTCGTCACCTTGGAGGGCGGCGACCTCGGCGCCGTTCGCATCCCCAGTCCCGGCCTGGTCATCGACCGCGGTCCCGCCGAGGGCACCGTGACACCGGCAACCGTCATCCTCACCATCGACACGTCCGTCGACGACGCCACCACCGACGCGCTCATCAGACGGCAACTGGCCTTGATCGGTGGCGCGTTGCTGGTGCTCCTGGGGCTGTCCGTCATCGTTCTGCGCCTTGGCATGCGCCCACTCGCCCGCATGGCCCGCAGCGCCGACGCCATCGCCGCGGGCTCCCTGACCGAGCGGCTGCCCACCCATCGCAACGGCAGCGAAGCCGACCTGCTGGCCAAGGCGGTCAACCGGGCGTTCGACGCCCAGGCCCGCGCGGAGGCGACCGTGCGCTCGCTGGCTGCCGACACTTCCCACGAACTGCGCACCCCCCTGTCCACCATCTCCGGATGGCTCGACCTGCACCGCCAAGGCGGCCTGCACGGTCAGGGCCTGGAGACCGCGCTGGAGCACATCGAGAACGAAGTGGGGCGGATGCGCCTGCTCGTGGAGGATCTCGCGCTGCTCGCCCGCCTCGACGCCGGCCGACCCGTCGAGCAGGACGACGTGGACCTCACCGCCTTGGCCGCCAGCGTCATCGAGGACGCCCAGATCATCTACCCCCGACGCGACATCGCCATGGCACCCGCACTACCCGCGCCCGTCATCGGGGATGCCGCTCGTCTGCAACAGGTCCTGCGCAATCTCGTCGGCAACGCCGTCCAGCACACCCCGGCTCAGACCTCCGTGCGCGTCGAGGTCACCCTCAGCCGTGACACCGTAGAGCTGAGTGTCATCGACAACGGTCCTGGGATCTCGCCCGAGGACCTGCCCCGCGTCTTCGAGCGGTTCTGGCGCGCCGAGGCCAGCCGGAGCCGTGCCTACGGCGGTTCCGGTCTCGGCCTGGCCATCGTGGAGGCCATCGTCCACGCCCACAACGGACAGGTGGCCGTGTACTCGGAGGTGGGAGTCGGAACCACCGTCACCATCCGACTCCCGCGCGGACCTCGGCCGTAACGACTCACATACCGCCTGGGACCGCTGACCCGTGGTCAACACATGCACTGTGCGCCAATGCACACAGCCCCCATGCACCTCTGCACCTCTGCACCTCTGCACCACAGCCGATGCCTACCGCGGTCTCACCACACCGACCGCGGCCCCTACCGATATCCGGAGGATGTCGTGCACGACACACAGACACCGATTGGGAATCGTCCGCCATCCGTCGCGGGACTCTTCCTTGAGCGCGTGGCGGCCACACCGGGCGCCGAGGCCTACCGCTATCCGGTACCACCAGCCTCCGTCGATGGCCCGGCCGACTGGAAGTCGCTCAGCTGGGCCCAGGCCGCCGACCGGGTGTACAACATCGCGGCCGGTCTGATCGAGTTGGGGGTGCGGCCCGAGGAACGGGTGGCGCTGGCGTCCTCGACCCGGATCGAGTGGATCCTCGCCGACCTCGGCATCATGTGCGCGGGCGCGGCGACCACCACCGTCTACCCGCAGACCAACACCGATGAGTCGGCGTACATCCTGTCGGACTCCGGGAGCCGGGTCCTCATCGCGGAGAACGCCGAGCAGGTGGCCAAGGCGGTCGAGCAACGCGCCGCACTGCCCGAACTCGCCTATGTCGTGGTCATCGACCCGGCCGCCACCGGATCCAGCGAGGAGTGGGTACTCAGCCTCGCCGAACTGGAGGCCCGGGGCAAGGCCCGCCTGAGGAAGGACCCGGAACTGATCAAGGAGCGGGTCTCCGCCATCACCAAGGACCACCTCGCCACCCTCATCTACACCTCCGGCACCACCGGACGGCCCAAGGGCGTCCGGCTCCCGCACGACAACTGGTCCTATATGGCCAAGGCCACCGCCGCCACAGGCCTGCTCCGCGCCACCGACGTCGAGTACATGTGGCTACCGCTCTCGCACGTCTTCGGCAAGGCGATGACCTCCACCCATATCGAGATCGGCCATGTCGTCGCCGTCGACGGTCGCGCCGACAAGATCACCGAGAACCTTCCGGTGGTCCGGCCGACCTTCATGGCGGCCGTGCCCCGCATCTTCGAGAGGGTCTACAACGGCGTCGCCGCCAAGGCACGGGCCTCCGGCGCCTCGAAGTACAAGATCTTCCTGAGGGCGGCCCAGGTGGCCCGCGAGTACGCCAAGACCAGGCAGGACAGTCTCCGCCGCTCCGGCACGGCATCCGTCCCGTTCGCCCTGTCCGTCAAGCACAAGGCCGCGGACGCGCTGGTCTTCGCCAAGATCCGCGAGGCGTTCGGAGGGCAGCTGCGCATCTGCGTCTCCGGTTCGGCCGCCCTCGCCCCGGAGATCGGCTACTTCCTTTCCGGCGCCGGTATCCACGTGCTGGAGGGCTACGGCCTCACCGAGTCCTCCGCCGCCGCCTTCGTCAACCCCCACCAGGCCTACCGCACCGGCACGGTCGGCAAGCCGCTGCCCGGCATGGAGGTCCGGATCGCCGACGACGGCGAGATCATCTTGCGCGGACCCGGCATCATGCAGGGCTACCACAACCTGCCCGAGAAGACCGCCGAGGTCCTGGAGAAGGACGGCTGGTTCCACACCGGCGACATCGGCGAGCTGTCCGCCGACGGCTACCTCCGCATCACCGACCGCAAGAAGGACCTCATCAAGACCTCCGGCGGCAAGTACATCGCGCCGGCCGAGGTCGAGGGCCAGTTCAAGGCGATCTGCCCCTACGTCTCCAACATCCTGGTGCACGGTGCCGACCGGAACTTCTGCACCGCGCTCATCGCCCTCGACGAGGCCGCCATCACGGCCTGGGCGGCGGAGAACGGCATGGCGGGCAGGCCGTACCCGGACATCGTCGCCGCGCCCGCCACGGTCGAGATGGTCGACGGGTACGTGCGGCAGCTCAATGAGGGCATACAGCGCTGGCAGACCATCAAGAAGTTCCGGCTGCTGCCCCGCGACCTCGATGTGGACCATGGCGAGATCACCCCGAGCCTGAAACTGAAGCGGCCGGTGGTCGAACGCGAGTACAAGCACCTCATCGACGAGATGTACCAGGGAACACGCGAGGCATAGGGCCTGTACGTCTGGCTGAACGCCGTTGAACGTGCGGCGGTCTGTGCGGAGGGCCGGAAGGGCATCACCGGGACGGTGCGAGAGCTGTACCGGACTCACCTGGTGTGACCTGCCGGTCCTCCGCACCTCTGCGCAGTGGGCTCTTTACGAGGCCGGTCGCAGCCGGTTCGCGATGACGCCCGCCTCTTCCTGGAGCGGCTGCGTGCCAAGGGTGTGAGGGTGCTGTTCTTCGAGGAGCCGACCCTGCCGCACGGATTCTGGAAGTACGCGGCGCTCGCCGACACCGCGGCCAACGCCGCGGCCAGCATGTGCGAGGCCTTCCACAGTCTCCTCGACAGTACCGCCGACAGACCGGCCCCTTGAAGGCGCCAGATAGACAGCCGAAGTTGTACAGCCTGGGCTGCCTATCTACCATGAGAGCATGATGCCAGCGGACGAAGAGCCCTTGACCGAGGCCGCCGTTCAAGCAGCCGGCGACATCTGGGTGGTGTTCGGTCGCCTCCGCCGCAAGCTGCGAGCCCTGGAGGCGGCCGAGGAACCGGTGGGCCGAGACGGCGACAGGGAACCGTCCCCGCCGCAGAGTTCCGTCCTGCGCCGCCTCGCCAGGAACGGCCCCGCCTCCGCCAGTGATCTCGCCGCTGCCGAAGGCGTTCGGCCTCAGTCCATGGCAAAGACCGTCATCGCCCTGGAAGCGGCCGGGCTCGTCCTGCGCAGCCCGGACCCCGATGACGGGCGGCGGCAGCTTGTCTCGCTCACCGACCGGGGCCACGAACGGCGCAGGGGCGAGCGCCTCGCCCGTCAGGAGTGGCTCGCCCGGGCCCTGCAAGAGCACGGCACCGAGGACGAGGTGCGGGCGGTCATCACCGCCATGGCACTGCTCGACAAGGTCGCGCAAGCGTGACGCGAATAGCCGCGCGCAGGCCGCGTCGGGCCGAGAAGGGCGGTTTCGACCGTCGCCTGATCGTACCGATGATCCTGGGCTCGATTCTCAACCCCATCAACTCCTCGATGCTCGCGGTCGCGCTGATCCCCATCGGCCGTGCCTTCGACGTGCCACCCTCGCAGACGGCATGGCTGGTCTCCGGCCTCTACCTCGCGACGGCCGTCGGTCAGCCGGTGATCGGCCGACTCGTTGACGCGTTCGGTCCACGTAGGCTCTATCTGCTGGGCACCGCGCTGGCGGGCCTCGCCGGACTGCTCGGCGCCCTCGCACCGAACTTGTGGGTGCTGGTCGCCTCCCGGGTCCTCCTCGGACTCGGAACCTCTGCGGCCTTTCCGGCGTCGATGTCGCTGCTGCGCTCCGAGTCCGAGCGCACCGGCCGGAAGAACCCGAGTGGCGTCCTCGCCGCGCTGTCGACTTCCAATCAGGTCATCGCGGTCGTCGGCCCGGCTCTCGGCGGCCTGCTGATCGGCGCGGGTGGCTGGCACCTGATCTTCGGCATCAACGTGCCGCTGTCGCTCCTGTGTCTTGTCCTGGGCGCACTGTGGCTGCCCCGTGCGACGCCTTCGGGCAGGACGACACGGATCGATGTGCCGGGCATGCTGTGGTTCGCCGGATCACTGACCGCGTTCATGTTCTTCCTGATGAACCCGGCGGTCACACACTGGTATCTGCCGGCGCTCGGCCTGGCTGCGGGCTCGGTGTTCGTCCGCCGCGAACTCGGCACCGACCAGCCGTTCATAGACCTTCGAGTCCTCGGCGGAAACGTACCGCTGCTCGCCACGTTCACCCGACAGTGCCTCGCCTACACCACGTCGTACGCCTTCTTCTACGGCTACAGCCAGTGGCTCCAGGAGGGCCGGGGACTGAGCGCGTCGCAGGCCGGTCTGCTTCTGGTGCCGCTGTCGGTGACGGCCATCGGAGTCACCGCGCTGACGGGACGCCGTAGCCGAGTGCGGGGCAAAGTCGTCGTCGGCGCGGTCTTCCAGTGCCTCGGCTGCGCGGCGTTGCTGCTCCTGCGTGCCGACAGTCCGGTCTGGCTGCTCGTCGTGCTCAGCGCGGTCGTCGGCATCCCGCACGGGTTGATCGGGCTGGCCAACCAGAACGCCCTGTACGCGCAGGCCGACCCGGCCCGCATGGGCTCGTCCGCGGGACTGCTGCGCACGTTCATGTACATCGGCGCACTGTTCGCGGCGGCGGCGAGCGCGGTGTTCTTCCGCGACGGCGCCACCAGTTCCGGACTGCATGCCATGGCCTGGCTGCTCATCGGCGTGGCCACCTTGTTCCTGGTCCTGTGCACCGCCGACCGGTCGCTGGGCCGCGTCGGCACAACGCCTGGCGACGCGGCCCCCACCGCCCGCAAGGGGACTGCGCGGTAGTCGTTCACCACCCTTCGGTCCAGGGCGTGCCGCGCTCCGCGGCCTCACGTCGACCAGGACGCGCCGCCCCAGCCGCTGGGGAACAACTGACCGACCGGCCGGAAGTTCCGTATTGACGAAGTGAGATAACGTCGATAACTTATCGCCACTAACTCAGATGGGGAGTCGCCCGTGCCCACACTCGCAGCCGAAGACGTCTACGCCCTCGCGCCCTACGCCAAGACGCTCGGAGTCGTGTTCGACGAGATCACGGCGGCCGGCGTCCGAGCCACACTGGCGCACGATCTCTCTCTTTCCACGGTGGGCGGTGGCCTCCATGGAGGAGCGTTGATGGGACTCGCCGATGTGAGCGCTGCCGTGTGTGCCGCCCTCAACGGCCCGGCCGGCGCCGCACCGGCCACCGTGGAGTCGACCACGCACTTCCTCCGGCCGGCACACACGGACGTCGTCGCGACCGCTCGTCCCCTGCGGGTGGGGCGCAACACCGTCGTCGAGATCAACGTGCATGACACCCAAGGCGAACTGTGCGCCCGGGTGACTCAGGTGGTCACTGCCGTCAAACCGAAGACATCCTGATGCCGCTCCCTCCCGAAGGTTCCTATCCATGCCCGGCTCCCGAGTTCGCGCTGCCAAGGGCCAGGGCGGCCTGCTCCGCGACCAGCTTCTCGACATCGCCGATCAGCTGCTCGAGGACGGCGACGCCGACGCTCTCACGATTCGCGCGGTAGCGACACGTGCGGGCGTCACCCCGCCAGCCGTCTACCTCCACTTCGCCTCGAAGAGGGAACTCGTCCATGCCACGTGCCTGCGTGTGTGGAGTTCACTGTTCATCGAGCTGGAAGCGGTGTCCCAAAAGATCCCGGATCCCGTAACGGCGCTCTACGAAACCTGCGTCGCCTACATCGCATTCGGGCTTCGTCATCCATCCCAGTACCGACTGGTGATGGATGGCGAGGCCACCGAAGCCAGTCGCCAGAACGAAGACGCATGCTTCCGCTACTTCCGGGACAAGGTCACAGCCTGTCTCGATGCCGGGGTACCGGTGGAGAGCAGGACCGAAACCGCCAGACTGCTGTGTGCCAGCGTGCACGGCGCGGTCTCTCTCCTGATCCACCAGGAGCGTGACGCATGGCCTTTGGACACCGCTCGCTATGCCACCCGGGCGGCTTCCTCAGCCGTCCACGGCGCCTTGCTCACCGCGTCCCACGCGTCCAGACCCTCGATGTCCGCCGTGATGCGGTCGGGCTGAAACGTGTGTGAGGACGGACCCTGGTTCCGGCCGGATCGCGGGGCCCGACCCAGCGGGGCCGCACCGTACTTCGCCGCGCGTACATCACCGGAGCGAGCATGTCCCTCGAAGCGTTCCAGCCGGGACAGGCGACCGCATGCCTCGCCGAGCAGCGCGCTGCTGTCGGGGTTGCGGACCTCCTGGTAGGTGACCGTTTTCAGGAACTTGCCCACCCACAGCCCGCCGGTGTGGCGAGCGGAACCGAGGGTCGGCGTGGTTGGTTCCGATGACCTTGTCACCGTAGGCGACACACGTTGGAGGCAGTCCGGCACTGGGTGGAGTGGTCGCGGCCACTCGTTCCACACCGGCCTCCTTGGCGGTCAGCACGGTCATGTGCGCCGAGGCCGTGAGCGGGTAGCGACCACCCGGGACATGGGCGCCCGAGGCCTGCACCGGGATGTTGCGCTGCCCCAGGAAGACACCGGGGAGCGTCTCGATCTCGAACTCGTGCAGCGACTCACGCTGGACGCGGGCGAACCGGCGCACTTGGGCCTGCGCGAACCTGATGTCGTCCAGCACGGTCTCGGGAACCGAGGAGACGATGCCGCGGACCTCGTCCTCGGAGAGCCGGAAGGAACCCGGTGACCAGCGGTCGAAAGCCTCCGAGTAGCGACGCACCGCGTCATCTCCGCTGACACGGACGTCGGCGATGGCAGCGGCCACCGTGTCAGTGACGTCGGAAGTGCCACCGCGCTGGGCAACTGATCCGAACTCCCGCCCTCTCCCTTCGGCAGCACCTGGCACCGGCGGGCCGAGCCTGACGGCCCCCACCCTTGACCGAGTCGTGGCGGACCTCGGTACTCCAGCAGTAGATCGCGATCCGAAGGCAGCGGTCGGTCGGTTGACCAGTTGGCGGCAGCGATGAAGTCGCGTGCGATGTCCACAACGGAACGGCCCTCCGTTCCCTCTTGCACCAAAGCGGTGGCGCGCGGTCGCCTCGTCGGCAGTCATCAGCACGCCAGACAGCGGCAAGGTTGTCCCCAGTCAGTGCGGTCCACGCCGGGGGCCAGGTGGGGCGAGGAAAGCCTGTCCATCGAGAGCGCGTTGATCCGCCATGCGTCAGGACAATCACCGCGACGGCGCCGGGCCCGCGTTCGCGGAGCGGCGGTGGGCCCGGCGCCGTCATGCGGAGTCTTGCTACGCGGGCTTAGTGGTTGGTGTTGATGAGCCGGTCGAGGTCAGCGCCGGGGGACCACGCCCAGCTCGATCATGCTGGCGGCGGTGTCGAGGACAGCCTCGGACGGTGGCCGGGAGGTCCACCCCAATTCCTTCTCCGCCTTGGCAGCGCTGCTGCGATCCATACGCCCCCAGAAGGTGAGTGCCAGACGGCTGCTCGGATCGAAGCGGGAGACTACCCACATCAACCAGTACGGCATCGTGCCCGTCCCGATCCGGTAGCCACGCGGCCTGTAGTGATCGGCCAGCACGGACGCCATCTCGTGGGCCCACATGAACTGCCCGGCGGCGATGTACCGATTGCCTGCCGCCGAAGGCGTCTCCATGGCGAGCCGGTGCAGGCGGGCCAGGTCACGGACGTCCACGATGTCCCAGCTGATCCTCGGAAGGAACGGCAGCGTGCCCTGCATGATCCGCCGGATCAGTTCCACCGAGGTGTTGACATCGGCGTTCAATATCGGTCCGAGTACGGTGCTCGGGTTGAGTACGACCAGTTCCAGTCCGGACTCGCGGGCGAAGTCCCACGCCGCCTTCTCGGCCAGTGTTTTGCTCTTCGCATACGGGCCTGCCTTGCTCAGGTCTGTCCAGTCGTTCTCGGTGAAGATGCGGTCGTCGTCATGCCCGTGGTGCACGGCGGCCCCCGAAGAGGTCAGCACCACGCGGCGAACAGAGCCACTGGACCGGGCGGCCCGCAGCACACGCAGAGTGCCTTCGACCGCGGGGCGGATCACCTCGTCCTCGTCCTTTGGGACGCTGGTGGGAAACGGCGACGCCACATGCCAGACGTACACACACCCCTCGACCGCCTCGCTCCAGCCTGAGTCGTCGGTCAGGTCAGCCTCGACGAAGTCCAGCTCGCCGTCCGTCTGCGCGGCGAGCGCACTCAGATGGGCGATGTCCGCTGTGCGCAGATCGCGCACCGTACCGCGTACGGAATAGCCGTGGGTCAGCAGTTCGGCGACACAGTGTCCGGCGAGGTATCCGGTGGCCCCGGTGACCAGAACTTTCATGAGCACGCTCACCAATCTAATCAGCGTTTAGAATGTAAGCATCGTATAGATAGGCGGGCACTAGACTCAAGAGGTGCCTTCCAGCGAAACCATGTCCACCTACCACCACGGCGCCCTGCGCGAGGAGCTGATGACCGCCTGCCTCCAACTGATCGAGGCTGAGGGCATCGGCGCGGTCAGTCTCCGGCGGGTCGCGCGGGAGGCCGGGGTGAGTCCGGGGGCGCCTTACCACCACTTCCCCGACCGTGCGGCGCTGCTCCACGCCATCACCGCCCGGGGCTTCGATCTCCTGGTCACCGAGTTGCGCGCGGCCCACGACCATGCCGGTACGCCGGTCGAGGCGCTGGGAGCGATGATTGAGGCGTACGTGCACTTCGCCCGCGTGCACACCGGGTATGCCCGGCTGATGTACCGGCCGGAGCTGTCCCAGTCGACCAAGGACCCCATGGCCGAGGCGTTGACGCAGGAGGGCATACAGCTGGCCACCGACACGGTGCTGGCCGCCCAGCGCGAGGGAACCGCCCCGCCGGGAGATCCGGCTCCGCTGGTCACCATGGTCTGGTCGCTGGGAGCCGGGTTGGCCATGCTCGCCATCGACGGCCCCATGGAGTCGATGTCGGCCGCACGCGGCTCCAACGCTACCGAGCTGACAGCCCAGGTTGCGGCACTCTTCCAGCAGATGCTGCGAGCCGCCCCAAAGGTGCACTGACACTCTCCGAGGGCCCGCCAGCCGGGTGACGATGCAGACGTCCGCCACGCACAAGGCTCCCGTGCCGCTGAGGCGGCACGGGCCGGGCGGCGGCCCGACGCCTTGATCACGTAGAGCGACGACGGTCGTGTTCGCCTCCACCATCGGCTCGCGGTCATGGCCGAGGTGATCACCGCGACATCCCGGCGGGCCGTCGACGACGGTGATCCGTCCCCGGCACGGACCTGGAATGCCCGATACATCTTGACACCGCCGCCGGAGCCTGTGGCGCCCTTGCCGGGCACCGGGCAAGTGTGATCGGCGGTCGCCGCCACACGTCGACGGCACCCGCCAGTCCGCACGACCAAGAACGGCGGTCGGATCCCTCGCATCATCCCCGCGGCGAACGCCACGCCGCCATTCGGGCTCCCTGCAACCGCGAGCGGCCCCCGCTCACCCCCCTGAGCCCTCCGGGGTGCAGAACCTCTTTCCAGGTTCCGCCCACCAACTCAATCAAGACCGAGATCCGGACCACACACGGGCCAACACCCCACTCATAGTGAGCCCAGCCTTCGTTTTCCCAGGTCACGACGCTATGCATGATGTACCACCAGCAGACGAAGAACCTGCTGGTGTCGTACTCCCCGAAGAAGCTGGGCTTCTTCTGAGCGCACGAAGGAGGCACTGACCTGGCCTTTCACCCGTCAGGTACGTTTCGCTGGGCTCACTCGGACCAAAGGCCTGGTTTGCGCCGTACCCCCGCTTCCTCCCAGCATTGTCCCGCTCCTGACGGCTCGTACGGGGTCGGCGCGGGTGGCGCGCGCTCGGTGAGGCGGGAGGCGGCGATCTCGGCGACGACGGCGTCCCGCGCGAGAGCAGCTCGCCACTCGGTTGCGGCACCGTCCCGCGGTCCGAGCGGGTCCCTGGCGGTACTGGTCGCTGGACGACTGCGCTGACGGCCGGTTCCGGCGGCGTACCGGGCCCGGATGGAGGAAGGGCCCGCCGGAGGTCGGCGAAACGCCGCCGTGGTCCTTCTCGACCTTCCCGGGACCGGCGAGCATGCCACGTCATGGACATCTTGCTCGTGGCCAGCACGTTCAACAGCCTGTCCCAGCGTGTGTACGCGGAACTGTCGGACCAAGGGCATCGAGTGGGCGTCGTTCTGGCCTCGCACGGCACCGGAGCGGTCCTGGCCGCCGTACGCGAGGCGCGCCCGGAGCTGATCGTTGCTCCCATGCTGAAGACGGCTCTGCCCGAGGACGTATGGCGAGAGCACACCTGCCTCATCGTGCACCCGGGGCCGCCCGGCGACCGTGGCCCGTCATCCCTGGACTGGGCGATCGCCAAGGAGGCGCCCCACTGGTGTGTGACGGTTCTCCAAGCCGAGGCGGGGATGGACGCGGGCGATGTCTGGGCCTCCGCGTCCTTCCCGGTGTCGCCGGTCGGCAAGAGCGACCTGTACCGGGGCGAGGTCTCCGACGCCGCCTCGGCCGCCGTCCTGCTGGCCGTCCGGCGGTACGCCGACGGATCTTTCAAACCTCAGCCGCAGAGCGATCCCGGGATCCCGGTGGTGTGGCGCGACTTCTTTCGCCAGGAGCAGCGAAGGATCGACTGGGAGAACGACAGCACGGAGACGGTGCTGCGCAAGCTCCGCGGGGCCGACTCGCAGCCGGGAGTCCTGGACGAACTGCTCGGCCGGGAGATGTTCCTGCACGGCGGACACACCGAGGACCGGCTCCGCGGCAGCCCCGGCGAGCTGCTGGCGACGCGGGCCGGGGCGGTCTGCCGGGCCACCCGGGACGGCGCGGTGTGGATTCCGGAACTGCGCCCCCGCAAGAGCTCCGGTGACCCGGCACCGTTCCGCCGCCCGGCGGCCTCCGTCCTCGCGTCCCTCCCGGCTCCGCCCGGCGCTGATCGGGGGACGCCGAGCTCCGACGACCGCCCGCGCCGGCTGCGGGTGGACACCGTCCCGCTCGAACTGCCCCCGGACCGGCGCACCTTCACCGACATCCGGTACCGGCAGCACGGAGAGATCGGGATTCTGGACTTCTCCTTCCCCGGCGGTGCGATGAGCACCGACCACTGCCGCCGACTGCTCGACGCCTACCGGTACGCCCTCGCCCGCCCCACGTCGGTGCTGGTGCTCGGCGGAACCCGCGACTTCTTCTCCAACGGCATTCACCTGAGCGTCATCGAGGCGTCGGCCGACCCCGCGGCCGAGTCCTGGGCCAACGTCAACGCCATGAACGACCTGGTCGAGGCGGTGCTGCAGACCACCGACCGCCTCGTGGTGGCGGCGCTCGGCGGGAATGCGGCGGCCGGCGGCGTCATGCTCGCCCTGGCCGCCGACGAGGTGTGGTGCCGCCAGGGCGCCGTCCTCAACCCGCACTACCGGCGCATGGGCCTGTACGGGTCGGAGTACTGGACGTACACGCTGCCGCGCCGCGTCGGAACCGAGACGGCCGAGCGGCTGACGAGCGAGGCGTTGCCCGTGAGCGCCACGGCCGCCGCACGGATCGGACTGGTGGACCGTCTGGTGCCGGTCCCGCCGCAGGGTTTCACCGCCGAGGTCGAGCGCATGGCGGCAGCCCTCGCCGCCGCCCCGGACCTCGCGCGGCGGATCGCCGCGAAGGCCGCGGCACGTCAGGCGGACGAGGAGCGGCGGCCGCTCGCCGAATACCGGCGGACCGAACTCGCTCGCATGCACGGCGTCTTCTTCGATCCGCACGCCGCGTACCACGCCCTGCGTGCGGCATTCGTCCGGAAGCTGCCGCACGGCTCCGCCATGCCGCCGGCCACGGGAGGCGCGCGATGACCGCGCGCCTGCTGGTGGCGGGCGTCGGCAACATCTTCCTCGCGGACGACGCCTTCGGCCCCGAGGTGATCCGCGCCCTGGACCGGCGCCCGCTGCCGCCCGAGGTGCGGGTGCGGGACTTCGGCATCCGCGGCATGGACCTCGCTTACGAACTGCTCGGCGGCTACGACACGGCCGTCCTGGTCGACGCGGCCGTACGGGGGCACCGGCCCGGAACCCTTTCGCTGATCGAACCGGAGCTCCCCGACCGTTCCACGGGCGGCGCCCCGCCCGAGGCCCACGGCATGGATCCCGCGAAGGTCCTGACCCTGGCCACCCACCTGGGCGACGAGCCGCTCCCCCGCGTCCTCGTCCTCGCCTGCGAACCGGAGGTGCGGCCACGCGGCGACGAGGACATCGCCCCGGGCGTCAGCGCGACGGTGCGCGAAGCCGTCGAGCAGGCCGTCGCGGCGCTGCACACGATGGTCCCGGTGCTGCTCGCCGATCCGGCCGCGACGCCCCCGTTGACCCCGGCGGCGATGCCCCGTTGAGCCGCCCGGAGGAATCCGCGGACCCGTCCGCGGCCCGTCTCCCCCGCCTGGTGGCCGAGGGCGCCGAGGATCGACAGCGGTCCGCCCCACCCGTATCCCCTCGCGAGGAGCAGCCCATGTGCGAGTCCGTGGACGACGTCACCCAGGCCGTCCTGGCGAAGAACGACGGTCTGGCCGCGAGCCTGCGCGACCAACTGGCCCGGCGCGGAGTGAGCGTGGTCAACCTGCTGTCGAGCCCGGGCAGCGGCAAGACGGAGCTGCTCGGGCGGGTGCTGGCCCGGGCGGTGGAACGGCGAGTCCCAGTGGCCGCGCTGACCGCGGACCTGGCGACCGAGAACGACGCCCACCGGCTCGCCCGTTCGGGGGCGCCGGTGAAACAGCTGCTGACCGACGGGCTGTGCCATCTGGAGGCCCGGCAGCTGCGCGGACACGTGGAGAGCTGGCTCCCCACGGACACCTCGCTGCTGTTCGTGGAGAACGTGGGCAACCTCGTCTGCCCAGCGTCCTACGACCTCGGAGAAAACCTGCGGATCGTACTCATGGCGGTGACGGAGGGCGAGGACAAGCCGCTGAAGTACCCCACGGCCTTCGGCTCCGCTCATCTGGTGGTGCTGACCAAGACCGATCTGGCCGAGGCCGCCGGTTTCGACGAGTCCGCCTTCGCCGCCCACGTGCAACGGGTCAACCCGGGAGTGGAGGTCGTACGCTCCTGCGCCCGCAACGGCGACGGCGTCGACACCGTCCTGGAACGGGTGCTCACCACGCGGGACGGGGCGCCCGTCCATCGGCCTCCCCTGGCGCCCCACCCTCACAGCCATGAGGACGCCGGGTCCGGCCTCTCGGCCGGCCGCGTCTCGTGACGGCTCCCGCCACCCAGGCGGTGCGCCGGCGCGTCACCGTGCGCGGAACGGTGCAGGGGGTGGGTTTCCGCCCGTTCGTCCACCGCCTGGCCACCGACCTGGCGCTGGCCGGGTTCGTGAGCAACACGGCGAACGGCGTGCTCATCGAGGTGGAGGGCCCGCCGGACGGTGTCGCCCTCTTCTGCGACCGACTGGTGACGTCGCCCCCGCCGTTGGCCGCCGTCACCGGCGTCGGGGTCGAGGACCTGCCCGTCACCGGTGCCGACGACTCCTTCACGATCCGTTCCACAGACCGGACCCCGGGCCGCACCCTCCTCCCGCCGGACACCGGGACCTGCGCGGACTGCCTACGGGAGCTGGCCGATCCGGCCGACCGCCGCCACCGGCACCCGTTCGTCACCTGCACCCACTGCGGGCCCCGCTTCACCATCGCCACCGGGATGCCGTACGACCGGGCGGTCACGACCATGACCGACTTCCCGATGTGTCCCGCCTGCGCCCGGGAGTACGGCGACCCCGGCGACCGCCGCTTCCACGCCCAGCCCGTGGCCTGCCCCGACTGCGGTCCCCGGCTGCGTCTGGTGCCCGCGCCCGGCAGCGGTGTCCGGCCGGCGCGGGACGCCGACGCCCTCGCGGCGGCGCGGGCGCTGCTGGCCGCCGGACGGATCGTCGCCGTCAAGGGCCTGGGCGGCTACCACCTGGCGTGCGACGCCACCGACGCACGGGCCGTCGCGACGCTGCGCACCCGCAAGGCGCGCGGTGGCAAACCGTTCGCGGTCATGTGCGCGGACCTCGACGCCGTACGGCGGATCGCCGTCGTCTCCGCGGCCGAGACGGCGACGCTCGCCGGCCCTCGGCGTCCCATCGTCCTGCTGCGCCGGCGCGCGGGGCAGGAGGTTCTCGCGCCCGGGGTCTGTCCCGGCAGCCCGCACCTCGGCGTCATGCTGCCGTACACCCCGCTGCACACGCTGCTCTTCGGGCTGCCCGGCGATCCGCCGGGCCCACGGGTGCTCGTGATGACGAGCGGCAACCGCTCGGGAGAACCGATCGTCACGGATGACGACGAAGCACTGATCCGGCTGGCCGGGATGGCCGACGCCTGGCTCGCCCATGACCGGGTCATCGCCTCTCCCTGCGACGACTCCCTGCTGCGGGTGCGCCCCGACGGCACCGAGCAGGTGCTGCGCCGCTCCCGCGGATACGTACCCCGCCCGCTGCGCCTACCGGTGGCGGTGCGGCCCGCGCTCGCGGTGGGCGGCGACCTGAAGAACGCGTTGTGTGTCGGCGAGGGCGACCAGGCGTGGTTCGGTCCGCACATCGGCGACATGGGCGATCTGACCACCCTGGAGGCGGCCCGGCGGACGGAGTCGCGGATACGGTGTCTGACCGGCGTCAGCCCTGAACTCGTCGCCGCGGACCGGCACCCGGGCTACCACTCCGCGCGGTGGGCCGCTCGACTGGCCGGGGACAGGCCCGTGTTCGTCCAGCACCACCACGCACACATCGCCTCGGCGATGGCCGAACACGGCCTCGACGGCACGGCGCCCGTGATCGGCGTCGCGTTCGACGGCACGGGCTACGGCGACGACGGCACCGTCTGGGGCGGTGAGATCCTGCTCGCCGACTACGCGGGCCACCGGCGCTTCGCCCACCTGGTCCCCGCCCCGCTGCCCGGCGGAGACGCGGGTGTGGTCAACCCGTGCCGGCTGGCGCTGGCCCGGCTGTGGGCCGCCGGCCTGCCGTGGGATGCGGACCTGCCCAGCGTGACCGCCTGCGCACCCGAGGAACTCGGGATGTTGGAAAGACAGTTGACGCGCGGGCTGGCCTGTGTGGCGACCTCCAGCATGGGACGGCTCTTCGACGCCGTGTCGTCCCTCGCGGGCGTGTGCCACCGCGCGGGATACGAGGCCCAGGCCGCCCTGGAGTTGGAGGCAGCGGCCGCTTCGGCCTGGGGCGCCGACAGCTCGGCGTACGCCTTCGGCATCACCGCAGGTGCGTGGAACCCCGCGCCTGTGCTGCGCGCACTGGTCGCCGACCTGCGCCGGGGCGCCCCGCCCGCCGTGCTGGCCGCGCGCTTCCACCGCGGTGTCGCACGGGCCGTCGCGGAGATCTGCCGGCGTGCGCGCCGGGACACCGGCCTGGCCGTCGTCGCCCTGAGCGGTGGCGTCTTCGCCAACGCCCTGCTGGAGGAGGAGTGCGCGCGGCTGCTGGCCCGGGACGGCTTCGCGGTGCTCCGGCACGGCGAAGTCCCCCCGAACGACGGCGGATTGGCCCTCGGCCAACTGGTGGTCGCGGCTCACCGACGACAAGAGGAGTGACCCATGTGTTTGGCAGTGCCCGGCAAGGTCGTGGCCATCGACGACAGCGCCGATCCGCTCACCGGGCTGGTCGACTTCGGTGGTGTGCAGAAGCAGGCGTGTCTGGAGTACGTGCCCGACGTGCGGGTGGGTGAGTACGTCATCGTGCACGTCGGGTTCGCCCTCCAGCGCCTGGACGAGGAGTCGGCCCTGGCCTCCCTGAAGCTCTTCGAGGAACTGGGGCTTTTGGAAGAGGAGTTCGGCGATGCCTGGGAGCAGGCGGCGAAGGAGGCGGGAACCCCGTGAAGTACATCGACGAGTTCAACGACCCGGCTCTGGCGCGGCGCCTGCTGGACGAGATCCGTGCCACCGCAACCCGGCCGTGGGCCCTGATGGAGGTGTGCGGCGGGCAAACCCACTCCATCATCCGGCACGGCATCGATCAACTGCTGCCCGAAGAGGTCGAGTTGATCCACGGGCCCGGCTGCCCCGTGTGCGTCACACCCCTGGAGGTCATCGACAAGGCGCTGGAGATCGCCGCGCGCCCCGGGGTGATCTTCTGCTCCTTCGGGGACATGCTCCGCGTGCCCGGCACCGGCCGGGACCTGTTCCGGGTCAAGGGCGAGGGCGGCGACGTACGCGTCGTGTACTCGCCGCTCGACGCTCTGGAGCTGGCGCGCCGCAATCCGGACCGGGAGGTGGTCTTCTTCGCGATCGGCTTCGAGACGACGGCCCCCGCCAACGCGATGGCCGTGCACCAGGCGCGCCGCCTGGGCCTGACCAACTTCAGCCTGCTGGTGTCGCACGTGCGGGTGCCCCCGGCCGTCGAGGCCATCATGACGGCGCCCGCCTGCCGGGTGCAGGGCTTCCTCGCCGCCGGGCACGTGTGCAGCGTGATGGGCACGGCCGAGTACCCGGAGCTCGCCGAGCGGCACGGCGTCCCGATCGTGGTGACCGGCTTCGAGCCGCTGGACATCCTCGAGGGCATCCGCCTCGCGGTGCGCCAGCTGGAGCGCGGCGAGCACCGGGTGGAGAACGCCTACGAGCGTGCCGTGCGCGAGGACGGCAATCCGGCCGCCGTCCGCATGATCGAGGAGGTGTTCGAGGTCACCGACCGGAACTGGCGCGGTATCGGGTGCATCCCGTCCAGTGGCTGGCGGCTGACCAATGCCTTCCGCGCGTACGACGCCGAGTACCGCTTCGACGTCACCGGGATCCGTACCGAGGAGCCGGAAGAGTGCCGCAGCGGCGAGGTGCTCCAGGGGCTGATCAAGCCGACGGAGTGCGCCGCGTTCGGCACCACCTGCACCCCGCGCACGCCGCTCGGCGCCACCATGGTCTCCAGCGAGGGCGCCTGCGCTGCCTACTACCTGTACCGCCGGATGAACGACGCCCCGACACCGCAGGCCGCCCGGGCCGCGCGGGAGGAGATGAACCCCGTTGCCTGAACAACGCGCCGATGTGGTCGACCCGGCCGACTGGACTTGTCCCGCCCCGCTGCGCGACCAGCCGGTCGTGGTGATGGGGCACGGCGGAGGCGGGGCGCTGTCGGCGGAGCTGATGGAGCAGGTCTTCACCCCCGCCTACGGCAACGCCACCCTGGCCTCGCTCACAGACTCCGCCGTCCTCGAACTGGGCGGCGCGCGGCTGGCCTTCTCCACCGACTCCTACGTGGTCCGGCCGCTGTTCTTCCCCGGCGGCTGCCTGGGCGATCTCGCGGTCAACGGCACCGTCAACGACCTGGCGATGAGCGGTGCGCGGCCCGCGTACCTCTCCGCCGCCTTCGTCCTGGAGGAGGGCGTGGAGCTGACGGTCGTCGAGCGGATCGCACAGGCCATGGGCGCGGCGGCCGAGACCGCCGGGGTCACCGTTGCCACGGGTGACACCAAGGTGGTGGAGTCCGGACACGGAGACGGGGTGTACGTCACCACGGCCGGGGTGGGGCTCGTCCCGGACGGCGTGGACATCCGGCCCCAGCGTGCGCGGCCGGGGGACTCGGTCATCGTCAGCGGGCCGATCGGCCTGCACGGGGTTGCGATCATGAGCGTCCGGGAGGGACTGGAGTTCGGGGTCGAGGTCACCAGCGACACCGCGCCGCTGGCGGATCTGGTGGCGGCGATGCTGGCCGTCACCCCCGACATCCATGTGCTGCGCGATCCCACCCGGGGCGGTCTGGCAGCGTCCCTCAACGAGATCGCCCGTGCCTCCGGGACCGGGGTCCGGCTTCAGGAGCGCGCCCTTCCGGTGCCGGACGCGGTGGCCAACGCCTGCGGCTTCCTCGGGCTCGACCCTCTCTACGTCGCCAACGAGGGCCGACTGGTCGCTTTCGTGCCTTCGTCGGCGGCGGAGGCGGTGCTGGCGGTGATGCGCGCCCACCCGCAGGGCGCCGGCGCCACGCTGATCGGCGAGTGCGTCGCCGACCATCCCGGCATGGTTGTGGTCGCCACCGCCCTCGGCGGCACGCGGGTGGTGGATCTGCCACTCGGCGAGCAACTGCCGCGCATCTGCTGACCTGGAACCCGAGGGGCCCCGCCGCCGTACCGGCGGGGCCCCTCGAGCTATGCGGAGGCCGGTGACGGCTCGATCACGGCGATCTCCAGTTCCCGGCCGCTGCGCAGGTCGGTGGAGGGCTGGTCGCACCGCGGGCACCAGAAGAACGGGGGCATGCCCACCGCGAACTCCTCGGCACACGGGCCGCACCAGGCCTGTGCGGGGACCTGCTCGACCACGAGCCGCGCCCCGGCGAGGGCGGTGCCGTCGCGGGCCACCTCGAAGGCGAAGCTCAGGGCGTCAGGCACGACACCAGCCAGCTCGCCGATTCGGACTGTCACCGCCGAGACGGCGTCCGTGCCGTCCGCCCGGGCCAGCTCGTCGGCCCGCTCGATGATCGCGGTCGCGATCGACAACTCGTGCACGGCCGGCTCACGGATAGCGGTGGCCCGCGCGGAAGCCGCCGGCCATCCGCCAGATCCGCGCCTCCCGCCTCAGGCTCGGCAGCTCCCAGACGAACAGCGCCAGGGCCAGGCCTCCGATCATGGCGGCCTCGGCCTTCAGAACCCGCTGTCCGGTCATCCCGGCCCGTCTGCCGGAGGCAGCCGGCCTTCGTACTCGCATGTGCGTCTTCATTGAGGCGACTCCCTGCTGTCTGTCATCCCGGCGAGATGTTCGGCATGGTCTCCGCGAGGGCGTCATGCCGCTTCCAGTGGATCCCGGTGGAGCGGCGCGCGTCAGCGGTGCCGTCCTCGTGGTGCCCCTTCTGGTCCTCGTACCGTCCCCTGTTGCCCTGGTGCATGCCGACGACGTGTCGGGGCGTGTCGGGCTTGGCCTGGGCCCGGCCCACTCTGATGCTGCCCATGGGGTGCTCTCCTTCCTCGCCTCCGACCTGCGGAGTGCGTGCTCATGGCCGCTCGGTGAGGTCCTCGAAGAACTGCTCGACGGCCGGCCAGACGTGGCCTCCGCCGGACAGGCCGCGCCACTCGCGGCGTACGACGGCGACCATCCGGTAGCAGTCGTCGATCGGTACGATCCAGTGGTGGTCGAGGCCGTGGACGGTGTTCACCAGCAGGGCCTCCACATCGGGTTCCATGGTGGCGAGCTGTTGACACGTACCGGCCAGCCGCTGCCAGGCGGCCGCGTCCACCTCCCACCGCATGGCCCCCGCCGGGCTCGGGCCCTGCGCGGTGACCGTGCCGTCGGTCCGGGGCACGAAGAAGACCAGGCCGACCGGCACGCCCAGCACCGCCGTGTCGACACGGGGCAGCCGCATCCGGCGCCGGGGCACGAGCCGGTAGTGGCCGTCACCCGCCCCGGCGCCGGCGAACAGCACCGAGCAGGGGCCGCAGGCGCAGCGCACCTCCGCCTGCCCGGTGTCGTACAGGTGGGCGTGTTCGTCGGCGACCGGAGCGGCACACAGGTCGCACACCTCCGCCTTGTCCGCCACCGTGTGGTCGGCCGAGGAACGGATGAGGCGGGCCAGTGCTCCCTCGGTGGTCACGGGGCACCTCGGCGCTTGAGCGTGGTCAGCGGTACGAACGCAGGCGGCGGGGTGTCCGGCAGCGGCTCCACCGCCGTCAGCTCGGGAGCCACGGCGAGCACCGCTTCCCGGACGGCGGCGGCGGCCTCGCCCCCTCCACCGCCGCACCCGGAGCCACATCCGCCACCCGACGTCAGCCGCACCCGGGCCACGTCCCCGTCCACACCGGCCCACTCGACATCGCCGCCGCGTTCCCGCACGGCGGGCCGCAGCCGCTCGACCGCGCGGGCCGCCCGGCGTTCGGGAGGCTCGGGGTGGATGTCGTGCAGCACCAGCAGGTGCCCCAGCAGCTCGTCGTCGGCGAGGCGTTCGGCCAGCTGTGCGTCCGCGTGGTCCAGGACACGGGCCAGCGCCTCGCCGTACATCTCGGTCAGCAGCCGTACCGCCTCGGTCGCGGAGCGCGTGGCCGGGCCGGGCACGGACTGGAGTCCGTCCAGCAGCTCGTCGAGCCGGGCGAGCCGGGCCTCGACGTCCGGGTCCGCCAGCCGTGCGGCACAGGCCTCAGCCATGGTTCGCCCCGTACGTCGGCGAGTGGAGGGTGGTCAGCGTCTTGCCCTTGCCGACGTACATGTGCACGCCGCACGGCAGGCACGGGTCGAAGCTGCGCACGGTGCGCATGATGTCGACGCCCTTGAAGTCGTCGGGGCCGTTCTCCTCGAAGATGGGCTGCCCCTGGACGGCGTCCTCGTACGGGCCGGGGGTTCCGTACATGTCGCGGGGGCTGGCGTTCCACGGGGTGGGCGGGTACGGGTGGTAGTTGGCGATCTTCTTGTCCTTGATCACCAGGTGGTGTGAGAGGACGCCGCGCACCGCCTCGTGGAAGCCGCAGCCGATCGCCTCGTCGGGGACCTCGTAGTTCTCGAACACCTTGGTCTCGCCCGCCCGCACGAGCCCCATGGCCTCTTCCAGGAACTGCAGGGCCATGGCGGCCGCGTAGGCGATGAAGTACGGCCGGGCACGGTCGCGTTCGATGGTGTTGCTCCACTGCGGGATGTGCCATTCCAGGGTCGTCTCCGGCAGCGACTCACCCTTGGGCAGCGAGATGCGCACGCTGTGGCCGGTGGCCTTGACGTACGGGGTGTCGACCAGTCCGTTCAGGGCGGTCGACCAGAGCCGGGCGAGCGGGCCGCCGCCGGTGTCGAGGGCGAGGTGCTGATCGGTTCTCTTGTCGTACCAGCGTGGGCTCATCACCCAGCTGTACTTGTCGTCGAAGTCGCGCTTCTGCGGCACCGGGACGGTCGTCTGGTTCCACGGGTGGCGCATGTCGACGGGGTTGCCGAGCGGGTCGTGCGTGACGAAGGGCTGTTCGTTGACCCAGTCCTCGTAGTACGAGCTGCCGAGCAGGATCCGCAGGCCGAGGTTGATGTCGACGAGGTTGTTGGTGATGAGCTGTCCGTCGACGATGACGCCCGGGGTGACGTACATCTGCTTGCCCCAGGTGTTCATCGTCTCGTACCGGTAGTCGACGGTCCTGGGGTCCTGGAAGGCGCCCCAGCAGCCCAGCAGGATGCGGCGGCGGCCGACCTCCTCGTAGCCGGGCAGCGCCTCGTAGAAGAAGTCGAAGACGTCGTCGTTCATGGCCACGGCCTTCTTGACGAAGTCGATGACCCGCATGAGCCGGCTGAGATAGTCGGTGAAGGTGGTCGGCTGCGGCATCGTGCCGACGCCGCCGGGGTACAGCGTGGACGGGTGGACGTGCCGCCCCTCCATCAGGCAGAACATCTCGCGGGTCACCCGGCTGACCTTCAGCGCCTCCTTGTAGACCTCGCCCTCGAAGGGGTTGAAGGCCCGCATGATGTCGGCGATCGTCCGGTAGCCGTGGATCTCCCCGCGGGGCGCTTCGGTGCGTTCGGCACGGGCGAGCACACCGGGGTTGGTGGCTTTGACCATGGCCTCGCAGAAGTCCACGAACACCAGGTTGTCCTGGAAGATCGTGTGGTCGAACATGTACTCGGCCGCTTCGCCGAGGTTGACGATGTAGTCGGCCAGCGGAGGAGGCTTGACACCGTAGGCCATCTGCTGGGCGTAGTCGGAGCAGGTGGTGTGGTTGTCGCCGCAGATGCCGCAGATCCGGGACGTGATGAATCCCGCGTCGCGCGGATCCTTGCCCTTCATGAACACCGAATAGCCGCGGAACAGCGACGAGGTGCTGTGGCACTCCGCGACTTCCTGGTTGGCGAAGTCGATCTTCGTGTAGATGCCCAGGTTCCCGATGATCCGGGTGATCGGATCCCAGGACATGTCCACGAGCTGTGGCGGCTTGCGCTCCGTGGGCCGGGCCTCGGTTGTGGTCATCTGCGGTACTGCCCCTCGCTGTCGGTGTTCCGTGGTGGGTGGTGGAGTGCGGGTCGCGCGGCATCAGGGCCGCCAGCGCGGGTCGTAGCCGCTGGTCAGCTTCCGCTTGTTGTGGCGCCACCTGGGCTCGTGGTTGACCAGTTCGTTCGTCATGCCGCGCAGTCGGCGGATGACGGCCCCGTACGGCTTGATGGCCAGGGACGAGAAGGTCGCGCCGGCGGGTTCGTCCATGAACGGCATGAACGCGTCGGGGAAGCCGGGCATCGTACAGCCGATGCAGATGCCGCCGACGTTCGGACAGCCGCCGATTCCGGCCATCCAGCCGCGCTTGGGCACGTTGCAGTTGACGACCGGACCCCAGCAACCCGTTTTGACCAGGCACTTGGGTGAGTTGTAGTCCTTGGCGAAGCTGGCCTGCTCGTAGTACGAGCCGCGGTCGCAGCCCTCGTGGACCGTCTTCCCGAACAGCCACTGCGGGCGCAGCATGTGGTCCAGCGGGGGCGGCGGCGCGGAACCGGCCGCGTGGTAGAGGACCCAGACCAGGGTCTCCATGAAGTTCTCGGGCTGGATCGGGCAGCCGGGCACGTTCACCACGGGCAGCCCGCCCTGCGAGGTGAAGTCCCAGCCCAGGTAGTCGGCGAGGCCCATGCAGCCGGTCGGGTTTCCGGCCATGGCGTGGATTCCGCCGAAGGTGGCGCAGGTGCCGGCAGCCACCACCGCCCAGGCTTTGGGAGCCAGTTGATCGATCCACCAGTTGAGGGTCTGGGGCTCGCCCGTCTCCGGGTCGTTGCCGAAGGACGTCCAGTAGCCGTCGCCCTCGATGATGTTCTGATTCGGGATCGAGCCCTCGATGACGAGGATGAACGGGGCGAGTTCGCCGCGTACGGCCGCCCGGTAGGGAGCGAGGAAGTCCTCGCCGCCCAGGCTCGGCGAGAGCACTTTGTTGACGAGGTTCACCTTGGGCAGGCCCGGGATCAGGCCGAGCACCAGGTCCTCGATGGAGGGCTGGCCGGCGGCGGTCAGTGAGACGGTGTCGCCGTCGCAGCTCATGCCCTCGGAGATCCAGAGGATGGTGATCTCGTCGAAGCCCTCACGGTCCTCGGCGCGACTGGGTTCCTTGCTCACTTCGGCGGTACTGCTCTGTGTCGTCATGTCATCGGCCTCCGCTGCAGGGGGTCTCGGAGTCGGTCGTGTGCCGCGCCGGGGCTGCGGCGGGAGCCGGTTTCGACGGCTCGTCCGGGGGTGTGGCGGGCTCCAGAGGTTCGAGCTCGTCGGGCTGGAAGTAGTGGAAGCGGCCGTACCAGGTGTGCAGTTCGGACGCGGGATCGTCGTCGAGTGTGACGGCGACGTGCACGCTGCCGTCCACGTCGTGGAAGACGGCGGCCACCTCGGCGGTGCGGCCCGCCAGGAACATGTCCTGGGCGTCGGCGCCCCGTCGTGGGCGTAGCCGTACGCGGCTGCCGCCGCCGAGGGGGACGCCGTCGACGAGCACCGTGTCGGTGGCCGGGGAGAGGCTGTCGTCGGCGCCCTCCTGCCACCAGACGGGGCGTTCGGGGGTCGGGGGTGGCGGGGTGGTGCTCCGGGGTGCGGAACTGGTGACGGCGGTTCCAGGAGTGGTGTGGGACGCCTGGGCGGTGACGGGGGTCGCCGGGGCGGCGACCGGGGCCAAGGAGCGGACGGCGCCGTGCAGGCGCGCGAAGACCTCCGGGGGCATGGTGTCAACCCGGTCCAGGATTGCGGCGGCCCGCGGGTCGGTGGCGCGCGCCTCTCGCTTCTCCTCGTCGGTCAGCAGCATGGTGCGCAGTGTGAGGATCTCGTCGATCTCCGCCGCGTCGTGCAGGTCACCCGGGCTTTCCGGGGCCACCTGGGGGTGGTCGGGCAGGATGATCGGTGCGGAAAGCAGGACGGGTCCGGTGGGGGGCTCGCCGCCGAGGACGGGGAAGGTGAACTCGTTCCGGCACGCCCGCGCGTGTTCGCGCAGGTCCGCCGGTGGATCGATCAGCGAGACGAACTCCACGCCGTCACCGCCGATAAGGGTGTGGGTGGCGATGAGCGCCCGGCGCAGCGCCTCGTCGCGAGTAGCCCGGGGCTCGGGGGCACGTCCGGCGTTCGCGGTGCGTACGCGGAGCCGACAGACGTCGTCCGCGAGCCGCTCGGCCGTCAGCGTGACGCTCGCCCGTGCCTCCTCGCGACGCCGTACCACCCGCCCGGCGTGACCCGGCAGTGGCTCGATGTCCTCACCGGCCGCCGCTTCCACCGGGACGGTGCTCTCGCCGTGCAGCAGGTCGCCCAGAGGGACCACGGCATCGACTTCGCACGGGACTGCCTCGTCGAACGTCAGATGGACCATGCCGTCGTCGGTTCTCAGCGATTCGACGGCGCGGTGGCCACCGTCGCGGCCGGCTTCCTCCACCTGCTTGCGCTGCATCTGCAGGTGACGCAGCCTCACCCGGACGGACGCGTCGGGCCGTCGGATCCGCAGCAGACACTCGGTCTGCTGGTACCAGGAGTCGGCGGAGCCGGACAAACCGGGAACGACAGGGGCGTCCGACTCCACCCACTCCTGGGGGAACAACACCCCGAACTGCCATCGGACGCGGTTCTTGGCCGAGGACCGCCGGTAGGGGTAGAGGAGGTAGCCCTCGTAGAGGACGGCGTCGGCGACGGCGGTGATCTGCTCGAAGACACGCCGGGAGGGGTCCGGCGACAGGTCGGTGCCCCCGACCGTGGCAGCACACGCCGTGCCGCCCTCGACCAGTCCCTGCGACATCGCAGCCTCCTCCTGTCCGTGTGCACGGCCATCCCTTCCACCAAGGTCACATCGCTCATCCACTTTCGCCTCCTCCGGCGGAGCTCACTGAGCCGTTCGAGCTCACGGTGTCAAGGGAGACGCGGGCGGGTGCTCGTGAACCAGCACTCCCGTGGGTGTCGCGTCGAAGCACCAGGTCGGAGCAAGGACCACACCACCGTGGTGCGCCGCGTCGGGCCGTCCCGCCACGGCCGTCGGCGGGAGCGGTGAGAGCTGCCGAGGCTCGGATGAAGCGACCAGATGGCGGACTGCACGAGCTCTGCCTCGTCAACTCGGAATCACCGCCGGGCGAGATCCCACCCGCGGACCTCTGTTCCCCCGGATTCCCCAGTCCTCTTGGTAGGCGGCCAGGCGTCGCGGCGACGCGCTGCATCTGGGATTGACGTCGACGGAGTGGAGCCAGGATTATCCGGGCTCCACTCCGTGGTGCGGGCGTGTCACTGGAACTGCGCGAAGAACCTCCAGATCTCTGCTTTGGTCCAGGTGGCGACGCCGCTTTCGCCGGGGGAGCCGTCAACGGGACCGGGTATGTGGCCTCCGTCGAACGCGGCCCAATGCACCGGGTATCCGGCACGGCAGCCCGAGTAGGTGGTGGTGATGTGCGTTCGGCTGCCCGGCGCGGGCTCGCGCGGGCTCTGGGGGGTGCAGCCGTTGTTGCTCACGAATCTGTCGCGCAGGGACCGTCCTTGCGCGATGTTGAGGACGGAGTCGCTGATGCCGTGGATTCCGAAGTAGGCGATGGACTGGGTGCCGCCGCTGCACCCGCTGATCTGAGCGCCGGATATGACCGCGACGGCCCTGAAGATGTTCGCCCGGCTGCATGCGAGTGCGTAGCTCATCCCGCCGCCCCAGCTGAATCCCGTGGCGAAACGCTGTGCCGGGTTGACACAGAGGCCGCCCTCGATGCGCCGGATCATGTCGTCGACGAAGGTGATGTCCTCACCACCCGAATTGGCCCAGCCGTTGCCGAGGCCCTGGGGGGCGACGAGGATCGCGCCGTTGTTCGACTGTTCCTGTTGGCCGTAGTAGGACCAGGCGTTCCCGCTCGTGCCGCCCGAGGCGACGTCGCCGGCGGTTCCGCCCCGCCAGTGGAACGCGAAGATCAGCCGGTAGCGGTGGCTGTTGTCGTAGTTGGCGGGAACCCTGAGGATGAAGCTGCGGCTCTTGCCGCCGCTCTGAATCGTGTGCGTACCGCTCGCCAGAGTCGGGGCGCTGCCGCATCCGCCGCCGCCACCGGACGACAGCTTGATCATCTGCCATTGCTGGTTGGCGCCGCCCCAGTCGGTGTACTGGACGACGTTGCCGCCGTCGGCGGTGGAGGCGCCCTGCACCTCCACCGCCTTGCTGCTGGTGCGGTTGATCAGCCGGACGTGGCCCGTGTCGGAGTCGGCCAGGCGGAACTGCTGGTTGGCCCCGTTGTGGTCGGCCCACTGCTGGATCGCGGCACCGTCTGCGGTCGAGGCGCCGGCCACGTCGAGAACCTTGCCCGAATGCCGGGCCTTGAGGCGGTAGAAGCCGTCGCCGGAGTCCACAAACTGCCACTGCTGGTTGGCTCCGTCGTTGCGCGTCCACTGGCTGACCCGCGCGCCGTCGGCGGTGGACGCGCCAGAGACGTCCAGCGCCTTGCCGCTGGCGCGGTTGACCAGGACATACCAGGCATTGGTGTCCACCGTCGCCGCCTCGGCGGGCGCCGGATTCACCGCGGCGAGCATGCCGATCGCGAGGGTCGCCGCCACCACGGCGGCGACCCGGGACCACCAGCGATGTCTCCGTGAAGGGGCGGGAGAAGCCGCACCGTAGGTCTTCATCGACTCACCCTTTCGTTCGTGGCAGATCCCCTCAGGTGCGGGTCCAGCGTTGGTTGCTTCCGTTCGAGCATGAGTAGAGCTGGATCAGGGTGCCGTTGGCGGTGCCGCCTGCGACGGCGTCGAGGCAGAGTCCGGACTGGACGCCGACGATGGATCCATCGGAGTTGAGGCGCCATTTCTGGTTGTCGCCGCCCCAGCAGCTGTAGATCTGGACTTTGGCGCCGTTGCCGGTGCCGGCGGCGTCCAGGCACTTGTTGCCGTAGACCCTGAGCTCGCCGGCGGCGGTGTACGTCCACTGCTGGTTGGTGCCGTTGTGGCAGTCCCACAGGTGGAGCTGGGTGCCGTCGGTGGTACTGGTGCCGGGCACGTCCAGGCAGCGGCCCGACCCGACGCCCTTGATCGGTCCGGAATCCGAAGGGGGCGTAGTGGAGCCACCGTTGAGTGCGTTGAGGACGGCGGTGTAGGCGGGCTTCTTGCTGCCGTCGCCATTGAACAGCAGAGGCGTTTGCTCCGCTCGCCAGGAGTCGGTGTCACGCACTCCCCAGACGGTGATGCCGAGGCAGCGCGGGACGGCCAGGCAGTCGTTGGTCACGTTGGCGTAGGTCGTGGCCGGGGCACCCTGGATGTCGAGTTCGGTGATGGCCACGTCGACGCCGAGGGCGGCGAAGTTCTGCAGGGTGGTACGGAAGTTGCTGTTGTAGGGGCTGCCGCTGTTGAAGTGCGACTGGAAACCGACGCAGTCGATCGGCACGCCGCGCTGCTTGAAGTCTCGGACCATGGCGTACATGGCCTGGGTTTTGGCCCAGGTCCAGTTCTCGACGTTGTAGTCGTTGTAGCAGAGCTTGGCGGCCGGGTCGGCGGCGCGCGCGGTGCGGAAGGCGACCTCGATCCAGTCGTTGCCGGTGCGTTGCAGGTTGGAGTCGCGCCGGGCTCCCGAACTGCCGTCGGCGAAGGCCTCGTTCACGACGTCCCACTGGGCGATCTTGCCCTTGTAGTGGGCCATCACGCCGTTGATGTGGTCGATCATCGCCTGGCGCAGCGCGCTGCCGCTGAGGCTCTGCATCCAGCCGGGCTGCTGCGAGTGCCAGGCCAGGGTGTGGCCACGCACCTGCTTGCCGTTCTGCACCGCCCAGTTGTAGACGCGGTCACCTGCGGTGAAGTTGAACTGGCCCCGCTGCGGTTCGGTGGCGTCGATCTTCATCTCGTTCTCGGCCGTCACCGAGTTGAACTCACGGCCCGCGATCGTCGTGTACGCCGAGTCGCCCAGCCTGCCCGAGGCGATGGCGGCGCCGAAGTAGCGGCCGCTCTGCGCCGCCGCGGCGCCGAGCGTGTTCTCGGCAGCGTGTGCGGTCGGCGGCGCGACCAGTGCGGCGACCGTACCGAGGACGCCGACGACCAGCGCTAGCAGCAGGCCGCGGATCTTCCGGCGGATAACGGGTCTGGGAAGGGCATACGAGCCCATGGCTGTGCCTCCAAGGTAGAGATCACGGAAGGACTGAAGCGCGGGGGAATGCGTCGTCCGCTCCCACTCGGCAGACGGACGGGGCGGGCCGGTATCCGGGCAGCACGGAATCACCGGACACCGCGGTCACAGGACCGGATCACCGGACACCGCGGTTATGAGACCGGGACGATCTCAACCGGCACGGACGGCACCCGGTCGGCCGTCGGGTGACGTACGGCGGGCGGCGGGCGGTGTTTCGACACAGGCATGGGGGTACTCCATCGCGGCTCAGCCGGGGGACCGCCACGCAGCGTCGCGTACCTCTCCGACTGCGCGAAGAGCCAGGATGCGCTGGTGCGAACCTCACCGGAACGAAACGGGGTGGCGCGGGTGCTTTGGTGCGCGGATCTGCCGTGCAGCCGTACGTGGATCTGCCGTGCAGCACAGATTGCTCAGGGCCGACGTGGTTCGATATCCGAACTATCCCTTTGTTCGACATCTCGAACTATCCCCGGTTTCTCAGACAGGGATGATTGAGGTATTGACGGTGGATCGTCAATACTCTCCGCAGGAGAAGTTTCGATTCCTAGTCCGAAACTTTCTGGAATACCGGCGAGTCGGAAGGCGAGCCCCCGGCGCCGACGTCGGCGGATGCCACCTTGGACTGGCGAGCTGCATCCGCGCAAACTCCCGGAGTGGTTCTGGTCGGCACGACATCCCGTCAAGCCCAGAGGGGGATGCGCTGTTTGTGGACAGATCGGCGACAGGCCTTGACCAGAGGGCCTCGCATTCCTAGCTTGTGGCGTCGAAGCATCCGGAGAATCCTTCGAAACATTCGAGCTTGCCTGCCCCCGGCACATCCGCTCGCCGGTTCATCGGGGTCACCTCACCCCCGCCCCCCAAAGGAGGCCCTCTGATGTGGTTTCGCCACCCGTCCCCGGTCCGTCCAAGACGCCTACTCGCCGTCCTTGCGCCCCTGCTGCTCGTGGCCACCTTCCTCGGCGCCCAGCCCGCCGGCGCGGCGACCGTAGACCCCAACGCCTCGTATGTGCTGGTCAACCGCAACAGCGGCAAGGCCCTGGACGTCTACAACCTGGCGACCAACGACGGCGCCCGCATCACCCAGTGGACCAGGAACGATCAGAACCAGCAGCAGTGGCAGTTCGTCGATGCCGGAGGCGGCTACTACCGCATCAAATCCCGCCACTCGGGCAAGGTGTTGGACGTCCACAACTGGTCCACCGCGAACGGCGGCTCGATCGTCCAGTGGGCAGACCTGAACGGCACCAACCAGCAGTGGCGGCTGGCCGACAGCTCGGACGGCTACGTGAGGCTCATCTCGCGCCACAGCAACAAGGCCCTCGAAGTACAAGGCGCCTCCACCGCCGACAACGCGAACATCGTCCAGTACGACGACTGGGGCGGCACCAACCAGCAGTGGCAACTCGTCAAGGTCGGCGGCGACAACCCCGGCCCGTGCGCTCTTCCGTCGACGTACCGCTGGACATCAACGGGCGCGCTGGCCCAGCCCAAGCCGGGGTGGGTCTCGCTCAAGGACTTCACCGTCGCCCCCTACAACGGCAAGCAGCTCGTCTACGCGACGACGCATGACACGGGGACGAGTTGGGGTTCGATGAACTTCGGCCTGTTCACCAATTGGTCGGAGATGGCATCGGCCGGCCAGAACACGATGTCGACATCCACCGTCGCGCCCACGCTCTTCTACTTCGCGCCGAAGAACATCTGGGTGCTCGCCTACCAGTGGGGTAGGACCGCCTTCTCCTACCGGACGTCGAGCGACCCCACCAACCCGAACGGCTGGTCATCGGAGCAGGTGCTCTTCTCCGGAAGCATCGGCGACTCCGGAACAGGACCCATCGACCAGACACTCATTGGTGACGGGACGAACATGTACCTGTTCTTCGCCGGCGACAACGGCAAGATCTACCGGGCCAGTATGCCGATCGGGAACTTCCCGGGCAGCTTCGGCTCGACCTCGACAGTGGTCATGAGCGATACGAGGAACAACCTGTTCGAAGCCCCGCAGGTCTACAAGCTGCAGGGCCAGAACCGCTACCTCATGATCGTCGAGGCGATCGGCTCGCAGGGCCGCTACTTCCGCTCGTTCACGGCCACCAGCCTGAACGGTTCATGGACACCCCAGGCCGCGACCGAGAGCAGTCCCTTCGCCGGCAAGGCCAACAGTGGCGCCACCTGGACCAACGACATCAGCCATGGCGAACTGATCCGCACCAGCCCCGATCAGACCATGACCGTCGATCCCTGCAATCTGCAGTTGCTCTACCAGGGGCGCAGCCCCAACTCCGGCGGCGACTACGGCCTCCTGCCCTACCGTCCGGGTCTGCTGACACTGCAGCGCTGACGGCGTGACACGAGTCCAGCTCCGATATGGAGCCGGCGTGGCGGGCTCGGCGGAAGGCCGAGCCCGCCCGGGTCACGCGACAACTTCAGCGCTCATACGGCGACGGAGCGCGAGGTCGGGCAACGCTCACCAGCCCGAGAGCCATCCCGTAACGCGGTGCCGCCGCCGGTGGCGCTTGGGGTGGTGAGTGGGTCATAGCCAGGCCGGTGCCAGTGAGGCAGCCGTCGATCAGGTGTGGCTGGAGCTGGATCCCGCGTAACTCACGGCGGAGCACACGGTCGAGGTCGTCGGGTGTGCCGAAGACAGTGTTGGCCATAGCTCTGCGTACCAGTGACCAGAGGGCCTCGACGGGGTTCAGGTCGGGCGCATGGGGCGGGAGGCGGACCGTGGTGAGCCAGAAGTGCTCGGCCTCGTACCGTTTCAGCCCGGCCACCAGATGGGGAATTCCGCACCGCGCCGGCAACAGTTTGACACCTCATCAGTTCAGCTGTCGTAGGCGTAGAAACCGCGTCCGCTCTTGCGGCCGATATGGCCGGCGGCGACCATCCGGCGCAGCAGGGCGGGCGGTGCGTACAGCGGCTCCTTGAACTCCTCGTACATCGACTCGGCCACGGCCTGGGCGGTGTCGAGGCCGATGAGGTCGAGCAGGCGCAGAGGCCCCATGGGGTGCGCGCAGCCGAGTTCCATGCCGCGGTCGATGTCCTCCGGCCGTGCGCCGCCCGACTCCACCATCCGGACCGCGCTGAGCAGATAGGGCACCAGCAGGGCGTTGACCACGAAGCCGGAGCGGTCGGGCGCCTGGACGGCCTGTTTGCCGAGTTGCCCGGCGAGGTCGCGGGTGCGCTGCACGGTGTCCGGGCTGGTGGTGAGGGCGGGGATGAGCTCGATCAGTTGCTGCACGGGCACGGGGTTGAAGAAGTGCATGCCGATGACCTGGCCGGGCCGCTCGGTGGCGACGGCGAGATCGACGATGGGAATGGAGGAGGTGTTGGTGGCCAGGATCGCCGCGGGATCTTCGACGGCCTTGTCCAGGGCGCGCAGGACGTCGGTCTTGATCTCGCGGTTCTCGGCGACGGCCTCGATGACGAACTGGCGGTCGGCCAGGTCGCCGAGGTCATGGGCGAAGGAGAGCCGGACGAGGGCTTGGTCTCGCTGTTCCTCGGTGAGCTTGCCGCGCCGTACGCCCCGGTCGAGGGAAGCGGTGATACGGCGGCGTCCGGCGTCGACGGCGTCCGGGGTGGCCTCGGCGACACGGACGTCGATGCCGCCCAGGGCGGCGACTTCGGCGATGCCGGAGCCCATGAGGCCGCAGCCGACGACGCCGAGACGGGTGACGGGGTCCATCTGAGGTCCAATCTGAAGGGGGTGGCTGCGCTGCAGCCACCGGTGGTCGGGTCAGACGTTGCGGCGGTACTGGCCGCCGACCTCGAAGAAGGCGTCGGTGATCTGCTGCAGGGAGCAGACCCGGGCGGCGTCCATGAGGACGGCGAAGACGTTCTCCCCGCTGACCGCCGCGTCCTTGAGGGCGGCCAGGGCGGCGTGGGCAGGCTCCTGGTGGCGGGCCTGGAAGTCCTGCACGCGCTCCAGCTGGGAGTGCTTCTCCCCCTCCGTGGCGCGGGCCAGTTCGATGACGGCGGGTTCGGCGGTGTAGGCGTGCGGGTTGCGGAAGGTGTTGACGCCGATCAGGGGCAGGCTGCCGTCGTGCTTGCGCTGCTCGTACAGCATCGACTCGTCCTGAATACGGCCGCGCTGGTAGCCGGTCTCCATGGCGCCGAGCACCCCGCCGCGCTCGTTGATCCGCTCGAACTCCTGGAGTACCGCCTCTTCGACCAGGTCGGTGAGCTCGTCGATGATGAACGAGCCCTGCAGCGGGTTCTCGTTCATGGCCAGGCCCCATTCCCTGTTGATGATCAGCTGGATGGCCAGGGCCCGGCGGACGGAGTCCTCGGTGGGGGTGGTGACCGCTTCGTCGTAGGCGTTGGTGTGCAGGCTGTTGCAGTTGTCGTAGATGGCGATGAGCGCCTGCAGGGTGGTGCGGATGTCGTTGAAATCCATCTCCTGGGCATGCAGGGAGCGTCCGGAGGTCTGGACGTGGTACTTGAGCTTCTGGCTGCGCTCGCCCGCGCCGTACTTCTCCTTCATGGCGACGGCCCAGATACGGCGGGCGACCCTGCCGAGGACGGAGTACTCGGGGTCCATGCCGTTGGAGAAGAAGAACGACAGGTTCGGGGCGAAGTGGTCGATGTGCATGCCCCGGGCCAGGTAGGCCTCGACGTACGTGAAGCCGTTGGCCAGCGTGAACGCGAGCTGGCTGATCGGGTTCGCGCCCGCTTCGGCGATGTGGTAGCCGGAGATGGACACCGAGTAGAAGTTGCGAACCTGGTGGGCGATGAACCACTCCTGGATGTCGGCCATCATGCGCAGGGAGAACTCGGTGGAGAAAAGGCAGGTGTTCTGGCCCTGGTCCTCCTTGAGAATGTCGGCCTGCACCGTGCCGCGCACGGTCGCCAGGGCGTGGGCCCGTAGCTCGGCCGCCTCCTCGGGCGAGGGGTCGCGGCCCTCGTCTGCGCGGAACCGGTCGATCTGCTGGTCGACGGCGGTGTTGAGGAAGAACGCCAGGATGGTCGGCGCGGGTCCGTTGATCGTCATCGACACCGAGGTGGTCGGCGCGACGAGGTCGAAGCCGTCGTAGAGCGCCTTCATGTCCTCCAGGGTGGCCACCGACACTCCGGACGTGCCGACCTTGCCGTAGATGTCGGGGCGTTCGTCCGGGTCCCGGCCGTAGAGGGTGACGGAGTCGAAGGCGGTGGACAGGCGCGTGGCGGGCTGGCCCTCGGAGAGCAGCTTGAAGCGCCGGTTGGTGCGGAACGGGTCGCCCTCGCCGGCGAACATCCGGGCCGGGTCCTCGCCGTCACGCTTGAACGGGAACACCCCGGCCGTGAAGGGGAAGTGGCCGGGCAGGTTCTCCCCACGCCAGAACCGCACCAGTTCCCCGTGGTCGGTGAAGCGGGGCAGCGCCACGCGGGGGATCTTGTTGCCCGACAGAGACTCGCGTTTGAGCTGGGTGCGTATCTCCTTGTCGCGGATCTTCACGACCTGCTCGTCGCCGGAGTAGGAGGCGATGACGGCCGGCCAGTTCTCGACCTGTTCCGTGATCTCGTGCGGCAGCTGCCGACGCGCCTCCTGGAGCAGCGACCGTACGTTCTCGGCGTCGGAGCCGGCATCGAGGAGCTCTTCCTCGACGGCCTCCAGTCGCTGCACCCGCCGTGCCGCTTCGGCCAGTTGTCCGGTCACGGTGTGGTAGGAGCGGACGGCGTCGGTGATCTCGGCGAGGTAGCGCACCCGGTCCGCCGGTACCACCTGCCGGATGCCGGAGGAGTGGCGCACGTCGACCGGGGCCAGCGCGCCCTCGGACACCTCCAGGCCCTTCTCCGCCAGGACGGTCTTCAGGTGCTGATGGAGGGCGGTGACGCCGTCGTCGTTGAAGGTGGCCGCGGAGGTGCCGTACACCGGCATGTCCTCGGGCCGCATGCCGAACGCCTCGCGGTTGCGGACCAGTTGGCGGCCCACGTCACGCAGCGCGTCCTTGGCGCCGCGCCGTTCGAACTTGTTGATCGCCACGACGTCGGCGAAGTCGAGCATGTCGATCTTCTCCAGCTGCGAGGCGGCCCCGAACTCCGGCGTCATCACGTACAGCGAGGTGTCGACGAACGGCACGATCGCCGCGTCGCCCTGGCCGATGCCCGGCGTCTCCACGATCACCAGGTCGAACCCGGCGGCCTTGACCACGTCGATCACGTCGGACAGGTGCTCGGGCAGTTCGCGGCTGCCGCGGGTGGCCAGGCTCCGGAAGAACACCCGGTTGCCGTCGAGGGAGTTCATGCGGATCCGGTCGCCTAGCAGCGCTCCGCCGCCACGGCGGCGGGTCGGGTCCACTGCGATCACCGCGATCCGCAGTTTGTCCTGCTGGTCGACGCGGAAACGGCGCACCAGCTCGTCGGTGAGCGACGACTTCCCGGAGCCGCCGGTGCCGGTGATGCCCAGCACGGGCACCACACGCGCCGACTCCCGTAGCCGGGCCAGGAACTCCTCAGGCAGCTTGCCCAGTTCGGCGCCGGTGACAGCCCGGGCGACAGCGAAGCGGTCACCCGCGACCACCGCGTCGACGTCGGCCGGCTTGCCGTCCCAAAGGTCGAAGTCGCAGTCCTTCACGACTGAGTTGACCATCCCGGCCAGGCCCAACCGCTGGCCGTCCTCCGGGGAGAAGATCGTCACCCCGCTCCCCCGCAGCCGGGCGATCTCCTCCGGCACGATCACACCGCCCCCGCCGCCCACCACCCGGACGTGTTCCGCGCCCTGCGCGCGCAGCGACTCCACCAGGTACTCGAAGTACTCGACATGCCCACCCTGGTAGGACGAGACCGCGACACCGTGCGCGTCCTCGTCCAGCGCCGCGTCCACCACCTCCCGCACCGAACGGTTGTGGCCGAGGTGGATCACCTCGGCGCCCTGGGCCTGGAAAATCCGCCGCATGATGTTGATCGACGCGTCGTGCCCATCGAACAAGGCCGAGGCGGTGACCAGACGGACGGGATGCACGGGACGGTGCAGATCGCTCATGGCGGGGCCTTCCGGAACGCGTTGGAAAACGCTGGCACCTTAGATACTAGGACGTCCTAGTAATTCTTCGGGCGTGAGGAGAAGCACACGCAGCGAGGAGACGGACCTCCGGAGCACGGCAGTCACATCCCCGTCGCCTCGCACTCCTGGCGCGCCCTGCGGACCTCCACCATCCGCCGCTCCATCCATCGCGCGAGGCCACGGACCTGTTCGGCGGCCTCGCGGCCGAGCCCCGTGAGGGCACAGTCCACGCGCGAGCGATGGGCTCCCGGCGCACCCACATGCATCGGGCCCGTCGGCTGCGCGAAGCGGGCGTGACGGAACGAGAGTTGGCGCTGCTGCGGTCGCCGATCGACCTCGGGGCCCGTACGCCCGAGGAGACCGCCCTGTCCATCGCGGCGGAGATGATCGCGAGTTGGAAGATCGCACCGGCCCTCGCCTGCGGGAACACCGTGATCGTCAAACCACAGAACCGTTTCCCGACGTCGCCACCGCGCTGCCTGGACATCCTTCGCCACCACCGGCGATCCGGGCCGGCCCGCCTATGACACGGAGCACCGCCTGACACACATCCTCGACACGGAGCCGATGACCACCACCTACCCGGAGGAAGCCTCCCGCCGCCTCCGGCAACACCACGTGTTCAAGGATCTTCCCCTGATCGCCTCATAGCCTGCCTTGTTCATCCCTGCCGTTGTGCGAGGACGGCGGCGGCTGCGGGCTGCCCGGAAGCTGGGACTTGGGCCACCGTGGCGGGCAGCGCCGGCCCGTCACTTCCGCGCTGTCGTCCCTGAGGGGAGGGGTTCGCCGGAGCGCAGGTGTTCCCTCAGCCACTGCTCGGTGTTGCTCACGTGGAGCAGTGCGGCGGCCTGGCTGAGGGCGGCGTCACGGGTGGACAGGGCTTTGAAGATCGACTCGTGCTCGGCGAGGGTGCGGCCCGCGGCCTTGTCGTCGACCAGACCGCGCCAGATGCGGGCACGCAGGGTGCGGCCGGAGATGCCCTCCAGGAGGGTGAGGAGGGTCTCGTTGCCCGTGGCCGAGATGACGGCGCGGTGGAAGGCGGCGTCGTGGGCGTTGAGCTGTTCGACGTCGTCGCGGGCCTCGCGCATGGCGTCCAGGTGCCGCTTCACTTCGGCCAGTTGGGCGTCGGAGATTCGAGTGGCGGCAAGGGCCGTCGCGATCGGTTCGAGGAGCCGCCGTACCTCCATGAGGTCCTGCAGGGCGACCGAGTCGCCCTGCAGCAGTTCCACCGCGCCACCGAGCCCCTCCAGCAGCAGGCTCGGCTGCAGGCTGGTCACATACGTGCCGTCGCCCCGCCTGACCTCCAGGACCCGCGCGACGGCCAGCGCCTTGACCGCTTCCCGGGCGAGGTTGCGGGACAGGCCCAGCTGGGCGGCCAGGTCCAGCTCCGGTGGGAGCTTGGAGCCCGGCGGCAGGGCACCGGTCCGGATCAGTTCACGGATCTGCTCGATGGCCTTGTCCGTCAGAGACAACGCGCCTCCCTCCCCCACTGTGCCCCGTGAACACGTCCGACCTGATCAGCCCCTGAGCTCGGAGATCGGCCCAGAGGCCGCCCGGGACGTGCCGATCATGGAGTTCCACGTTCCGTCCGACCTGTTCCGCAGTCCGCATGCCGAGGGTGACGTTGATGATACTGGGATGCGTGTGCGGGAAGGCGATCACGGCGGCGGGCACGGCGGTTCCGTGCGCCGCGCAGACCTCGGCGATCGCCCGGGCACGGGCGACCAGAGCCGGCGGGGCGCCCTGGTAGTCGTACTGCATCCCCTCGGCGGGCGAGTCTCGGAAGAGCAGTCCCGAGTTGAAGACACTTACCGCCACCACGCTCTCTCGATTGGGGCGCGCAGGCGCCGGCCCCGCTCGGCCCTGCACCCGGCTGTCAGGAACGCACCGGCCGGGGCGCCGTGGAGCAGAAGCGGACCTAGGCTGGAAGCTGCGGCTGGAAGCCAGCCCTGACGGGCAAAACTGTCCGGACGGAGGCGTAGCGCGTGGACATGGCCGGCAGGCAGGATGCCCGCACTGCTGCGCTTGTGGTGGGCCCGGACGGCGTGGTGAGCGGCTGGAGCGAGAGCGGGCAGCTGCTGCTGGGCTGGACGGCGGAGGACGCCGTCGGGCGCCCCGTGACCGACCTGCTGGCCGCTCCCCCACCACCCGGCTTCCCCGGGAGCTACGGCAGCGGCCCCGACCACACGGGGCTCATGCCCCTGCGCCACCGGGACGGTTCCACAGTGGACGCATTGGTGTCGGCTCACCCGCTGTTCGACGCCGACGGCCGGGCGCTGGGCCATGCGGTGACCGTCCACCGCTGGGAACGCCGCCCGGTGATCGCCGACCTGGCCTTCGAACAGTGCCCCTTCGCTCTGGGCGTCTACGACCCTGACTTGCGGTTTCTGTGGGTCAACGCATCCGCGTGCCGGGTGATGGCGCACTCCGAGGAACAAGTGCTCGGTGAGAAGTACCGCGAACTGTTCCCCGAACTGGACGACAAGGCGTATACCAACCAGCTCTCGGAGGTGGCCAGGACGGGCGAGCCCGCGCGTCTCATCACCGTCTTCCGCCCGCTCGGCAGCGACTACGCCAACGCCTGGGCCACCAGCATGTGGCCCGTCCGGGATGCCGAGGGCAGGGTCCGCGCGGTCGCCAACTGGGGATTCGACATGAGCGCCGAGTACTGGGCCCGGCAGCGCCTGCTCATCCTCAACGAGGCCAGCGGAGGCATCGGCCGGACGCTCGACGTGCTCGGCACCGCCCAGGAACTGGCCACGACCACGGTGCCGGGATTTGCCGACCTCGTCACCGTCGATCTCTTCGACGAGGTGCTGCGCGGCGAGGAACCGCCTCTTCCCTCCGCCTCCGCCACCGGCGAAGCCATCGCGCTCAGCCGCGCCGCTGAGCACAGCGCGAAGTCTGACACCGACCGGGCTCCCGGGCACCCGATGCCGGTCAGTCACGCTCCCGGTTCCGTCGCCACCCGCTGCATGGCCACCGGCAGGTCCACGGTTCAGCTCCCAGCCGAACCAGGCCACGGCGGCGAATGGGCCTTCGGGCCCGGGCTCGCCGCCGACCCGGCCCACTGGCCGCCGGGCAACCCGGTGATCGACGAGTCCATCGCCGCGGACGGGCTGACCGGCCGGATCACCGTGCCGCTCCGGGCCCGCGGCGCGCTGCTCGGCGTCGTCGTGTTCTCCCGCAGCGACCGGCCCGAGGCCTTCACCGCCGACGACCTGATCCTCGCCGAAGAGCTGACCGCCAAGGCAGCCGTCTCCATCGACAACGCCCGCCGGTACTCGCGCGAGCGCACGACCGCGCTGACCCTGCAACGCAGTCTGCTGCTGCAGCAACTGCCAAGCCAGGAGGCGCTCGAGGTGGCATCCCGCTACCTGCCCGCCGGGACGGGCGCGGAAGTGGGTGGTGACTGGTTCGACGTCATTCCGCTCTCCGGTGCCCGGGTCGCCCTGGTCGTCGGCGATGTAGTCGGTCACGGCCTGCACGCCTCGGCCAGCATGGGCCGGTTGCGCACGGCGGTCCGCACGCTCGCCGACGTGGACCTGCCGCCGGACGAGTTGCTGACCCACCTGGACGACCTGGTCATCCACCTCGCCAGCGACGTCCAGCCCGCCGGCCACTTCCAGCCGACCGGCGAGTTCGGGGCTACCTGCCTGTACACCGTCTATGACCCGGTCTCCCGCCGCTTCACACTGGCGAGCGCGGGTCATCCGCTGCCGCTGATCATCTCCCCGGACGGCACCAGGACCCCGGCGCCCGCACAGCCGGGACCACCTCTCGGCATCGGTGGGCTGCCTTTCGAAGCTACGGAACTCGAGCTGCCCGAGGGCAGCCTGCTCGCCCTCTACACCGACGGACTGGTGGCGAGCCGCGAGCGCGACGTCGACCAGGGGATCGCCGAACTGCTGCGCGTCCTGAACCATTCGGCCACCTCAGTGGAAGGCCTCTGCGACACAGTGATGGACGCCATGCTTCCCGAACGCCGCACCGACGACGCCGCCCTGCTGCTCGCTCGCACTCACGCGCTGGATCCCCAGCATGTCGCCGACTGGGACGTCGTACCCGACCCCGCGCAGGTGTCGCGCGCCAGGGAGTTCACCCTCGACCAGCTGGAGGCCTGGGGCCTGGAGGAGGCGTCATTCGTCACCGAACTGGTTGTCAGCGAGCTCGTCACCAACGCCATCAGATACGGCGAGCCCCCTGTCAGGCTGCGGCTGATTCGCGACTCCTCTCTGATCTGCGAGGTCTCCGACGCCAGCAACACCGCACCGCACCTGCGCCGGGCGCGCGCCTTCGACGAGGGCGGCCGGGGCCTGCTGCTCGTCGCCCAGCTCACCCAGGGGTGGGGTACCCGGCACACCACGGACGGCAAGACGATCTGGTGCGCACAGGCCCTCGCCGAGCCCGAACCGCGATGAGATCCGAGCCCGGCGGGCGGTCACCGGGCTAGCCGCAGGGCGGCTACGGCCTGCGCCCCTCAGTGGGGCCCGCCGCCGCGTAGTGGTTGGCACCACGTCCGGCTGCGGGTCGATCTCCGCAGGCGTCGCCGGGATCCGAGACACCAGGTGCGGACACCCGGGGCTGCGCGCGTCTCCGCCCAGCAGCCCGGCCAGCCAGAGCACCAGGTGTAGGAGGGCCGGACGTTGGTGACACCGCTCTGGAGCCGTGATGCCGGCGGTGGACCGCCCGCTCCACTGTGCGGCCGGTGGTAGTTGTAGTGGATGTTCAGACGTCAATCGCGGACCGAGGGGCGGGAAGTACCGCGCTGTCCGCCGCAGCGTCGGGCAGCGCGGCGTATGCAGGGCGCGGGCTCACCGGCCGATCGGGGTGACGCCGGTCGCGGCGACGGAGAGGTCCCAGAGGCGTGCGGCCTCGTCGGGGTCGATGGCGTACGTGCGGACGCCGCCGTCGTCCATGGGCTGGTCGGGGGTGGAGACGCGGGCGATGTCGCAGTCCTCCAGGTAGAGCCCGCCGCGGCCGTGGAGGAGCGGGGACGTGGCGGCCCACAGGCCGGTGGCGGCGCCCTGGGACGGGGTCTTGAAGTCGACGCCGATCACGTTGCCGTGCTTGTCCACCCAGCCGCGGTCGATCTGTTCCTGGAGGGCCATCTCGCGCTGGAGACCGGTGATGATCTTGCCTGGATGGAGGGCGAACGCGCGGACGCCATCGTTGTGCCCGAGGGCGTCGAGGTGCGCGGCGAACAGGGCGTTGGCGGTCTTGGACTGGCCGTAGGCAAGCCACTTGTCGTAGCCGGCACGGAAGTGCGGGTCGTGCCAGCGGATCCCGGTCAGGGTGTGCCCAGCGGAGCTGTTGACGATGACGCGCGCGCCGCCTGCGGCGTCAAGGAGCGGGTAGAGCTCACAGGCGAGGGTGAAGTGCCCGAAGTGATTGGCGGTGAACTGGCCTTCCCAGCCGGGCCCGACGCGCCGCTCCGGGGTGGCCATGACTCCGGCGATGGCCATCAGGAGGTCGAGCCGGTCGGCGGAGTCACAGATGTGCGCGGCGGCTGAGCGGACGCTGGCGAGGTCGGCCAGGTCCATGGGGATGACCTCGCAGCCCTTCACTCCCTGGAGAGCGGCACGAGCGACGTGGGGGCGGCGGGCTGGAACGATGACCCGGGCCCCGGCGGCCGTCAGAGCCCGGGCGGTCTCCAGGCCGAGCCCGGAGTAGCCCCCGCTCACCACAGCGGTCATGCCGGAAAGGTCGCAGCCGGCCACGATGTCCTCGGCGGGGGTGGCAGCGGAGAAGGGCGAGCCGAGCGGCTGCTGATCAGTAATGGTCATGCCGCCGACGCTACGATCTAGAGCGAGGTCTAGATCAAGTCCAGGAGTGAGCGGTATGACGACCACCGAGGCTGCCGTGCAGTTGCTGAGCATCGGCGAGGTGGCCGAGCGGACCGGACTGAGCGTGCACGCCCTGCGCTTCTACGAGCGCGAGGGCCTGCTCGTCGGACCTGTCCAGCGCACGTCGGGCGGCAGGCGGCGCTACACGTCCTTGGATGTCGACTGGCTACTGATCTGCGTCAGGCTCCGCGAGTCCGGTATGCCGCTCGCGGACCTCAAGCACTTCGCCGAACTGGTACGGCATGGTCCAGGCAACGAGGCAGAACGCCTGCGACTGCTCGACGCCCATCGACAGCGCGTCGACGCACAGATCCAGGCGCTGGAGGAGTGCCGGTCCGTCATCGCCTGGAAGGTCGGCGTCTACGCCGAGCACCTCGCCCGCGACGAAGCCGGCGGACTCTGGGACCCCACAGCCTGAGGCAAGCGTGGACGGCCGCGCCGTGTGCGCTGTGCGGGATTGGCCCCGCGGCTTCAAGCGTCTGCTGTGCCGGAGGCGTCAACAACGTTCTGCCGCGCGACAACTGGCGCATGAACGGCCCTTCCCCCCCATGCCCAGTTGCTCACAAACAGCGGCCACTTGCGCGGGGTCGCGCTCCCGCTGCGGTGGAAGCCGGGGCCGTTTTCAGCCGGTTCGGCGGTGAGAGGCTCGGCCACTGTCCGGGCGTGCCACTGGCCGAGCCGTACGCCATCACGCCCCGGCAGCCCCGATGAACTCGCGCACCGCGCTGAGCGGGTCCCCCGAGCGGACCAGTGCCTCGCCGACCAATACCACGTCGGCTCCCCAACCGCGGTACTCCGCGACGTCCTTTGGGCCCGTCACTCCTGATTCCGCGACGCTGACCGTGCCTTCGGGGATACCCGTCACCAGGTCGGCGAACACGGTGCGATCCACGTCGAGCGTTGTCAAGTCCCGCGCGTTGATTCCGAGGAGCTCAGCTCCCGCGGCGGCAGCGCGCCGCACTTCGTCGGCCGTGTGCGCCTCCACGAGCGGCGTGAGACCCAACTCTTTGCACAGCCCCATCAAGTCCGTGAGCCGGCCGTCGTCCAGCGACACGACCATGAGAAGCGCAAGATCGGCGCCGTGAGCGCGAGCTTCCCACAGCTGATAGGGGTCGACGATGAAATCCTTGCGCAGGACGGGCACGTCGACCCGGGCACGTACGGCGTCCAGATCGGCGAGGGAGCCGCCGAAACGCCTGCTCTCGGTGAGCACGCTGATCGCAGCGGCACCGCCGGCCGCGTACTGGGCCGCGAGGGACGCAGGGTCGGCGATGTCCGCCAGCGCGCCCTTACTGGGGCTCTTTCGCTTCACCTCGGCGATGATGGACACCCCAGGCGCGCGGAAAGCGGGCAGGGGGTCAAGCGCGGGTGCCGCGTCTGCCGCCCGGGAGCGCAGCTCCGCCAACGGCGTCGCACGCTTGCGTTGTTCCAAGTCCTCGCGAACTCCCGCGAGGATCCCATCGAGAACGGTCATTGCCCTCTCCCTGCCGAATCGTCTGACGCTCCGGACGTCCCGCGGCTTGTGTGGAACCGTCCATCACCCACGTCCAAGCCGTCCTCAGAACGCACGTTGTTCGCATCGATCATGGCGAGAGTATCGGCCTGTCTCGGGGCGCGGGAATCGAACTTCTCGCGGATACCAGGTGAAGTGCGGTGATCCCGGACCTGGCGGCTCTGCCGCCTGCCGGCGGCCATCCGTTTGGGGTGTGGGAAGCAGTACGGGCAACGGTTACCGGGCTCCGTTGCGGAACAAGCTTGCGACAGACGGTCATTCGCTGGACTTCGTGGGCACGTTGCGAGGCGGTTCGATGTCCGACCCCGACAACGAAGGTCACTCCGGATACAAGATCCACCAGATCTCCGCACTCGCCGACGCCTCGCTGACCCGCTACCGGCCCAACGTCGTGACGCTGGTGATCGGCACCAACGACCTCAACGAGAGCTACCAGGTCTCCACCGCCGCCGCCCGGCTGAAACGCTGGTCAGCCAGATCACCGCCGACGTCCCCGACGCAACCGTCCTCGTGGCCTCCCTGGTCGTGTCCACCAGCGGCTCGGAGGAGCAGTACCGCGCCGCCTACAACCAGGCCATCCCTCAAATCGTGAGCGAGGCACAGGCCGCGGGCAAGCACGGCGCGTACGTGGACACGAGCAGCCTGACCACGGCCGACCTGGCCGACACCCTGCATCCCAACGACACGGCTACCAGAACATGGCAGACGCCTTCCACCGCGGCATCCAGGCCGCGGACAGCGCCGGGTGGCTGAGGAACCCCGCCCCCGCCGCCGCACGCGTGCAGTCCGGCATCGCCGGCAAGTGCCTGGAGGTCAACGGCGCCAACACCGCCGACGGGACCGCCGTCCAGATCTGGAGCTGCGGCGACGGAGCCAACCAACCCTGGTCCGCCTACACCGACGGCACGCTGCGCTCCATGGGCAAGTGCCTCGACGCCGCAGGCTGGGGAACCGCCAACGGCACCAAGGTGCAGACCTGGGCCTGCAACGGCGGCTCCAACCAGGTCTGGCAGCCCTACAACGGCGGCTACCGCAACCCCGCCTCCGGCCGCTGCCTCGACGTTCCGGGCTCCTCCTCGGCCGACGGCACACAGCCCGTGCTGTGGGACTGCAACGGCGGCTCCAACCAGAAGTGGACCACTCTGACCGCCGGATGACACGCGCTCCCGGGACCCGAGCCCTTTCCGGGCTCGGTTGCACAGCAGTCGTTCGGCCGCGCCGCACAGCGCCTGGCTCCGGATCGTACGAGTGCGGCATCGCGAACCGCTCGTCGCACGTGGGCCGTTCCAGCAGGCCGGCGAAGCTCCGCGCCCCAGCGATCCGGGCTCGCGGAAGGAATGCCGGTCAGTGGCGGAAAGGACGCCGAGCCCACGGCGCACATCCCTCGGAAGCCGAGTATGGAGCTGGCTCTGAAGCGAGGGTAGTCGAAGCGCTTCAACGAGCCCATTTTCCCTGGCAGGCTGTAGATGAGCCAGCAGGGGAAAAGTGTCTCGCAGTAGAGGCTCTTGTTTCGCGAGCAACTTGTCCTTTCAACTTGCGCCTGGAGGTGAAGCGCTTCGACACCACCGCAGGACGCGGAGGGACGCGGTGGCCTCGCAGTCCGGCTCGACGAGCGGCACCACTACGCGATCGAGGTGTCCGGCACGCGGGTGCGGGTGGTCGCGCGCGTCGGCTCCCTGCGCACGGTCGTGGCCGCACAGTCCATTCCCGCGGGGCCAGTGGTCCTCGCCGTCACGATCACGGAACCGCCGGCTCCGCACGGACCGTGCACCGGACCCGACGTCGTCTCCCTCGGCGTCGAGCAGCCCGACGGCACGTTCAGCGAGCTCGCGACCCTCGACGGACGCTACCTGTCGACCGAGGTCGCCGGCGGCTTCACGGGCCGGGTCATCGGCATGTACGCCGCCGCAGGCACCGTCCACTTCGACTGGTTCGACTACGAGCCCTTCGACGGCTGAACCAGGCCCTCTCCCTCTGCCTCCCTCTGCTGACGGGGACAACGGGGATAACGGGGACACAGGACGCACCGCCACGTGGCCAGCGGTGGCGCCTCGTCGCGGTCGCCTTCGCGGACTGCAACGCACTGCGGGCCGAGGGTCGACCGCGCCTGAGAAAGGGCGCGGACCGACCTCGGCCCTGATGTCGGGTCAGCCGACCCTGACGGTCAGGTCGTTGGTGTTGAAGTTGAGTCCACCCGGACCGACGAGGTGATCTCATGGCCGAACCGGACGTCGCCGATGGTCTCGTTGCCGGGCATCCAGCCCTTGGTGTACGCGACCCAGTTGAGGACCGGCTTGACGTCCACGGCCGCACGTACCGGTCCTGGAAGTTGTACGACTGGAGCCGGTTGACCGTGGTGTTGGGCCATCGGGCCTGTACGCGGCTCTCCTCGGCGGCCGTCAGTTCAGGATCGAGCCTGGCGCGCTTCTTGGTTCCGCCCAGGTTGTAGCTTCCCGACGCCGAGAGCTTGTAGTGCCGGAGGGGGACGGGTTGGTCGTCGTGACCGGCATGTAGCCGCGTCCGGAGGCGTACTGGTCGAGGTAGAGGATCCACTCGTTGCGGTCGCGGAACTTCATCCACATCGGGCCTTCAACTTGTGGGGACCCGCGCCACCAGACGGTTCAACGGGAACGACCCTGCAAGCCGTCCAGATACGCCTACCCCGGAACTCCGGTACGCCCCAGTGAGAAATCGAAGGCAACCTTTTCGCTCTGTGCGGTCACTCAACAGTGCACCATCGGCTCGATCTTCCGAACGGACAGGTATGAAGACAGCGAGGCAGGCCGCGCGTCAGCGCAGGCAAAGACGCAGGCTTGTGCTGGGCACCACCTTGGCGGTGACCGCAGCGGGGGTTCTCGCCTACCTTGTCATGGGGTCGCTCCCCGACCGCAAGGCGGAGGCAGGACATGCCGCGGCCACACCCGCCGCCACCAACCAGGTGAGAGCCACCCCCACGACTGAGACGGGCACCCCGAGCGCGTCGGCGACGCCGACCGCGACCGGCACCCCGACGCCGACCGCTGCTGCGACGACCGGTGCGGCACGCCCTTCGGCCACAGCCACCCCACGGCCCCCGCGCAGGGCGTCCACCCCGCCATCGTCGGCAGGGCGGATTCGGCCCAACACCACCTACACGGGGGTCGCCACCGCCTACGAGGCCGCCGACGGAGACGGCGCCTGCCTGTTCGGCCCGAGTCCAGACCTCATGATCGCGGCCATGAACACCACGGACTACGAGATGTCCAGGGCGTGCGGCGCGTACGTGCTCGTCCGCGCAGCCAACGGCAAGTCGATCACGGTACGGATCACCAACGAATGCCCTCTGCCCTGCGCACCCGGGCAACTCGACCTCAGCCAACAGGCCTTCGCCAAACTCGCCGATCTCAAGGTCGGCCGGATACCTGTCACCTGGCAGCTGCTGAGTCCCAGCACGTCCGACACGATCTCCATCAGGTACAAGACCGGGTCCAGCCCTTATTGGTGCGGCATCCAGGCGATCGGCCACCGCAACCCGGTCGCGCGCCTGGAGGTCCGGACCGGCGGCGGCTGGCGGCAGTTGCCCCGCACCGAATACAACTACTTCATCTCCGCCAACGGCAGCGGGTGCGGCAGCTCGATCAGAGTCACGGACATCTACGGAGAACGACTGACCATCACCGGGATCGCGCTGCGGCCGAACGTCGTGCAACCGACCGGGGTTCAGTTCGCCCGGCACTGACCCCGCCGGCTCGGGAACATGACCCGCGCGGTAAGGCGCCGGCATGAGGTCGAATGTGTCCAGGTGCTGCCGTCGTCCTCGGCCGGGATGTACACGAACTTGGTGTGCCATCCGATGTCGGAGCCCTGGTAGTGGCATTCGACCGAACGGTTCGACTGCCACCAGTAGTTCCACGCCGTGGTGCAGGAGTTCGGCGCGACTTCCCCGAACGTGAGCCGGTCCACTCGTGGTGCCCGGTTGTGGCCGACGACGAAGACCAACGGCGCCCCGTACAGCCGTGCCGTACGGGGCGCCGGCACCGGCTCCGGATCTCGGCGCGCGGATTTCCCAACCCCTTCGCCAGGGCGAACAACGTCACCTTCCCGTCGGGAGCCTGGACCAGGGACATCAGCCACGGCGAGATGATCCGGGCCGGCTACGACCAGACACTCACCATTCCCGCCTGCCGGCTCCAGTACCTCTACCAGGGCATGAACCCCAACGCGGGTGGCGGCTGCAACACTCTCCCGTGGCGGCTCGACCTGCTCACCCAGACCAACTCCACCTGCTGACCGAGCGCAGGCCCTCGGCTCACGCCGGGGGCCTGTCCCTCATGGGACGACGCAGCCTTGTGACCGCCAAGGCGGTCGCCGCGCACAGGTGCCGCAGGAACGGGCACGGTTGGCGGCCCCGCGCATCGGACGAACACGTGCCCGTCGACCAGCACTCGGGTCGGTCCGGCAGGAGTCGCAGTCGGACGCCCAGGGAGCAGCGCCTCAACCCGAGGCTCAGGGCCGCCGGCCGAAGGCGACGAAGCTGGCGGCGAAGAACCTGACCTCGCGCCACTCCCGTTCGGCCCTGCGGAAGGCCTCGTCCCAGCGGGCGATGTCCTCCGGCGTGATCAGGCCTTCGGCGATCATGGCGTCGCGGGCAGCCCAGGCCGGACCACGCATACCCGGCGGCGGCGTGATCACATTGATGTGCCCCTCGAAGGCGACGAGCTCCAGGCCGGCCGCGGTGAGCAGTTCGTCGAGCCGGGTGCCGATGGTCAGGTCGTTGCCCCGGCGGCGGTGCAGTTCGCGGTACCGCTCATCCATCTCCTCGTACGCTGCCGGGGCTCCGCGCAGCCGAAAGGAGCCGGCGTCGATGTCGTCGAGGTACACGGCACCGCCGCCAGGCCTGGCCAGCGTGGCGAGGTGGTCGACGATCGTCTGCTCACGGCCCCCGTTGTGGGCCAGGACATGCCGGAGCATCACCAGGTCGAAAGTGCCGGCGGGCAGCCCGGTGGCGTCGGCGGACCCTGTCGCTGTATGCACCCGCACCCCGGCTTTATCGGCAAGCGCGGAGGCGACGGACAGCGCGCCTTCGTCCCGGTCGACCGCCCAAACCACTCCGTCCGGGCCGGCCTTCTCCGCCAGCCGCACCGCGACCGCGCCGGGTCCGCATCCCACATCCGCGATGCGCGCTCCGGGAACCGCTCCTGCGGCGACCCACAGGTCGCGCTCCCTCCGCTCGGCGGCTTCGGCCATGAGCTGGTACCGCGCGATCTCCGCGTCACTGAGGGCCAACGAGTACTCGGACATTTCGACCTTTCCCTTTGTTCTGATCAGCAGGGCGGCTCATCGGCCGACGTACGGGTCCGTGATCTCGCGGAGCCTTCGAGACCGTCGTGGAACGGGTCCATGCGGCGTTTGCCGAGGTGGGCGGTCCACTCGGCCTCGACCTGCGATCACCGCAACGGCGAGGGGGTGTATGGCCTGCGACTTGCCGGTCTGACGGCTCAGCCGGGCACGGGCGTCCGTGGGATCCGGGCAGCGCTCCACGTATCCGCCGGCCTCCAACTGATCGACCAGGTAGCCGGCGCTCTGTGCACTCTGACTGAGTTGACCGCAAAAGAGTCAGAGAGACTGCCTTTTTAGTCAGAGTACTGGCCCTTGCCCCCGCGCGAAGCCGGTCTGGTAGGCGATCACGACGAGTTGGGCGCGGTCCCGGGCGCCGAGTTTGGCCATGGTGCGGTTCACGTGGGTCTTGGCGGTCCAGGGCGAGACGTGGAGACGTTCGGCGATGGCGTCGTTGGAGAGACCGGCGGCCACGAGGACGAGTACTTCGCGCTCGCGTTCGGTCAGGCTCGTCAGCTCCGGCACCGGAGGGCCCTTGGGGTCCGGTGCGGCGAGGTAGCGGGCCATGAGCGCCTTGGTCGCCTTCGGTGACAGCAGTGCCTCACCCTGCACTCAGGCATCGCGCCGCTTGAGCACGACGGCCGCGCCGGCCAGGAGTACCACGATGTACACGGCGAACACCGCCAGTCCGGACCCGGGTGACAGCGAGTCGCTCTCCGTCTGCACCGTCATGAAGGCGTTCGCCGCGTTCGACGGCAGGTACGGACTGATGGTCTCGTTCCAGCTGCTGGGCAGCAGCTGGATCAGGCCGGGCACCACGAAGAGCGCGCCCACCACGAGGGTGATCGCCCCGGCGGTGTTGCGCAGCAGCGCCCCGACCGCCAGACCGATCAGGCCGGCACCGGTCAGGTACACCGCCGCGCCGACGACCGCGCGGAACACCCCCGGATCGGACAGCGCGGCGGTGTCCATGTTGCGGGAGGACAGGACCGACTGGCCGACCAGGAAGGCACCCAGAGCCGCGACGAACATGAGCAAGAAGCTCACCGCGGCGAAGACGACCACCTTGCCCCACAGCACGGGCAGGCGTGACGGGACTGCGGCGAGCGTGGCCCGGATGGTTCCGGTGGCGTACTCTCCGGCGCTCATCAGCACTCCGAGCACCGCGATGGCCAGCGCGGCGAGCATCACGCCGCCCAGGGTGATCGAGGTCGGGTCGCCGAAGTCTTCCTGGTCGGGGCCCTCTCCCGAGCCGACCACACTGCTGAACAACAGGCCGAAGCCGATGAGGAGCGCCACCGTGATCGCCAGCGTGAGGGTCGTCGAGCGCAGCGACCGCAGCTTGATCCATTCCATGTGGACGACCCGCGGAAAGGTGACCCGCTGACGGTCCACCGAGCGGGTGTCCATCGTGGTCGTGTCCTGCGGCGCGAGGTCTGTGGTGCTCATCGGTTCGTCCTTCCCGTCGTGACGGGCTCGGCGGAGGTGGCGTGGTATTCGACTGCGTCATGGGTCAACTCCATGAACGCCTCCTCGAGCGAGGCCTCCTGACGGAACAGCTCATGCAGGACCACGCCGGCGGCCGCGGCGCGTTCACCGATCTCGGCCGCCTCCAGTCCCGTGACCTCCAGCACGCCCGGCTCACTCGTGGAAACCGAGACGCCGTCGCCCAGCAGCAGGGCACGCAGGTCAGCGGCCTGCGGCGAGCGCACTCGTACGCTGCTGCTGGAGGACCCGGCGATGAATGCGGCGAGCGGACCGGCGGACAGCAGCCGCCCCCGCCCGATCACGATCAGGTCCTCTGCGATCAACGCCATCTCGGTCATCAGGTGAGAGGAGACGAAGACCGTCCGCCCCCGGTCCGCGAGGTCCTTCAACAGGTTGCGGATCCACAACACACCTTCAGGATCAAGGCCGTTGACCGGCTCATCCAGCATGACGACCTGCGGGTCGCCGAGCAGTGCCGAGGCGATGCCCAGCCGCTGCCCCATGCCCAGCGAGAATCCGCCCGCGCGCTTGCGGGTGACCTCCGTCAGGCCGACCATGTCGATCACATCCAGCACCCGCCGCTTGCCGATGCCGTTGCTCGCTGCCAGCGCCAGCAGGTGGTTGTACGCCGAACGTCCGGGATGGATCGCCTTCGCCTCCAGCAGCGCCCCGATCTCCTGCAGTGGGGCCTTGTGCTGCTCGTACGGGCGGCCGTTGATACGCGTCGTGCCGGACGACGGACGGTCAAGGCCCATGATCATGCGCATCGTGGTCGACTTGCCCGCGCCGTTGGGCCCGAGGAATCCCGTCACCACTCCAGGGCGCACGGAGAAGCTCAGGTCATCGACGGCGAGCTTGTCGCCGTACCTCTTGCTGAGATTGTTTACCTCGATCACGATCCACCTCACATCTTTTGAGGCTTCAAGGGTCTCGAGGAAAGCGGACTCCGGCGTCAGCCCACGGCGTGCACTGCGCGTACCACGATCGCAGTACGACATCGCTCTGGACCGCGACCGTGGGGCGATCCGCGGCGTCCCGCCGGCGTGATGCCATTCAAATTCGAACCAGTGTGGCCGGTGTCACACGCCGCGGCATTGTTCAAAATTTGAAGCACTAGGTATCGTTCAGGCATCGAGGTTCAAATCTGAACCGCCCTTTGTTCGATCCTCGAGGAGCCCCGATGCACGCCTCCCTCTCAGCAGGCCACACCCTTGTCGCCAACGCCTCCGTGCGCACCCGCGTGACCATCCCGCTGCGCTTCGCCGACGGCTACGAGGTCACGGCCGAGGCCGTCACCTTCCACGGCCTGGCCGACGGCAAGGAGCACGTGGCCCTCGTCCTCGGCGACCCCACGGCGGCCTCGGCACCGCTGGTGCGGCTGCACTCCGAGTGCCTGACCGGGGACGTGTTCGGCTCGGCGCGCTGCGACTGCGGCCCGCAACTGCGCGAAGCCGTGGAGCGCATCGCTGCCACCGGCGGCGTCCTGCTCTACCTCCGCCAGGAGGGTCGCGGTATCGGCCTCTACAACAAGCTGGACGCCTACGCCTTGCAGGACGCCGGCCTGGACACCTACGAGGCCAACACCGCGCTCGGCCTGCCCGAGGACGGCCGCGACTACACCGCCGCCGCCCAGATGCTCACAGCCCTCGACATCGCCGAACTGGACCTGCTCACCAACAACCCCGACAAAGCTCAGCAGTTGCGGGACCTGGGCGTCCCCGTTCGCTTCATCCGGCGTACCGGTGTCTTCGCCACCGACAGCAACGTCCGCTACCTGCATGCCAAGGCCCAGCGCACTCACCACACCATCGCCCTGCCCGAAACGGCCACGGTCACCGCGCTGGTCGGCTGACCGCACCACAAGCTGCGGGCGCACCGATCCCGTCCCCCAGGAGTCATCCATGCCTTCCTCCCTCGGCCATGCCACCACCGACGCCGCCCCGCGCTATGCCAAGCAGTTCGCCTCGCACTTCGGCCGCAAGATCCCCGTCGAGGAGACCCCGGACGGCGGCCACCGCATCACCTTCCAGGAGACCGAGGTCGTACTCCAGCCCGCGGACGACCACCTGCTGATCCGCGTCACCTCACCCGAAGCGACCACGCTCACCGCCATCCAGGACGTGGTGAGCAGCCATCTCGAACGCTTCGGCCGCCGCAACGAACTCACCGTCAGCTGGGAGGCACAGTCATGAAAGCGGTCGTCGTCACCGGCTTCGAAGCCGAGCCGCAGCTCACCGATCTGCCCGTACCGCAGCCGGGCCCGGGTGAGCTGCTGGTCCGCCTGCATGCCGCCGCACTCAACCCCTTCGACTGGAAGGTCGCCGACGGCGCCCTGAAGAACGCCGTCGAGCACCACTTCCCCCTCGTCATGGGCTCGGACGGCGCCGGAGTCGTCGAAAGCATCGGCGCCGGCGTGACCCGCTTCCGGCCCGGCGACACTGTCTTCGGCCAGTTCATGAACGTCCAGCACGGGCGGGGCTCGTACGTCGAGTACGTGCTGGCCGCCGAGGACGGCAAGATCGCCCGCATGCCCGACAGCCTGCCGTTCACCGTCGCTGCGGCGCTGCCCACCGCCGGCATGACCGCCTACCAGGCCATCGAGACCGCCCGGCTCGACACCGGACACGTCATCCTCATCAACGGTGCCTCCGGAGGCGTGGGCCAGTCCGCCATCCAGTTCGCCGCCCTCCAGGGAGCCCGGGTGCTGGCCACCGCCACGCCCGACATCGCCGGGCACCTCCGCGACCTCGGCGCCCACGAAACCATCGACTTCCGCGCCGCGCCCACCGCCGAACAGGTCCTGGCCGCTTATCCCGGCGGCATCGACGCCGTCCTCGACCTGGTCACCCAGCCCGGCGGCGACACCGACGCCCTGGCAGGCCTGCTCAAGCCCGGCGGCATCCTCATCAGCACCAACTACGCCGCCGAGCCCGACGCCCTGGCCGCCCGCGAGATCCGCGGCGTCAATCTCGGCAACAACCCCAGCCGGGCAGAACTCGAAGGCCTTGCCGACCTCGCCGCCGCCGGGAAGCTCCGGGTCACGATCGACGCCGAGGTCCCCCTGGCCGACGCCCCCGCCGCGGTGGCCCGCGCCCGTTCCGGACCCGTCCGCGGCAAGACCGTCTTCCTTCCCTGATTCGCAGCGTGGCCTCACCCAGTCCGACGATCTTCGCCGAGCCGATCATGCGGCCGAGCGGGCGCAGATCGCCGCAGGGGGCTCCTGGATCCGCGGCAGATCCGGGACAGCCTGCCACCTTCAGTTCTGCTCCTGGGGAAAGCCGCAGGTCCGCTTTTCGGCCACGAGATCAGAGACCCACACGGGTGGCAGCCACCGGCGGGTGGAAGCCCACGGCTTCCACCCGCCGGTGGCCGTTACACACTCCGGTCCGGCCTACCCGCCGGTCCGGTACGCGGCGATCTCGGTGAGCGTCGGCGTGTACTGCTCCGTCGCGATCTGCCCGGTGAGCGCCACCCGGAGCCGGGAGGCCGTGACGCTGCCGAAGCCGGTCACGGTGCGATCGTGGCCGATGCCGTCGTCGCGGCTCGCGAAGGTCACCCATGCGTCGGTTCCGCGGTCCCACCGCTGCAGCTCGAACAGCTGCAGTGGTGGGTCGGTACCCGAGTCGGTGTACTCGTCCAGTTGAAGTTCTCTCCCGGATGAATCCGGGAGATTCTCCCCTGGATCGCTCCGGGGAGTTTGACAGGTCATGCCTGTCCGGCGACGACCCTTCCGGCCGCCGGAGCAAGTGCAGGACTCACTCGTGCTGTTGGGGACTTGACTGTCGCCCCCGACAATGCACTGAGCGTACCAAGTATATTACGGAGAGATGTGACTCTCCTCCTCGATGGGGTCGTCGTCGACGGGGTTGGTGACCTGCGGACCGATCCTCGTCTCGGCGATGCCCATGTCCGGTGCGTCGCCGTAGTAGATGTGCGTGCCGAGGAAGTCCTTGGTGCCCAGGTGCGGGTTGTACCGGCCCGCGTCGATGAGCGGCGAGTCGTCTCGGAGGGCGAAGTGCGCCGCGGACCTTCGGATCTGTTTCACGCCCGCCCCGGTGACGTAGTCGGCTGGGTCACCGACGAACCGCGGGTCGGCCCGGGAGCCCTTCGGGTCGGCCGGTTCCTGGGTGGAGTGGGTGCCGCTCGCTTCGTAGTAGTCGTTGTTGGAGAACACGGCCTGCCGCAGGGCTCCGGTCCGGCGGTACCACGGTGTCTCCGTCGTCTTCGAGGTGTTGTAGAAGATGTTGTTCAGGAAGTAGACGCGGCTCAGGAATGTCTCGTCGTGGACGTAGTCGAGGTCCGCGCCGTCGTAGACGAAGGTGTTGTTCGTGAAATACGTCGGCGAGTAGTTCGTCGACAGCATGTTTTTCACGAGTACGCCGTTGTCGTTGACGCTCAGGTTGTAGCGGGCTGTTGAATTGGAGCTGTTGCCCATATAGGCCATCCAGCCCGCCGCGTTGTCGTGCGAGTAGTTGAACTGGTACGTGACGTTGAAGTTCGTGTACTCGAGGTCCCAAGGGGTGCCGTCGAACTCGTTGTTCGGCCCGCCGTACACCTCGTTGAACTGCATGACCGAGTCGGCGCCCGCCCATAGATAGAGCGCGCAGGACACCGCGTCGTAGCGCTCCAGATAGCCGTTGACCTCGTTGTACTCGACCTTCATGTTCTTGGTGTTGGCGAGCTGGATCGCGCCCTGGCCGACGCTCTCGGCGTAGTTGTGGCCGATGTAGACGTCGCGGCTGTACAGGTCGCGGGTGCGTACCCACAGCTGTTCCCAGCCCTCGTGCCACTTCCCGCTCTCGTCGTACTGGCCGGAATCCGCCGAACGGTCGTAGAACCAGTTGAAGGCGAACTGGATGGCGTGCAGTTCGACGTTCTCGAAGGTGTTGTTCTCGATCCGGACGTTCTTGAAGTAATAGCCGCCTGTGTCGTACTCCTTGTAGCTGCGGTTGCCGAAGACCTGGAAGTTGACGCCGCCGTAGTGGATTCGCTGCCAGCTGCTCGGGCCGTCGAGGTTGTGGACGTACACGTCCGAGATGCGGAAGTGGTCCATGATGCTGTCCGCGCCGTCCTTCAGGAGGTCGGCATTGATCGACACCATGATTCCGTCGCGGACGTACGAACCTGTCGTGATGTCGGTCGCGAAGTCGTCGTCATTGGACAGCGCGACGTTGTTGATCTCCCAGTACTGCTGATTGCGCAGCACGATGGCGCCGGTCCGGCCGACGGTTTCGGGATTCTTCGTGCCGTCCGCGTTGAACGGGCTCGGCACCTTCCCGTTCGTCGCGATGTACGGCCGGGCGGCGCTCGGGTCGCCGTACGCCGAGATGGTGATCGGCTTGCCCGCGCTGCCCGAGCCCTTCGGCCACAACTGCTCGTCCTGCCACTGCTCACCGGCCTTCAGCAGGATGCGGTCGCCGGGTGCGAACGTCGTCGCGCCGGCCTTGGCCAAGGTGCGCCAGGCGGTCTTCGGCGAGGTCCCGGCCGCGTTGTCGCGACCGTTCGTGGCGTCGATGAAGTAGTCCTTGCCGCCGGCCGTGTTCGGCGCGTTGCCGGGCCAGCTCGGCTTGGCGACGGCGCGGGCGGGAACACTGTCCGGGGCCGCGGCGGCGTGTGCGGCGGGAACGAGCGATCCGACGAGCACCGCGGCGAGCAGAACGGTGAGGACCGCGCGCAACAGCCGCGCAGCGGGCGGTGATTCGGTATCGACGGGTCTCATTGCTGCACATCCTCTGCGTTGATGGCGTCCACCGCCGAGGTGTCGATCTCGATGTCGCTGTTCTCGACCCGGCGCTGGAGGAACTGGGTGAACTTCTCCTCGACGAGCGACTGCCGGATCCGCCGGCGGTAGTCGGCGAACGCCTTGTCCTCGTCGACCTTCTTGCTGTCGAGTTCGTAGTAGGTGATCTGACCGGTGCCCGCGACCGGGGCGGAGCTCTCGCCCGGGGCGAGGTTTCCGAGCGCCGCCATCAGGTCCTGGTCGCGAGCGTTCAGCCCGGTCGAGCCGCTGCCGTCGTACGTGCCGGTCGAGAGCTTGGCTCCGGGCTCCCCGGCGGCGACGTCCGCGAGGTGCCTGGCGGCGGCGACTCGCCGCTGCAGGCCGGCCGGGTAGTCGGCGGAAGCAGCGTCGGGCACCGGCACGACGAGCTGCGAGTACTTGTACGTGGTCGCGTTGGCGCTCCAGGCGTCCCGGTCGGCGTCGAACTCACGCCGGACCTCGGCATCGGTGACCCGGAGCGGGTCGCCGGCATCCCTGCTGAGCCGCTTCTTCAGGCTCGTGGTGAGTTCGGTGAGCCGGTGTGTGTAGTACTCCTCGGGAGAGAACTGCGCGACGCCGTAAACGGTTCGGCCCGCGGCGATGCCCTCGGCACGGGACTCGTTCTCCTCGGCCAGCTCGGCGAGGAAGCCCGCGTGGTCCACGGAGCCGATGAGCCCCTGCTGCTTCGCGAGGACGAGCGTGGTCTTGTCCCGCCAGATCTCGTCGAGCGCACGGGTCTCGAGCCGCTGGAGCGCGGTCTTGCCGCCGGCCTTCGCGTTCCAGCCGATCGCGCCCGGGAGGTTGTATTCGTTGCGCAGTTCGTTCTGCACGGTCGGTGCCAACCGCCGCATGTGGAAGAGCAGTTCGTCGCGGGTAACGGGGTGCCCGTCGAGGGAGGCGACTTCGCTGGTTCGGTCGTCGCGGAGCAACGTGATTCCGGTGACGGCCAGCGCGCCGAGGGCGAGGCACACGCCGGTGATCAGGGCGACGGCCCGGCGTGACGTCCTGCGCGAAGTACCTTGCCTGCGGGCCGTGTTCGGCTTGCGTGCCGGAGTTGGCCTGCCCGGCTTGCGTGAGGTGCTGGGCGTGCGCGAAGCGCCCGGCTTGCGTGAGGTGCCCTGCCTGGGCAAGGTGCCCTTCATGAGGCCGCCCCGATCGCGGCCACGCACGCCACGATGGGCATGTCCCGCGCTTCCGGCACCTCGACCCGTAGTGCGCCGACCTCGAGCGGCGGAAACGTCAGGATGCGCTGACTGCCCACCGCGTTCGCCTCGACGAGCATCGTCCACCGGCCGTCCCGACGGCCCCGTACGACGACGCGCTCAATGCGCTGCCCCTGCGTGATGTCCTCGCCCACGACTACCGCCTCGACCAGACGGGGTCGTCCGAACTCGAGCGTCACGACGGGCAGTTGGTCCCTGTCGTCCGGTCGCCACGGCGTACGTCCTGCGCCCGGCCACGCGGTCGCGACGTCGCCCGCGGCCCCGGACGAGACCGTCACGCTCGCCTCGATACGCCGCGCCCGGAAGTCCTCGATACGCCGCCCGAGTTGTTCAAGGACCGCCACGTCGGTGTCCGATATACGCCCGTCCCGAGCCGGCGGGACGTTGAGCAGGAAGCAGGAGTTGCCGCCGACGGCGCGCAGGTAGATGGTGAACAGCTCGTCCACGGAACGGACTTGAGCGTCCTCGGCCGGGTGGTGGAACCAGCCGGGACGGATCGAGGTGTTGACCTCGGCCGGGTACCAGACCAGGTCGTCCTCGTGCCCGGCCAGCGCCGCGCGGCTGCCGAGGTCGCGCTCGTCGCTGCGTACGAGCCGGGCGAAGGCGCCGTCGTCCGCCTTCTGCGAGCGGTCCGCGGTCCGCTCGGCGTCCTGCAGGGCGCGCGGGACCACGCTCCACTCGTCGGGGCGGGTGTCCCCGGCCTCGTTGCCGCACCAGCGGACGTCGGGCCCGCACACGCTGATGACCGCGTCCGGCTGCAACTCGCGGACCACCGCGTAGTACCGCTCCCAGTCGTACACCTGGGTCTTGCCGCCCGGGCCCTCGCCGTTCGCGCCGTCCAGCCAGACCGAGAACACCGGCCCGTACCCGGTGAGGAGTTCGGTGAGCTGGGCGACGTAGAAGTCGTCGTACGCGGTCCCGGAACCGTAGGAGGCCTCGGTGCGGTCCCAGGGGGACAGGTAGATCCCGAACCGCAGGCCGTGCCGTCGGGCCGCGTCGGCGACCTCGGCGACCACGTCGCCCTGGCCGCCGTGCCACGGTGACGAGGCGACCGAGTAGGTCGTGACGTCGCTCGGCCACAGGCAGAACCCGTCGTGGTGCTTGCAGGTGAGGATCACACCGGTCATCCCGGCGCTCTTCAGTGCCGCGACCCACTGGTCGGCGTCGAGCCCGGCCGGGTCGAAGGCGGCGGGGTCGTCGTGCCCCTCGCCCCACTCCCGGTCCGTCATGGTGTTCATGCCGAAGTGGATGAATCCGTAGAACTCCATTGCCTGCCAGGCGAGTTGTCGCTCGCTCGGCCGGACCGCGGCCAGCGCAGACGCCCGCGCCCGTCCGGACGCCGCTGCCGCGGTCACCGGAAACGCCGGTTGTACGCGGCGAGCAGGAACAGCAGCCCGGCCAGAGCGACGAGCATGACCAGCAGGTTGCCCCACCCGACCGTCGTGCGCGCGGTGACGACGAGCGTGAGGCAGCCTGCCGCGACGAGGGTACGAGCGGTGACGAGCAGCGCCGTACGCGTCGATTCCTTCATGAAGATTCCTTCCGCTGATGCCGCGAGCAACTGATGCCGCCGGGGAGCCGGTTCAGCCCTTAACGCCGCCGGAAGCGATGCCCTCGATGAGCCGACGCTGGATGACCGCGTAGAGGATGAGGACGGGAACGATGACGATGACCATGCCGGCGTAGAGACGCCCGTAGTCGGCCGCCGCCTTCTGCGCGGTGAACAGGTTGAGCAGGCCGACCTGCAGCGTCTTGCCCTCGCCGGGGAGCAGGGTGAGCGCGATGATGAAGTCGTTCCAGTAGGCCAGGAAGTTGAAGAGGATCACGGTGGTGACCGCCGGGCGCGCCATCGGGAGCATGACCTGGGTCATGATCCGGAAGCGGGACGCTCCGTCGATCGCGGCGGCCTCCTCGTACTCGACCGGTATCGACCGGAAGTACGCGGTGAGCAGGTAGATGGTGAACGGGATCGATGTGGCCGCGTAGACGAGCGACAGGACTGAGGGGTTGTCGATGAAGAACCCGCCGGGGAAGACGTCGATGAGCGCGCGGTCCCAGTCGACGAGCATGAGGAAGATCGGTACGACGATGTAGTTGACGTTGACGAAGAGCCCGGCCAGGAGCGCGGTCTCCACAAGACGCCGGCCGCGGAACTCGTACCGGGCGATGACGTAGGCCGCCGGCACGGAGACCACCAGGACGAGCACCAGCCCGAGCACCGTGACGAACACCGACGTCAGGAAGTACTGACCCATGTGCGCGTCGACGAACGCCTCGACGTAGTTGGCGGCGTGCAGGCTCTTCGGCAGCGTCCAGGGGCTGCCGAAGAACTCGCTCTTCTGCTTGAGCGAGGCAAGCAGCACCCAGGCGACCGGGGCCGCGATGGCGAGTGCGATCGCGGCGACAAGGACGTAAGTGAGCGCCCGGCCCGTGCGGGGGCGGGACGACGACTTGATCGTGGTCATGGTGTCCGTCCTCAAGGAGCTCTCAGAACTGGAGGGGCTCGCGTCGCGTCGCCCGGCTCACCAGGAGCGACACGAGGAACGAGAACGCGAAGATGACGACACCGATGGCCATGCCGTAGCCGTACGACGAGTTCGTGTACGCCTGCTTGTACATGTAGCTCAGCAGGACCTCGGATGAGCCGTCGGGCCCGCCGCCGGTCATCGCGCGGACGAGGACGAAGCTGAGGTTGACGGCGCTCATGATGAAGAAGGTCAGTGTGGTGCGGAGGTTCTGCCAGATGAGCGGCAGCGTGATGGCGAAGAACTGCCGGGCGGCGGAGGCCCCGTCGAGTGCACTTGCCTCGTAGAGCTCCTCCGGGATGCTCGACATGCTCGCCATGTAGAGGACCATGTAGTAGCCCAGCGACTGCCAGACCATCGCGATCGCGACGGAGTAGACCACGAGTTTCTGGTTGCCGAGCCAGACTTGTTGCAGGCCGTCGAGCGACAGCAGCCGGAGCGTGCCGTTGAGCAGACCGTTCTTCTGGTCGTACACGGCGGAGAAGATCGCCGCGATCACGACCACCGAGAGCACGTTCGGGATGTAGAGAACGAAGCGGTACAGGTTCCGCGCGCGCAGCCGTTGCCGGGTCATGATCGCGGCGAGGAACAGGCCCATGCCCATCGTCACGACGGTCACCACGACCAGCAGCGCGACCGTGTTCTGGAATGCGCGCACGAACTGCTCGTCGTCGAGGAGGCGGGAGAAGTTGTCGAGCCCGACGAATCGCTTGTCCGGGGAGAACCCGCTCCAGGTGTAGAAGGACATCCGGAACACGTTCATGGTCGGGACGACCATGAAGATCGCGAAAAGCACCAGCGCGGGGAGCAGACAGGCCAGCACGAAGCGGGTGTTGCCGCGCCGCCGGGCCGGGGCCCGGGAACGGCGCCGCGGACTGGCGGCGGACGGCGCCGGTTCGGAGGTGCGGTTCGTCGAGTCTTTGGGTGGGGTAGCGGTGGCAACTGCTCGCCGAGGAACACTCATAAGGTCGCCTTAGCTCGATCGTGTGATGGTCGGCTCGCGGACTTGCGGTGCCCTGGTGCCGCCGGAGTAGCGTCAACAGCGCGATCTGGACGCCGGGTTCGGTGCCAGCGTGCGGGCCCCTGCTCCACCGGAGTGATGGTTCAGGGCCTCCCCGTCGCCACTGGCCGCATCCACACGGCCGGGTCGTGGGGGAATCTGCCCGCCCGGCTCGGACCACGGACACGATCCGTGTCGCCGCCCGGGACGCGAAAGCGGACGACCTGGGGGTACCTCCCACGCCCTTAAGGCAGTGGGGGAGCACCCAAGACCGTTCGGGGCGTGCCAGCGAGCGGACTCACTCCCGCTCACTGTCCAGGAACGGTGGAGAGGGTCGTCATCGTGACGATCCTTGGGCCGTCCGCCGGTCCTGCGTGAGCGAAGGGGCTTTCCCGGGTCGGGGTGGCACCGGCGGACGGCCGCCTGAGCGGGCCGCCGCCGGGAACTTCAGCCGCCCGCCTCGCGCAGCTTCTCGCTCGCGTCGTTCAGCGCGTCCTGCCACTTGTCCTCGGTGGTGTCGCCGCTGATGACGCTGTTCGCGGTGTCGAAGAGCGTGGCCTTGATGTCGACGCCCTCGACGGGCGCGGTGCTCGCGAACCCGCCGACGAGCGGGGCGACCGATGGGTCCTCGTACACCTTGTAGAACGCGGCGTTCTCCTCGGACAGGCTGCTCACAATGCCGTCGATCGGCTGGATCGCGTTCGACTTGGCGAAGGTCTTCGCCGCTTCGTCGGAGTACAGGTAGGCGATGAACTCCTTTGCCGCGTCCTTGTTTTCGGCGGCGCTGGGTATCCAGACCGACTCGACCGACGTCGTGATGTAGCGCTTGCTGCCCGCGGTGACGGCCGGCAGCGGCGTCAGACCCCACTGGAAGCCGTCCACGCGGGGGGCGTCCACCATCTCGCCGACGATCCAGGTTCCGTTCGGCATGAACAGCGCCTTGTTGTCGAGGACGAGCTGCTGGTTCTTGGTGAAATCCTGTTCGTTGGCGTAGCCGACGGTGGCCGGCGCGGCGTAGCTCAGCAGCCGGGTGGTGATGTCGAGAGCCTCCCGGGCGTTCGCCGTCTTCCAGACGTCCTTCTTGTACGTCATGACGTCGGTGTAGAACTGCTCCCCGCCGACGTCGGCGAGGAGTGCGAAGAAGTACGAGTCGAGGTAACCGGCGGTCGGGTAGGTGAAGAGCGGTATGCCCTGCTTCTCGGCCGTGTCGCCGAGCGCGAACATCTCGTCCCAGGTGCCCGGGACCTTCCAGCCCTTCTGCTCGAACAGGCCCTTGTTGAAGAAGAGCCCCGTCGGCGCGTAGTACATCGGCATGAGGTACGTCTGATCCGTGCGGTACGGATTGGTGTTGAGGTTGCCGACGATGCCCTCGATCAACTTGTCCCCCACGGTCGTGTCCTCGCCGGGGACCTGCTCCTTCAGTACCGGTGTGAGGTCCTCAAGGGCCTTGTCCTTGATGAGGGTCTCGGTGAGGGCGGCCTTGCGGCCCTGGCCGAGCACGACGACGTCCGGGTACCGTCCCGCCTTCATGTTCGGGGTGATCTCGTCTTCGATGCTCTTCGAGATCTGCAATTGGACATCGATGTCAGGGTGCGAGGCCTCGTACGCCTTGATGACCTGCGCGTACATGTCCCGGCCATAGCCGCCTTCCAGGGCGGCGACCTTGAGGGTCGTCTTACCGGAGTCCGAGCCACTCCCGCCGGACGAACAGCCGGCGAGCAGTCCGAGCACCGTGACCGCGGCGCCCGCGAGGACTAGCGATCTCCTCATGTGGGTCCTTCCCGTGGACAGTTGCCCACCTTGCTCATGCCGATCCCGGCGTTGTTACGGTGGCACCGATAACATGACGGCCTTACGGTGGCACCGACTGGCACGAAGGCGCAAGGGGCCCACGAGAGGCATTTCTGCGAACGGACGGCCCGAGGCTCAGTGGGAGCGCGGCGGTGCCGTAGAGGCGCGTACCGACAGTGACGCGGTGACGACGGATTCGTCGACGTCGGCGTCGTCGCCCTGCAGCAGCAGGGCGACGGCCGCCGCGCCGTAGCGGTAGAAGTCCTGTCGGACGGTCGTCAGCGGCGGATGACAGTAGGCCGCCAGGGCGATGTCGTCGACGCTCACGATGGACACGTCGTCGGGCACCGACCGGCCGCGCTCGCGCAGGGCGCGGATCACCCCGAAGGCCATCTCGTCGCTGGCGGCGAAGACCGCGGTCACCTCCGGGATCATCGCGATGATCTGCCCCTGCCGGTGTCCCGAGTCCGGCGACCAGTCGCCCTCGAGAGGCGGCGGCGCCTCGATCCCGGCAGCGGCCAGGCACTCCTGCCAGCCCTGCCGCCGCCGGCGCGCCTCGATCCATTCGTCAGGCCCGGAGATGTGCCAGACCTGGCGGTGCCCGAGGTCGAGCAGATGCTGCGTGGCGACACGGCCCGCTTCCTGCTGGTCTATCCCGAGCACCCGGGCGCCCGCCGTCCGCGAACCGTCGAGGGTGACGGTCGGGATGTCGCGGGTGATGTCCTCCATCTTCGGTGTCACGGAGATGAGCGGTACGGCGATGACGAAGCCGTCGACTCCCTGGTCGGCGAGCTTGGACAGGGCCCGCTCCATCAGTCCGGTGTCGAGCGCGGCGATGGTCGCGATGCTCACCGCGTACCCGGCCGCACCGGCGGCTGCCTCGACGCCGGCGGTGACCGCCGAGCGCGAGTAGTACCCGCCGGACGCCAGCAGCACGAGCCCGATGGTGTGGCTGCGCCCGGAGGACAGCGCCCTGGCGGCGCTGTTGAACCGGTAGCCGACCTGGTCCACGGCGGCCAGCACGCGCCGCTTGGTCTCGGGGTTGACGTTCGGCGAGTCGCGGAGCGCGCGCGAGACGGTCTGCGCCGACACCCCTGCGGTCCGGGCCACGTCGCTCATGCTCGGCTGCCTCGGCCTCGCGGTGCCCTCGGTCATGGCGCTCCTCTCCCCCGATGTCCTCGTCCACCAGATCATATCGAAGCCTGTTACGCGTGGCATCGATAACATACGCTCGTACCGTGACTGAGCCCCCCATGACGCACATCTCCCCGGCACACGCCACGACCGATGCGCGGGCCGACGGCGCCACCGGCGCGCTCGGCCGGCGCAAGGGCCGCCTGTACCGGCACGGCGTCCCTCATCGCATCCTGTCCGGGGCACTGCACTACTTCCGCGTCCACCCCGGCCTCTGGCGGGACCGGATCCGCAGGCTCGCCGACCTCGGCCTCAACACGGTCGACACGTACGTGCCGTGGAATTTCCATCAGCCCCGCGAGAACGAGGCGCCACGCTTCGACGGCTGGCGGGATGTCGAGCGGTTCATCCGCACCGTGGGCGAAGAGGGGCTCGACGTCATCGTCCGGCCCGGCCCGTACATCTGCGCGGAGTGGTCCAACGGCGGCCTGCCGAGCTGGCTCACCGGCCGGGACGTCGCCATCCGCAGCTCGGATCCGGGGTTCACGTCCGCCGTCGGCCGCTGGTTCGACGAGCTGGTCCCGCGCATCGCCGCGCTCCAGACCGCCGAAGGCGGGCCGGTCGTGGCGGTACAGGTGGAGAACGAGTTCGGCAGCTTCGGCGACGACCATGCCTACCTGCACTGGAACCGCCAGGCCCTGAGTCAACGGGGCATCCGGGAGCTGCTGTTCACCGCCGACGGCCCCACCGAGCTCATGCTGGACGGCGGAACCCTGCCCGGGACCCTGGCTGCCATCACCCTGGGCTCCCAGCCCGACGCCGCCCGGCAGCTCCTCGCCATTCGGCGACCGGACGAACCGTTCGTGGTGGCCGAGTTCTGGAACGGCTGGTTCGACCACTGGGGCAAGCGGCACCACGTCCGTGGGGTGGACAGCGCGGTCCGTACACTCCGCGGCATCATCGCCGACGGCGGCAGCGTGAGCATCTACATGGCACACGGCGGCACCAACTTCGGCCTCTGGGCAGGCGCCAACGAGCACGAGGGCCGTCTCCAGCCCATAGTGACCAGTTACGACTCCGACGCCCCGATCGCCGAGGACGGCAGCCTCGCCGCCAAGTTCTTCGCCGTACGCGAGGCTCTCGGCGCACGCGGCCCCCTCCGCTCCCCCGAGCGGATGCCGACGCTCCCGCCCACCCGCGTCCCACTCGCCCACCGCGCCGACCTGCTCACCGGCATCCGCGCAGTTCCGGCCCACGTCCCGACCTCGACCGCCCCGCGCCCCGCCTCGTTCGAGCAGCTCGGGCTGGACGCGGGGATGGTCCTGCACACGGCGCACCCGCGCATCCCGGCGGGCGAGCACCGGCTGGTCCTCACCGATGTACGCGACCGGGCGCTGGTCTTCGCCGACGGCGCCCTCCTCGGCGCAGCCGACCCCGACGAGCCGGAACTCCCCATCCACGGAACCGGAGACGCCGTACGCCTGGAGGTCCTCGTCGAGAACCTCGGCCGGGTGAACTACGGCCCGGGCATCGGCGGGCACAAGGGCCTGCTCGGTCCTGTCCTCGTCGACCGGCGCATCGTGCAGGGCTGGGACAGCACGCCGGTCGCGCTGCAGGAGTGGTCGTCAACGGACCTGGCCGCCGCGGTCGCCCCCGGCCCCGCGACCACGCACGCCGGCTTCGCCGTCGCGACGTTCGACGTCGACACGCCCGCGGACACCTTCCTCGCACTGCCGGGATCGAGCCGCGGCCTCGTCTGGATCAACGGCTTCCTGCTCGGCCGCTACTGGGAGATCGGCCCGCAGGTCACCCTCTACTGCCCCGCACCGCTGCTGCGCGCCGGCGAGAACACTGTGACGGTCCTCGAGCTGGAACGGCTCGGCGGAACCCTGGAGTTGCGGAACCGCCCCGAGCTTGGACCGCCGCAGGAGTACGTCGAGGAGTTTGACTGACTGACCGCTGCTCCGGCCTCCGGGAACCGCCCCACCAGCGGAGCGCATGGACGAAAGATCTTCTCCCATCGCTCACTTCCCGTTGGGCAAAGGGCCAGGCCTCTCCTCCTAGGGTGACTCGCGCCGCCCCCTCGTTCGTCGCATCGATTCGTCGCATCGAGAGGACCCCCATGTCAGCCAAGTCCGCCGGAAGACCCACCAGTTCCGGTCCTGAACGACGCACCCTCCTGCGCGGGGCGGCCGTGGCCGCGGCCGCGTCCGTGCCCTTCCAGGCCCTCGCGGCGCGGACGGCGGCAGCCGCGCCGGTCAAGCTCGAATTCGACGCCGGGTACGGCCCGCTGCGCCCGGTGAAGGACCAGGCGACCGGCCTGGAACTGCTTCAGCTGCCGCGCGGGTTCGAGTACATCTCCTACGGCTGGACCAACGACCTCATGGACGACGGGGTGCGCACCCCGGGCTCGCACGACGGCATGGCGGCGTTCCGGTACGACGACAAGCTCCACATCGTCCGCAACCACGAGCGCGGCGCCGGACCCGCCTTCACCGCCCCGGCCTACAACCCCGAGGCCGGCGGCGGGACCACCACCATGGTCTTCGACCCGGACGCCGGCAAGTGGCTGGAGTCCTACGGCAGCCTCGGCGGCACCCTCCGCAACTGTGCCGGCGGTCCCACCCCGTGGAACACCTGGCTCACCTGTGAGGAGACCTTTTCCACGACGGCCGGCAAGCGCCACGGTTACATCTTCGAGGTGGCATCGGAGGGCAAGGGCAACCCCGAGCCGTACAAGGCCATGGGCCGGTTCAACCACGAGGCCATCGCCATCGACCCGGCGACCGGCTACGTCTACGAGACCGAGGACCGTGGCGACGCCTCCCTGTACCGGTTCGTGCCGGCGGTGCGGGGCGACCTGTCCAAGGGCGGCCGGCTGGAGGCCATGCGCATCGGCGCCGCGACGTACGACACCCGCCTCGACGGGGAGAAGGCATACGGCACCGTCTCCTGGGTGCCCGTGGACGACGTCGACCCGGCGACGGACACGGTGCGGCTCCAGGCACAGGCGAACGGCGCCGCCGTCTTCAGCCGCCTCGAGGGCGCCTGGTACGGCAACGACCGCATCTACGTGATCACGACCGACGGCGGCCCGGCCCGCCAGGGGCAGGTCTTCGAACTCGACCCGGCCACCGACGAGTTCCGGGTGCTCTTCGCCTCCCCCGGCGCCGACGTGCTCAACGCCCCGGACAACATGTGCGTCAGCCCTCGCGGAGGCCTGGTGCTCTGCGAGGACGGCGGCGGCACCGAGTACGTCCACGGGCTGACCACGGACGGCGAGATCTTCCGCTTCGCCGTCAACAACGTCGACCTGCGTGGCGGCACCGCGGGCAAGAACGTCCCGGCCGCCGACCACAGGGGATCCGAGTGGGCCGGATCCGTGTTCGATCCGAAGAACGGCAGCTGGCTGTTCGTCAACATCCAGACGCCCGGCATCACGTTCGCGATCACCGGGCCCTGGGCCCAGGGCGCGCTCTGATCCGTCCCTGGAGCGCCGTCTGCCCGCAGGGGTGCCGGGCCGGCTTCAGAACCCGTCCGGCACCCCTCCCCCGGTCGCCCGGCTGCCACGAGCTTCCTAGGCTGAGGTGTGGTGAGCCGCCCATGAACTCCGTACCCAGGGAGCCCGAAGATCTCGTGCGAGCCCTCACAGCCGCCGGGATCAGGGACGAGCGGCTGCTCGAGGCCGTACGGACGACGCCCCGGGCGGAATTCGTTCCGGCCGGTCGGGTGGCCGCCGCCTACCGCGACGAACCCGTTGCGATCGGGGAAGGGCAGGTCACGACTCAGCCGTCGCTGTCCGCCATGATGATCGAGGGCCTTGGCCTGGGCGGGAGCGAGCATGTCCTTGAGATCGGTACCGGTCTCGGCTTCCAGACGGCGCTGCTCGCCCGGCTGGCCGACGACGTGGTCAGCATCGAGATGCGGCCGGACCTCGCCCGCCAGGCGCGCGGCAATCTCGCGCGGCAGCGGGTGCGGAACGTGGACCTGCGGGTCGGCGACGGCAGCGGCGGCGTGCCGGACCGCGCTCCATACGACGCGGTCATCGTGTCGGCCGCGTTCCCGGAGGTACCCGCACCGCTGGTCGCACAGGTGCGGGCGTCCGGCCGCCTGGTGCAGCCGATCGGACGGGGCGGGCATGAGCGGGTTGTGTGCTTCGTGCGCACCGCGTCGGGGCTGGAGCAGCGGCGGATTGTGACCGCGGCCCGCTTCGTCCGGCTTCAGGGACGGTACGGCTTTCCGCAGGACGACGCGGGACCTCCGTGAGGGGGCGGCGGAGACGCCAGGGAACGAAATGCCAGAGAACATGCCGAGTTCCGCGGCGATCACGTCCGCCTGCGGTCATCGTGCGACATCACATCGGTGGCCTGTCGTCTTTCAGCATGGCGGACGCAGGAAGCGACGACCACGAACGGCCAGAGGGACTGGATGGATGTCACCACGCGTTCGGCGACACCCGGGGCACCGTGACGGTGCAATTCGAGCAGGAACCATGCCGCGCCGACCGTCATCAGAGCGGTCGCCGCGAGCGAGGGCGCGGGCCGAAGCCCCCAAGGCATGCCCGTTCTACGATCGGCGGCCAGGACCGGCCACACCGCCAGGAGAGCGAATCCGACCCCGGCAATGAAACCGTGCCGCAGGGCACCCCCACTACTCGGTGCCGGGACCAGTGCAACGCCCAGTGTCGCCGCTCCCCCGCCGGCCAGCGCCACACGGCCGGCGAGTGCGGCCGGGCGCAGTCCCAGGGCGGTCAGCAGGTGGCAGACGCCCAGGGCGAGCAGTCCTGCGGTCATCACCCAGAATCCCGCAGCCCCGTACGCGGCCAGGACACTGATCGTCTGACTGACGGGGTCGTAGGCGGGCCCCTCCAGCACTGCTGCGATCGCCCAGCCTCCGGCCAGCAGGACGGGCGCACACCCCGATGAGAGCACGGCCCAACTAGGAACAAGTCGCATCAGGACACCGTAAAACGCCCATTCACAAAGATACGGTTCCGGCTCCGGCCAGTCCCCCGCTTCACTCCGGGTACGGCGTCACACGCGATCCGAGGCGAAGGCCGCCCACACCGCGTGCCCTCCGGTGAGAGCGGAGCGCTCGGCGCCCCACTCGTGCGCGAAGTGCTCCACGAGTAACAGGCCACGCCCGCCTTCATCCTCCGGGCTCGGGTCGCGTGGGGGCAGGTTCCGCACCGTGAGGTCCTCGTCGTGCACTTCGAGGTGGAGCAGCCCGTCCGCGGTGAGGCCGGCGCAGCAGAGGATCCGGGTACTGGGAGTGTGGCGTATCGCGTTGGTGACCAGCTCGGACAGGATCAGGAGCGCGTCCTGGCGTACCTGCTCGGGCAGTCGCCAGGTGCGCAGCCGCTCACCCATCGCACAACGGGCTTCACCGACGCCGGCCGGGCATGCCTTGAGTTCGAGCCAGTGGACTCTGGCCGGGGTGGTGCCGACCAGGAGCTGGGGGGAGGGAGGGGACGTAAGGGAGGGCACAGTGGTCGCCTTCCGTCGGGGGACGGGTAGTGCGAGAAGCTGAGGGGGGAGCCTCACCGGGGCAGCGCGGAGACCTGCCGGTGCGGCAGCTAGTGCCCGATCCGGCCGCAACGCGCGCCAAGTCCCGGACTGTGTCCCGGACTTGGCGAGGACTGCCGTCGCGGCCGGTGAGATCGGTCATGCTGACACTATGCTTGCCGGTCCGTTCAACCTGCAACCTCCTGCCTGATAATTTCAGGCAGGAGGTATCTGTCTGGCGTCATCACCAAGTCGCTGTCAGACTCACGCAGGTGACACCTGTTCAGCTGCCGGTGACACTCATTCAGGAGGTAAGGCCGTGAGCGAAGCCCGTTCGGGCGCCGGCACCGGCGCTCCCACCGTTCTCCGCATGATCCTCGGCAAGCGGCTGCAGGACCTGCGGCTCGGCGCCGGGGTGACGCTGGACGAGGCGGCCAAGGCCCTGCGTGTGAAGCCCTTGACGATCCGGCGGCTGGAAAAGGCCGAGGTCAGCCTCAAGATCCTGTACGTGGAGCTGCTGCTGCAGACCTACGGGGTCGGCCGGCAGGAGATCGACGAGTTCATCGAGCTGGCCGAACAGGCCAACCGCCCGGGCTGGTGGCACCGCTACCGTGATGTGCTGCCCGGCTGGTTCACCGCCTACGTCAGCCTGGAGAGCGGCGCCAAGACGCTGCGTACCTATGAGCCCCACTACGTCACGGGCGTCCTGCAGACACACACGTACGCCCGGGCCGTCCTGCGCGCCGGCTTCCCCAACGACAGCGACGAGGAACTCGAGCGAAGAGTCGATCTGCGCCTGCGCCGTCAGAGCCTGCTGACGAAGCCGTCGGCGCCGACCCTGTGGGTGGTGATGGAAGAGGCCGTACTGCACCGGGTCGTCGGCGGGCCGGAAGTGATGCGCGAGCAGATCGACGAGCTGCTCGCGGCGGCCGAACTGGACCATGTCAGTCTCGACATCGTGCCGTTCAGCGCGGGCGCGCACACCGGCGCGTTCGCCCCCTTCACCTACTTCCGTTTCGAAGAGCCGGAGCTGCCGGACATCGTCTACACCGAGCTTCTCTCCGGCGCCGTCTACCTCGACCAGCGCTCCGACGTGGTCGCCCACCTCGAGGCGCACAACCGGATGTCCCTGCTGACGTCGACCACCGAGAGCAAGGCTCTCCTGAACCGCATGCGCAAGGAGTACACATGAGCAGCACCGGTACCTACAACGGCATGCCCGCGACGGAGCTCGGTGAGCAGGGCTGGGAGTGCCCGTGGAGCGGTACCAGCGGCGGGCAGTGCGTGGAGACGAAGCGGCTCGCCGACGGCCGGGTGGCCTTTCGGCAGTCGACGGATCCGGCCGGTCCCGCGCTGATCTACACACCGGAGGAGTTCAGCGCGTTCGTCACAGGGATCAAGAACGGGCTGGCCGATCACCTGACGAAGAGCTGAACCAGACCGCAACAAGCCCCCCCCACCTTGCCTGCTGCCACCTGGCCGGCATGCCGAAGCACACCTCTGAAGGGACAAGATGACCTCCCCCCACACCGCGCGGCACATCGACACCAGCAGGCCGCACTCGGCCCGCATGTACGACTACTACCTCGGCGGCAAGGACCACTTCGACGTCGACAAGGAGGCTGCCGAGAGGGTCGCGGCGGCGTATCCCGGCATCTTCGTGTGCGCCAGGGAGAACCGCGCCTTCATGCACCGCGCCACCCGTGTCCTCGCCCGGGAGCACGGCATCCGGCAGTGGCTCGACATAGGCACCGGCATTCCGACCGAGCCCAATCTCCACCAGGTGGCCCAGGCCGTCGTCCCTCAGGCCAGGGTCGTGTACGCCGACAATGACCCCCTCGTCCTGAAGTACGCCGAGACCCTGATGCACAGCGCCCCTGAGGGCCGTACGACCTATATCGAGGCGGACGTCAACGAGCCCGAAACGCTCCTGAACGCCCCCGAGTTGGCGGAAGTCCTGGACCTGACCGAGCCGGTCGCGCTGTCCCTCAACGCCCTGATGCACTTCGTTCCCGATCCCCAGGACCCGTACGGGATCGTCGACCGCCTCATGAGTGCCCTCCCCTCGGGCAGCGCCCTCGCCCTGACCCACTGCACTCCGGACTTCGACCCCACCACGTGGGAGAACGTCACCGAGATCTACACCAGCGCCGGAACCCCCGTGCAGTTCCGCTCCAAAGCCGACGTCTCACGCTTCTTCGACGGACTCGACCTCCTCTCCCCCGGCATCGCCCTCGGCCACCGCTGGCGCCCGGAGGCCGCGGACGGCAGCTCCGAGGGGCCCGCGCCGGAGCCCACGGATGCCGAGGTCAGCCTGTGGACAGGGGTGGGCATCAAGCCGTAGTGCTTGCTGTCCGGGCCTTCGCTCTCGACTGCGAGGACCCTGCAGAGTGACGGTCACACGGGGTCGGCGGGCCGGAGTGCGTCGAGCAGCCGGGGCGAGGCCTGGAGTGCCGTGCGCTGCATCAGGTCCAGAACGCCCCGCGTGCCCGCCATCTCCGAGCCGCCGCCCGCCCGGCCGGGGCCACCATGCCTCAGGGCGGGGAGCGGTGAGCCGTGCCCGGTGGTCTGCGCCATGTTCGCCGAGTCCATCAGGTGCAGCCGTCCGTGCCAGGGAGCGGCGTCCTGGACGAAGGCAAGCGTCCAGGCGAGATCGTCGCTGACGACGGAGGCCGCGAGGCTGCCCCGGCCGCGCGCCACCAGGTCCGTCGCGTGAGCTTTGTCGCGGTACGCCATGACCGTGGCTGCCGGTCCGAACGGCTCGACCTCGTGGGGTGCGGCGGCGTCCGGGTCGGCGGAGATGAGCATGGCGTCCAGGAAGGCCCCTCGCTCGGGGTCGGCGTCGACCACCCGCACCTTGTCCGGGTCGCCGTGGACGAAGCGGCCGGAGTCGGCGATCGCCCGCACGGCCCTGCGTACGTCCTCGCGTTGCTCGAGGCTGACGACCGCGCCCATCCGGACACCCTCCGCGGCTGGGTTGCCGATGCTCACTCCGGCCAGTTCGGCCGAGATCGCGTCGAGCGTGCCGCGTTCGTGCTCCTGTGGGACGAGCACGCGGCGGATCGCGGTGCACTTCTGGCCGGCCTTGACCGTCATCTCGGTCACGACCTCGCGGACGAAGGCCTCGAAGAGGGGTGACCCGGGCCGTACATCCGGGGCCAGGACGATGGCGTTCACGGAGTCGGCCTCCGCGTTGAACCGGACGGAGCGGGCGACCAGGTTCGGCTGCGTGCGCAGTGTCTCGGCGGTGGCGGCGGAGCCGGTGAAGGACAGCACGTCCTGCTCCAGGAGCAGGTCGAGTGCGGGCCGGACCGAGCCCACGATCATCTGCAGGGCGCCGGGCGGCAGGGCTCCGGCCTCGGTGACGATCCGAACGAGGTGCTCGGTGAGGTACGCGGTGGGCGTGGCCGGCTTCACGACGCTGGGCATACCGGCCAGCACCGCCTGGGCCAGCTTCTCCAGCGGGGCCCACACGGGGAAGTTGAAGGCGTTCACCTGAAGCATCAGGCCCGGGGAGGGGGTGCAGAGGTGGACGCCGAGGAAGTCGTCGCCGCGTGCGAGGCGTTCGGCGGAGCCCTCGACCAGGTACGGCGCGTCCGGCAGTTCGCGGCGCGCGCGGGTGGCGTAGTCGCGCAGGACGCGGATGCCGCCGTCGACGTCGTACCGGGCGTCGAACAGGGTCGCTCCGGCGCGGGCCGACAGCGCGTACAGCTCCTCGCGGCGGGCACGGACAGCCGAGGCGAGCGCGTCCAGAAGGTCGGCCCGCTGATGGAAGGTGAGGACGCGCAACGCGGGGCCGCCGACACCGCGGGCATGGTCGAACGCTCCGGCGAGGTCGAGGCCTTGCGAGGAGACGCGGCAGACCAGGTCACCGGTGATCGCGTCGCGTACCTCGGCCGCCGACGCGTCCGTGGCCGTGGGGGTGACCCAGGTGTCCTGAAGATGGCTCTGGAGCATGGATACGGCTGCTTTCGTCGGAGAGGGCTGCAGGGGAACGTACGACATGGTCCGTCACCCGACGGGGTGGTGCCCCCAGATGTCGGCGGTGTACACGCGGCTGACCCAGGTGCTCTCGTCCACCTGCACGCCGCCCGCGCCGATCTCGATGCCGAAGCCGGCGGGCGAGGTCATGTAGAAGGAGAACATTCCGTCGTTGGCGTGTTTGCCGAGTGTCGCCATGAGTTCGACGTCGTGCTCGCGCGTGCGGTCGAGGGCGCGGCCGACCTCCTCCGGGGTGGTCACCTCGCACAGGATGTGGTGGGTTCCCTCGTTCTTGTACGACCTGATGAAGGCGACGCTGTGATGCCGCGGGTTGCAGCCGAGGAAGTGGAACGTGCCCCAGGGGTAGTCGGCGGTGTCGCTGAGCCGGAATCCCAGGACGTCGCAGTAGAAGTCGACCGCCTCCTGCACGTGCGGTGTCTTCATCACTACGTGCCCGAGGCCCTGTTCGCCGGTCACGAAGTCGACGCCGAGCGGTGAGACGAACTGGCTGGGGGCGAGGCGGCGGCCGCAGAACAGCTCGGTGCGGATGCCGAGCGGGCCGGTGAAGTGCACCATCCGGGCCACCTGGCGGTCGTGGCACTCCTCGTCCGTGCCGACAGCCACGTCGATGCCGGCCTCCTTGAGCCGCACCGTCATCTCGTCGATCGCGGCCCCGTCCCGGACTTCCCAGCCGATGACCGTCACGCCGCCCGTCGGAGCCTCGGTGAGCCACATACGGAAGGGGTGCTGGTCCATGCGCAGGCGATAGCACACCTGCCCCTCGGGGTCGGCGGGTTCGACCGCGAGGCCTATTACTGTCCGGGCGTACTCCGCCCATGCTGTCGGGTCGGGCGTGCCGATGCCCACGTACCCAAGGCTCTGGATCGTCATGACGACGACAATATTTGTCAGACTCTTGACGGTCAAGGGTCGTACGAATACGTTGACGCCATCGAGCCGAGGAGGACTCCGATGCCGGGAGATGTGCCCGAGAAAGCCCGCGTACGGCCGGTCGACGAGGCCGACCTGCAGGAGAAGACGCTGGCGGCACTGGCGCCGTACCGCGATCACAACGGCCGGATCTACACGATCTGGGCAACCTTGGCGCACCACGAGGACGCGTTGCGCCGCTTCCTCGTCTTCGGCAACCACGTGCTGGGCAAGAACACCTTGCCGCTGGCCTCCCGTGAGCTGATGATCCTGCGGATCGCGGCCCGTGCGCAGGCGGCGTACGAGTGGGATCAGCACGTCAGGATCGCCCGCCGGGCGGGCCTGGCCGACGAGTCGATCATCGCCGCGGCGACCGGCGCATGGAACGGCCTCGACGCACTCGACCAGGAGCTGCTCGCCGCCACGGACTCGCTCGTCGACCGCCAGTCCGTGGACGACGAACTGTGGGGCCGACTCGAAGCGCACCTGAGCATCGAGCAGATCATCGACGTCCTCTACACCGTCGGCCAGTACCTGACCATCGCCACCGTCATCAACACGCTCGGCGTGCAGACGGAGGGCGACCTCACGCTCCCCCTCCCCCAGCTCTCCGACCAGAAGGAAGTACCCGCATGAAGCTCGCCAACCTCGCCGGCCGCCCCGTCGCCGTGCGCGGGGACCGCGCCCTCGACATCGCGGACGCCGGCAAGGGAGCGATCGAGCCGCGCCTCGAGGTCCTCTCCGACCTCTCGCTCCACGACGAGCTGCGCACTCTCGCCGCGCGTGCCGCGGACGCCGACTGGAAGCCGTTCGACCCGCAGGACCTGGGCCGGGTCGCGAAGCCGTACAAGGCGATCGGGGTAGCTCTCAACTACCGTGCGCACGCCGAGGAGTCCAACCTGCCGGTCCCGGACGAGCCGTCGGTGTTCGCCAAGTTCGCCTCGTCGGTCGTCGGCCCGTACGACTCCGTCGTGGTGGAGCCGCAGTACGACAAGGTCGACTACGAAGCCGAGCTCGTGGTGGTCATGGGGAAGACCGGCAAGAACATCCCCGAGGCCGACGCCTGGTCGTACGTGGCGGGTGTCACCGCGGGTCAGGACATCAGTGACCGCAAGGAGCAGTGGCGCAAGCCGATCAACCAGTTCACGCTGCCGAAGTCGTACGACACCTTCAGCCCGATCGGCCCGTACCTGGTGACCGTCGACGAGTTCGAGGACCCGGACGACATCGAGGTGGCCGGCTGGGTCGACGACCTCGAGGTGCAGCGGGGCCGCACCTCGGATCTCATCTTCAGCGTGCCCGAGCTGATCGCCTGGCTGTCGAAGCGGGTGACGTTCGAACCGGGCGACCTCATCTTCACCGGCACCCCGGCCGGCTGCGGTGTCCGCCGCACCCCTCGGCTGTACCTCACCGAAGGTAAGGTCCTGCGGACCGAGGTCACGGGCGTGGGCACTATGGTCAATCCGATCGTCGCGGGCTGACACCAGTCCGGCCGTACGAGGAAGGGTGGGAGATCGTGACGGACACCACGCGTGAACCGGACACCACGAATGTGCAGCGGACCCGTGAGTTCGCGGAGCTGCTGCGCCATCACCACCGAGAGCTGGGGACGACCGACCCCAGGGATCTCGACGCGATCGAGATGGTCACCGACCTCACCCGCCTCGAAGCCCGGCTCACCAAGGACTTCGAACGGCACGTACACCGGCCGCTGGGCCTGACCTGGGCGGGCTTCAGGATCCTCAACGCCCTGTGGACCTACGACGGACTCGCCCAGCAGGACATCGGCCGGGTCTCCGGCTCCACGCGCGCCAGTATCTCCAGCGCGCTGGCGACCTTGGAGAAGAGCGGTCTCGTCACCCGCCGACGGGTCGCGACCGACCGCCGCCAGCTGATCGTCGAGCTCACGGAAGAGGGCCGCGAGACGCTGCGGAAGGCCATCGAGGCCCAGACCCTTCGCGAGCGGGCATGGACCGCCGTCCTGCGCGACGACCAGCTCAGTGAGCTGGTTCACCTGCTGCGAACTCTGGTCAACCAGGACACCCCGGCCGCAGACTGACCGCGCCCACACTGACCGCTCACACCCGATCCCCCACATAGTGACCGCTCGCGGACGCGGAGAGGCGTCGGCGACGGCCTCGCCGTAGGCGGCGACCTCACAAATATCGTCAGGATTCTGACTGTCAAACCCCAGTTGTCGAAGTGCTTCTCAAAGGAGAGAACCATGGCCCGTCGTGTCGTCACCGGTGTCAGCGCCAGCAGCAAGCCCGTGATCGTCAGTGACGGCGAGCCGCCGCGCACCCATCAGTGCGTCCACACCCCGGGCCACGCCAGGGCCCTGGTGTGGAACACGACGGCGCCCGCCACCCCGTCGGCCGACCCGACGGCATCGTTGAAGTCCTTCGTGCCCGCTCCCGGCGAGACGATTGCCCTGACCGTCACCTTCCCGCCGAGCAGCGTGTACGCCGCCCCCGGCTTCGACCCCGCCGCCGCGGCGGCCGAGCAGCTGGCGACCTCCCCCGGACTCGCCGAACTCTTCGAGCCCGACAACCCCGGTATGCACACCACACCCACCGTCGACTACGGCGTGGTCCTGTCCGGCGAGATCGTCCTCGACCTGGACGGCGGCGAGACGGCGGTCCTGGGGCCCGGCGACATAGTCGTGCAGAACGGCACCCGCCACGCCTGGCGCGTCACCGGCACGGAGCCCGCCACAATGTTCTTCGTCCTGATCGGCGCGGACGGCACCCCATGAACGCCGTCACCACCGCGGCCCCCGGCGCCCCGGTCGTCGAGCTCGACCTCGCCGAGCTGCGCCACGACCCGTACCCCGCCTACGCCGAGCTGCGCCGCACCGCCCCGCTGGCCTGGGTGCCCTCGGTCGGACGGCACCTGCTGACCCGGTACGACGACATCGTCCACGCGGAGAAGCTGCCCGAGGTGTTCAGCTCCCGCGAGGAGGGCTCGCTGCTCCTGCGCACCGTAGGACCCAACATGCTCCGCGAGGACGACCCTGAGCACCGGCGGCTGCGGTCCGCCGCCGAGCCGCCCACTCGCCCCCGGCAGGTCCGCGACCTGTGGGCCGGGTCCTTCGAGCGCACCGCGCACGAGCTGCTCGACCGGATCGCCGGACGCGGCGAGGCCGACCTGATCCGCGACTTCGCGGAACCGCTGGTCGCCGCCAACCTGGCCCTGGTCCTCGGCCTGCGCAACACGACCGCCGACGACATCGCCGCCTGGTCGCGGGCGATGATGGACGGCAACAGCAACTACGCCGACGATCGAGACATCTGGCTCCGCGCCGAGCAGGCAACCCGGGCCATCGAGGAAGCAGTGGCCGAGATCGCCGAAGCGGTCCGCCGCGAGCCCGACGGCTCGGTGATCTCCTCCATGGTCCACGCGGCCGAGCCGGTGGAACTCGCCGAGATCCAGAACAACGTCAAGGTCATCATCGGCGGGGGCGTCAACGAGCCGCGTGACGTCTTCGGCGTGGGCGCCTGGGCGCTGCTGCAACGTCCCGAGGTGCTGGACCGGGTGCAGGCGGACCCGGCGATGTGGAAGCGCGTCTTCGAGGAGACGGCCCGCTGGATCTCGCCGATCGGCATGTACCCGCGACAGCTCACCCAGGACTACGAGATCGCCGGCGTCACCCTGCCCGCAGGGAGCCGCGTCGCGCTGGTGATCGCCTCGGGGAACCGGGACGAGTCGGTCTTCGAACGGGCCGACGAGTTCGACGTCGACCGTCCCCACCGGCCGCACCTCGCCTTCGGCGGCGGTCCACACTTCTGCATGGGCGCGTGGGTCGCGCGCCACGAGGTCAGCGCGCTCGCCTGGCCCCTCGTCTTCGGCCGCCTCAAGGGACTCCGCCTCGCCGGCAGCGCGACAGCATCCAGCAGCCGCTCCGCCGCGGGCCGCCTGGAGGGCTGGGTGTTCCGGGGACTCACCTCGCTGAACGTCACCTGGCAGGCCTCCGCCTGAGCCCGGCAAACCCCGCCTGAATCTGGCAGCCCCCTGAGCCGTCCCCATCGGGAGGACTTCATGCCCATCGTCATCTTCGAGTTGCCCGACGGCACCCAACGCAAGGTCAACGCCGAGTCCGGGACGGTGCTCATGCGGGCGGCCGTGTCCAACGGCGTCGACGGCATCGTCGCGGAGTGCGGCGGAAACGCCTCCTGCGCCACCTGCCACGTCTACGTCGACGACCGGCACGGCGACCTTGTGGGACCGCCGAACGACGTCGAGGACGAGATGCTGGACTTCACCGCCGCCGAACGCCGGCCCACCAGCCGGCTGAGCTGCCAGGTCCAGATCTCCGACGCGCTCGATGGGCTGGTCGTCCACGTTCCGGAGGAGCAGGTATGAGCGGCACGAAGACGGCGCGCGTGATCGTCGTCGGCGGAGGTCAGGCCGGCTTCAGCGTCGCCTCGACACTGCGCGGTGCGGGGTACGAGGGTCCGGTCACCGTCTTCGCCGACGAGCGCCATCTTCCGTACGAGCGGCCGCCGTTGTCCAAGAAGGCGCACACGCACTCCGTCCGTGTCGAGTTGGTGCCGCTGTCCTTCTACCAGGAGCGCGACATCGAGCTGCGGCTCGGCGAGGACGTGGTCGCGATCGACACCGCCGCCTGCGCTGTGGTCACGGGAACGGGCACCCGCGTCTCGTACGACCACCTCGTCCTGGCCACCGGCGCGCGCAACCGCCCGCTGCCCGTCCCCGGCGCCGAGCTGACCGGAGTCCACGCGCTGCGCTCGCTCGACGACGCCCTGGCCATCGGCCGGGGGCTGACGACGGCCCGTGACGTGGTCGTCGTGGGCGGAGGGTTCATCGGGCTGGAACTCGCCCAGGTCGCCAGGGCACGCGGGGCGCGCGTGACGGTGGTCGAGCTGGCCGACCGGCTGCTGAGCCGGGCTGTCTCGCCGCAGTTGCAGGAGCGTCTGCGCGAGAGACACGAGCGCGGCGGCGTACGGATCCTCACCGGAACGGCCGTGCAGGCGATCGAGGGCACGGACCACGTGCGACAGGTCGTCACCGACAGCGGCGCGCTCCCTGCCGACCTCGTCGTCTACGGCATCGGAGCCGCCCCCAGGGACGAGCTGGCCCGGGATGCCGGTCTGGCTGTGGAGGACGGCGTGATCGTGGACGAGCAGCTGCGCTCGGTCACCGATCCCCGGATCTCCGCCGTGGGCGACTGCGCCCGGCATCCCCATCCCCATGCGGACGGGCTGGTCCGCCTGGAGTCCGTGCAGAACGCCACGGACCAGGGAGCGTTGGTCGGCCGTCGTATCGCCGGGTCCCCGAGTCCGTACGAGAGCCTGCCGTGGTTCTGGAGCGACCAGGGCGACATCAAACTACAGATCGCGGGGCTGCGCGCGAACACCGATGACGTGCGTCTGGTGGCGGGCGATTCTCCGGAGCGGCTGGCCGCGTACGCGTTCCGCGACGACCGGCTGGTGGCCGTCGAGACGTTGAACTGGCCCGCGGAACACCTGGCCGCCCGCCGGGTGCTGGAGCGGAGCCGGCCGGTCTGTGCGGCCGATCTCGCGGGTTCGACGCTCGGCGCGCTCGTCCGCGCCCGACGTGCCGCGGAGGTGCGGGCATGACCGGAACATCCGCGGACATCTGGTTCGGCGCCCATCTCGTGGCGAGCGCGGCCGAGGTCGGCTCCCGGCTAGCCCTGGTCTTCACCGACCGGACCTGGACCTATGCCGAGCTGGACCTGGCCATCCGGCGCACCGTCGCCCGTCTCGACAAGTTCGGCGTGCGCAAGGGCGATCGCGTCGTGCTGCAGGGGGCGGCGCGGCCCGAGGCCCTGATCACGCTGTTCGCGGTGACGAGGATGGGGGCCGTCCCCGTACCCGTCCATCCTCAGGTGGCCGGCGGCGAGTTGGCCGTCGTCTGCGAGGAGACGGCGCCGCGTACGGTCATCGGCGACGAACGGTTCCTGAGCGCCCGCCCTGCCGGTGGCGGTGGCGGTGGTACGAGCTTCCGCCTGACGTGGGAGCAGCTGCACCCCGGCGACGAGCCGTCCGCGCCCGCCTCGGAAGGCCTGAAGCCGCCGGCCGGCTCCGACGTCGCGGTCATCGCGTTCACCTCTGGAACCTCCGGCCGCCCCAAGGGCGTAGCGCTGACGCACGCCAACCTGTACTGGAGCATGGTCAACGGACTGTCGCGGCTCCCCGTGGGCGAGGACGACACCGCCCTTGTCTCCACGCCCCTGGCCCACGTCGCCGTTCTGGGCGGGCTGCCTCAGTACACCTGGGCGCGTCGCGGGACAGTGGTGCTGGCCCCGAAGTTCGACCCGGACCTGTTCTTCGACCTCGTACGCGACCACCGGGTCACCTGCGCCTTCGCCGTACCCGCCATGGCCGCCCTGCTGGCCCGCCATCCTCGCTTCACAAGCGGCGACCTGGACACCTTGCGGTGGATCCTCTCCGGCGGGGCACCGGCCCAGACGGCGATCAGGGCACAGCTGAACGAGCGCGGCGTCGGAGTGGCCGACTCCTACGGCCTTACGGAGACCAGCGCCGGCGTGACGTACTCCGCGCCCGACGCGAACGCGGAACCGGCCACCGTGGCGGGACGTCCCGTGCCGCATGTCGAGCTCCTGGTCGTGGACGAGGCGGGATCGACCGCCCCGGCCGGCGCGGTCGGCGAGATCTGGGTGCGCGGACCGTCGGTCGCGTCGTCCTACTGGACCGCCTCCGGGCCGCGGCCCGCCACCGACGCCGACGGCTGGTTCCACACCGGGGACAGGGGCCGGACCGACGCCGAGGGCCGGATCGAAGTCGTCGGCCGGGTCAAGGACACCATCATCACCGGCGGCGAGAACGTCGACCCCGCCGAGGTCGAGAACGCGCTGATCGACCTGCCGGGCGTCGTCGAGGTCGCGGTGTCCGGGACGCCGGATCCGGTCTGGGGCGAGATCGTGACCGCCTTCCTGGTAGCCGACAGCGGTGAACCGTCCCTGGACGACATACGCGCCCACCTCGACGGCCGGCTGGCCCGGCACAAGTGGCCGCGGCGACTGCGCGTCGTACCGGCGCTGCCCCGAGGAGCGACCGGGAAGCTCCAGCGGCAGCGGCTGACGACGCTGGCCGACGACTGACCCACTCCCCACAACTCCCACCACTCCCACAACTCGCAGAGACGACACCGCAGTTGGCGCCGTCTTTCCACCCATACCCGAGGAGACGTCATGAGTGCGACCATGCGAGCCGCCCGGATGCACCACGTCGGCGAGCCCATGAAGATCGAGGAACTCCCCGTTCCCGAGCCGGGCCCCGGCGACGTCCGCGTGGCCGTGCACGCCGTCAACATCGTTCCGAACCTCGCCAACATCCTGAACATGTGGACCACTTGGTTCCCGCACAGCCCCCTGCCGACCCTTCCGGCGATCTTCGGCCTTGACCCGGCGGGCGTGGTCGAGGCGGTCGGCGAGGGTGTCCAGGGATGGGAGGTCGGCGACCGGGTGTACGTCAACCCGGGCCGGAGCTGCGGGGCTTGTCGCTCGTGCCGCAACAACGACTCGATCAACTGCGCCAGTTACGCCTTCGCCGGATATTTCGGCTTTTCGTCGACCGCGATCGACCTGCTGGACCGGTACCAGGGCGGCCTCGCCGAGCACATGGTGGCACCGGCGTACGCACTGGTGAAGCTGCCGGACAACCTTTCCTTCGAGGCCGCCGCCCGCTTCGGCTACCTCGGCACCATGTACTCCGCCCTCCGCAAGGCCGGCGCCGGGCCGGGGAAGACGGTCCTGATCAACGGCATCAGCGGCACTCTGGGCATCGGGGCGGCCCTCCTCGCCCCCGCCTTCGGCCTGACGCACGTCTACGGCACCGGACGCGACCGGCAACTGCTCGACCAGGTCGGCAAGGTGGCGAACGGCCGCCTGCATCTGCACTCCCTGAACGACGGACCGCTCGACGAGTGGATACGTGAGGAAACCGACGGCTATGGCGCCGACATCTACATCGACGCGCTCGGCCCGGGTGCACCGCACGAGACGTTCCTGGCCGGGATGCGGGCGATGGCGCGCGGCGGCATCGCGGTGAACATCGGCGCCATGGCTGGTGACCTGCCTGTCGACATCCACCGGATGATGGACCAGCAGCTGCGGCTGATCGGATCCGCCTGGTTCACCTCCGGAGAGGGCCAGGCGATGGCCGACCTGGTGGAGGCCGGCGTGATCGACCTCAGTCCCCTGGAGCACCACGTGTACCCGCTGGAACAGGTCAACGAGGTCATCAGTGGGATCGCTCAACGCAACGGCGGCTTCAGCAACTTCATCATCAGCCCGACGGCCACGTCGTAAGCAACCCGACGGCCACTGTGGAACCGGGCCGCCGGCCACTCCCCCAGCCGGCGGCCCCCTTCCCCTCCCCTTCCGACCCCTGGAGACCTTGATGCGCGCTCAGCACGCCGCGCGCCCCGCCGACCCCCTCGACCTCGTGGAACTCGACAGCCTGCTGACCCCGGACGAGCGGGCGGTACGCGACGCCGTCCGCACCTTCTGCGACCCCGGCGCGTCGAGCCGCACATCGCCGAGTGGTTCGAGCGGGGGTCGGTCGAGGACATCCGCGGGCTCACCAAGGAAACTCGGTCAACTCGGCCTGCTGGGCATCGGCACGATGCTGCTGGGTTCGATGGCGCCTGCCCCTTCATGACACTCCTCGGGGCGGACTCCGCCCAGCTCAAGTTCCAGGACTCGTTGCAACACCCCAGTTCAGCCGATGCGCTGCTCTGCCCACCGACCCGGTTGCACATCCACCGAGGCCCGCTGCGTCCCTGACGCGCAGCGGGCCGCACTCATTTCCGTGCCCCCGCCGCTGCGCCGCCGCATCAGCCGACCCCGCGGGTGGCCGGATGTTTGCCACGGATCCCGCCGGGTGTCCGGATCCGTTCGGAAGAACGGGCAGCAAACGGGCACACACCCGCCGTCGAGCGGGCAGCAGCCTCCCGCCCGGCGGAACCCTCCACCGCATCATCCAGGGGCTCCGCACTCCGAAATACGGGCACATTCGGTCATCAACTGCATTACGACGAACCTGGTCAGTAGGGGCATTCCCCTTGTAGAAATTGGGCCACCAGAGCCCGATCGGGCCGGGCTCCGGGAAACAGCCGCCGCGGGTAGAGCGCCCAGAGCCGTGAAACGGAGGTGTCGCCGTGGACGCCGAGGAACGAAGACGCGGAATTCTGGAAACGGCACGCCGTTCCGGATCCGTGGACGTCGGCAAACTCGCCGCCGAACTCGGGGTCTCCAAGGAGACCGTGAGGCGCGATCTGAACCTGCTGGAGTCGCAAGGGCTGGTCCGGCGTACGCACGGCGGTGCCCATCCCGTGGAGAGCGCGGGCTTCGAGACCACGCTCGCCTTCCGTACAACCGAGCACGTCCCCGAGAAGTCCCGGATCGCGGCCGCCGCAGCCGCGCTGCTCGGAGACGCCGAGACCGTCTACATCGACGAGGGCTACACCCCGCAGCTCATCGCCGCCGCCCTCCCCCGCGAGCGACCACTGACCGTGGTCACCTCCTCGCTGGCCACCGCATCGGACCTGGCCTCCGCCCGGAACATCACCGTGCTGCTGCTCGGCGGCAGGGTGCGTGGCGGGACGCTGGCCACGGTCGACCACTGGGCGACCCGCATGCTCTCCGACTTCACCATCGACCTGGCGTACGTCGGCGCGAACGGCATCTCCCGCGCATACGGACTCACCACCCCAGATCCTGCCGTCAGCGAGGTGAAGGCCCAGGTGATGCGGGTCGCCAAACGCCGGGTCTTCTCCGGTGTCCATGCGAAGTTCGGCGCCATGAGCTTCTGCCGATTCGCTGACGTGACGGATCTTGAAGCCATCGTCACCGACACGGGGCTGCACAGTTCCGAGGCCCACCGATACGCACTGCTGGGTCCCCAGGTCATCCAGGCCTGAGCCGCAGTTCGTCTCCCCATTCCACCCCGTAAGGCCGGGGGTCCTGGTTCCCCATGCCCTCGAACACTCCTGGAGTCAGTCATGCGCACACGAAGAATGATCCATGTCATCGCCACGGCCACGGCCGCAGGCTCACTGCTGGTCGCCTGTAGCGGGGCGGGCGGCTCCTCGAGCTCCGGTGACGGCGAGAGCATCAATGTGCTGATGGTCGGTAATCCGCAGATGGAGGACATCGCGAAGCTGACGAAGAGCACGTTCACGAAGGACACCGG